>NC_018025.1:2400000-3000000 GCF_000266945.1 Desulfomonile tiedjei DSM 6799
CCGAGTCGTGTGAAGGGCCAGCTACCAGGCAGTCCAGCCTCCATCTATGAAGATCGTCTGCCCCGTCACGAAATCGGAAGCTTTTGATGCAAGAAAAACGACTACCCCGGCAAGTTCGTCGGGTTGTCCCCAGCGTCCCATCGGTGTACGTTCGACAATGAAGTTGTAGCGCTCCGGATCGTTTCTCAATTGCGCCACCAGAGGAGTTTCAAAATAAGTCGGGCCGATGGCATTGACCTGCAGTCCCTGCTTTGCCCACTCCAAAGCCATCACCTTGGTCATCTGAATCACACCTCCCTTGCTGGAAGCGTACGCCACCTGCATGGGAAGAGCGACAGTCCCGAGAATAGATGCCATGTTGATGATTTTGCCACTGCCCCGGGAAAGCATGTGAGGCACCACACTCTGGGCCATGAGAAGATAACCCTTCAGGTTGGTATCGACTACCAGATCCCATTCATCCGGAGAAAGTTCCAGCACGGGTTTTCTCACGTTGACACCGGCGTTGTTCACCAGAATATCTACGCGACCGAAGACGTTTAAGGTCTGTTCGATAGCTTCATCAATGTTAGTCTTATTCAACACGTCCACGCTGAAGAATTCCGCTTTCCTGCCCAGACTCTCTATTTCGGACTTCACGGATTTGAGGCCGTCCACATCGCGGGCAAAAAGAGCAATATCTGCACCAGCTCGCGCTAAGGCCAGAGCCATGGATTTTCCCAGACCCTTTGACGCCCCGGTGACAAGCGCCACCCGGCCGCTGATGTCAAAGAGTTCCTGATTCGTCATCATCTCATTCCTCCGCTTAGAGCACTTTTCGGTATATTTCTTCTGCATCTTTGAGCGTCAGTTCACGGGGATTGTTGGCCAGCAAACGAGTGACCTTCATCACCCCTTGAGCGAGTCCCGGGATATCCTTGTCCTGAATTCCGTATTCACTGAGCCGGGAAGGGACCTTCAGGTCCTCAGCCAGTGTCTTGAGAAAATCAACCGACTTCATAGCCGCATCGCGATTGCTCAAACCGGTTGTGTTTTCACCGAAGAGTTCGGCCATACGTGCAAATTTAGGCAGGTTACCCAGCATATTGAATTCCATGACAGGAGCAAGCATCATGCTGTTAGCGACACCATGAGGTATATGGAATTCAGCGCCTATGGGATAGGCAAAAGCATGAACAGCGGTAACTCCTGCATTGGCAAAAGCAATGCCTGCCAAGAGGCTGCCTTCAAGCATCCTGGATCTCGCTTCTACATCCGCTCCATTGGCAAATGCTGTGCGAATACTCCTGGCGATCAACCGCATTGCTTCCATTGCCAGCATGTCCGTCAACCACATAGCATTCCTGGAGGTGTATGCCTCCACCGCATGAATAAGTGCATCCATCCCGGTTGCAGCCGTAACAGCGGCAGGAAGACCAAGCGTAAGTTCCGGGTCCAGAATTGCTACGTCGGGCAAAAGGTACGGGCTGACAATACCTTTTTTCAGCTTCTCGCCTTCGTCTGAGAGGATCGCAATGGGAGTCACTTCGCTTCCCGTACCTGCTGTAGTCGGAACCAGGATTATCGGCAGTCCTTTCCGGGGAACGAGATCGATCCCGAAATAGGAGTTGACCGGGTCAGAACTGGTGGTCAGAATCGATGCCACTTTTGCTATATCCAGAGAAGATCCTCCGCCTATGCCTACGATGAAATCAGCCTGACTGCTCTTGACCCGATCCGCTGCTTGTACAGCGATCTCATAGCGAGGATCGGCTTCAACGCCGTCGAAAGAAACCACCGAGAGTCCGGCTGATTCGAGCGCCTGAATTGCCTTCTCAGCGATCCCGCATTGTACGATGCCGCGATCGGTGATCATCATGACTTTGGTCGCACCAATTCGTTTCGCTTCATCTCCCAATCGCTGTAACGATCCGGGGCCCATAACAATACGCGGGGTGGTCTGGAACATTCTGACAAGGCTCATACGTATGGCTCCTTTTTAATATTTCTAAACGGCGAGATACTTCTTCTGAACCGATTCTTCCCTCTTGAATTCTTCCATGGTACCGGTGAACACGACATGTCCCTTGTCGATGACCACCGCGCGATCCGAAACGCTCGTTGCAAACCTGATATTCTGTTCCGAAAGCAGAATGGTGATACCGGCTTTTTTGAGATTCAGCACGAGATCTTTCAGGACCGCCACCACAACCGGGGCCAGACCTTCGGTAGGTTCATCGAGCAGCAGCACATCGGGATTGCTTATGAGGGCTCGAGCAATGGTCAGGAGCTGCTGTTCGCCACCCGAGAGAGTTCCTCCGAGTCGGTCCATCAAGTGAACGAGAAGCGGGAACTGTTCAAGGACGGTTTCCTCGTTCCAAATCCCTGAGCGCCCGGGGATTCGCCCTAGTCCCAGATTCTCCCGAACAGTGAACGGCCCGAGAATACGGCGGTCTTCCGGAACAAAGCCAATACCCAGGCGTGCTCGCTTGTACGCGGGCAAACGGGAGCAATCCTTCCCCTTTATCATTACTTTGCCGAGTTTCACGGGTGTGAGTCCGATGAGTGACCTGAATGTGGTGGTTTTTCCGGCGCCGTTTCGCCCCATGAGACAAACAGTCTCTCCGGATGATACTGCAAGGCTCACATCGAAAAGAATGTGGCTGCGTCCGTAAAACGTGTTCAGTCCTGCTGCTTCGAGAATGTAGCTCATCGGACTTCCTCCCCAAGGTAAGCAGTAATGACCTCGGGATTGTTCCGAATCTCCTCAGGCGGTCCCTCGGCCAGAAGTCTCCCCAACTGCAAAACTCGAACGATCTGGGCTATACCGAAAACGATATCCATATCGTGCTCGATGAAGATCAAAGTGAGATTGAACTCTTCCCATAATCGCTTGATCAGATCTCGTGTGAGTTGTCTTTCGTCGGGAGACATTCCCGCAGTAGGTTCATCGAGAAGCAGAAGCTGAGGTTCCAGGCCGAGAGCGATGCCTATATCCAGGAGTTTTTGATCTCCATGAGCCAACTCGAAAGCCGGTCTTTCAGCGTGTTTCGCCAGCCCCAGGCTTTCAAGGATGAAATAGGCCTGATCGGTTGCTTCTTTGAATCTCGCCACATTCCTGAAGGGATTCAGCACTTCTTTTCGTCTTGATAAACAGGAGATCCTCACGTTTTCGAGAACCGATTCTTCCGGAAATATGGAAGTGATCTGGAACGAACGTCCCATGCCGCGAGCAACAATCTCCTGGGGACGTAGACCGGTTATCTGTTCATTCTTGAAGAGTATCCTCCCCTTGTCGGGAAGAAGGTTGCCCGTGATCTGATTGAACAGTGTCGTTTTGCCTGCTCCGTTCGGCCCGATGATTGCCGATATTTCGCCCGGCATTACCGAGAAGCTCACGTTGTACGTCACGGTCAAGCCGCCGAAGGATTTATCCAATTGGTCCAATACGAGCACCGGTTCCATGCTTAACCCCTATCGGCAACCATTCGGGACTGCAGTCTGGTTTTCAACGCCTGAAACTCTCCCACCAAACCCCTCGGAAACAAGAGGACCATGGTCATCATGATCAAACCTATAATGAGAGGCCAGTATTCGGTTTTGGCACCGACAAATTCCTGTATTACTATGAACACCGCGGTACCGATTAACGGTCCAAAGAATTGACCGATTCCCCCCAGGACGGACATGAGAATGACTTCGCCGGAAGTGGTCCAGTACAGCATATCGGTGTGAATGGAATTGTCGATTCCGGCCATGAGGCTCCCCGCGAGAGCTGAAAAGACCGATGATACCATGTAGATTCTGAGTTGCGAGTAACGGACACTCTGACCGATGAAGGATACCCTATTTGGGTTCTGGCGCACGCATCGTAAGAGCACACCCAGAGGCGAGAGCGATATACGTCTGAGAAGCCAAATAGATGCAATCACTATTACAAGAGTGACGTAGTAATAAGTCACTTTGTTGGACAAAATGCCAGGTGGGATAATCCCTTGAATTCCGTCATCTCCACCCGTGAATTCATACCATCTGAACGTGATCTGCCAGACCAATTGCCCGAATGCCAGAGTGAGCACCGTGAAGAAAACACCGCTCACCCGGATGATCAAGAGCCCTATGGCGAGCGACAAGATGGCCGCAGCAATCAACCCCAGACCGATACCGGGAACAAACCAGGCGTCGCCGACATGACGCACCATCAGACCGACAGCATATCCACCGAGTCCGAAGTAGAGCGCTTGACCGAACGAAAGCATTCCCGTTACGCCCCAGAGCATGTTGAAAGCGACAGCAAACAATCCCCAAAGCAGAATGTGGCTCGCGAGCATCAAATGGTAACTGGAAGAGCCGATTATCGGAAGCGAACCGAAGATGACGAAAAGAATAGCCCAGAAGACGATTTCTTTGTAATTGTTCCTGATCTCCATGGACTACACCTTTCTCACACTTCGAGGAGCGAAGAGGCCCTCAGGCTTGAATATCAGAGTGAGCACCATGACAACATAGCTGACCACAGAAGCCCATTCGGGAACAAAAACCACCGCAAACGCAATGACTTCGCCCAGGATTAAGGCGCCGAACCATGCGCCCCAGAAATTCCCCATTCCTCCGATAACCACTACAATGAGTGAATCGATAATTACCTCTATTCCTGCCCCCGGAGTAACGGAACGAAGAGGCGCCGCAAGAGCTCCTGCAAAACCTCCCAGCATGGTGGCAATTCCGAATACCAGCGTCATGGTAAGCGGAACGTTCACGCCCATGGCGTTCATCATCTCTCTATCCAATGCAGTCGCTCTTGCTATCCTTCCAGGACGAGTTCGTCCAAGGATGAACCACGCAACAACAACCAGTACGAATCCGATGCCAATGATTGCAAGATTGTAAGAGGGTAGGGTGATCCCGAAAAGCTCTACCGATCCTCTCAATCCTTCGGGTCTCAGAATGGTCTTGTACTCGGTCCCCCAGATGATTTTTACGAGATCGTCTATAACAAGTATGAATGAATACGTCAGGAGTATCTGAAAGCCGCCTTCTTCTGCACGGCCGTAAATCCTCCGAAGAAAGAGAGACTCCGCAATCATCCCGGCAACCCCGGCCCCGATTCCTGCCGCTAGCGTTGCCAGCCAGAAATTGGCACTGTATGCGGCAATAGTCTGATATGCCAAATAAGCGCCAAGCATGTAGAAAGAACCATGAGCAAAGTTGAAGACGTTACCCACACCGAATATGAGAGTGAGGCCGCTTGCCACGAGAAAGAGGAGAGTGGCCAGACTCAGCCCGCTGATTAACTGTACCGCCAAGAATGAGAGGTCCATTGCGACCTGTCTCCTGTGGTGAACCGAGCAGCCGCAATGGAGCGGCTGCCGTTGGAACTAAGTTCGGACTTTATTTCTTCTGTTTCGACTCGATGTATTCTTTGGGCGGCAGCAGGTCTTCCGCTTTGTAGATTTTCCATTCGCCGAGCATCCGCTTTGCCGGTGGGAACTGGTCGTTTGCAACCGTGACCCCGACTGCTTGCACCTGAACGATCTGGTGTGTTGCAGGATCAATGTAGGAAGTGAACCCTTCAGGATCTTCAGGGAGTTGGATCTTCATTCCTTCGAGTGCTTTAACCAGTTTATCGGCATCATCGGGATTTCCGACTTTTTCTACCGCCTGGGCGATGGCAAGGATTCCTGCGTATGCACCCTCGGCTGCATAGGTGGGATAACGGCCGGTTTTCTTGAAGAACTTTTGGACGTATTCTTTGTTCGCGGCAGTATCGGGCCAGTTATTGTGATGTCGGGCGCTCAAGACCAGCCCAAGAGGCAATTCAGCTCCTGTGGCGCTCATGACCTCGTAATTGCCTCCCGCATCCGGTGAACAGAACAGTGTCTTCTCAAAAAGCCCGTACGGGGTAGCTTGTTTGATGAAGGCAACAGAGTCTCCGCCCCACAAGCCGGATATCAGAACATCAGGTTTATCCTTGATAATTGAAGTAATAAAGGGTGTATAATCCGGAGCGAACAGTTTCGGCCAGTATTCTCCGACGATTTTGTATTTCACACCGAATCTGTCGAGGTTGTACTTGAGTTCGTTCCACTGGTCATGCCCATATGCATAGTCAGGACCGACATACGCTATGGTCGTCCAGGGTTTCGTCTGGGCAAGCTCTTTGAGATACAGGGCGCCTGCTGCCATGGACTGAAACGTGTTATTGGAAACACGGAAATAATAGGGCTGAAACTTGTCAACCGTAAGCTGGGTGGAGGCGTGGTCGGTTCCGATGAATATTTTCTTGTTTTGTTTGGAGACCTCGGTAAGTGCGAGTCCCACTGCAGAGCTTACGACTCCGAACAGGAAGTGGACCTTGTCTTCATCGATGTAACGTTTTGCAATACGAACAGCATCGGCAGGCTTTGCTTTGCTGTCGGTGTTGATGAATTCCAGCTTGTAACCTGCGACCCCTCCTTTGGCGTTGATCTCCTCCACCGCCATTTCAGCGGCATCCACGGAGTCGAGACCGTACAAACCGGCCCGTCCCGTCATGGGAAACAGGGAGCCGATCTTAACAATCTTTTCCTGCGCCTGTGCGAACGGCACGAGAATGAAAGCCAACACGGCCACCAGTACGATCCCCAGAAACCTGTGCTTGCGCATGTTTTTACCTCCCCTTGAGACTAGAACATTTATGATTAGCCGTGCCGGATAACAGCGCACAGCCATAAAGCCGCTGCCGGTTTGTGACAGTTTCGGTCATGAAGTGGGCTCCCAACTCAGAGTCCGTGATTGCTGCTCACCAATACTGCTCGGCAACAACGTCACTTATACACACCGAGGGATACTTTATCCCCGGTATCACTTTCTCAGTGCTCTCCTGAGGAATTTACCGGTTAAGGTTTTGGGAATTTCAGGAACGAACTCCACTACACGTGGATACTTATATGCCGCCATTCGACTCTTGCAGAATATGACTATCTCTTCGGGGGTTACGGAAGTCTCAAATCCGGGTTTTAATGCCACGAACGCTTTGACCGTCTCTCCGCGGTATTCATCCGGAACGCCGATCACTGCTGTTTCCTTTACTCCGGGATGTTGATAGATGACGTCTTCCACGTCTCGAGGCCACACCTTGAATCCTGACGCGATGATCAAATCCTTTTTTCTGTCTACCACGTAAAACCACCCGTTTTCGTCCATCTTGCCCACATCGCCGGTATAGAGCCATCCTTCCTTTATGGCATGGCTTGTCTCCTCAGGACGTTGCCAGTATCCGGCAATAATCATGGGGCCGCGGTTCACGATTTCGCCAATTTCGTTTGGTGAAAGCTCATGAAGGCAATCATCGGAATCGCAGATTTTCGAGACTGCATTGGGAACCGGGAGCCCCACAGATAGAGCGCCGGTGTCCGGGTCCACAGGGGCTTTCGTCCCGAGTGGCACAATATGAGACGGTGAACTGGTTTCCGTCATACCATACACATTGTGCAGATAACATCCTGTCAGTGCGTGGAACTGATCCACCTGTGCGCTGGAAACAGGTGCTCCGCCGCTGTACGCTTTACAGAAACTGGAAAGATCCCGTTGTCTGATTTCCGGAGTGTTCATCCACGCGATGTACACGGTTATGGAAGCTACGGTCATAGTTGCTTTCCAGTGTTCGATAAGCCGAAGTGTCTCACGAGCATCAAACCTGTAAGAAAGGACAACCGGAATCCCCACCAGTGCTGCCACCGCAGTATGTGCCACTTCACCGGTAACATGGAACAGAGGCGCTACGCCGAGCACCACATCAGTGCTGTCCATGCGCATCATCATCTTGTAAACCCTGGCACTGAAGGCAATGTTTCCCTGCGTATTCATTGCACCTTTGGGCTGGCCGGTGGTTCCCGAGGTATAGGTGAGATATGCGACCGAATCGGGAGTCGATTGGTGAACATCAACTCGTTTCCCTTTGTATTCGTCAAGGAGTTCCCTTAAATCGCGGCATCCCTGAACAGCACTCTTTGTGCAGCTCTTCAGTATCTCGGGTAGAGGCGAATCAGGATTCAGGAAGTCCAAAGCAGAGGTCGTTATGATGTTTTCAATTCGTGTGCCATTAAGAAAGGATAGATTCAGGTTTCTGGCGATTTCATCGAGAGTAAGGAAGATCTTCGCTCCGGAATCCATGCAGAAATAGGCAAGCTCGGTTTCCTTGTACATGGGGTTCACCGGAACCACAATGGCGCCGATCTTCCAGGCAGCATATGCTCCGATAAGGAATTGCGGAATATTCTGGAGATCCACAATGATACGATCTCCACTCCTGAGCCCCATGTCATGGAATGCCGCCGCAAGGCTGTCAGACCAGCCATCCACGTCGCCATAGGAAATCGCTTCATCGAAATAGAATATGGCTGGAGCTTCCGGAATGCGCTTGGCTGTTTTCAGGAAATCCCCGATAGCCGTGGCTGCCTCAGCATCAATATCGTGCGGAACCCAATCGGGGTACAAGCGTAACCAGGGGCGTTGCTGATAAATCGAATTCATGGAATCTCCTTCATCACGAAATCATGCTGCTACACAAGCGATTATTACACCTGTGAAGGCTCGTCCTCGATCCCAGCGAGCTTCTTGGCCATCTTCTTCTTCATGTCGAGTTTGCTTAGCCTTCCGTACATGACTTTTTGCGTCTGCGGTGACCCTGCACCGTGC
Organism: Desulfomonile tiedjei DSM 6799; assembly: GCF_000266945.1. Classification (NCBI taxonomy): domain Bacteria; kingdom Pseudomonadati; phylum Thermodesulfobacteriota; class Desulfomonilia; order Desulfomonilales; family Desulfomonilaceae; genus Desulfomonile; species Desulfomonile tiedjei. The sequence goes on from NC_018025.1 coordinate 2,408,659, forward strand.
ATGGATTCCACCAGCGCCGTACCGCCCGTCATATTCTCGATAAGTCTGAGAATGCGAATGCGGTTCTCTGTGGATACGCCGGGGACTCCAGCCAGATATTTCTCCACATATTTCCCGATTTCTTTACTCTTGAGATCGTTTTCAAACGGCATGGTAGCGAGGATTCCGCCGGCAACGTCATGTGCCAGGCGAGCGATTTCGTAAATGTGGCGAGTTACGTTCTGTTTCGTGCAATTGGCAAGGAGCGGATCAGGATAAAAAGCTCCACTGGGAGTTTTCCGACCCATTGCCGAACAGGAGATCGAGCCTGAATAAATCGTTTCGGTAAGGTGCATCATCTCAGCGAGTTTATCTTTGACGTGAGACGCCCCGGCAGAGCCCTGCATTTCCGCCGCAAGTGCCGTTGCACCGATAATGATGTCCGAGACTCCACCCTTGCAGCCACCGTAATTCTGACGATGAAGTGTGGCAAAACGCTCTACGAGTAACCCTGAAAACTCGTGCTCGCCGCACATGAACACTCTTTCCCACGGAACGAATACATTATCGAATACGATGAGAGTTTCGCCGCCCACGAGACCGAAGTCAGGGTTTCCTGCGTCCGTTCTGCCTCCAAACTTACGCTCGTCGTTCGTTTGCCTGCCGAAGATTTGAAGTACTCCAGGACTGCTCAGAGGCACTGCGCAGCAGAGCGCATAATCTTTGTCAGCCTCCCGCATCAACTGGGTGGGCATGATGAGGATTTCGTGGCTATTGGCCGCTCCAGTCTGATGCGCCTTGTTACCGGATATGATGATACCGTCTTCTCTGCGTTCTACCACGTGAGTGAACAGATCCGGATCGGCCTGTTGGTGAGGAGGCTTGGAGCGATCGCCTTTAGTGTCGGTCATACCACCCACAACCATCTTGTTCGTGGATTGAATCATTTTAAGATATTCAGTAAATCTGGTATGATAACTCGTGCCGAACTTTTCGTCGATATCATAAGTGGTCATGTATGTTGCATTCAAGGCGTCCCACCCAACACAGCGCTGAAAACAACTTCCGGTTTCGTGCGCTATGGCTCGCAAGAGTTGCACCTTCTTGATCAAGTCTTCGACCGTTTGATGAATATGGGTGAATCTGTTGATTCGTTCGCCGGTCAGATGGCTGACAGCAGTAGCAAGATCTTCAAATTCGGGTGCAAGAGCCATCTCGTACGTTTTTGATGCCGCATTGATATGAGGGATAAAAGCCGGGTGTGTGGTGATGTCCTGTACACGTTCTCCGTTATAATAGACTGTATGACCCTGCTCCTTGAGGCTTTTCACGTAATCGTCTTTAGTCCTGATCTGCATTGTTCTTTCCTTTTTCCAAGAGTCGAGCCACCACACGGTCCGGGGAGGGCTCATGATGTGTCACAATCAGCAAAGAGGCATGTACCATTTCCGATGCCGGACAGGCTTTTTCACATCCGCATACCAGCAGAATCGCCTCATAACCAAATTCAGCGGGTGTCAGCCACTGGATCGAATCCGCTGCAATCTCCTTGACTTGTCGAACAAGCTCAATGCGGTCGTACGTCGGATCACAGCCACCGCAAAACTTCAGTGCCACTTTCATACGTTTGTTCGGTTATCCCAATGGATGCCCGGCTAATCGTCCTGACATTACCAACTGGGAGGATGGTTTACCCACACAACCTGAGCTTCCTGATCGCCAGCGTTTCGGAATCTGTGATTCCTGGTGGAGTGAAAGTAAAAACAGTCACCTTCGCGCAACTGATACGTTGTATTATCAACAGTCAGTTCCAGACTGCCCTTAATAACCAGGCCGAATTCTTCTCCAGGGTGCGAATAATCGCCTTCAGAGCCACCGCCGGGTGCGACGATTGCTAATCTGGCATCCATTTTCTTATCAGGAGCTTGTAAGACGAGTATTTCGATGAGCATTTTCGAGCCCGGAAATGCGACTCGAGCACGTTTTTCCTTACGAACGATTATATCGCCGTCAGCAGATTCACCGAAGAGGTCAACTATAGTTTTTCCGAGAGCATCAACGATTTTTTTGAGGCGGGATACGGAGGGGTCTAATCTATCGTTTTCCACCATAGACAGATATGAGGCAGTACAACCAATACGATCCGCAAGCTGTTTTAAGGACAGTCCTTGCGATTTACGCAATGATCTGATTTTGGTTCCGAGGGATTCCATAGGCCACGAGAGGTTCAGTATTTTAGTACGAGATTAATCCAGAGTTCACTCATAAGTCAAGCACAATCTTGCATGGTTTAAAACCATGTTTTGGCACTCCTGCTATAAAATTTACGTAAGAAAGAAGACGATTTACTGAAATTGGGCTCTGATTTTTCAGTTTGCTGAAGTACAACAATATTCTATCCACAGATTCACTTGCAGGTACTTCTCGAGGGGCGGATACGAGACGGGGGCACCGGGGCCGATCCGTCTCGTTCGTAAAGATTGAGAGGCCGCTTCGGGACTATAGAGATTGCCAAAGAAATTCTGTCGTTTGCCCCATGCTCCAATACAAATACTAGTGGGCACCGGCGTCCCTGCCAGTGCATTATGGCGATATCATTGATCATGCAGAAAATGTGCCGGCACGGAGGCACGGCACCCACCAATATTCCTAATCTTCAATCGGACACTCATTTTGGTAACTGCTACAACTATGGACTTTACGGTCAAGATGATCTGTAGATCCATGAGCACTGACCTCTCTTCGCAGGTCAGTGGAGTAAGCATCTTGAATGCAAGATAATATAATTACCGGCATCTCCTTCAGGCACTGGCTTCGCTTCAGGCTATTGCATGGCGGTCATTCTTTTTGCGGTTTCCTGAATTGCTCCGGCACCTTGTATCTGCCACCGGACCATTCGACGAGTTCATCCATTGTCTGGGCCACGAGCAACGATCTGTTCGCATCACGCGGATCGATCTCCAGATCTTCGCATGTTTGAACGATCTTCCTTTGTCTCAGGTCTGCCGTTTCAGCCGGATCGGCTTGTTTGCCAAGGTCGGTGTCTCCCGCAATTGCCTTGATGGCAGCTTCCCGTTCCTGAAGACTTGCGCATTTGTGGAGGTGTGCCAGCCCGACTTCCGTGACGATCTGGGTGACCGCATCGCCGTAAATCATCACTGGAGGCACTTTCAATCCTGCCTGTTTCATCAAATCCCATGCATCGAGCTTATCCACAAGGCACTGGATACCCTGGGGACCGCGGGTTTCAACCATTTGAACCACGAGCTTACGGCCTCTCGGCATATCCCCGATGAGACTCGGCATCATAGCGCTTTCCTTACCGATTTTAACCCAGGCCTCGCTGGAATGCCGCCGCCCGCCAGCGTCGCACCCCATATTCGGAGCCCCACCGAACCCGGCTATCCGGTTCACTACGGCGGTCGAGCTGTTTCCGTATCGATCGATCTGCAGGGTTGCTCCGACAAAAGCATCTACTGCATAATGTCCCGCTGCCTGGGAAAACGCTCTGTTGGATCTGAGATTGCCGTCAGGTCCAACAAAGAAGATATCCGGTCGAGCGGCAACATACTCTTCCATTCCGACTTCGGAACCAAAGCAATGGACAGAATCGACGAATCCCAACTCTATGGCCGGAATCAGAGTGGGATGCGGATTGAGAGTCCAATGGGTGCAGATTTTGCCCCTTAAGCCAAGCTGCTGGGCATAAGTCGGAAGAAGTAGTTCGATAGCTGCCGTGGCATATCCGATTCCATGGTTCAAGGAACGAACACCGTACTCTCTGTAAATTCCTTTGATTACCATCATCCCTATGAGAACGTTCACGTCGCGAATTCTTGACGGATCTCTGGTGAAGAGCGGTTCTATGTAACAGGGTTTACCTGTCGGAATGATGAAATCTATCCAGTCGCCGGGAATGTCCACGCGAGGAAGTTTGTCGACTATGCTTTCCACTTCAGCGATCACGATGCCCTGCTTGAAATGAGTCGCCTCGACAATCGCCGGAGTATCCTCAGTATTGGGCCCCGTGTAGAGATTGCCGTCTTGGTCTGCCCGTGCGGCGACAACCAGCGCCACCCGAGGAGTGAGATCCACGAAGTATCGTGAAAAGAGTTCAAGATATGTATGGATTTCACCTACTTGCATCTTTGATTCTTGAAGAAGTCGAGACACCTGCGTTGACTGGGGACCTGAAAACGAAAAATCGACCTTCTCTGCAATCCCTCGCTCGAAAATTTCACAGTGAGAAGGCCTCGATATTACCGACTGAACCATGTGCAGCTTGTTAACCTTGGACTTGTCCACCCGACACAGGCAATCTGCCAGAAAGTCCGCCTGCTTCTGATTGTTACCCTCGATGGCGACCCGATCTCCCGGCTGTATTATAGCTTCGAGAAGGGTGACAGCGTTGTCGGAATCCACAATTTTCGTACTGCCGTTCTTCGTGAGCGGTTTACCTCTTTCAACACGTTTCTTGTATTCCTGTCTCCCTGATTCCCAGTCTTTCCGCCCTGCCGTTACCGGTATGCTCATTGATATTCCTCCGAGACAAAATCGAAGAGTACCTGACGTTTTTCATATGCGGATTGCCAGCTCTCGCTTACGTATCCGACAATGTTATCGATTCCACTCAGTTCGGGAATCAGGGGAGTCCCAAAACGGTGAACATAAATCAGCACACTATGGCGCCAACCGGTGAAATTTTCATCATATCCGTCAAAATACGATTGTGAAAGGCGGGACAATCGCTGAATAATACCGATTCGCTTTTCTTTTCGTAATCTGGGAGGCTGGAGGTATCCTTCGCTCCGAACGACGCAAAGCCGTCTAATACCAATGTGCTTTCAGAGAGAGAATATTGAGACACCTGTTATTTGCCGGTCCCGGCAAATCTCCTCCGCTACGAACGGCACCGCCTGACTTCGCTTCGGAGACATACCGGGACCGGATTTGCCAGATGTTACCCATTTGAACGCACATTGGTATAATCACTCCGCTCAGGACACCCCAGCCTTCGCGATCTTATGTGCATAACTGAGAAATGGTATAAGGAGTTTCCAAATTCAAAGCTTCTGAATATCTTGGCTCGTAATAGGCAATTTGCGTACGCGCTTGCCGGTTGCCGCAAATACTGCATTGGCAATTGCAGGAGCAATCGGCGGCACACCCACTTCTCCGATTCCCGTCGGAGCAGCAGTGCTGGGGACGATGTGAACCTCCACTTTTGGCATTTCACCTAATTTCAGCAGGGGGAAGTCGTCAAAATTACTCTGTTCCGCTCGTCCTTTTGCTATGGTGATTGAGCTCTTTAGCGTCGCAGTCAATCCGAAGGCTATTGCGCCGGAGATCTGCACCTCCACATTCCTGGGGTTAATCACGGTTCCGCAATGTACTGCACAGATCACACGATGTACTTTCACCTGCCCACTTTTATCCACGGACACCTCTGCCACCATGGCCGCTGGTGTATCGTGAAAATCATGGACGGAAATTCCTCGATATACTCCCGCTGGAGGTTTCTTCTCCCACTCTGCCTTTTCGGCTGCCAATTTGAGCGCATCCCGTCGTTTCGGGGAATTCCTGAGGAGATGCAGGCGAAGTTCGAATGGATCTTTCCCGCCCGCAACAGCGATTTCATCGATAAACGATTCAACGGCGAAAGCGTGTCGCGAATTTGCCACTGACCTCCACGCCCCGGTGGGTACGCCTGGATCGTCTTCGATATATTCCACGCTAACATGTTCGAATGCGTATCCCATCTCGATTGCTCCGCTGCAGGCGGATTTGGCGCTCATAGCATACTTGACGACGGGAATTGCTGCGCTGGAGACGGCATTCTTCATGAACCGGGGCAGCCATCGGGGCATAATTGCCGGGGCCAGGATCTCAATCGTATTATTCATCCAGGCCGGACTCACAGACCGATGGTGAAAGGCTACAGGCATGCCCGTCGAGTCCAGTCCGGCCCTGAGAACATGATATGACGCAGGACGGAAATGGTCGTGCCATATATCTTCCTCCCTTGTCCAGATGACCTTTACAGGTGCTTTCACCGCTTTCGACAATTCCACGGCTTCTACGACAAAATCCACATCGCCTCGCCTCCCGAAGCCTCCGCCGAGAAACGTGGTGTGCACCCTCACGCGATCCAGATCCAATCCTGTTATCGCTGCGGCCACTTCCTGGGCGCCCCCTTGATTTTGAACCGGCACCCAGATATCGCATCCATCTTCGCGAACGGAAGCAGTGCAGTTCATCGGTTCAGGGCACCCATGCGCCTGGAAAGGAAGCTCGTAAACAGCCTCAATGGTTTTCGCTGTGCTCTTCATTGCCGCGTCCACATTGCCTTCACTCAGCATATTTTTGCCGCTCTGTTTCGCCAGCTCCACCCAACGAGCTCTGATTGACTCCGAATCCAGATTCGCGTTCTGCCCCAAATCCCATTCGACGTGCACCGCTTCAGACGCTTTCTTTGCCTGCCAGAAGCGCTCGGCTACCACTGCAATTCCTGTGGAGACGGGCAGAATATGGCGAACTCCGGGCATGGTTTTCGCCCTGGCAGGATCGAAGGATTTCAAACGTGCTCCGTAGACCGGCGGGTGCAGAATCGTGGCGATAAGGAGATCTTTCTGCCGAACATCGATTCCGAATACGGCTCTACCTTCGACTTTTTCCAATGTGTCCAGTCGTGGCATGCTCTTGCCGATAATCTTGAAATCATAATGCTCTTTGAGCGGAACGTTCTTCGGGATGGGCATAGTGGCTGCTTTCTCTACCAGATCGCCATACGGAATCGAGCGGCCGCTTGCTTGATGATTCACCTTGCCATTCTCTGCTCGACATTCCCGAGGAGGCACACCCCAGGTTGAAGCTGCTGCAGAAATCAGTAACTCACGAGTTGCGGCACCGGCTTTCCGGAGCTCGTCCCAACTCGTGCGAACGCTTGTGCTTCCGCCGGTTGCTTGTACGCCAAATGCAGGGTTTACGTACACCGGGTCCATAGAAGCCATTTCAGTGCGGATCTTGGACCAATCCGCTTCCAATTCTTCTGCAACGATCATCGCGAGAGCCGAAAATATACCCTGGCCCATTTCGGAGTGATTAACCACCACGGTGACAGTTCCGCTCTTATCAATCCGAATCCAGGGATTTGGGATCAGTTCGCCCGCTGTTTTCGTTGTGGAAGCGGCACCTGAAGAAGCGGCTGCATATCGCGGGGACGAGCATCCCACAACAAGACCTATGCCTGCGATAAAGCTGACCTGTAGGAACTCTCTTCTTTCCATATCCAAGGGGGTGGGGCTCATGTGCGAGTTCTCCTTGCCGCTTGATGAATGGCTCGTCTGATTTCGTTGTAGGTTCCGCATCGGCACAAGACTTGGGACATGGCAGCATCTATATCCGAATCTGACGGCTGGGGATTGGAAGCGAGCAACTCTGCGGCTTTCATGATTTGACCTGGTTGGCAGTACCCGCATTGAGGCACATCGCCTTCGACCCATGCCTCGCGCAGGGCAGTGGCGATGGAGCCGGCAAGTCCTTCAATGGTGGTGATCTCTTTTTCTGTAACCTCGGATACAGGTGTTACGCACGATCTGGTTGCCTCGCCGTTCACGTGAACCATGCAGGCTCCGCATTCGCCGATCCCGCACGAATATTTGGTCCCCTGCAATCCCAGTTCTTCCCTGAGCACCCACAGCAACGGGGTGTCAGGGTCCACGTCTACCTGAAACGTCTGTGCGTTCACCTTCAGTTCAATCATATTGGGCTCCTGTTTTGCAGAAACGCATCGTCTTTAATGTCAATGGAAATTTCTCGATTCCAGTTCAGCTTTCGTAGAAGTGTCATCGATAGAACCTGCTTTTGTGTCGTGTTAATTCAGTCTCTTATCAATTTTTCCCGTGTCCAGCTTGGATTCCGGCGGCAATCCAGAATTGCCATAACCAAGACCTGATTCTCGACGATTTTATAATACACAGCGAAAGGAAAGCGCTTACAGAGGAGCCGGTGATGTCCTAGAACAACACGGTGGACGCCTCCGAAATATGATAGCGAGTCAATATCAGAGTAAAGGGAATCGAGAAAATATGATCCAAGACCAGGAGAATGCTGCTCGTAAAAGTGGTACCCTTCTTCAAGACTTTCTCAGCGGCATCGAGGATCGTTACTCGCACGACACGTTCTTTCTTATTCTCTCTTTAGCTTTCTGCCAATCGGAAGCCTTTGCCTTTCCAGCGGCTAGAGCTTTTTCACGATCATCGAGCACGCGCTCATGCCAATCCGGTGATTCGATCATCTCGTCGTGTTTCGTTAAGTCGTCCCAAATAGCTTCCATAAGGTCAAGCTTTTGGGAAAGTGTGAGTTCTGATAAAGGTAAATCGATTCTCTCCATAGGATTTCCTTGTCCTGATCTGTCGAATCGTGCGTCGCCAGTTGCTCCCTGGATCCTGTGAGGATATCGTATCCCGTCCCAGGCTCAGCCTTTTCATAATATAACCCGATACCGATTCGTAATCGAGAGGTAAAAGGACGGAAATGTACATCAACTGACACTGGCAATTTCTGTGGCTCTGATATCAACTTCCTGAGCTATTCTTTCGGACAATCGATCTTCCGCAGTCTCGAGATCGTAATCGGCTTGAAGACCCATCCGAAACTGAGCAGAAGTGCCAAAATATCTTGCCAAACGCAAGGCGGTGTCTGCCGTTATGCCTCGTTTCCCGTGTACAATTTCATGTATTCGTCGCGGAGAAACCCTGAGCGCCCGGCCAAGCTCGTTTTGGCTGATCTTCATTGGGAGCATAAATTCCTCGAACAACACTTCCCCAGGGTGCAGCGGTGCCAATTTCTTCATTTTCATTTCTTACCTAATACAACGAACCTGATCCGATAATCAATATGGAGTTACAGGATTGAGGTATCGGGTTTTCCCAAAAGGGTTCATGGACAAAACAGCAGTGAGGAATTAATTTCAGTTCAAGAATTACGGGAAGGGAGATTACTACCATGAGCGTGAGTTGCTTTCCATCAGCTCAATGTGACAGTGTCCAGGACGCGAAAAAGCTCTTTGATATAGTCAGCATTTTATGTACGTTCTTTTTCGGCATTCCGTTGGCCATAGTATTGCTGAGAATAGCGACCAGTCTGAGCGATCCCTTGGGCCGGACAGTGTACCTGGAGAGGGGATTTCAGGGAGAGATTATCTATGCATTAATCCTGACTGCTTTGGCAGCTATTCCCATGGCATTGGCATACGTGAGATACAGATCGAGAGTGAAGCTTTTATCATAGCAATTCGATACGATTGCTTGAAGCTTGTGAAGTGACAGCTTCGCTATCGGAAAATAAGAGTTGAGTTTCAATTTCGAAAGAACTCGATCATTTTGGAGGTATGCTTTGACACAATTCACGATCTTTGTTCTTCTGTTCACGTGCCTCTTTACTTGCGTTCCTTTGCTCTTCGCACAGGAGAATAAGGCTGTAGCTTTGGATAAGAAAGTGAAAGCCTTCCTGAATAGCCATGCACGGGAGTGGCACGATTGGAACGTTCCTGAAGCGGACGCAAGGCTGCTTTACGATATTATCATCCAGAACAAGTATACGAAAGCGCTTGAGATCGGTACTTCAACGGGCTTCTCTTCGATCTGGATTGCTTGGGCGCTGAGTAAAACCGGCGGCAAATTGATCACCATAGAGGTTGACGAATCCAGATATAGAAAGGCAGTGGACAATTTCAGGAAAGCCGGACTATCTGAATATATCGATGCACGGCTCGCGAATGCCCATACGTTGGTCCCTGGGTTGCAGGGACCGTTCGACTTCGTCTTCTCCGACGCGGACAAGGAGTGGTACAAGAATTACTTCGATGCTGTAGCGCCGAAATTAATCGTCGGGGGCTGTTACACGACGCATAACGTTTCCGATCGCATGAACACCGGGTTCGGATTAGAGAGTTACGTTGAATATCTCAAGAACCTGAAAAATTTCGAAACTACTTTTGACGACAGAGGCGCAGGCGTGGCAATCAGCTATAAGAAGTCGGGAAAGTAGATAGTGAAGGGGAGCGCTCTGTAGCCTGAAGAGTAGCAAGCGGTCTATAATAGGGGGGTGTCTTATCCAATGGCTTTCAGCCGTGATCCAGATTTCGCAACAGCTCCTGGAGGACCATTATTCCTGCGTTTCCTCTTCATCGCAACCGAGAGTATTCATATAGTGTTTCAGGGAATAGCGGGAAATTCCCAGCAGTCTAGCTGCCTCTACTCTGCTGCCCTCTGACAGTCGCAGTGCTTCAATTACCATAAACCGTTTCAACTCCCGAGTCATCTCGTTGAGAGACTGGCTGTTCGGAAATGACACGGTGAAGGATACTCCTTGATTTCCGGGAAGCAGACCCCTGCCTTCAGTCAGTCCCAGATGGGAAGGATCGATCTCTTTTCCGGATGAGAGCATTACAGCCCGTTCAAGTACGTTTCGAAGTTCCCGTACATTTCCGGGCCATCTGTATTTCTTGAGCTCATCTATTGCAGAAGGACTAAGGATCGGCATTTTATGAATCTGCATTTCGGAGCGAATTGTATGGAGAATCTCCTGGACCAGAATCGGAATGTCGTCTCGTCGGTCTCGCAGCGGAGGCACCGGGATGGACACGACGTTGAGCCGGTAGAATAAGTCTTTTCTGAAATCTCCCTCCTCGACCGCCTTCTTCAAATCTCTATTGGTTGCTGCAATGAGTCTGGCACTGACAGGGATTTCCTTCTCTCCACCGACACGAGTGAATGTCTTTGTGTCCAAAAAAGTCAATAATTTTGCCTGCAGTCGGAGCGGCAGATCGCCAATCTCATTCAGCAGGAGAGTCCCACCCTCAGCCAATTCCAGGAGTCCTCGTTTTCGTCCTAGAGCACCGGTAAAGGCCCCTTTCTCATGACCGAAGAGTTCCGATTCTGCAAGCTCTGAGGCTATAGCCGCACAATTGACGGAGAAATACGGGCCGTTGGCCTGGTTTGAATGTTCGTGGATGTAATTGGCAAGATAGTCCTTGCCACTGCCGCTCTCGCCGATCAGTAGAATGGTAGAGACTCCCTTTGCTGCAACTTTCGCCTGGTTCAATGTGGCTTGCATAGCCTCGGAGACGTATTCTGCCTTCATCGGGGGGATGGGCACTTCTGCTCTTTTCCGATCAGTGATGTCGTGCAATATGGTCGAGATGCCTGTGACCTCGTTCAAAGTTCCCCGGAGTGGAGTCCTCGTGGCGAGAAACTTCATAGGTGCACTTCGAACAATGAGAGTGTCTTCGTCTTCTATTGCCTCTCCCTCCAAAACCCGCAGTTCTATGCCTCTGACACGGTCCGGCGCATCCTCCGGGAACAAATCTTCGTGCCTCTTTCCAATAATTTCGGAGGCTCGAACTCCAATAAGGTTCTCGAAAGCCGGGTTTACCTGAACATATCGTAATGACCGATCCTTCAAAAATATGCAGTCCTCGGCTCCTTCAAAGATTGACCTGAATCGTTGCTCACTCTGCTCAAGCGCCTGTTCCGATCTCTTTCGGTCTGTCAAATCCGTTGCAATTGTTCGGCAGTCAGTCACGTGCCCATCAGAGTCCCTGGCCGGAGCGCTTTCAAGCCTCACGAACTTATGCTCGCTGTTGATGTTCAGCCTGATCTCGCAGACTTGCCGATCCCCGTCGTCAAAGACTTGTCGTAAGTGTAGGAGGAACGTGCGAACATCATCGGGATGAACGAATTTCGAGAAAGGGGTGTTGACCAGGAAAGATCGTGGCCTATTGGACAGGAGTCGAGTGCCCGCTAAATTAACTTGTCGAATAAAGCTGCGCCGGTCAAACGTGAAATAGCCCGTCGGCGCAAATTCATAGAGTTCGGAATACTCGGCCTGCGCGGTTTCCAGTTCGCTTTGCATCTGACGCAGTTCCTCATTTTGTATATCCAACTCTATTTGGTGTACCCGCAATTCGTGGATCATCTTTTTCAAGTCGTCCGGAGAGAGATCAGATATGTCATGGACATCCTCACTGCGAGCTTCGAGAAATTTCTCTGCCCAGTTACGTAATTTCTCGGGTTCGTCCACGGCTTTCTCCTCACTTCCATCAGGGCCGGTCGGTGATGTCTTGGATGACTAGGAGAATAAGTCTTGGTTTGTCTCCGTCGGCATCAATCTGCTTTGCATCCAAGGACATTTTCCGCCTCCCTATGGATTCGAACTCATGCTCCACTTCGAATCCCTTGACTTCCTTATGTTCCGGAATGATTTTTTCGAGAAGCTGCCGCAAGTCGGGAATATCCCACTGCCGATTCCCCAGATCGTAGAGCCGTCTTCCAATGGTGTCTTCCTTGCGCACAGCAAACGCCTCGTAGAATTGGCCATTCGCCGAGGTCACGGTCAATCTCTCGTCCAAGACCAAGAAAATCTCACGTGCCATGTTCATGATACTCTCACAGAGCACGTTCTCCGCCATCTGCTGCTTTTGGAAGGTTATCTCCACAAACGTCAGAACTACCCCTTCAATGACGTTTTCCGTCGTTCTGTAGGGCTGCATACGCATCACGAACCAGCGACCGTCTTTCGTCTGAACTTCTCTCGTGCGTGGAATCAAGCTTTCGAGAACACGCCGAGAGTCCTCGACAATCCTGTCGTAATTAAGGTTTGAGACAATATGAGCCAACGGCCTACCTATATCGCTTTGAATCAGGTTGATCAACTCCGTGACTGCAGGGGTGAAACGCAAGACGTTCATATCTGTGTCAAGAAATATCGTTCCGACCTGCGTGCTGGCGAGCAGGTTATTCATATCATCATTGACCTTGGACAGTTCCTCTATCTTTTGCTGTAATTCTGAATTGACCGTAGCCAGTTCTTCATTCACGGACTGCTGTTCTTCCTTGGAAGTTTCCAGTTCCTCATTCGTACTCTGGAGCTCTTCATTGGCCGACTGCAATTCCTCATTCGTTGATTTCAACTCTTCGTTTGAGGTTTCCAGTTCTTCAATGGTGGTCTGCAGATACTCCTTAGCGGACGCCAATTCATGCTCGAGCTCGCGGTTTCTTGCCTGGACGTCGCTCTCATCCTGGGGCAGGGGCACATCTTCCGATTCCTTTGTTCCCTTCGCATACGTTGCTTCCTCGAATAGTATGAGAAGCAGGTGTCTGTTGGACGGAGCGAGCACGGGTCGAACAATGAGGTTGACTGCCTCAGAGCCCTGTTTACTTTTCAGTCGCAAGCCGGGGCGTACCACTGTCTTGTTCTCGGTCTGAGCTCTCCGTACAGCATTGGCGAGTTCGAACCTCAGTTCTTCACGGGCCATTTTGAGAAGGTTGAAACTCGCTTCTCCTGAGGCCGGCGACAAATATCGCGCTGTGGAACCGTAGAAATAAATGGCATCAAGTTTCTCGTCAGTCACAACACCTGCTGCATGGTAGGCCTCTAGCAACGCCTTTTCTGCAATGTCTCGGAAAGTGGCTTTCGTCAATCTCAATTCAGTTTTGATCTCGGGCAATTCCGAAGACTCGCGGAACTGAAGATTTGGCTGCAGGGCCGCCATGGTGGCCGTGTCCTTTCGCTGGTACAGTTTCCATTTGCGATCCGCCATGGTAAACAATGTCGAATAAGACCCGACTGACTCCGAGGCACCCAGAAAAAGGAATCCGTCGGATTTTAGGGCATAATGAAAGAGGTGAATCAACCGTTTCTGCAATTCGGTATTCATGTAGATGAGGAGATTTCTGCAGCTAATGAGGTCCAATTTCGAAAAAGGCGGGTCTGAAATGACGTTCTGGAAAGCGAACACGATCATTTCCCGAAGCTCTTTCTTGATACGGAATTGGTTCTCTTCCTTGATAAAGAATCGTTCGAGCCGTTTGGGGTTGACATCTGCTGCGATGCTCAACGGATAGACTCCAAGGCGAGCTTTTTCTATGGCTTCTTCGTCTATGTCCGTGGCAAATATCTGCAGGTGAAAGTCGATCTTTGCTTCTGCCGCATATTCTTGCACAAGCATTGCAATGGAATACGCTTCCTCGCCGGTTGAACACGCAGGCACCCATATTCGCATGTACTGGCTGTCCCCGTTCAGTATTTTGGGAAGGGCTTTCTTCTGTAATGCCTCGAATGCATCCGGCTCACGAAAGAAGTTCGTCACTCCGATGAGGAGTTCTTTGAAAAGCGTCTTCACCTCTAACGGATCGTCTTGAAGAAAACGCAAGTAATCCTGCTTCTTGAGGAGCTGGTGAACGGCCATACGTCTCTCGATGCGGCGGATGATCGTGTTTTTCTTGTAATGGGTGAAATCGTGATGAGTCCTTGCCCGAACCAGGATCAGGATCTTCTGGACAATGTTGCCGTCTTCACCCGTCGGCTCGACGTCTGCCGTAGGTATGGCACCGGGGGCATGCCGCACATATGCCAGCAAATGGTGCGGCATTTTGTCAGGCGATACGACATAGTCAACCAGTCCGGTGGCGACTGCGCTTCTGGGCATTCCATCGTACCTGGCCGTTCCGGGGTCCTGTACCATGACCATGCCGCCTTCACCCTTGATGGCTCGTATGCCCAGGGTTCCCTCGCTTCCGGTTCCGGACAGCACAATGGCGATGGCTTGCTCTTTGAGGTCTTCCGCCAAGGATCGGAAGAAGAAGTCTATGGGCTGACGCAAACCTCTCGGGGAAGAGGGGTCCATGAGGTAAAGCGTGCCGTTCAAGATGGCCATGTCTTTGTTCGGCGGGATGACGTAGACATAGTTGGCTTCGATCACCGTGCCATCTGTGACTTCCCTGACCTCCATCCGGGTATACTTCTTGATCAGGTCGGTGAGAATGCTCTTATGGGTGGGGTCAAGATGTTGGACAAGCACAAATGACAAGCCTGTATCGGGAGGGAGATTGGTGAAGAAATGTTCGAAAGCTTCCAGGCCACCGGCTGACGCACCGATACCGACAACTCGGAGCGTTTGCCTGTCTCTTTGTCTCGATTGTGATTCAATAAGGACCTTCTGGTTTGCAGGTTTGATTCCCTCTGAAGTCCCCTGCAATTTGTGCTTCTGACCCTCTTTCCCATCTGCGCTTTTCTTCTTAGCCATGAACTATTCCCCGCACGACGGTGGGATGCAAAATTAATACCAAGAGCTCACTTCCTGTCATGTTGTAAGGTTATTATGTTCACAACCGTGTGGCAAGGGAATAGTGGAATTGCAGAACCGATTCTCTCTCAGGTTTATCTATGATTTTTCCCGAGCATGCGTACTGTTTGTATTACTCTTCATCACCGGCTCAGGAAAAACCTCATGATGTTGGACTCCTGGAGGGACGGCTGATACGCAAATTCCTGGTAATGAAGAGACTGCTGCAAGATTATTTTGAGCAACAAAATCGTGCCACGATTCTCCATCCGTGTAGGGGCAGACCAACGTGTCTGCCCTTATTTGGGCGGACGCTCTGGTCCGCCCCTACAGTCAGGCCGGAAAGCTAATGAGAAGATCGTGCCACGATCTGGGGTGAATTTCGACTATTGAGACAGCTTCTGAATTACCAGGCTATTTTCTTTAGTCTCTGCGGGACAGAACTTTCGGCAGAAGTATAATTGTCTGTATCCAAAGATCGAGTTCAAGTGTCCAAGATTAACGAGCAGAGGCTATTCCATTTAGCTGGAAGCCTGTGGGACGGAGTTGTACAGCAATTAACAGGAATGCAAATCATATAAAAACTACTTATTCGGGATATAGAAAATGGCAAAAAAAGGTTCAGCAAAAAGAGTCGAGATCCTGGAAAAAGGAAATATCTATTTTCTCTATCGTCCCAGGGTCGAGAAGAAGAAAGCCACAGGTCCTTCGGCCGTTCAACGACTGTACATGGTCTTGAGTCCCGAAGGGAAAAAGGCAGCCCGACTCACCGTGATCGGCCAGAAAGAAATGCCAGACCCTGAATCAAAAGGTCAGCGCTATTGGGGTTTTGTGGAGATGATTGCGAAGCACCCCGAGTCGATTCGTGATGAACTCGGAGGGAAACACTATTCCACAAAAACAAGAGTCGAACGACATATGTCACCGGCCAGACCCGCCGGGGAAGGGGTATATGAGATTTTGCGACATGGAGACCATACTCATCTCGTGTACGCTCTGGAATTGCCGGAAAGTCCTGGAGATGTTCAGGAGGATTTCAACATCGAGGAGGAGGCGAGTTATATCATTGCCGTGAAGAATCCTGAACGCAGCTCTCCACCGAAAACAGGTTTGCCCAAGAAGGAAAAAGCCGACTACCCGAAAAAGCTCCAGGAACAGTTTCAAGACAAAGCGTTTACAAATGCCGATCCAACGGAGCTGTTGGACAGGGAAGGGGTCGAATTCGTCCTGATCTCTGCAGCAGAGGACATAAAAAAGGAGCTTGGTATCCAACTCAAAACCGAGCACGAATCCGAATCGTCAGCGGACATATTTAGAGAATTGAGATTGGACAAGTCGAATCGTCCGGTGGAGCCTTTATTTCACGGAGAATGGGTCTGAGATCTTGGGATGAACGAAAAGAAGAGTGAACGTTTTAATGAGCTCTTCCGGAAATTTGCTCACAAGTGTTCGGATATTGCGGGCTCTCCGTGGATTTTCTCCGCGGCCGTCACAATCATCCTCCTCTGGGGGATAACCGGTCCCTTCTTCGGATTCTCGGATACATGGCAGCTCATCATCAATACGAGCACCACAATTATTATCTTCTTAATGGTGTTCTTGATTCAGAATACTCAAAACCGGGAATCGAAAGCGGTTCAACTCAAGCTTGATGAATTGATCAAATCCATGAAAGAAGCACGTAACAGTTTTATCGATCTGGAAGAGCTATCCGACGAGGAACTGGAGTCTCTTCAGAAACAGTTCAAGCGACTGCAGCAACGTGACAGCTCCGACAGAGGGGCAAGCAAGGAAGATGCCGAAAGAGAATGAAACTCAGTGCTACTCCACATAGATCATCTTCTTAGTCATTCCTCCATCCACAATGAAGTTCTGACCGGTAACAAATCCTGCTTCGTCGGAAATCAGGAAAGCGGCCAGGGTAGCGATGTCTTCCGGTTTTCCTACGCGGCCTGCTGGATGCTGAGCATGATCCTGTTCGGTAAAATGCGGCTTTTTGGCAAATCGGCTCTTTTTCCACTCGCTCACATCGATCCAACCCGGGCTGATGCAATTGACACGGATATCCGGTCCCAGGCTCATGGCCAAAGCATGGGTAAAAGCCAAAACCCCTCCCTTCGTGGCAGAATACGCTTCAGTATTTGGTTCCGATTGGAGTGCTCTGGTGGAAGCAATGTTGACTATGGCGCCTCTGGCACGCCGCAGGTGCAAGACACTATGCTTGACGCAGAGAAACATTCCGGTCAGGTTGATCCCAATCACTCTGTTCCAATCCTCCAATCGAAGCTCATGTACAGGCGCATTACCCGGATGGGCAATGCCTGCATTATTCACGAGCGCATCCAGTCTGCCGAAATGTTCAATGGTCTGATGAACTGCACTTTCAACCGAAGCTTCATTGCTCACGTCCGTTTCGCAAAACCGGACCGGCCCAAGATGCTTGAAGCTCTCTTCAGCCTCTCCTCCTGCTTCAACGTCAATTTCGGCTATCACAACAGCCATTCCATGGCCAAGCAAGTGCCTCACGATACACTTGCCTATACCTTGGCCGCCGCCGGTTACGAGAGCAACTCTTCGATCATGTGTCATTTACCGGTCCTCTTGCTCCCATTTTTCGGGACTGTGTTCCGAAAATATGCGCTAAAATTCATCGAGATTGAAGGATAATGTTCATCTCTCATACCGATTCGCTTTTCTTTTCATATACCGATTCTCAAAAGTAATCACGGATTGTGAAGAGCAGTTCCCAGCAATTGGTAGCGCCGGTCTCCGTGCCGGCGAACAATTCACCAAACAAATCAATAAGTTCTCGCCGGCAGGGACGCCGGCGCTACTGATTCTTCTCATTGCAGGCATTGGATTCCGTCAAGACTTTCGATAACCGCTATAATCTGAGAGGCTGGGGTATCCTTCGCTCCGGACGACGCAAAGCCGTCTGATCACTCCGCTCAGGACACCCCAGCCTTCGCTATCTTATATGCATAACTGCGAAATGGTCTCAGTCAAGTACCGCTATCGGGTGGTAGCTTGGCAACTTCAGTCCAGAATTTTTCAATTGACTGTACCGCGGCTGTGAATTGATCCACATCAACGGGTTTGGTGATAAAACAGTTCGCTTGGAGAAAGTAGGCTTCACAAATATCGCGCGGTTCGTCCGAAGTGGTCAAGACAATAACCGGAATATGTAAAGTGAACGGATTCCCCTTAATTTCTTCCAGGACTTCCGTGCCGCTCATGCCTGGCAAGTTCAAGTCTAAGAGAACGAGATCGGGGCATGGAATATCCGTATCTCGCTGTATACATTTTTGGTGCAAAAAATGTACGGCATCGGCCCCATTTTCGACCACATGCAGCCGTAGGTTGATCTTGCTGTCTTCTAGTGCTCTTTTGGTGAGAAAAATATCAAAAGGGTTGTCTTCAACCAACAGAATATTTAATTTCCGACCTCTTTCTGAAATCATGACACCCTCCAAGTGAATACAAATCCACCTTTGTACAATTCTTGTCGAATCCACACTGAGCCAATTCTCAGCATTCATCCTTCCAATAATCAGTCTAATCACTCACAATAAATTCTCAAATGCATCGAAAAGGCTGATTCATAGTCGCGAAGCGTTCACTTCATCGGGACGAGTGCGATTCCTGCTTGACGTTTTCAAATCCGTCTCAGCTAGTCGTGAAAGCGATGAACTTGAGCCTGTTCAAGACCCCTTCCTATCGGTCACGGCTGCTTCTCGATCCAGCCGGGTGGTTGTGGGGTTACTATGACGTCACTTCGATTGCATCGCAGTCATAACGGCGTTTCTCAATCCAATCATGCGCACGTCGCCGCCAGGATTCGCTTCGAGTTTGTTCATTACATACGAAAAACACAGCCTGGAGTCCGGGTCCATCTCAAGCCAGGACCCGCCGAAGCCACCCCAGTAGAACGAACGTGGACTTAAGCATGGAAGCGCTTCGTTGACCAAACCGAAACCCAATCCGTATCGCACGGGCGCACCGAGCACAACGTCCGTGCCATTGTACTGTTCTTCGATTGCGTGATCGATTGTCGCCTGAGAAAGCAACCGCAGACCGTCCAACTGGCCTCCGCAAGCCAGAAGTGAGCCAACTCGAGCTGCGGAGCGAGCGTTCCCGTGTCCGTTGCTGGAAGGGATTTCCGCAGCTCTCCAGGCTCTGTCGGAATACCCCGGGATGATCGGCGGATTAAAGAGCGTTCTCGCTGCAAATGATTCCGGGTCGAAAACCGGTGGCTCCATCGGCGGCGGCGGGATGAGTTCTGCAACGCGAGCGTCGTGCTCCCTGCGTAAACCAATGTGGAAATCAGCTCCCAGCGGAACCGAGACCTCGTCACGGAAAAACGAACCCAGGGTCTTTCCGGAAATGCGTCGGACCAGTTCTCCGACGAGATACCCGAACGTCACCATATGGTAACCACTTTGAGTTCCGGGTTGCCACCACGGCTCTTGACGTGCCAGGATTTCTGTAATTCTGCCCCAATCATAGAGTGCTTCCATTGGAAGGGGCTCGTTGATGCCTGCTAGTCCCGCGCTATGGCTGAGCAGCCAACGGACTATTATTTCGCTCTTTCCCCCTTGCGCAAATTCCGGCCAATAGTCAGCCACCGCCGAATCCAGATCAAGTTGACCGCGATCGACCAGCATGAGCGCACACAGGGTTGTCATCACTTTTGTGGTTGAATATACATTCGTGATCGTATTCCGTTCCCACGGCATTGTTTGCGCTGCATCCGCGTGCCCTGCCCAAAGATCGACTACGTATTCCGAATCGAGCGTGACCGCAAACGACGCTCCCACTTCTAAACCGGACTCGAAGTTCCCGGCAAATGCGTCCTTCACTGCCAGGAAGCGTTGATCGCAATAACCATGAATTTCAGTTGATTCTTTCACAACGTCCTCCAAAAATTGCAGTATGTCGTCAAGACAACTCGATGACAATAGGCTTTACATACTTTGTCTTGCTATAGAAGGTCCAAGTTGCAGTGCGCCATCGATCGGTATAATCTTGCCAAAGCCGCTATTAGTCAAGGAGTATAATACTTTCCATTCACTTCGGTTCCGATAATCGCAAAATTAGATTTCGATGTTTCAAGAGGATCGGATAGAAAGCCGATTCTTGGCTCATTTGTCGCGATCGTATTCGTAAATGAGATGAGAGGCTGTCGGAGGCGAGTCGCCAAGATGAAAACCTTTCACCCGGTCTTCAATTGCACGGTCTGAAACCGTCATGCGGGCATGTTGCCGCAGGTGCTCGGCCCAGGAATCCAGGACAAACGTCTCTACATATCTTCCTGACATTGCAAGGTCGCGAAACAAGCCCCATTGTCTCGCTCCATCGCGTCGTCGAATGTTGCCCAGTCGGTACATTGCGTGAACGAATTCGTTCGCATTGCCGGGATCGATGGTGTACTCCAGCATTATCAGCACAGGACCTTCTTCGGGGTCCAGCGGTACGGTCACGCTGGGTTCCGGCCAATGAAGCGAAGGCGTCAAGTCTGCGCCGGGTCCGGGCCTCATCGGCCAAATTCTGGCAGTGACAAGGCTTCCCAAAAGCCCAAACGCAGCACAAGTGAGAGCAAGAGTACTTCCGAAGTGCTGAGTGATTGTTCCCCATATAACGCTGGCAATAGCCATGCCTCCCTGGAACGAGAGTACGTAAAACCCCAGCGCCCGAGCCTGAACCCAGGACGGCACGGCTATTTGTGCCGCGACGGTGAAGCTGGACATGGCTGCCATCCAGCCTGCTCCCGCGAGAATCATGGCACTGTACAACAGACCGATGTTCCGGACATATCCCATGATCAGGAGCACAACCGCCAGCGCAACAGTGGCACTGCTTATGAGCACATTCGTGGCAAACTTGCGTCTCAGGATAGGCAGAATTGCAGCGCCTATCAGCGCTCCAACTCCGATACAGCCGAAAAACCATCCGAATCCGATAGCATCCATACCCAGCTTATAGCGTGCGACCACCGGCATGAGTGCCCACAAAGCACTGGCAGAGAAAATGAAGACCGAACAGCGCACAAGCACGGCACGAAGTTCCGCAGCGTGAACTGTATATCGTGCCCCTGTCCGAATGGCTTCTATCACGTGTTCCGGGGGCAGCGAACGCTCGGCTGGAGAGAACTTCCATCCGTACAAAACCGCAATAACACCTGCGAATGAAGCGGCATTAAGGAGAAACACGGGTCCCGGCCCGGCTATGGCGACTATAATGCCTGCCAGCCCGGGCCCCAAAGCTCGAGCTATATTGAACGCCACACCGTTCAAGGCTACAGCAGATGGCAGTTCGTCCCTCGAAACGAGTCCGGGGACAACAGCTTGCCACACCGGCATGTTTGCCGCCGCTCCCAACCCGAGTGCGAATGTGAAGAGAAGCAGGAGCCATGGAGTGGTCGCTCCCAGGATGGTAAGCACGCTCAGACCTGCCGCTGCTGCACACATCCATCCCTGGGTAAAAAGGAGCATCCTGCGCCGATCTACAATATCGGCCACCGCTCCAGCCGGAAGCACGACAAGGAATACTGGTAGACTCGTGGCCGTCTGCATCAAAGCCACCATCAAAGACGACGTGGTGAGGGAAGTCATGAGCCACACCCCACCCACATTCTGCATCCATGTCCCGATATTTGAGACAATCGCTGCTGTCCAGAGTGCTCGAAAAATAGAATGTCTGAGCGGACTCCAGGCAGAAGAGCTCGGATAATATTGATCGGCCATATCCATCCCTGGCAAAAAAAAGGTCCTGGAGTCCCTCATGCATGTACCGAAACGCTCCAGTCCTTCAATCATACTCTAACACATCTCGCGGAGGAGGAAAGTTCCGTGGAGATGCTTTCTCATATGAATCACTTTCAGATTTCATCCGGCTCTAATGCCGGGGTTTGTTCGTATCAGGTAACCTCCTGAAATATATTGCTTGACCGAGTGCATTTGTCAGAGCTACATTAAAAAACCAGAGATCAACAGGACTCTTATTCTCATAAGGTGAATGCCGCTTGGAATTGGAAGAATTCCATTCGGATCACTTTTTTCCTATCGGGGGAGGCTCCGACTGCTAGATTCTGGAGCAGACACCTACATAATCGGGGAATCGTCAGGACAATTCCTGAACGGGAGGACAAGAATGGCTGTACGCAGAAGAATGGTTATGACGATAGCCTTCTTCTTCATTGCCGCTTTTTTGATTGCGCCCGTTTCTTTTGTCCACGCCCTCACGCTTTCAAGTGCGGAACAGGAATATATTCGCAACAAACAAACCGTTTCGTTCATCAGCCAGACACGATATGCGCCTTTTGAGTTCGCGAATAAAGACGGGCAATGCGAGGGCATGATGCTGGATGTGATCCGTTGGTTGGCAGTGGAAATAGGATTTCAGCCGGTATTCGCTGACGCAACCTTTCAGCAAGCACAGGAAGCCGTACTATCGGGAAGAGCAGACGTTCTCACCAGTCTCTTCTACAGTGACAGACGTGACGAGAAATTCGCATTCACCGAAACCTTGTACGATGTGCCGGCATCGATGTTCGTCCAGGCAGATAGAACCGATATTAAAGATATCAAGGATCTGAACGGCAAGATCGTTGCCGTACAGAAGGGTGATTATGCCAAGGAGTTCCTGGAATTCAAACAGATTCGTTTCGAGATACTCGATACGAACGATTTTGCTGAAGCTGCCGATATGGTCATTGCCGGTAAGGCCGATGCGGTGATCGGTGACGAACAGATCGTGCTGTATCATATTTTCAGTAGTCGGCTTACGGATCGCATCAAGAAGGTTGGGGAACCTCTGTATACCGGTAGAAACTGTATGGCTTCGAACAAGCAAAATGCTTTGCTCATAGGCATTTTGAACAAAGGGATCCAGGAAGCCCGGAAGACGGGAGTTCTTGATAAGATCAGCAAAAAGTGGCTTGGCACAAAGTTCAGACCGGAAAAATCGTGGATAGATCATTATCTCTGGCATATTGTTATCGGAATTAGCGCTGTTCTCTTGCTCTCGCTCTGGGTTTGGGGATGGAATGCAAGGTTGAGGACAATTGTTCGGAGGAAAACCGAGGATATCAGACGGAGTGAAGAGGCCCTGCGGGAGAGCGAAGCAAAATATCGAGACCTTTTTGAGAATGCGTCAGACATTATTTACACCCACGATATGAACGGCAGGTGTATATCGGTCAACGAGGCCGCAAGAAAAATCCTCGGATTCTCGTCAACTGAATTTCAATCCCTGCATCTTCGAGATATCGTCGATCCTGAGTCTTTGCCGATTGTTGCAGAGGAACTCCGAAAAAAAAGCGAAGAAGGTGTGGAAAGGAGCGGTCCGTACGAAATCCTTGTCCGATCGAAAGACGGAACTTCTCACTGGTTCGAGATTAACTCCCGGGTCATTATAGGTGACGGAAAGCCGGTTGGAGTTCATGGCACTGCGAGAGACATTACTGAGAGAAAACGAGCGAAAGAGGCTCTCAGAGAATCGGAAGAGAAATATCGGCTGGTTGTGGAAAACGCGAATGAAGCCATTCTTGTGGCTCAAGGAGAGATGCTCCGATTTGTCAATCGGAAAGCAGTAGAAATCATGGGCTATTCCGAGGAGGAACTCACTTCCAGACCTTTCGTGGAGTTCATCCATCCCGACGACCGGGCCCTGGTGGCAGGAAGATACTCCCAAAGGCTTGCAGGGCTGAATCCTCCTCAGGTTTATGCATTCAGGATTGTTGACCGTCTCGGTAACCTCAAATGGATGGAAATCAATGCAGTGGCCCTGACATGGGAAGGCAAGCCCGCGTCCTTGAATTTCCTCGTTGACATAACCGGCAGAAGGAAGATGGAGGAAGAACTGGTAAAAATTCAGAAGCTCGAGTCACTTGGCGTTCTGGCAGGTGGCATCGCTCACGACTTCAACAATATTCTGACTGCAATTTTGGGGAACATTTCTCTTGCAAAAATGCAGGCACATTTTCCGGAGAAGGCGACGATCAGGCTGACAGAAGCGGAAAAAGCCTGTCTCCAGGCACAGGGACTTACTAAACAATTGCTCACTTTTTCAAAGGGTGGCATTCCGATAAAAAAGACTACGATTATTTCGCAATTAATAGCAGATTCGTGCAATTTCGCTGTTACAGGCTCCAGTTCCCGTTGTGACTTCCTGATTCCTGACGATCTCCTGCCGGTGGATGTGGATGAGGGGCAAATCGGTCAGGTCCTTAACAATCTCGTGATCAATGCCGTGCATGCCATGCCTCAGGGGGGCATGATTCAGGTTCAGGCCGAAAATGTCAGAGCAATCTCTACACAAGCGCTTCCGCTGGAAGAGGGGGATTATGTAAAAATATCGGTTCGCGATCAGGGTATCGGCATACCGGAAAGGGTTTTGCCGAAGATTTTCGATCCGTATTTCACCACCAAGAACAAGGGCAGCGGACTCGGTCTTGCCACTGCCTACTCAATCATAAAGAATCATGGTGGCTTAATTACTGCCGAATCCAAAGAGGGTGTCGGCACAACGATGTACACCTATCTCCCGGCTGCACAAGCAGTGCCGAGAAGGTTGTTCGATGTAAACGGGCTCCCTCAGTTAGGAGATGGTAAGATACTGATCATGGATGATGAGCTTTCTATACGAGATGTTGTATGCGAAGTCCTCTCCACTCTGGGGTATACCGTCGTGCTGGCCAGGGACGGATCGGAGGCTATCAAGCTGTACAACGCGGCAAGAGAGTCATCACATCCTTTTGATGTAGTTGTTCTGGACTTGACCGTTGCAGATGGCATGGGAGGCGCCGAGACCATGCAGATGTTGCTTCATATAGATCCGAACGTCAAGGCTGTGGTGTCAAGCGGGTATTCCAACGATCCTTTGATGGCCGATTATGCCACGTTCGGTTTCAAGGCAATGGTAGCGAAGCCGTACACGGCAAAGCAGTTGAGCGATACTCTGAAGCGGGTAATGGCCCATTCGTAATGCATGGACGATCTACCGCAGAAATTTATTGCCACAGGGACAGAGTGGTTCTAGAATAAAATATCGACTCTTTTTTAGATAAAGCGGCTTAAGCTGCTGAATCAAATTTCTGCCGTCGTTTGTTTTGAGAGGCGCTTGGAAGTCTAACGGCGATCCGCATATGGGGGGCGACATGACGTGCCGGAAGAGAATAAGGGCTCAGGATTTCGTGAGAGAATTCCGAGCGGGGATGACCGACGTCCAGCTCATGAAGATTTTCGGTCTCACTTCTACCGAACAACTGAACAGCATTTTTCGGAAACTCCTGGACTCAGGAATTCTGAACGAGTTCGACCTGGCGAACCGAACAACAGAGCGTATTCCCGATGTAGTGGATCGTGATCTAAGAAGGTTCAGGCGGAGCAAACCTCTCGGCAACGTTCCCGTCTATGACATGAATGACGTATTCTCAGAATTTATTGTCATGGACATTTCCGAAGATGGGATCAAGGTGGGACGAATTAAGAGCGTTCGGGGAGAAAAGCGAACCTTCCTGATAAAGGCATTAGAGTTCGACGAAATGCAAACATTTTCATTCGATGCGGTTTGCCGTTGGGCCAACCGAGGAATGGCTGGATTTGCCATAACCAGCATAAGCCCTTCCGCTGCAATCCAGCTCAAGCGGTTCATCAATCGGTTCACCTTTTGTGAAGACTGAGTGCGCTGAGAAGTTCAATTTCATCCATCGCCCTGTTTCAAAGTTTCCATTCATCAGAAACCAATTCCACGGGTAGTCAAGCATTGTGGCGAGACCTGTCGTGCGAGTAACGAGCCTTGACGCCGCTGAAAAAGATCTTGAAGAGGGATGCCATTTCTTATCAGAGCATTTTGATCTAGCATCATTCTACAGATGTCTCTTCATATGGTCATTGATATGGGGACGACTTTTTCATGGATAAAATGTATCCTTAAGCCATCGCAGAAAATGTGCACCTACTGGCGACTTGAACAGTCCGGCATTATCTTCCACGATCTTCATGGCTTCTTGAGGCTTTCCCGCTAAACACAACGCATAGATCCTGTAATAAGTTGCATGCGTCCCGAGCAAGAGTCGCTCGAGTTCTGCAAAATATCTCTCTGCTTCAGTGAAGTTGCGGTTCGCAAGAGCGTGGGCGGCAAGGCGCAGCACCAGTTCGCTATCCTTTTCTCTTGAAGGAGCATTGCGGATTTCTGTCGTATCGATTTCAGCACACTCCGATCCTCCTACGGCCCAGAGTATGGGAAATCTCAAGGATGTATCCTTCAAGATGCGATGCATTGTCTCTATGTTGAAGATAGCCGTCTCCGGTACGGGTTTCAGGAACAATTCATTGAGGAATTGTTGAACTTCAAATAAATCTAAAGACTTGGAGACCAGCGCATCAGGCCATATTGAACCAATCGCTTTTGACGTCTGAAATCTTTCGGTGGTTTTGCTCACTTCCATTGCTGATTCCAGACTGTCTGCAGGATCTTCAGCGGAACGTCTCCCGAAGATTCTTTTCGGAAAATTGTCTACTACCGGATTCCTGTCTTTAGTCCATTCCTTGATGTGGGAGGCGTCCATAAGGAATGCAGTCCCGAGTTGCTCGGGAACCTCAAACCCGCAGTAACGTATGCTCGGACCGACAAGAGGGTCTTCCCACTGTTTGGCGAAATGCTTTTCGGACACTTTTGCGCCGTTTCCGCGAGTTCCTACCATAATCCACTCGAACCCTATTCCTGTCCAAAGAGTGCAATTTTCAAAAACGTTGCAGAAAGCTTTCAAGACAGACTTTGACCCTGCCACGCCCAGTTGCGCAACCGGTAGCCAGTACGTAGCTATTCCGCCTTCTTTCAAGCTATCATGAATAAGCTGAAAGTATTCCTGCGAATACAGGTTCACCACTCCTGCCAACCATGGGGGAGGCGGCTCTCCGGTAATGACGTCGAAACGCTGTGTAGTCGTTTGCAGGAAGAATCTCCCATCCTCTACGTGAACCCTGACTCTGGGATCGTTCAGCGGATTCGAGATGTCATCACGGAAAATCACCCGAGAGCCTTCGAGAATATCTTTCGAGATGTCCACAACGGTAATGGACTGGAGCGATTTTGTATCGGATAATGCTTTTGCGGTGCTGCCCACGCCGAAGCATATGAGCAAAGCGTCCTTTGGGTCTGCATGAAGAGCGACCGGAAAATACACGAAAAAGTTCATGTACCGCTTTCCAAGAAGCTCAGTGGACGACATTGCGTGATTATTCGTAAAGAGTCTGGTGTTGACGAGACTTCCCGACAATCCCTTCTGCCAGTATTGGCTGGTTTCCGTGAGGCCTTCCCGAACAGCAGCCATGCGCCATCCGGATTCATCTCCGCATAGTCTCTCTCCCACTGCATGCAGGTGTTTCTGCATCGAACCGAACGGAAAGAGCAGGATGCAAACGAGAAACAGTGCTGTCGATGCTATGAGCGAGAATACATTCTTCCCAGGAGGGAATCGCTCCGGCAAAACCAGAAGAGTGAGGATTCCATAGCCAAGAGCAATGATGAAGAAAGATTTTTCCATTCCAAGCAACGGAAGCAGTACAAACCCACCCAGGAGAGACCCCAGGGTTGCTCCAAGGGTATTTGCAAGCGTGAAGCGACCGGTGGTTTCGATACTCCCCAGGATTTTGCGATGCGCCGCATCTGCAGCCATGGTAAACAGGATTCCGGAAAGCAGCGAAACAGGAAAGACCAGAGGAAAGGAGTAATAGATTGTGTTGGACAGCTCCGAGAAATACTCTGACCCCGGTTGAGCCAGAAATCCGAAAGAACCGTACGTCAGCACGCATACAGCTCCTGTCAGAAGAGAAACCGCCGGGAGGAGAGCTGAGAAATCCCACTGAAAACGGAACAGCAGAGATGCAATGAGCCCTCCCAGTCCGATCCCACTGAGAACGAGAGCCAGCATAATAGCAAATGCCAGGCTGTGGGCATTGATGAAAAGAACGAGAAAGCGGAACCATATGATCTCGAGAGCGAGGAAAAGGGCTCCTGAGAGAAAACCGGCCATGAGAAAACGGACGCCCTTCGAATAGGGTGGCGAAGCTTCAACAGTGTGTTGGACAGATTTCGATTTTCCCAGATTTCTGGACAGCATCAAGGCGCTTGCCGCACAGAATAGATCCGTAACGCATGCCACAATGCCTGTTCCTCTTATGCCGAACATTCCGATAAAGTACATTTCCGCTGCAACGGCTCCAGCTACAGCGCCCAATGTATTGAGACCGTACAACAGTCCGAGCACTCTTCCGAAATGCGGACCTTCCGTATGAAGAGCTTTCACCATCAACGGCAAAGTTACTCCCATCGCCGTTGCGGGAATCAGCATCAGTATGAACGCAAGGAACAATCTCAAGGGATTAATTACCAGGGGATTGTCCACAAAAGGCCTGAAGAGCGGAACAAACCATCCGGTGAGAAAAGGCAACGCAAGAACCAGAGCCAATCCGCTGACCGCTACGGCGACTTCGGCGAAAGCGTACGTTCCGATGGGATTCCGAAAGTTTCTGCCGCGAACTGCCGCAAGTCCGTTTCCGAGCGCGATGCCTGCCATAAAGCTCGACAGAACCACTGCTCCGGCCCAAACACTGTTTCCGAAAGTAAGACCCGCCAGCCGAAACCAGAGTGTTTCAAAAATTAACGCAGCAGCACCCGAAAGAAAAAAGATCAGGCACAACATGTACAAGGTGATGTTCAGATTGCCTCCCGGAAGAACAGACGCCACTCCTCGGCTTCAGAATGAACACCACCATACTGTACCATTCCCGAAAACGTCAATCAGCAAAAGCGATCGAACCGGAGGCTTCAGTCTCGGGCGGTGGTTTGAGAGTATTTTGTCTGAGTACGTAGGCTGCCGGTGAGCGAAGCGAAGCAATCCCATGAAAGTGCAGGCACGTATCAGGAGATTGCCACGTCGCTCCGCTCCTCGCAATGACATGGCCCCCAGCGTCTCACTTCCGTGGGCAACTGAAGGAACACGATCGAGCCGGAGGCTCAAGCACCCTAGCCGATTCGTGCTCACAGAATTCTATCCCTCCCGCTGTCAGGTTTTTTTGCTGGCTCCGACTACTTAGGCAGATGACGCAGAAACGGCTGTAAGGTCTTTCGACCTGCTGATTCCGGCTCAGGACGACTTCCTCGTCCGAGCAACAACATTAAGGAGAAGACGATGAAGAAAGCTGTTCAGTTCATAATGGTCATAGTGGCATTAATGGCTTTTGCCTCAGCCACTGTCGCTGTCGCTGCAAACGAATTCTATGTAGCCAAGGACTCTCAGGGGAAGGTATCCATCCTGGATAAGAAACCCGCGGACCCGGCCTCGATCGTTAAGGGTCCTTTCGCGAGCAAGGCAGAAGCTGAGAAGGCCATGAAGGCTGCCCAGACCGGGAAGCCGGCAGACCCGACTCCCGGCAAGTGAGATCTAGCTGTCTGATGCACTAAGGTTGGAGTTCTGCTCAGGATAGGCGGGGAGGTCATGGGTCTCCGTATGAGACAACGCTTCCCCGCTTCACTTACAACGAGAAATCGCTCTTAACTCAACCATTCAGTTACGCATGAGAGAGATTTCTTCGGCTCCGAAGGGGCTACGCAACGATAGCCGTGGGTGCAAACCCACGGAAGCAATGCGACAAATCCTTTGTCTTCCAGTACCCTGGAATAGTCCACCAATAACATTTGGGAATCATTGACCTTTTGGTTGACCCTTTCAAGGCCGCTGAACCATGCTTATGAATATGGCGCTGTCCACGGGTTAACGAAAGTGTCTCAAAAGTCATGAATCCACATTAAATTGTGGCACGATTCATCATCCTTGTAGGGGCAGGCCTCGTGCCTGCCCTCCCGCAATGACCGGCACGGAGGCCGGTCACTACCGGGCATCCACGAGGGGCGCCCCTACAATCAGGCCAGCGAGACCATGAGAACTTCGTGCCACGATCTGGGATAAAATTCGACTTTTGAGACAGTCTCCTACGCCCGTGGCTACTCTACTATTGGGTCGTCCTTCCAGGGCGCAGATTCCCTATTGCCCACGCGAGACCGAACGATTACCTACTAACAATTTGCGATTACCAAGAATCATAATAGGAAGAATTTCAAGTGATTTCCATAAACTTGGTCCCGTCGACTCCACAGTACGGGCACTTTTTCGGCGCCTTGCCCCGGACAGTGTGGCCGCACGTCGGACAAACGTAGAAGTTTGCCGAAGCATTTTCGGACTCACTCTCCAACGCTTTCTGAAAGAGCTTGTGATGCACCATTTCAATGGACATGGCATATTCGAAACTATGCCTGGCTTCAATTTCATTATCCGCAACTGAATCTTTGACCATGGCAGGGTACATTTCTTTGAACTCAAAGGCTTCCCCATGCACAGCGGTTTGGAGATTCTCTTCAGTCTCCCTTATCCCTTGCATGGCACGCAAGTGATTGAACGCGTGAACCTGTTCCGCTCTGGATGCTGCCCTGAACAATCGGGCCGCCCCTGGAAAACCCTCTGAATCTGCCTTCTCGGCGAATGCCTGGTACCGCATGCTGGCCTGACTCTCGCCAGCAAATGCCTCTTTAAGGTTCTCTTCTGTTTTGCTCATGGTAACCCCTTTTCACTGTAATTCTCAGGCAATCATGATCCGGAGACACAATAATCACCGACCATGATTGCGATCGATACTGAAGGTTATTCTTTGAAAAATCGCTCAAGGGAGAATCCTTTGGGGGGACAAGCGCGTTCGCACCTCCGGCAAGCCACTCCATTGCATAACGATTGATCCAGTATCAAGACCGGAGGATCTGAGCCTTCGAGATGCCGAATTGCCTTCTCCGGGCATGACGCCACGCATTCGAAACACGCGGTACACTCTTCGAACTGGACCTGGACTATCTGTCCCACGTCCGGAACAGTTACCAATCCGAGACGACCGAGATCGTCGATATCGCGGCGGACTGTGCGGATTACTTCCGGAGATCCTTCGATAGTGAGCAGCTCAGGGAAGCCGTACCTCCTGAGAAACGCCTGATATTGGGAGAAAGGCATTCCTTCGGTCCAAAAAGAGAGTTCCAGAATGTATATTTTCTCAAAGACTTTGGATGCAGCAAACATGCAGTGAGTCTGGCGAAGGTTCTTCGCGAGGTCACTCATCATGTCTAACTTTTTCGGGTCGAGTACAAGGTCGCGCGCCATAGCGAGGGACGTGTTTCCCACCTGGTAGATGGTTTTGACTCTGGGAGGAATCATGCCGAGCCGCTGTGCTTTCAGGGCATCCACGTATGTTCCGGAAGCACCGGACATATACGCTGTCACCACATCTCCCATGTCGATGCCTGCCTCATGGCAGAGCGTTACATGCCCGGCTCGTACCGATCCTATGGCTTTCCCTGCTTCTTTGAGATCTTCTTCAGTAAAATTGATGTCCGATGAAAGATGAAATTCGGCATCGAGAGTATTTATACGGGGCAGACGAACGAGATTGGCTTCCAAACCTTGACTTACGATGGCAACCGTTCCTGTTCCGGTTATCCCGACAGGCTCGATCTCTCCCGCTTCCCGGACATTTCCGGTCTCCAGATTGATCAGCGGTCCCATGATAGACAACATGTCTTGATCCAGGACAATCAACCTGTGGAGATGATCGACTCTGTTCAAGTCGGAAATGGCTCCAGGCATGGCCAGCATGCCACAGGTAATCTGTTGACCTTCCAGAGCAGGTCCTGCGGCAGTGGAGCCCGTGATTACCTGTCCTTGATGGAACAGTGCCATTTCAGCATTTGTCCCGTAATCTGTCGTAAGAGAGGTCTCGTCCCGCTCCAGCATACCGGTTTGGATCATCATGGCCAGAGCGTCCGCGCCAATCTCGTGACGGACAGCAGGAGGAATAAGCACTTCTGCCTCGGCAGGAATCATAAGGCCGCGAATCTGAGAAGCTGTGAGAACCGTGGCATCACGCTTGGGCGGGACGACTCCGAGCGCCTCCAGCTTTCTTTTGCCGGCAAACGCCAGATCCCGGATTTCTATCCTCTGAAATAAAGAAAGCTGAATCGGATTTCCGCAGACAGCGAGACGCACCACGTCATCCAGAGGAACTCTGAGCCTTCCCAGAACCTTGTTGACCGCTTCCATCATCACATTGCCGGCAATCTCAACGCTCATCTCCAGAGCAAAATGTAGATGATCTATGACATTGGCTCCGGGCAGAGGATGCCGAGTAGTAATAGCGGTGGATATGATTTCGCGGGAGTTCAGGTCGATGGCATGAGCTCTGAAGCCGCTGGTTCCGAGATCCATTGCAATCGCCAACCGAGTCATTGCGAATCCTTCCCATACCTTGCCATTTCAAAGCAGTGGCTCGGAAAATCCTTCTTCTATAAGGAAGGTTCTCCAAGCCTTACTTCTTTGATTGCGAATCGGTTTCACGGGTAGCATTCCGATGGTTTATTCTATATAATCTGAAAAAGTAAGTTGGATTCCAAAAAAATCTTGCTCCGACAATGAGATAACGTAATGAAAGCTTGCACTCGCTGTGGTGTCTGGCATACAGACGCTGAAAAACGTGCCGGACATTACCTGTCATGCACAGAAGTGAAACAGTATTGGTCTGATCTTAAACGCCTCCACATGGAGGCCACGGGCCATCTCGCAATGATCAAAATCAGTAAAGACGGCCGCGTTTTATGCATAAAGTGCGGCCAAGAACTTACTGAGGATCCGTTGAAAACTTACTGACCGTCGAAACCGAACAAGACGGTACCCGTGCCCCATTCATCCTTTTCATCGAAGTACCTGTTCTTCAGAAATACGTCTCCTGCGGTGGAAGGAAAGCAGAATATGTAGTCTCCGAATTCTTCAAGACCTGGCAAGCATTCTTCGGCACCAAGAGCAGGCAATTCAAAGCAGCACTTCTTTGCGACTATGTCTCCGGGAAAATCGACTCTGTCCTTGTAGATCACGAAATTTTTATGAAGAAAGAATGCATTCGGTTGTTTTTGCAGGTCCTCGATTCGTGATGGGTCACGGACCTCCTCGCCTACGATTTCATCATCTTTTTTCAGAAGCATGTGGGACTGACAGCCCCACTCGAACTCCATTGTCGTGATGGCAAGGAAGACATGCTTGGAACGGAGCACGTCCCGGATTCCGCTGTTGTAGCACAAGCCCATGCCCATGAAAGCTTTCTTTTCCGCCTCGGTTTCGATGTCCAGCAGTTGGAAACGATCTGCGTGTTCCAGCTCAAACGCTGCGAGTATTCCCTTTATGGCTTGGAGACAGTCCAGGATCGGGTCACGAACAGGCATTTATCCCCCTGACTTCATTCTTCCCGACACTCGTCCAGTGCAGCGTCCATTGCCTGGGGCTTCATTTCCTGGCCGATTATGGACAGCGCACTGTATTCCGCTATAGGTGCGGCTTCAACGTGCACCTCGCCGGAAGCAAGCTCTACTTTTATCCAGTCCTCAGGAGTTTGGAAAATTCCTTTGGCACGAACCACTTTTCCATAGCCGCCCGATCTCAAAGCCTCAAAGAAAGATACCAGACAAGGTCGAGAAAATGAGTCGGAGTATTTTCGTCCAAAGGATTCAAATTGATCTGCCAGCCCGTGATCGTGACCGTGAGCACCTTCCGAGACAAACGTTCCCTCAAATTCTTGCAGAAACTCTGTTACCTCATCCCTGTCGCCGGCACTTCCCAGAAGTTTTTTCAAGACAGAATCCTGAAGCCGAGCGAAGCGAGTGGGGTACACAATCGCATTAGGATTGATCTCTTTTATAGAACTTACCAGAAGGTCAAGCATCGCCGGCTTTACTCGATCCATCTTGTTGAGAAGCACTGCTCTACTGCGTCGGATCTGGTTTTCCATGAAATGCCGATGAGACTTGATGAAAGACAAGAACTCCGACGCGTCCAACAGGTGAATAAGATTAAGATCTGAATACAAAGGCCGCATGTCTTCAGATTCGAGTATCTGCATGATCTGGGATATGGTGGCTACGCCGGTGGGTTCGACAATAATCCTGTCCGGAGCGAAACGGTGGCACAAATCCAGGAGTTGACGTCGAAAATCGCTGGCTATAGTGCAGCAGATGCACCCGGAAGGCAATTCTATGACTTCGGCCACCTGAGCACCATGACCGGACAACACAAGACCGTCAATTCCGACTTCTCCGAATTCATTGACGATAATGACCACTTTTTCGCTCTGGGGCGGATTCTCCATCATATATCGTATGAAGGTAGTTTTCCCGGCTCCCAGAAAACCGTACACAACGTTCACGATCATGGGAACACCTCTACCGCTATCGCACTGTGAGTCCGCAATACCTGTTCAGACGATCTACTCTGATATGCATCGCTCACACTTTGCATGGTGAGTATCTTCTTGTCTCATGTCAAGTGGATGCCGTACGAAAAAGCCTTTAGAAGAGTTTGACACTTGAAGC
Organism: Desulfomonile tiedjei DSM 6799; assembly: GCF_000266945.1. Taxonomy (NCBI): domain Bacteria; kingdom Pseudomonadati; phylum Thermodesulfobacteriota; class Desulfomonilia; order Desulfomonilales; family Desulfomonilaceae; genus Desulfomonile; species Desulfomonile tiedjei. The sequence continues at coordinate 2,443,220 of NC_018025.1, forward strand.
CATCCTTGTGTAAACGCCTTCCTCACTCCTTCCAAGAAACTGACATGTTGCCGCAAGCCCGGCATTGCAAGTGAGAAGTTCTCGGAAAGGGGCTATCTTCTTGCCACTTGAAAATGCTGCCGCCCTTTGGGTTCGCTCGCCCTGCAATGTGATCGCCATAGACTGTGCCCATCGTCCAAGCAGGTTGAACGGGTATCATCGACTTACGTTATTTCCGTCGTGCCATCAGGCGGAGCATGGTCATTCGATGTCCCGGAAGCGCTCAAAGCAATGAAAGTCTTGAACGACCTATAACCTCTATGCTCCAAACAAAGACATCGAGAGATTTAGAACGGAAACGCTCCTGCGGTCATCATGTAGAAGGCTGGTACCCAGAGGCCAAACACTACCCACACGATCAATGACCAGGCAAGGACAGGAGTAGGGAATTTCCCGTAAGCGTTAAGCCAAACCATGAACGTCAAGGCAGCGTAACCCGCACACGCGAACGCCAGATAGTTGCTCTTCACTATCAACAGCTTGCCGTCTTCCAGAACCGGTCCCCCGGTGAAGAAGAGGATCATGTAAATGACGGACACAAGAGCAGTGTAAAGACTCACGTTACCGACGGATCTCAGATCGTCCAGGCCGGTGAGCAAGGCGTATGCTACGGAGCAATAGAAGATCCCGTGTGCGAAGAGGAGTCCTGCCACAAAAGGGTCTTTGAACACGGTGGCTTGAATTATTGCCCCCAGAATTGTAACAGACCCTACAAAGCCGGTGATCGCTCCAGTACCTTTGGGCTCTCCTTTTCCAAGGAAAAATATCGCCACCGCCAACCACATTGCACCAATGGCTATGAGCACTGGCATTGCCATTCGCTTCCCCCTTTCGTGAGTGGAAGGATTGTTTCCAGGTCCCATGAATGCCGTCCATCATCGATGGGATCGTCTTCCATCTATGTGGCCCGATGTCTTACGTATAGCAGATGTGTGTCCACTCCTTTTCTGCAGAGGTCAACGCGTGTGCGTCCGGATTCTCAGCTAGATCGCGGTTTTACAGCAAACAACCTCACATAGCGGTTTGGAAAAATATGGCCAAGACCGCCATTGGGCGGCCATGGCCGGGGCAAGTCTCACTATTGGACGATTAATGCACGCTTTCGATACGGGTTAAGACCGCAAATGATCGGTCTTTCCCATCTCAGGCGTTACAGACCGTACGCTGCAGGGACAAATCCCTTAACTTTTGAATACTTCTTGAGGCACATGTCAATGAAGTCTCCTTCCTTATCGGGAAGAGCTTGCATGTCCTTCATGTACCCCTGGAGCATCTCTTTTTCATACGCAGTCAGCTTGAGCATCGGATCGCCCAACATGAGTTCCCCGCATTTCATTGCTGCTGCTTTGGCTCGGCTATACAGGCTGGCATTGTTGTCCACCAGCGCTTTACCTATTTGCCATGCATTGTCAGGGCTCAGCATAAAGGCGTGAGGGCCGCGATACTTGTCAGAGTTCACGAGGCACGCCTGGAACTCTTTCTGGTATCCCAGATCGATGGCCGCGTTCATTGCCGCAACGTCATAACCGAGTATCTCCGCGAAAACTGCGGTGGTAGTGCCGCCGAACATGTCGTGGTATTCCACGGCTTCATTGGACCATACGTCGGTTACCGCCGCAATGACATTGCCACAGAGGTCTGCATGCGCACAGGCACTGGTCTTTCCTTCGCAAGAGATGGGCACTCCTGTTACGGACTTGATGATGGGATCTTCGTACGCACAGTCCTTGGTCGGCCCCGTCGCTCCGCATTCATACGCCACGAGGGTCCGGCTGGCGCAAATTGCCCGTGACAGAGCAGCCAGAGTGTGCGGCACATCTTTGGACAGATAACCACCTGCCATAAACATGGCTGTGTTTGCCTCGGAGCAGTTCGTGTCACCACCGGGAATGCAGTTGTGCTTCTTGGCGATGGCTACGATCTGTGTCCACATCCATTCCATGTCTCTTCCGCCCAACACCGCCTGGCCGAACAGGAGGCCTGCAATATCGTTTCGGATGATGGCATGGTCGAAGACTTCTTTGCCGCCCATGGATTCAATGGATACGATGTCAGCGTACTTGGCGCATTCCTCGAAGGTCTCGAGAACCTCTCTCGTATAATCGGAATCTCGCATGTTCACCATGTCAGGCTTGCGTAAGTCTGCAGGAGTGGCCCTATATGCAGCTTTCAGCCCGTACTTCTGCAGGTATTCATCCATCTGCCTTGCGGTTTGGGCAGCGATTTCACCTCCCCACTTGGGGTTGTGAGTCATCTGGAAAATATGCTCGTTTTCTATCTGGAGTTGTGGATGTCCCACGATAACACAGCGCTCCAGTGCGTCGCCATTGGCTCTTTCGTACTCGCGCAGCAATGTCTTCATTGTCTTTTCGCTGCCGGGCCGTGGATGAGGAACGACCTCAGGAACAACATGACCGCCGCCCAATACGATGCCTCGTTTGGTCGTGACCGGCTTTTTCGCTGTCCCGAATATCATTTCGTCTGCGCTCTTATAGGCCATTTCACTGCTCAAATTCATGACTCTCCTCCTTGGATCCAGGATCAGGGTTGGCTGTAATGAGGCGACTGATTAGCCGTTCCACTTACCTCTCATCGCTTGCCAGTTGTCGCCGGAGAGAGCATCTTCGGCCATTCCGGGAGCCTGATTGGCCTCCTTGCCCCAGACACCCAGCTCGAAGCTCGTGACGTATTCCTCGCTGACTGCCCCTCCGCCGCACACGAAAGGAATAGCCAGTCCCAGTCTTTTCAACTGAGCAGCAATCTTCGGAAACGCAGTCATGGTGGTAGTCATGAGTGCAGTGCCGGTGACCATGACCGGATTGTGCGTTCTGCAGGCTTCAACTACCTTGTCCACCGGGACATCCGCACCAAGATTGATAACATCAAAACCATTCGCATTCAGGAGCGCATTCACAATGACCTGTCCGATATCGTGAATATCTCCTTCTGCGGTATGGGTCACAACCTTGGCTTTCTTATCCATGGATTTACCCATTTTCTCTTCACAAAGAGCAATGCCTGCGTTCATGGCATCTGAAGCCAATATGACCTGGGGCAGGAAGTAAACCCCTTCGTCCCACAGTCGGCTCACTTCATTCATACCAGGGATGAGTCCTTCGTTGATGACTTCCATGGGCGACTTTTTCTGCAGCACTTCTTTAGTCAATACTGCCGCCTGGTCTTCGTCCCCTTTCACAACGGCATCAGCCACCTTCTGGAGAAGCTCGTCCTTGGCCACTTTGCGTGCCGATTGACGTGCTACTTCGATGTTGAGGTCGTACCGTGTGAAAATGTTTGCATAGTCCGTCAAGTACTTCATCTTCGCCTCCTCGGGTTTGAAGGGTTGACACGGAAAGCCTTATAAGGCCTCATTCAACACGATCAAGCGTACGTGTACTCCTCAGCTACTTGAACCATAGCCAAGAGATTAGCGGTCGGCGTGCCTGGAGCGATAGCGCATCCGGGAGCGAGAACATCCAACCCCATATCAACTTGTTCCCGCGAAGCATCTTTGACGACATCAGGACTCTTCATGAACAAAGTAGTTGCCGCATCTACTCCGCCAATGAGAATTCCTGAAGGACCTACGACTTTGCGAGCCAGTTGCGTGTCGCTCTTCGGCTCCAGACTGATCGCAGCGCACCCGGTGTCGTGCATAAAAGGAATGATCTTGTCTACATTCCCGCAAATGTGCAGGATGACCGGCACGCTCAGGGCATCAACTTGCTTTTTCTGGTATTCCAACTCAAGGTCTCGATACGTATGCGGAGCGATAAGGTCCGGAGAAGCCTGCATGTCTTCTACTGCAATAAGATCCGCACCTGCCTCAATAAGCGCCTTGCCCAGTAGAGTCCCGGCTTTCTCTGCCACGTCCAGAAATGGGTGTAGTTTGTCCGGAGTCTTGAAACTCGCCTTCAGTATCGGTACCGCGTCAAGCATGGCCCCAGCGATGGTAAAAGGTCCTATTATCCCTCCGATGATTGCCGCCTTGTCGCCAACCTCCCGTTTCATTATCCGTATCGCTTCGATGAGCTGAGGAATCCTGCCTCGTTGCAAGAAATCATCAGGCAGAAAAGGCGCGTCATCGACTTTGTACAGCGTAGGATGATCTATTCCGGGAATGTTTTCTCTGCCACCAAGTTTGACTTTGCATCCGAGAGCTTCTGCCTCGAAAGTCTGACAAAACGGAGCTCTTACTGCATCGAACCCAAGCACCGTGTATGCAGCAATCGCCAGTTTCGCCATGTCCTCGGCCCGTTCGTGACCCTCGGGCCAGTAAGCGCCGACCTTATCCATCTGTTCATACGTCGGAGTGCCGTTGACACAAAAACAGGGCATTCGGTCGGGTTTCTCGTGATTGAATACCTTCATCACTCGTTCTTTACCTGTCATGGTAGCTCCTTGTGTTGGTTCCTTCGCCCTCCATGGCCTGTTTGAACCATCACCTCCTCTCTGAGTCTTCGATCTTATTGACCTATCAATCCCTCCTTGAGCAAAAACAGAGGCAACTCCAGGCCACTGACCGGGCCAACCATAACTTGCCAGCCGGTCACCTGCTTGATTTGACCTGCGAGATGCCTTGCCAGACCGGGTATCACGAGGCTTCTATGGTTCGCCATTGAGCCTACCGCCGTCTCCGTTATCACCTTGAGGATCTCAAAGGGGGTGAATCTCTTTTCTTCCACTGCATTGTCCACGCTATATCCTTTGGTGTCGCTCACGAGGATGAACACGCTCATTCCGCAACTATCCAGGACATTCTCCAGGAGGTGCACCGTCTCACGGAAATTGCACGTTACGAGTACGGGAGAAGACGCGACGGGCAAACGGACGCTGATGAGGCCCGGAGATAAGCTCTCCATCATCACATTGAAAGGTATGGCCGGAGGAACGAAGTTCATGAGATTTCTCAAGACCGATGCGGTCTCGTCATTCAGCTCCGGACATCGCCAACTCGCCGGATTGCCTTTTATCAGGGCTTCCGCAAATGCCCGGCAGGATGAGTATCCGCACTCGGTACAATCCACATCCGGCAGATACTCGAGCAGACTCTCCGTTGTCAGCGGATAAATATCGGCAAATTCTTGTTCGATCACCCAGAACACTCCCGAATTACTCTGTGCCAATAGAGGACACCCATCCCCAGAGGGCGCGAGATCGATGGGCGTACGGACAGACCCGCAGTTGTTCCGAATCAATGGAGACTAATCCCCATTCTTCTCTTTCGGGAACCGAACCTCTCTGACTGAAAATCGACAGTGTGGAAAGCAGGTTAGGTTACGAATTCAGTTTATCTTCTCTGGCAATTTGTGCTCACCCCGTGTTCTCGGGGGCTGCAAGAGGGAACGCCCGGCCGACGAAGGCCATTCAGGTTATTAAGTAAACGTGTCCTGTACATTCGTAAATAGAGGAAGCAAATACTGTACCAAATTGGTCAAGTGTCACACTGAAACAGGAGCATCTTGAGATTGTGTCAAATTGCTTGAGAAATTGAATAATTAAGTAATTGTTGGTTTCTGTGGTTGTTGAAAATGGAGACAATTAACCAACAGTCGCCAGGCGGGTCTATGTGATTGGATTTAATGGTGAAGAGCGTTATCTGTAAGGACGACAAAGTAAGTAATGGCAAAACAAATCGGACTTTTGTGTCTGACACGAATGTCATGTCAGACACAAAAGTCCGATCGCCTCACGAGACTGTAGCTCATTTGAACTCTGCCTTATCCAGCCCAAATTGCTTCATTTTGCGCAAAACGGTTCGAACGTCCACCTGAGCATCGGCCGCCGTAAGGCTCACTGTTCCCTTATTCTTCTTCAGCAGGTGTCTAAAATATCGTTCTTCCATGCGAGCCAGGGTCTCTTCTCTGAGTGCCTTTAAGGGGAGGGTAGGATCGAAAGGGAGACACAGCTCGTTGTCATTACTATGGTCGACTTGAGTGCCTGCAAGGGAGAACGGGATTTCGTCGATCAAATCGTCTTGCGCCATAATCATAGCGCGTTCAAGTACATTTTCCAGTTCGCGCACATTGCCGGGCCACGGATGCTTCATCAAGCTGAACATTCCCCGGTGCGACAGGGTCAATTGGGATTTATTGTTATTAATGGCAAGTTTCTCGAGGAAGTGAGCCGCGAGAAGAGGTATGTCATCCAAACGCTCTCTCAATGGCGGCAGGTGAATGGGAACCACATTGAGCCTGTAATACAGATCGAGGCGAAATCGATTTGCAGTCAATTCCTGAGAAAGGTCTTTATTGGTGGCGGCGATAATTCTGAAATTAAGTGATATCAGTCTATTACCGCCGAGTCGTTCAATCTTTTTGTCCTGAATCGTCCGTAGCAATTTGCTTTGCAGAGAATAGGGCATGTCACCTATTTCATCCAGGAACAAAGTGCCATGGTTGGCCTGTTCGAGTTTGCCCTGTTTTCGGCGTTCCGCACCTGTAAACGCTCCGCGCTCGTAGCCGAACAGCTCGCTTTCGAGAAGGGTCTCCGGGACTGACGCACAGTTTATGGCGACAAAGGGACCGCTTTTCCGAAGGCTATGAAAGTGTATAGCCCTGGCTACCAGATCCTTGCCGGTGCCTGTTTCTCCTGTGATGAGCACTGAGGAGTCCATGTTGGACAACGATTCGATCAGATTGAAAATGCTCTGCATCCTCGGATGCTTGCCGACGAGATTTTCGAACCGGTATCTTTGCTGGAGATTCGCCCTTAAGGCTACTACTTCACGTTTGAGCTGCCTTTCTTCAAAAATCCTGCTGAGGACCAGAAGCAGTTTCTCGGGGACAACCGGTTTTTCGAGAAAATCGCTGGCCCCGGATTTCAGTGCGTCTACGGCAGTGCCGATCGAGCCGTATGCAGTGATAACAACGGAGAGCGTCTCCGGGTTGATCTCCACGGCTCGTTTGAGAAAATCAAGGCCATCCATCCCGGGGAGGATCATGTCGATAATGAGAAGATCGTAATCGATCTCGCCAAGTAATGTCAGTGCTTCCTCGGCACTCGCTACATAATCCGTGGTGTATCCCTCGGACCCGAGTATCCGAGCAAGGGTCTTGGCGGAATTGATATCATCGTCAACGATGAGCAATCGGTACTGCATAGAATCTCACCATATGGGTAAACAGATCATAGCCTTGGTCCCTCCGTTGGGACGACTCTCAAGGGTTACGGCTCCTCCGTGAACTCGGACGATATGATCCACCAGGGCCAGGCCCAGGCCCAACCCTCCTTCTTTTCTGGAATAAAAAGGTTTCATGACCTTTCTTATTTCTTCTTCTGCCAGGCCGGGCCCATCATCTTCAATCACAATCTGAGCAAATTCCAAACGCGGCTCCGGTCCGTGTCTGATCTTCAGCTTTCGGGTGAAAACCCACAGGTGGCCGTCACTGTTTATAGCTTCCATGGCATTCTTGATAATATTGTGGAAAGCCTGGTTCAGAAGAAACATATCTGCTCGTGTCATAGGCAAGTCAGGATCGAATGATGTCACGAGTTCCACTCTCGCGAGTTCCATCCATCCTTTAAATGAGTGAAGCGTATTATTCAAGATGTCATTAATCGATTCATGACAAAGGCTTACGTCCTGTGTTCGAGTGTATTGGATAAATTCATTGATCATCCTGTTTATAAGCTCGACACGTTCTGTAATATTCTGAATGAGATCTTTCTTCTCACCTTCCTCAACATTATCCTGCCGCAACAAATGCAGAGCGTACACGAGGTTGTTCAGAGGATTTCTGATCTGATGAGCTATTCCGGAAGCAAGCTCTGCAAGAAGAGCCATATTCCGGGAATGTTCTATTTCGTCAAGCAGGCGATCTTTGCTGAAAGATCTCTTAAAAGAATGAGAAGAAAACGATCTGCCGACGTGATCGATAATGAATCGCTGTGTTCTCTCCGCATCCCTTTTTTCCTTGGAAATAAGCTTAATCTGCCGTTCGAGATCTCCCATGAGAGAGATATGCTCAAGGAAGAGGCCTATCATGTTGAGGGCCGTCATGAGCAACCTGGTGTCCGCCGGCCGATTCTTAGTCTCTCTGAGCCCGAGAAAGCCCAGGCCTATAAGATCCCGGTGGTGCCGCAAAGCAAATTCCAGAACAGACTCTATTCCTTGCGATGTGAGATGTGCTTTCAGCACTACAGGAAAACGGGGATGATCGGCCACAGATTGGATAGTAAAAGAATCTAGCTTCGACGAGTCGCCATAGAGGCGAATCTTACTTTCGAAGTAGTACCTCAACCATGGATCTTCAATCCTTTTGGGATTGGATTTCGGAGACTGCAAGCTTACGCATTGTCCGGTATCCGGAAAATAAATGGCTCCCAAATTAGCTCTAAGAAGGGGTAAAATGGCTTCGAGCACACGGGTAAGAACGCCCTCAACATTGTAAGACTGTCCGATTACGTTGGCGATACTACTCAGGCAATATAATTCTTTGCTCAGATTCGCAGTAAGGGCCCGGAGAACCTCTGTCACTTTCTTTTCTTCATTCAGGGCATTCTGAAGTTGTGCAAGACTCCGATCCATCAACAAAATGGTAACATCTTTGCTGAAATTACTTAATTCCTGCCTGATAGCCAGGTCTTGATCGGATGAGATAAACGTAATCCCGCTGAACTCGATGTTCAGCGTCCCGAACCAACGATGCGGCAAATCCAGGTAATAACAAAACTGGGACTTTAGAACGAAAGAGGGTCGTATTGCGTGTCCGGCACGACACGGACGGGGATGATTATCGTCAGGAATATCCGTTTCGACGTTCCATCTGCCCTGTTGTCGCGTGAGTCTTAGTCGAAGAATTCCCCGATTATTACTATTGTCTCGAACCAGAACAATGAGACATTGTGCTCCAAATCGATCTCCCAACTGTGTCAAGACCCGGCAGGAATACTTTTCCAAACGGCTTTCCGCCTCTCCTTCTAGATCTCTGTACATGTCTTCGGCGATTGACGAAGATGAAGATTCCTGTTCCGTAAAAGGACTCAAACCTAAAAGATCGTATTCTTCCATAGCGGTAGGCAAGATAACAATGAGAGAACTTTTCCTCGAATCAGGTACTTCTTTCGGCAGTCTATCTCAAGACAGTACGAAAAAGGCCGACGAGAGGGAAATTCGCTCGATGCGTTCGGTCGTTTGAAGAACCTGTCCCTTCAAGACCTAGCCCGGGGAATGAGGTCGGGCAAATCTATCCGAGATCCGCACAAAACTGCTTTGCCTGTTCTCACGAAGTACTACACTGCTATTTTCAGGATGACTGTATTATCTTTGTGTTATGTTACTTGGAAGCAGGCCGCGTGTCAATTCATTGATTTGAACGGGATAAGCCAAGAACAACAATGACACGCCGATTGTTACGGAGAAAACAGACCGGCTCCGATGCTATGACCCGTTAATTTTTAGGTATTCTTTGCTTGAAATCCTTGTTTTCCCATAGTAGTATACTTCGCCTAACATGCGGATACCGCATATATCAACTAAGCTTTCAACCCGCCGAGTAATGCCCTCCGCTGCTGCCTAGGGACCTCTGGGAAATAAATAATTCCGAGTTCGGCCAGGATTGGAATCGAGTACATTGGAGTCTGTCTTATGTCCAAGCAAAATAGCATAACGGAAATGGACCAGAAGGTGAAAGAAGGCCTGAAAATAGCCAGAGAAGCGATCGATGACGACGTCTTACTCAAGCTGTGTGATGATCTGGAATTCACGTGGGAAAATCTGTGTTCCAATCTCCTGATTGTGGCTGTAGGTCTTTCAGCAATGAAGTACCGTACCGCGGATCAGATCAGAACTCAGTTGGAGCAATATCTGTCGTCGATCCAGACGGCAAAGACCCAGAATGCCAACCTGTTTTTCCCGGATACGACCATGCCGAATTAGAAAAACAGAACTCCCGACATGGCCGGTTTGCCTTTGTGGTTGACCGGCTATGCTCTTCTCGCCCCGTCTGTCAAATGTAGCTGAGAGACTGCTCTTTGCAATGAGTTTCCAATCATCTATTTCTCTGGAACTTGAGCTCTACTTTCGAATCACCAAGCAATGGAATCTCTAAGATTCGCACCGGTTTCATCGTGTTATACCGATTCGCTTTTCTGTTCATAATCAGGGAGGCTGGAGGTATCCTTCGCTCCGGACGACGCAAGGCCGTCTAATCACTCCGCTCAGGACACCCCAGCCTTCGCGATCTTATGTGCAACTGCGAAATGGTATTAGTAACTGTGAAATAACGATTCCAGACATCTGAATAATTGTGAGGAACCGGTATGATGGCCATGTGTCTCAATTTTTCAAATTACTTGTGGCTAGCCCGGGTGGCGATTGGTCATCCTCGGAATCGCTTATGGTTCATACCACGCTGGTAGCAACTCCGGTTCGTCGTCGTGTGGTAGAAAGCCGAACAGGAGAGAAGATAGGCCGTCATCAAGCTAGCCCGCTGGAATACGCGAATTGCAGGCCTTCTTCACCGGGTAGCCAATTGAACTGATTCAACCATAATCTCTGGTGTGAGTTACTCGCTGCGATTTTACAATTACGTCTTGCGCTCTTCGCAGGATCCCGGAAATCTGACGAAAAAACAAAAGGTCAACCGCATGCCAAGAGACATCCCCGTCGGCAATGGAAAACTTCTCGTGTGTTTCGACAGTTACTACCGCATTCGAGACCTCTATTTTCCGCATGTGGGAAAGGAAAATCATGTCGGAGGCAACTATTTCCGTTTCGGCGTATGGATTGACGGCCGATTCTCCTGGGTGGGAGAAGACTGGAAAATTGATCTGCAATATATGTCCGACACTTTAGTAACCGATGTGAACCTGTACAATGAGGCTCTGGGAATTCTTCTTCGCTGCAATGACACCGTTGATTTTCATGAAAATGTTTTTGTAAGAAAAATGTCGATTGAGAACTTTCATGAGAAGAAACGGGAAATTCGCGTATTCTTTGCCAGTGATTTCAGCATATTCGGAAACGATGTCGGGGACACTGCGGCATTCGATCCCAAAACGGGCGGGATAGTTCATTACAAGGATGACATATATTTCCTCGTTAACGGCAAGACCGAAGATTCGGAGGGGCTCACGGGATTTGCCGTGGGCCAAAAGAGGCTTGGGGGCTTGGAGGGCACCTATCGGGACGCGGAAGATGGCGAGCTCTCAGGAAATCCTATTGCTCAAGGGGCCGTGGATTCCGTTATTTCCATAAGCCTCCAAATTGAAGGCACGTCCACCGCAACAGCTTATGTTTGGATTTGCGCAGGTCGAAATTGGGAACAGGTGAGGGTGATTGATGGGCTTGTAAAGGACAAACACCCTGACACCATCATCTCGCGAACGTCTGACTACTGGCATCTTTGGGTAAGTAAAGAAAATCCCAGGCTGGAATTGCTGCCCGACGAACTCGGAAATCTCTATCGACGCAGCCTCTTGATTTTGAGAACCCAGATTGACTGGAAGGGAGGCATCTTGGCCGGTAACGACTCCGATGTGATCAGATTCAACCGCGATACATACTCATACGTCTGGCCGAGAGATGGGGCTATTGTGGCAAATGCTCTCGATCAAGCGGGGTTCTCCGAGCTTTCTCAAAGATTCTATCAGTTTGCTGCCGATACATTAGAGCAGGGCGGATACCTGCTCCACAAGTACAACCCGGATGGGACACTCGCTTCCTCATGGCATCCGTGGTTGAACAAAGGGCATCCTCAACTGCCTATACAGGAAGATGAGACGGCTCTTGTGATATGGGCGTTGTGGCACCATTTCGTGTACCGCCGCGACGTTGAATTCATAAAGCCTCTCTATAAATCGCTTATCAAAAAAGCTGCTGATTTTATGTGTGATTACAGGGATAAAGAGACGGGACTCCCAGCTCCGTCTTACGATATATGGGAGGAACGACGCGGCATTCTGAGTTTTACGGTTGCGGCGGTCTTCAGTGGAATTACTGCGGCCTCGCTGTTCTGTGAGGCATTCGGAGAAAAAGACGTGGCTAGCCGTTACATGCGGGCAGCCGCGGAAATTCGAGACGGAGCTTCTACCTATCTGTGGCGGCCTGAATTGAATCGTTTCTGCAGGATGATTTTCCGGGACGATAAAGGCGCACTACAAATTGATTCAACAAGAGATGCAAGCCTGGCCGGCCTGTTTGCTTTCGGACTCTATTCCCCTCACGATCCGAAAATCATTACTACCATGGAAGACCTAAGGGAGAGACTATGGGTCAAGACGGAGGTGGGAGGAATGGCTCGCTACGAAGGGGACATCTATCACCGGGTGAGCAACGACTTCCCCGGAAACCCCTGGTTTGTATGCACATTGTGGCTCGCTGATTTTTTTGCAGACAGAGCGGAAACAGAAATAGAGGTTTCCCCTGCCGTGGAACTCTTGAAGTGGGTGGCAAATCACGCTCTTCCTTCAGGCGTACTGGCAGAGCAAGTTCATCCCTTGACCGGGGCACCGTTGTCGGTATCGCCACTAACCTGGAGCCATGCCACATTCGTGGCCACGGTTCACCGAGTCCTTCGCCGCCTGGGAAAGATCAAAGTATGCCCCGAATGCGGAATGGAAGTGACCGATCAGGCACCGAAGGAACACTGGCTTGAGAAGCTGTATGCAGATACCTGCAACACCATTTACAGTTTTTGCCAGGTGAGGTAGCTGATATTCTCTGTATGCGAACTTGCGGTCAAGATAGTTCTCGTTGAGGCGACCTGCGAGCCAGGTCAGTGCGAAAAGGAAATTTCAAACCGTATTATATATTGGAAAGCAAATTCCCACGAGTGTCGAGGCTGCCTTGGGGGAGTGCGAAAGTCAAGCGTTCGCGAGCAGCCACCAATTTTGGAACGTTTCTCTGAAAATTGCAGTCGAATAGAACGTATGAACAGCTCGGGCCAGAGAATTGCTTTGACCGATTGGGAGGGTGGAAAAATGGCGTTGGACCGTGAAAGCCTTGACACATACGTTGACCTGATGGTGAAAGGCCAGGCCGCGGATGTGAAAATTTCTCCGCGGGCCTGTGTAGCGGATCGGCCTGTCGAACCCTGTTCACTGGTGATCTTCGGCGCCTCTGGAGACTTGACCACTCGAAAGTTGGCCCCTTCTCTTTACAATTTGTATCTATCCGAGGCGTTGCCTGAGTCTTTCGTTATCCTGGGTGCGGCTCGTTCGGAAATGTCCCACGAACAGTTCCAAGGCATGATAAAGCACGCTTTAGAAGGAATGGATTTGACCAGATGGGACGAGTTTGCTTCGCACCTCTATTACAAGCAAATGGATCTCAGATCCATAGATTCATTCCATGAACTTTCCAGCACACTCGAAAAGCTCGAAGGCAAGCATGGTACCCGGGCTAACAGAATCTTTTATCTTGCCATACCGCCTTCCGCATATGGAAGCGTAGCCGCTATGCTAGGCAAAGCAGGACTTTCCGGTGAGGCCGGGGACGGCAGTGCGTGGAGCCGCCTCGTCGTCGAGAAGCCTTTCGGGCACGATTTGAAATCAGCGCAAGAGCTGGATCGACAGCTTCACGAATACTTCAACGAATACCAGATCTTCCGCATCGATCATTACCTCGCCAAAGAGACTGTCCAGAATGTTCTCATATTCCGTTTTGCCAATGCCATCTTTGAGCCGCTATGGAACAGAATGTTCATAGACCGGGTACGCATAACTGCTGTTGAATCCCTCGGGGTGGAAAAGAGGGCAGCCTACTATGAAGAGGCGGGCGTTTTACGCGATATGTTTCAGAATCACATGATGCAACTCCTTGCTGTGACGGCAATGGAACCCCCGGCTGTTTTCGAGGCGGAACCGGTCAGGGATGAGCATGTAAAAGTGTTTCGGTCTCTCAGGCCCATTGAACGTGACGATCCGTCAAAGAACCTCCTATTGGGCCAATATGGCCCTGGAGTAGTAGAAGGGAAGCGAGTTCCGGGGTATCGGGAGGAGCCTGGAGTCAAACCGGATTCGTTCACTCCGACATTCGGCATGTTGAAAGTCTTCATCGACAACTGGCGATGGCAGGACGTTCCTTTCTATCTGACCTCGGGGAAAAGGCTAGCAAAAAAGCTGACGGAAATAGTCATTTATTTCAAGAACGTGCCTCACTTACTTTTTCAGAAAGTTCTCGATGAGGACATAATAGCCAATTTTTTGACACTCGGAATCCAGCCTGAGGAGAAGATAAACCTCACATTCGAGACAAAATATCCTGGCGCCAAAGTGTGTCTTCGATCGGTCACTATGGATTTCAATTACCAACAGAATTACGAAGGGCCGATCCTGGATGCATATGAAAAGGCACTTATCGACTGTATGCAGGGAGATCAGATGCTCTTCTGGAGGCAGGACAGCGTCGAATTGTGCTGGGCTTTCCTGGACCCGGTCCTGCAGCACTGCGCAGATTGCGATAACCTGTCCAGACTCCTCTTGCCGTACGAAGCGGGAAGCTGGGGACCGGATGCTGCGCAGGTCCGGATCGCCCGTACATGATTCCCGCGCACGTGAGGCCTCAAGAGGAAATCTCCGATGCCGCTCGGTATTCGAGCGTGGGTCGAGCTACGTCCTCGGAACGAGAGTCTTCCCGTTTTCCGAGAAGTCCTGTTTGTCGAATTATAACAGAATAATACATCTTCATGGATAAGGATCAAGGGGCACCGCTGCGCTGCCCCTTTTATCTAACGAATAGTATTACAACCAATCTTGCCTACCATTGTTTGGCGAAATGTCGGAAACCAATGTTTTCATACAATGAGATTGCAGAAGTGTATTACATTACAGCTTATACCCCGACCGGGGTTTCTAGAAGCCTCAAGCCCGTCCGGGAGGACATGCTTGTCCCGCTGAACCCCACCCGCTGTACGAGTACCCCTGGTAATAATTGGGAGCGGCCATGTACCTATTCTGATACGAGTTTCCGTAGAAGCCGGTCGAAGGGTTTTGGTAGTACCCTTGCTGCGGTGCGGAACGGTACTGAGCAGGGTAGGTCGGTTGGTATGAGTACGCAGCAGATTGCAGTTGGCCCTGTTTGACAGGTGTTTGTCTTGAAGGGTGGCCGGCCTTTGCAGCAGCACTTTGGACCGGTTTCTTTTTTGCCGCTGGTTTGGTCGCCTGCCGCTGCATCTGATTTGTTCGGATGTCCGGAAGGCGCTCTTGATAAGCTGTCCCAGACGTGGCCTGTTGTTGCGCAACCACCCGCTGCCTATTCGGGACGGTCGCTGCCGGATAAGTCGGAACCTGGTACTGCGGGACCTTCTGATGAAGAGGCTGGCTAGGATTCGCTGAATTATATGTTTGTATTCGCACCGGTCCCTGATTGTACCCCATCTGACCATCGAGAGAATAGGCTTGCGCAGCGAACAATGGAAATAGGGTTAAGGCCAAGACAGCGACACACCACATCGATTTACTTTTCAAAAGATCCTCCTTTGGGCAGCAGTCACATATATTACTGAGGATATATGTATATTAAAATGTTAAAATAGTGTCAAGCACTAAATATGGAAAGGGCATATTGGGGTTCATGCGTGTGCAGAGAAGAGCGTGGAAATAGGCCATCGAATGCCAAGCTGAAGACATATACCGATTCTCGAAAGTAATCACGGATTGTGAAGAGCAGTTCCCAGCAATTGGTAGCGCCGGCCTCCGTGCCGGCGAACAATTCACCAAACAAATCAATAAGTTCTCGCCGGCAGGGACGCCGGCGCTACTGATTCTTCTCATTGCAGGCATTGGATTCCGTCAAGACTTTCGATAACCGCTATATTGCTTACAGAATTCGCCGAGCAAACCGATACGTTTGCATTGATGATCCGACCGTAGAGAGTTGTGCTCGCATGTCTCTCAAAACGGTCGTGAGCTAAGCTTCCTGAGAAGATTTTTCCAATAAAAAAGAGCCTTTCGGGGGCCCTTTGTATATGTTATCTAAATCTGGCCGGTTCGCTGTTATGATTATGAAAAGTAAAAATAAACCTTTGGTCTTTGTTCAGTTCTTGTCCTTGTGTGGATTCGCAGACAGAGACTCTTTCCTGCAGATCGGCGATTTCGGCCTGATAATTATCAAGTAGGTAAAATAAGTAAACCATACAGAGTCCCATCACTATAATTAAAAAGCTCAGTAATTTTACCTTAAAAGGTGAAAAATAGAGTCTTGTCAATTCGCCCATAACTTTTCCTTTCTACATTTGCGTTCTGAAAAAGAACATAATTCGTTCACTTCGTGTTTCAAAGGAATTCCTGGAGGCGAATGCTCGATCGCTGCAGCCTCCAACCAACGGTGCTCGATACTCTGAGAGAAAACGTACCTGATGGTATAACCGTGATGACATCTGAACACCGGCATTGGCGGCTCCGGAATTTCAGTTGAACGTTCACTTTTCTGAATCCTTTACAAGCAAACTGCATCTGGTACGTAAATTGTAAAAGTTTAGAATTTAGAGGACCTTCCGAGGAATGACCTAGAGGTAATAACATGAAAATCAAAGCATATATTAGTGTGGTGGTTATCCTGGCGGTCGGAATCTTTCTCGTGAATGCTTCAGTGCCCCGAGCTGTTTTTGCTGCAGGCCAGGCCTCCACCGGCTCTAGTTCCATTCAGTGCGTCGCTCCTGCAACTGGATGGTGTGTGCCGGCAACGGCCGGTTCAGGGGTTACCGGAACTTTTTGTGCGAACGCTCCAGTGCCAGCCGGTCCAACGAATCGAGTGGTTACATCCGCTGAAACTTTGGGAGAGACGATTGGCTCTATACTGGCGGTTCCCTTTGTTGTGGCACAATGCATATTATTAGATTGCCCATAGCCCCGTGCCGAGGACAAACAGCGTTTGTAGTTGCAAGCAGCGTCGTTAGTTAGTTTATTAGGACTCGAGACAAGAGATACCTCTTTGGGTTGTGTAATATTGTCAAGAGATATCGCTTGCCTTTTGTCTGTACTTCGCCGTATTAACCGTTAATCTGATGGCTCAGACTCGTCCTGAGGAGACATCGCGTGTACGAATCCGTCTAGTGAATCTCTTCCGATGAATTCTTAGTATGCCTCCTCCTGAGCCAATTCCTCAGCCGTGAGCCCATCTCTGAAAAGGTAGTGACTCCATACCTGGTAAGCGATAACAATTGGTACGAACGTCAATGCCACTCCTAACATGATCTTCAATGTGAGCGGGCTTGAGGCCGAATTGAAGACTGTGAGACTGTATGCAGAATTCAGACTGGATGGAAAAAGATTCGGGTACAATCCGGTCACTCCAAACAGTGTCGCTCCCACAATCGTCAGGCAGGACGTAGCCCAAGCTTTCCACCATGCGCCTTTTGCTATGAATGCCCGCGTCGCAATCAGAGCCGCCACGGTCACGATTGGAATGACCCAGAGAATGGGATAAGTCAAATAGTTGTTGTACAATTCTGTGAAAAACCATGTAGCAATCAGGAACACAACTGCCATTGCCAATTGAGCTATCCACAAAATGGCTGCCATATTGCCTGCTCTTTCTGCAACCGGGTCTTCAGTCTTGATTGCCAGCCATAAGGCTCCATGGACTGCGAAGAGAAGCACGAACAGAACACCTCCCAGTAGACCGTAAGGATTCAACAGGGTCAGAAGATTGCCATGGAAAATGCCTTCCGCGTCAATGGGTATCCCCTGGAAAATATTTGCAAAGGCAACTCCCAGTAAGAGAGCCGGTAAGAAGCTGCCCAGGAAAAGAGAAATGTCCCAGAATCGTCTCCAACCGGCAAATTCTTCTTTGCTCCTGAATTCCAAAGCCACTGCCCGAAAAATCAGAGCGAACAACAGCAGGAGAAGAGGCGTATACAAAGCGCTGAACATAACTGCATACGTCGTTGGAAATGCCGCAAACGTAACTCCTCCTGCGGTAATCAGCCACACTTCATTTCCATCCCAAAACGGTCCCATAGAATTGTAAACCGACCGTTTCTCATTGTCGTTGCGGGCCAAAACGGGAGTAAGTATTCCGGCGCCCAGATCGAAACCGTCGAGCATGAAATACACTGCCCAAAGAATACCCCACAATGCGAACCATATAGTTTCTAGCATGTTGCCACCTCTTCCTAGTTGTTCGTAGCCGACGCAGGTTCCGGCACCTGGGAATATGATTCGTCTTCTGCACCAATGTACTCGGGAGTTCTGGAAGGAGCCGGATCGGGACCTTTACGAGCGTATTTGGCAATCAAATAGAAACACGCTACCCCGAGGAAAGAATAGACTAAGATGAAAGCTCCAAGAGAAAGGCTCACTTGAGCCCCGATAAGACTTGAAGCAGCATCGGCGGTCTTCATCATACCGTAGACTATCCACGGTTGACGCCCCATTTCCGTCACAGTCCATCCTGCTTCCAAAGCTAAGTATGGAGCAGGAATAGAGAACAAGATCAGTCTAAGAAGCGCGGGATTGTTCTCAATATTGTTCCTTTTTATCCATCCGATAATACTGACGATAACAAAGAACAGCCCAAGTCCGATCATCACCCTGAAGGACCAGAAGGTGAGGGCAACAGGCGGTCTCTCTTCTTTTGGCCAATCCTTGAGACCTCTATAAACACCGTTTTTGTCGCCTGTAGCCACCCAACTCAACAAATTTGGAATGCCGAATAGTTCCACAGAGTTTCTTTCATTCGCCTCGTCCGGAATAGAGAACAGGTACAGCGGAGCTCCTTTCGTCGTCTCCCAAACAGCCTCTGTAGCGGCAGCTTTCAAAGGTTGAGCTTTCACCATTTCTTTTCCGTGAAAATCACCAATGAAGATCTCGGCAACAGAAAAAATCACGGCAAAAGTCACTGCGATCCTGAAAGAACGTTTGAAGAAATCGATTTCTCGGCGTCTCAGTATGTGATACGCACTTATGCCCATCATGAAGAAAGCGGCAAGAATGTAAGCACCGGCAATAACGTGGAGAAACATCCATATGGCATAAGGTTGCGTGACTACAGCCCAGAAATCGGACAGCTCCGCTCTGCCATTTCGTATTACATATCCTACCGGATGCTGCATCCAGGAGTTTGCAACCAGAATCCAGTAAGCAGATATGTTCGAGGCTGCTGCCACAAGCCAGATACATGCCGCATGTGCTTTGGGAGACAGCCTTTTCCACCCGAAGAGCCAAACTCCAATAAAAGTGGATTCGAGGAAGAAGGCTACCGTGGCCTCAATTGCCAGGAGTGAGCCGAATATGTCGCCAACATATTTGGAATAGCGCGACCAATTTGTACCAAACTGAAATTCGAGCGTTATTCCTGTTACCACCCCCAGGGCAAAATTGATCACAAATAACTTGCCCCAAAATTTTGCCATTCTCTTGTACTCGCTGTCTCCGGTTCTGACGAACTGAGTCTCCATGATAGCCACTAATACGGAAAGTCCCAGAGTCAGAGGCACAAATAAGAAATGGAAGTAACAAGCAACAGCAAACTGCAATCTGGAAAGTGTTATGACATCCATGTCGTATTAACCTCCTAGTTTGTTTGGTGATTATGATTATTATGTGAGCCTGCTTTCGCTTTTGTGAGTTTTCATGTCCGTTAAGCAGGATATGTGCCACACGGTGTATAGAACGGTCGCGAAAAATAGTTAAGTAAAATTAGATACTAGCGATGTCGGCAGACAAAGACGAGGTGAGAGTCAATTGCAGTTATAGGGTGGAAATGTGCGAATCCGCACGCTTTGATTTTTGGGTATGTGGAAGGTTTGAAGTTATGGCTGTTTTGTGATGTGCTATTTCGCACATCATGAAAAGTCTATGTGCGATTCCGCTCGCTCATGCTCTCAAGCAAACGCCTTAAGCTGAATCGAGAAATCCCCAGCAGCCGTGACGCCTCTTGTTTGTTTCCGCCGGTATGATGGAGGCTCTCCTTTACCATGTCTTCCTTCAGATCGCGGATTACTTCATCCAAAGACGGAACCGGAGGAAATCTGAGAGTCCAGCACTTGTCAGCATGACAGACTTCTTCTGCGTTCAAAAAGGAACCGTCAATCCTGTTTCCTCTGGACATGATGATTGAACGCTCGAGGAAATTCCGCAATTCTCTGATATTTCCAGGCCAAGAATAAAGGCTAAGTGTTTCGAGAGTGTTCTTATCGATATCCGGCACGCTCTGAAGTTGCATGTCTACTCTGAGAACATCGAGGATTTGCTTGACCAGTATCGGAATATCTTCAGTGCGTTCCCGCAACGGTGGAACCTTGACCCAAACCACGTTTAACCTATGAAACAAATCCAGTCGAAAACGACCCGATAACACTTCCGCCTGGAGATCTCTGTTTGTCGCTGCAAGTATTCTCGCGTTTACTTTGATTGGTTTTCTGCCGCCTAGACGTGTAAAGGTTCTGGTTTCCAGGAATGTCAACAACTTCGCCTGGAGTTGTAACGAGAGTTCACCAATTTCATTGAGGAGCAGCGTGCCTCCTTCGGCTAATTCCACAAGACCTCTCGAACGCACACTTGCTCCGGTAAATGCCCCGGCCTCATGCCCGAAAAGTTCCGATTCCGCTAACTCCAAGGGTACTCCGGCACAATTCAGGGAAAAGAAAGGACCTGCCGTCCTATCCGAATGATCATGTATATACCGAGCGAGATAATCTTTACCGCTACCACTTTCCCCCGTCAAAAGCACGAGACTGTCGGTTACGGCTGCTAATCTGGCTGCCTCCAGCGTCTTTCGGATTGATGCAGAAGGATAATCCGGATATGAGGGAAGAGCAGCTCGTAACACGTTTTTTCGATCGGTTATGTCTCGTGACATACCGCAAATTCCTATGATTGTGCCTGTTGCATTCCTCAGCGGGACTCTAATGTCATGAAAAGTGAGCTGAACACCGTTCACAGGTCTTGTATGTTCTTCCTCGACGAGATCTCCTGTTAGCACCCGCAATTCAACTTCAGTAATATGTTTTCCGGCCTTTTCCCCGTAAACATCCTTGGCCTTTAATCCAATAATCTTGTCGGAAGGCAAAGACAGGAGCTTTTCCATTGCAGGATTAACGTGAGTATACGTATGATTAAGATCCTTTACAAAGATAATATCCCGAGCACTTTCGCATATGGCGCGAAAACGCTCTTCACTCCCACGAAGTGCCTCTTGCGCAATTTCGCGTTCTCTTATTTCCAGAAGAAGCTTTTCATTCACGGCTTTTAGCTCTGCTGTCCGCTCTTCCACTCGTTTCTCAAGCTCTCTACTCGCATTACGCAACTCGTCTTCGGCTTGTTTCAGAGCAGATATATCTCGAGCCACATGCACGCTTCCGATTATCTGGCCGTTTGTGCCATAAATGGGGGATACGCTCACCCTGAATGTTCCGCCTAACCGTTCATCGCAAATCTCGGCAAAGTGTTCCCGTCCATCGTTCAAAAGCTGAGAGTGCGGACAACACGCAATCGGAGCATCCGTACAATGAAGAACTTCATAACAGTTCTTGCCGACGGGGTGCTGAGGAGAGGTACCTAAGGCCTCAGCCATAGCCCTGTTCATCCGTACTATTCTATGATGATTGTCCAGGATCATGATGGCATCGGGGATAGCATCGAACGTATGCTCCCATTCTCTCTGGATTTGATCAAATTCTTTTATCATGGTCATCTGAATGAAATCTTTTTGGTTTTCTGAGTTCTTCAGGTGTATTTCTAAGAAATCCCGGGAATTCTCTCTGACGTTAACTGTATTAAATCATATTTGGTTTCAAATACAAAACCAAAGAGAGAATACTTGGTAGCCAATGCAAACTCAAGGGATGAGAGTTCGTAAGTCTTCGAATCGTCAAGCATGTTGTAGAAATGCGTGGCATCATCCTGATTACGTGTTCACTTACTGCCGAAAAATGGATCGGTTGTCCTAAAAAGAAAATCCGCCCTAACGCAGTTCAAGCCACTAGGCGGATTCTTGTATGATTTCTGGTGCGCCCTAAGAGATTCGAACTCCCGACCTTCTGATCCGTAGTCAGACGCTCTATCCAGCTGAGCTAAGGGCGCTTATGTATAGATTTTTATTTTTAGTCCGTTCTGAACCTCTTGTCAATACTGTGCTAGATGTTTTCTTCTCGGCAGAATACGGTCTCCGCTGCACAGGTCTCCGTAAACAGAAGAAATCCGAGTCATCATCGGGCTAGAAATTGGGGATTGGATCAAGATTTTTTCTCTGGACGAATGCAGTTACAGTCCGGAGAAATCGTGTTCGATAAGCACCGGATTTGTTCCCCAAATTGGACGTGGCCCAATCGAACCTCTAAGGCAGATTGCTGTTCGGTCCATACGGAAGGCTCCAATTGAACTGATGCACCAGGTGAATTATATCAGAAGTTGGAGACTCCGGAATCCGGGACAGTCCGGATAGTTCATCTCCAGGAAATGACTAATTGCTCCAAGAAATAGCTTAAACAGATGATACCTGCTGAACGTCTAGAGAACAAATAAGGCTACATTGCTGTCTAAGAGTAGCAGAAATACCTTGCAGAGCAGTGAAAATGGCAAGGTAAGAAGTTTCTGGTACAGGTTCAAGGGGGAGTAATTGGTTTTGGGTTGGTTGGTACAGTCGCCCTCATGCAACAGGAGAAACAAAATGCGCTCTCGAATCGAATTCGCAAAAGCAGCCCCCGAGCTGTTGAAAGCAGTACGACCATTTACCGATTATATACATAATTGTGGATTGGAACCCTCTCTCATAGATCTTGTGATGCTTAGAGCTTCACAGATTAATGGATGTGCCTATTGTATCGACATGCATACAAAAAACGCCCGGGCTCGAGGCGAAACCGAACAGCGGATCTACGAGCTGAATGCATGGAGAGAAACACCTTTTTACACCGACCGCGAAATGGCAGCTCTAGCCTGGACTGAAGCCGTCACATTGATAACCGACAGACATGTGCCTGACGATGTCTACGAAGAAGCACGAAAATGGTTTACAGAAGCGGAAATAATAAATCTTACGGCGGCCGTTGCTCTCATTAACGTCTGGAATCGCCTGAGTATTTCTTTCCGCTCCGTTCCCGGGACATATCGAGCCATTCGTTCCTCAACGACCAAGCTGGCGTCGGATAGAGTTGAAGAGGAGTATCAATTACATTGAGTGCAGCCACAAAGAATCCGTGATATGGATGGTGTCGGGTCTGACTTGTCGAGTCCCGGAAGTTCATATGCTGAGAATCGGCAGCAAGGGCTGGGGTGTGTACGGACGATAGCTCTAATGACAGCGTATGAGGTTACTATGAAGAGTATTCAATTCACCTATATCGGTGGACCGACAGCCCTCCTGGAAGTGAATGGGCTGCGATTGCTCACGGATCCCACCTTTGATCCTGCCGGCGAGGAATATGTCACGAGCATGTACACTCTGCAAAAACTGGCTTCCCCTGCCATGCTCCCTGAGTCTCTGGGCCGCATAGATGTTGTATTGCTCAGCCACGATCATCATTTTGATAATCTCGACTGTTCAGGTCGCGCTTTCCTCACAAGAGCGAAGACTGTTCTGACGACTCGGGCGGGAGCCGAGCGATTGGGCGGCAATGCTGTGGGGCTTGCCCCATGGCAGGAAATCGAGATACAAGCTCCAAATGGCAAAGTCCTTCGGGTAACGGGAACGCCGGCACGTCACGGTCCCATTGATGGAGATCGTGGCCCTGTCACAGGGTTTGTCCTGACTTCAGCAGACCTGCCCCAAAGCGCTATATACGTTTCAGGTGACACGGTCTGGTATGAAGGCGTGGCTGAAGTGGGCGCTCGATTCGATGTCCGAATTGCCATCTTGTTCATGGGAGCGGCCCGAGTGCCGGAAGTAGGGCCCGAGCATCTCACCATGACGGCCGATGACGGGATCAAGGCTGCTCACGCTTTCGGACATGCCGTTATTATTCCCTTACATTACGAAGGATGGAGACACTTTTCCGAATCGCGACGGCAGATCGAGGATGCGTTCAGATCTGCCGGGATAGAACACCGCCTCAAATGGCCGGAGCCTGGGAAAATCACCGATATATGAGTCCCCGACAACCGGGTCGCAGAATCTTGTATTTGCTGCGAGGAGTAAGGGCACGAAAGAGACACTTTCTGCCTCGAATTGCCGACGTGATCGCGTAGCTGAATACCTACCCACAGGTTTCTCCTTCTCCACATTGATGAAAACATCTTTGATTCCATTTCATTAATAACTTTCAAAACTGACGTTGCCGGAACAATGTTCTTGACACGAAACAGTGTTCATGGCACCATGAAGGTGAGCATTCTTCCATCTCTAACCCCTCCCACTTCCTGGAGGTAACCAATGTACGAACAAAGTCAACTGAATCCCTATTCGTTCACTCCCTTTACTGAAACGATTCGAGGAATCGACTTCTATCGGGATGATCCTTTTCTGCAACAACTGGTCAAACACTACGCCGGAGATGACTGGCTTCTCGTTCATGAAAAGCTCCTCGCATTTTCTCCCAGAGTTTCCTATGAATGGCGTGACCTGGCTTCGGAAGCTGCACGTCCGGAATTCCGCCCGTTTCTTCAGCATTATGACGCACACAATAATCGCATTGACCGCATCGTGCGCTGCGGAGAAACGGAATTGCTCGAAAAAGGGATTTTTGGCGAAGCGCTCTTTGCCGCACGAACTTCCCCCTGGGAACAATTCACGAAACGGCTGATGCTGCAGGAGCTCGGGGAAATTGGCGTCATGTGCCCGATTGCCTGTACCGACGGGCTCATCGCTCTGATAGAGGCTTTTCCGGAAGACCGCCACCCGGAAGTGGAAAGAATCCTCGTACACTGCAAGGAAGGTATTCAAGGCGAGTTCGGTATCGGAGCACAATTCATAACGGAAATCCAGGGCGGTTCCGACATCCCTGCTAATGTTTTGGAGGCGCATCCCCAGGCCGACCATTACAAACTTTACGGCAATAAGTTCTTCTGTTCGGCCATGCACGCCGACTACAGCGTCGTCACAGCGAAAGTTAAAGGCACTGACCATATCGGAACGTTTGTTGTGCCTTCGTGGCATGGTGACAAAAAGTTGCAGAGACGAAACGGGTATCGTATCAATCGCCTCAAATGGAAACTCGGTACCGTTGAATTGCCGACCGCAGAAGTGGATTATGACGGAGCCGTGGCTTACGCAATCGGCCCGGTAGATCGAGGCGTAGCCAATGTCGTGGGCATTGTACTGACTCTATCGCGAATTGCCGTCGGTGTCTGCAGTGCTGCCTTAATGACCCGCTCTGCTCGTGAAGCTTTGATCTACAGCGAGTTTCGTGAGGCTTTCGGACAAAAAATCTCCGAATTTCCACTTGCTGCCAAACAGGTGCAGGATGTGATTCGGGCTGCTCAACGGACAGCCGCAGGAGCATTCAAAGTCTATGACCTTCATCTCCGGCTGGGCAAAAGGCTTCAAGGAGGCCTTGGCTCGGATAGGGACAAGGAACGCAAGAAGGAGCAGTTCAACCTGAGAGAACTGATCATCATTCAAAAGATGGTGACAGCATATGAAACGGTTGACGTTATTCGAAAAGCAATCTCGCTCTTTGGCGGTCACGGAGTGATCGAAGATTTCTCTTCCTTGCCAAGGCTGCTTCGCGATGCCACGGTAAACGAGCTGTGGGAAGGGCCTCGTAACGTGCTTCTCATGCAGGTCTTCCGTGACCTGGATCGGGTAAAAGCCTGGTACCCACCCGAAGAGTTTGTATCGAACATACTTGAAGGCGTAGCGAAAGATGTTGTCGGAGAATTTGCCGGAATGCTAAGGGAGTTTCTCGACAATCCGCCTTTCTTCAAACGGGATGAAGTGTCCATGGAACGTGCCGCCGCCTGGGAGCTCTTTTGGGATCGCTTGTTTCGAGTGTACCAGGAGCGTGCTCTTGATGAGGTCGGGACCCTGCCATTAGTCGCTGCAGCGAAATTACCAAATCATTCTATGCCACTCGACGGAGCTGTTCCGGAGGTTATACGCAAACAGGAAGTAGGAGGCCGAGGATGAAATTCAACATTGGGAGAATGATGGGATATCGTGCGTATCTGTCCCCTGACAGAGAGGGATCGATTGGAGACGGATATCGCTATTCGTTCAGTGAGGCAAATGCCCGAGCGAACCAATTAGCCGATTATTTGAAAGAGCAAGGTATTGGCGGCGGAGATCGAGTTGCCATCCTTTGCAAGAATAACGAGCATGTCGGCACCACACTTTTTGCCGCAGGAAAAATCGGAGCCATAGCTGTCATGTTGAACTGGCGTCTTCAGGTAGCGGAATTAGAGTACATACTCCGTGATTGCACCCCTTCCTGCCTCGTATACGACGCTGAATTCTCCGACGCTATTCAGGCTCTTAGAACCAATATCCCGATTCGGAACTTTATTCGGAAAGGATCGGACGGTTCGGATATCGAATTTGAAGAAGCGCTCAAGGGTAGATCTGCAGTAGACCCGGAGTGTTCTGCGGGTGGTGACGATCCCGCAATAATCATGTACACGTCGGGAACCACCGGGAAACCCAAAGGTGCCGTCCTCACCCATGACAATCTATTCTGGTCTTCTACTGCGATTTCTCACACGATTGAATGGAATTACGATCATCGATTCTTATCGATTGCGCCCCTGTTTCATATAGGCGGTTTGGCCCCTCTCATCACGAACGTGCACAAAGGGAGCACCACTTTTTTTATGCCGAATTTCGACCCGGTAGCCGTATGGAACACCATTGCAACCGAGCGAATTACGACCATGATGAGCGTTCCCCTCATGCTGCAAGCCATGCTCATGGTAGCTAAAGCCAGGACGGTGGATGCTTCCAGTCTTAAGACTATTACCTGCGGGGCGTCGAGTGTGCCGGAATCTCTTATCCGGGCGTACCTCGATATGGGCGTTAAAGTTCAACAAGTCTATGGTATTACCGAATATTCTGGAGCCGTAACCTTCTGGACTCACGACATGCCACTGGAGAAATCCAACTCCCAGGGGAAGCCGGTTTTTCACGGTGATCTGAAGATTGTCGATCCGCAGTCGGGAGTACCGCTTCCCACAGGAGAAGTCGGAGAAATTCTCTGCAAAGGTCCTATGGTGTTCAAGGAGTATTGGGATAATCCTGAAGCCACCCGAGCTGCATTTGTCGATGGCTGGTATAGATCCGGCGATTTGGGCAGAGTGGACACTGAGGGATTCTTCTATGTGGTGGACCGGTTAAAGGACATGATCATCAGCGGCGGTGAGAACATATATCCAGCGGAATTGGAAGCCGTAATCTGTATGTGTCCGGGTGTGGCAGAAACCGCGGTTGTCGGCCTTCCCGATAGCAGATGGGGAGAAATTCCCGTCGCCTATGTCGTGGTGAAACCCGATCAGCAAGTCAGCGCTGAAGATATTATGAATGTGTGCAAACAACGGCTGGCGTCGTACAAGTGCGTCAAAGACGTTCGCTTTGTCGATGCTCTCCCGAAGAATCCGGTGGGAAAGGTCCTGAAGACTGCACTGCGAGACGGTAATTGATGCCGGATTAGCGTAACAAGACATCAGTAAGGATCGGCGTCCCCTATAGTTTTGCCCTCTTTGAGAATATTGAAACGCGCGGTTGGCGCGTTTCAATATTCTCAAAGAGGGCAAAACTATAGTCTCCCCGTCGGTCCATTCTATCGATATTATTGATTATATTGAAGAGCCCGCACGTGCTACCTGACCGATCTCCACGTTTCCTACTTTCTTCTGTCTCTGGCAACGGCTCCTTCCCGGAAAATCTCCGCCATAATCGTGGCCAGGCGCTGTATGTGACGCCTGCTTTCTTCTTTCTTGCGACCCGGATAATTCCTGAAGGTGATCAGGAGACCGTTCAGGGCGGCAAAGAAAGCGTGTGAAATGAGACGAACGTTGCCTTGCACTCCTGCTTTGGTAAAAAGCTGGTCAAAGGTGCTCAAGAGGCTTCTTTCAACCTCGTTGAACCGCTCCAGAGCCTTTTCGGACATGCCGCCGTCAATCATGAAGTGCGTCATCATCTGGAAGAATGTGTCGTGCTCCATGAGGTATTCAACGAAGTCTACAGCCACTTTTTCAACCGGCTGATTGACACCTTCCTGCGCGATCTGCCTTATCTTGACGCCTATGGCTTCGCTTTCCCTCCAGAGCGCTTCGACAAAGAGAGCGTCTCGATCCGAGAAATAGCGATAAATCGAGGCAGGCGAGAGACCTGCGCCGGCAGCTATATCTCGCATTCCGACTTGATTGAAGGGCTTCGTAGCGAACAATTTGATTGCAGCATCGATGATAAGGTGTCTGCGTGTTTCTCGTTCGCTTTCTCTCAACTTTGACAGAGTGGATTTCATGTGTCTTTTAAGCCGATTCGGGAAATACTCTCAGTCTGCAGCTCCGCATTCTTGCCCTCGAACAAACCCCAGCAGATCGAGAATTTCCTGATATTTCGTGTTCAGGGCTCAGTTCTTATACCACAAAACAGCGAGGGTTCCTACGTGGATTCAGGAAACTGGTGACTGGCGGGATTCATCGTGGTACCCATGGCCATGCCTATTGTCAAGGTTGCACGTTCACGAAAGTGTACTATTGAGCCTAAGTTCGTTTATCCAGTGGAGAGTGATTATGCCGGGAGTAACTTTCGACGATCTCCTGCTTTCGGAAGCAATAAATCATATGATCGTTGACCATTCCGGTTGCTTGCATATGAGCATAACATATTGTCGAACCGACGAACTTGAATCCTCTTTGACGCAGGTCTTTGCTCAGTAAGTCGGATTCGCGACTGGTCGCGGGACAATCCTTCAACTCTCTCGGTTCGTTAACAATCGGCTTCCCATCGACAAATCTCCAGATATAGGCGTCGAAGCTCCCGAATTCTTCGCGGATTTTCAGAAACCCTCGAGCATTGGTAATCGCTGCGAGTATTTTCGCCTTGTTGCGGATAATACCTGGGTTTGCGAGAAGTGCCTGAATCTTCTGGTCATCGTACCCAGCCACTTTTTCGGGATCGAAAGAATCGAAGGCAATGCGGTAATTCTCCCGTTTTCTCAGCACCGTATACCAGCTCAATCCGGCCTGAGCCCCTTCCAGGATAAGGAATTCGAATAGAAGCCGGTCGTCGTGAACAGGGACGCCCCATTCTCGATCGTGATATTCGATGTAATCCGGTTTTGTGAGATCCACCCACGAGCAGCGGCGAATTGTTTGTTCTTCCTGCATAGGCTAAACCACTGTGCTTTCAAAAACAGTACTATCTCGGGAATGCTCTGTAAAAAAGGTTCCCGGTTTTACCTCAAATCCGTTTCTCTTGTACAGCACGTTTCGCAGCCTCAACCAGGAATGCAGATCGAGACATGTTTCTTCTGTGGGCGTACTCATCGATTATCTCGAGATCACTTTCCGGAATCGTGATATTGATTCGTTTCGTCTTTGGATCGGGCACCTTCACCAAAAAATGAACTGCTCCAGTATTCTCAGGATTTGCTGTAATCTTATCAAGAGTGCTCGGAGACGGGATTGTTTCCCCGTCTTGGAGCATTCCCTTTATGTGGAGTTTCAGGGCTTCTGAAGCGTTCTTTTGTGCTTCTTCCAGTGTGGTTCCCGCAGTTATGCAGCCGGGGAAGTCCGGAAAATCCACACCATAATCGCTCTTTTCTTCTTTGCGCAAAAGTGCAATATACGTTGCCATTTCATACTTCTTTCTAAGTAACGCGACCCCGTTTTCTTGGATGTTTGAACTGCACATGACTCCCTTCTCGAGCACACCTCATGCCAACCATCCGCTTTCAAAAGTCTGATTATGTCTTTACTGGTCACAGAACCACTAAGAAATCAACTTCATCTCACAGAATTACTATACACACTTATACACATTAAGTCAAAAAAGTTTCGGATAATCACCGTTTCAATCGCTGTCTGAGAGCTAAAGCAAACAGAACTATTAGAACAGGGCCCAGAAGACTCTGGACTGTAACTCAGACCGTACGTAGTTGAACTTACTTGTCAACATTTATCTCAGAGATGATAGCTGGTCTCAAATGGATGTTTCTTGTGAAAGCCTTGTCTTTTTGTATTGACTTGTTGTTCCATAATTGTACAGTTACACGATTAATTGGAATCAGTCCAGGGGGGCCTACCATGATTGACGCGCCAAGCCACGGCAGGGAATTGCCAAGTTTCGATGCCCTCGATAATGAAGAAGACGATGTTCCTATAGCGAAACTCGGGACCGAAACAATCGACCTCAACGTGATGATTGAGGAACTCAAGTCTCCGGAAGTATGTGATTTTCGTCACGTCCCTGACACCACCTTCGGTAAGTTATTGCAATCCATGCCGGTTCCAAGTCTTTTGATCGATCAGTCCTGCTCGATCATTTTCCTGAATAATTCATGGGAGAGAATTAACGCGGCTTACCCGAATATCTTGGGACGTCCTTTTTCCTCTCTTTTTCCGAATCGTTCAGTAGCACAGGATGCTAACACATTGGTCCGGAGCGTCTTCGTCGACAGGAAAGGAATCTTACCGGGAGCGCTCCTGGAGATAGAGAAAACAGTTATATGGGGGCGTGTGCATTTCCGTGCGCTCAGGATGGGGAATGGTGAGGCTATTCTGGCTCTGGTCGAAGATCTTTCCGCCGAGCGAAGGCAGCTCCTCCTTACAGAACGTCATAAACGAGAGATCCTCAAAAGCCGAGATGAACTCGATCAACGTGTAAAGGAACGCACTGCAGACCTCAACAAAATTAATGAAAAACTTCTGCAGGAAATCACCCACAGGCGGCAAGTCGAGAAAACTTTGCATGCCAGTCAGGCAAGTTTTTCCAGTGTGGTGGAAAAAACGAAAGAAGGAATAGCGGTTCTCGATATTGAAGGATTGGTGCTCTATGCGAATCCGGCTGCCAAGATCCTGTTGAGCAAACCTGAAGGAATCGCTGGCACACGTTTTGAATTTGAGATAACTCCTGGCTCGATAGTCGAAAAAGAAGGCATCCGACCGAGCGGAGAAATGAGTGTCCTGGAATTTCGAGCTGAAGAAACGGACTGGCAAGGGAACCCGGCTCTGCTTGTGAGCATCCGGGACATTACGGAACGTAAAATGGTCGAACTCGAGCAGTTGAAGACGCAAAAACTGGAATCGCTCGAGCTGATTGCCAGCGGCATCATTCATGATTTCAATAATCTGCTTACAGGCAATTTGGCGAACATTTCTCTGGCAAAAATGCATATTTCCCGGGAAGGCCCGGCGTACGAGGCTCTCAAGAATGCCCAAAAAGCTGTCGAGGAAGCCAAGAATCTGACCCACAAGCTCTTGACCTTCACAAAAGGGGGGCCGGTTGCTCCCAAACCGACATGCGTGAAGCAACTCCTTCAAGATAATGCGGCGTTAGCATTCAGCGGTTCGCATGTAAAATATCATCTGCAGGTGCCTGATGATATCTGGCCCGTAGAAATAGACCAGTCGCAGGTCGGTCAGGTCATGCAGAATCTTCTGATAAATGCGCAGCACGCAACAATCGGAGGGGGAGTCGTTCGATTGAAAGCGGAAAATATGACGTTTCCGCGAAGCGGGCCGAAAGGTATTTCTTCTTTACAGTCCGGCAAGTACGTCAAGATTTCAGTTGAAGACAATGGGTGCGGGATAGCACCCCAAGATTTGTCTCGTATCTTCGATCCCTATTTCACCACCAAACCTCATGGTACCGGTCTGGGGCTCACTACTGCATACTCTATCGTCAAAAAGCATGGAGGCTATCTCAGAGTACGATCCCGAGTTGGGATCGGCACGACCTTTTTCATCTATCTTCCCGCATCGGAAACGGAAGTCGAGAGATCTGTTGCGGATTCTGGTGAAAATCCTGTTTTCGGCTCGGGACGAGTCCTGGTAATGGATGATGACGAGACGATCAGGACTGTTTCAAAGGATCTGCTGAGTTTTCTGGGATATGAGGTTGACACGGTCAAGGATGGCTTGGAAGCAATTCAGGCGTACAGCTCCGCTATGAACTCCGATCGACCGTTCTCTGCGGCCATAATGGACCTTACCATACTCGATGGAATGGGGGGCAAAGAGGCCATTGAAAGATTGTTGCAGATAGATCCCCAGATCAGAGCCATCGTTTCCAGTGGCCATTTAACCGATCCTGCTATGTCGAATTATCAGGAGTGCGGATTCTGCGGCATTGTGCGAAAACCATACACTGCCACTGAATTGAGCCGTGCGCTCCATCTCGCTATTAACGGACCGGGAAATGGATCGTGAGTAATTATGCTTCATCCAACCAGGCTTCCGCTTCTTTCTTGTCGTAAAACGATTTAACCGGAAAATTTGTCTTCTCTGTCAGGCGATCCATCTGGAGCTTGAGAAAAGTCTCCTCTTTGTAGAGCCGTGCAGCCTTGCGCAATCCCGCGTCCATTGCAAGCTTCTGTGCTTTGGCGATCTCATCCGTAAGAAGAATCGCGTTACTTTCCGTCCAATCGATAAATTCCGTGAAGCCGGGCTTACACAATTTGAATGCCGCTGCAAGACCTTCGAGCCACCCTACGATTTGTTGAGGATTGGTCCAGGACCCGCGCATTGTAATGTAAACACGATTCTTGGTTCCTTCCACGGCAATAGTATACGAATCCGTTGAGACTACGGTCTTCATGAGCCCTCCAGCGGGGTCCGGGGTTCATTCCGAATTCCCCTGAACTCGTCTTTTTAGTGCTCTCTCACCTCGATCTCTGCCGAACTCATATGCCATGGCCCTATACGGCCGAAAATGGGGCAAACAAAAATAAAGAAGTCAGCATCACAATTTTTTCACCTGACAAAATTGTAATGTTATGGCCGTGCAAAAGTAGCCCAGTCTCTTTTGTCATATTTGATCTTACTCGTCAAGCTAGTTGTGAGTATCGGATTAACACGGTATTATGCTACTACTTGAGCTAGTTCCTTTCTCGAAGAGTCGAACGAGCAGAAGACGGTATTCGCCTTGACAAGGAAAGTTGTGATCTGATAATTAAATTGGGATTAGAGAGCTTCAATCGTATTCTTCCTCTTCGGCTCTTGATTAAGACTCATCACATCAGGCTCCTGAGGTGGTCAACCGGTGCACGGATACTCACCCCGTCGGGTCACAGCGCGCTTCAGTGCTTACTTGTTCTCCACGAAGCCCTTCGGTAAAGGGGTACTCCACATACCGTACGTTTTATATGTCTCTGTTCAAGGGGGTCCAATATGAATTTTGATCTTCCAAAGGATGCGGAACTAACCAGGAAGGTCGTACGGGAATTCGCGGAAAAGGAAATCGCACCTGTCGCCCAGGAATTGGATGACAAGGAAGAGTTTTCATACGATCTGGTCAGAAAGATGGGTGAGCTGGATTTCTTCGGCCCATTCGTGCCCGAGGAATACGGAGGCAGTGATGTCGGTTATCTCAATTACATCATTACCGTCGAAGAGATCTCCCGCATAGACGGTTCACAGGCCGCGACCATAGCAGCAGGGAATTCTCTTGGAATAGCACCTATCTATTATTTCGGGACCGAAGAACAGAAAAGGAAATGGCTGCCGGATCTGTGCAAGGGCAAGATACTTGCCTCTTTCGGGTTAACGGAGCCCGATGCAGGTTCGGATGCCGGAGCTTCCCAGACCACCGCAGTTCTGGACGGGAACGAATGGGTCATCAACGGGAGCAAGATCTTCATCACCAACTCATCGACGGATATCAGTGCAATCTGTACTGTGCAATGCGTTACCGATTCCTCGGACCCCAGGAAACCCGAAATCAGTTGCATCCTTGTGGAGAACGGCACCCGAGGTTTTACGGCAAATACCATGCATGGTAAAATGTGTTGGAGATCGTCAAATACTGGTGAATTGACTTTTCAGGATTGCCGGGTTCCCAAGGAAAACTTGCTGGGCAAACGAGGCGAGGGTTTTCACCAGATGCTCAAAACCCTGGACGGAGGCAGACTTTCCATTGGGGCAATGGGACTTGGAGGAGCCCAGGGCGCTTTTGAACTTGGCCTGGACTATTCGAAGAAGCGCAAACAATTCGGTAAGCCGATCGGCTCTTTCCAGGCTAATGCTTTCAAATTGGCGGACATGGCCACAGAACTGGAAATGGCCAGGCTTCTCCTTTACAAAGCCTGTTGGCTCATGGACAACAATAAGTTGAATCCGAAAATATCGGCTATGGCCAAGCTCGTGTGTTCCGAGACTTATTACAGGGCAGCGAACCATGCAGTCCAACTCCACGGCGGTTACGGTCTCATGAAAGACTATGCAGTTGAACGACATTATCGCAATCAGAAGCTGCTGGACATCGGTGAGGGCACATCGGAAGTGCAAAGAATAGTAATCGCCAGAAATATCGGAGTTCCGGGCAGATCTATGTAAGTGCCGACGATCTGCAAATGGCGAAAGGACTTTCAGACCATGAATGAGAAGAACCTCAATACGTACGAAGATTTTAGAGAAACGGCCTCCGAGTACGGTGAAGAAAAAGAAGGTCACGATCTCTTGACGGACCCGCAGGCTTTGGCGTCATCCCGGGAGAAGGTCGAAACTGACGAAGCGCTCAGTCACGGTGAGAGAATCCGTGCCGCTCGTGAAGGACTGGGGTTCACCATCGAGGAACTTGCAGCCAAGACAGACATATCCGCCGAGGCGCTGAGCAGACTGGAAACTGGTGAAGGATTTCTTCCGCTGGGACAATTGATCAAGCTCAGTAAAGCGCTGCAGTTGAAGATGGCCGATGTCATTTCCAAAGGACAGGAGCCGTTCACAATCGTACGTGCCGATCAAAGAAAGAGTTTCACACGATTCGGCAAAGCACGCGAGTCGGGCTATGGATACGAATATGAGTCCCTTGCTCCCAACAAAAGAGACCGTCTCATGGAGCCATTCATTGTTACTCTGAACCCTGCCGCGGGTGAGGAGCCTTCCAGTCATGACGGTCAGGAGTTCATCTTCGTCCTGGAAGGTGAAATGGAAGTGCTCGTGGACGATACACGAGATGTGCTGAAGGCGGGTGACGCTATATACTATGATTCCACCAGCATGCATCTCGTGCGAGCGCACGGTGATAAGCCGGCAAAAATTCTAGCGGTGTTGATAAGCTGATCTTGGTGCAAAAATACGCCTGTGAATTGTATCTGTTCAGTTATTCGTGGGAAAAATCCCCCCTTCCCCCCTTTTTGAAAGGGGAGTAAGGAAGGCACGTGCAATTCCCCCCCTAATGAAGGGGAACTCGGGGGGATTTAGAAGGTCAGCGGTATCATAATCACATGAGAAGACCTTCTCTATTCCGCGTAACTGAACGGTTACTGCGAATTCACGCTGGGAGTCGTTGAACGTCGATCCGCTTGCGATCGCTCGATCGCAGCCCATCACCACCAAAGAGGTTTGTAGATGACTCTCCTTGAGCCGGCAGATTTACCTTTGGCCGGTATTCCTGCTCCCACTGTTGCTGCGGTGATTCTCGTCGGCGCAGTTTCCTTCTTCTGCTACGTCATGTATCGCCGGATGGATCTGCTGCGAAAGCTGATGCCTGATTTCCGATTTGACGACATCGGTGCACGTGTTCGCATGCTTGTGATCTACGGATTCGGTCAACTGAGGCAGCCTCGCTATCTGGGAGCCGGAATTCTGCATATTTTGCTTTTCGCAGGATTCATACTGCTCTCATTGAGATCGTTGACGCTTATCGGTCGCGGTTTTTCGACTGGTTTTCATCTGCCTGGACTAACCGGCACTCCGGGGTTCGTGTACGAATCTCTGAAAGACTATACGGTGCTGATTGTTCTGGCGGTCTGTGTTATTTGCATGATCAGGCGAGCAGTGTTCAAACCGGCTCGGTACGATCATCCGGGAGGGGCAGGTCACGAGCATGAGGCGTACGTAATCCTCGGTCTGGTGTCAGCCCTCATGATTACAGACATGCTGTACGACGGTAGCGCATATCTCGTTCATCCTGAAGCATCCGCAGTATATCTGCCCGCAGCCGCTCTTGCGTCGCTTTTCATGTCCGGAGCAGATCCGGCTTTGCTGGAAAGACTGCATGTAGGCGGATACTGGCTGCACATTCTCGTCTTCTTCGGGCTTCTCAATTACCTGCCGATCTCGAAGCATTTCCACGTAATCACAGCCTTGCCCAACGTGTTTTTTGCTAAACTGCACAAGGGAGCGATAAAGCCTGTGCGCTATGGGGTAGAAGACTGGATGTCCATGGAAGAATGCGGTGTGGGCCGCTTTGAGGCATTCACGTGGAAAAATGTTCTGGATTTTTACTCCTGCGCCGATTGCGGTCGATGCACGGATAATTGCCCGGCAAATGCCGCCGGACGTAAGCTCTCTCCGAAAATGATCAGCATTAAGGCACGAGATTATGCGTACGAACACTATCCGATCTTCGGGCCTGCTGTGAATCCGGGTAACACCAAGTTCGTAGGTGACGTCATCACCGAAGAAGAAATCTGGTCATGCACCACCTGCGGAGCTTGCGAGCAGGAATGCCCGATATTCATCGAGTACATCGATAAGATCGTGGACATGCGACGGTACCTCCTGGACCAGGGCAGCCTTCCTCAATCCCTGCAAAAACCCATGCAGCAGGTAAAGAAGAAAGGCAATGCATATGGAGGCAATAAAGTCAAACGTGCAGCCTGGGCGAAAGATCTCGAAGAGGTGGAAGTCAGAGAGCTGAAGAAAGGCGATTCTGCTGACTACCTCTTCTTTGTAGATTCCTGCGGGTCTTTCGATCCGAGAATTCAGGAAATCACGAAAGCATTCGCACGAATTCTGTCCAAAGCTTCCTGTGATTTCGGCATACTCGGTCAGGACGAAACCGAATCCGGAAATGAAATCCGCAGGCTTGGCGAAGAAGGTCTCTTCGAACAGGTGGCTCAGAAAAACATCGATGCTTTTCAAGAGCGACAGTTCAGGGAAATTGTCACATTTGACCCCCACGCTTTCAATGTCATCAAGAATGACTATCCCGTAAAATTTCCTGTCCTGCATGCCTCCCAACTCATGGCTCAGCTCTTGAAATCGGGAAAGCTGCAATTGTCGGGAGATTATTTGCAGAGTAGGGTGGTGACATATCATGATCCGTGCTATCTCGGTCGGCATAACGACATGTATGAAGACCCGAGATTCGTTTTGGGGAGAGTTCCCGGCATGCGATTACGTGAAATGACCAGATCCTTTTCCCGTAGCTTTTGCTGCAGTGGCGGAGGCCTGTTGCTGTGGTACGAAAGCGAAGAAGAAAAAGAACGCATGGGAGAAAAAAGAGTCCGCATGGCTCAGGAAGTCCAGGCGGAAGTGATTGTCACTGCCTGCCCGTTCTGCCTTATCAATCTTGAAGACGCAGTAAAAACGACCGGAAACGAAGGCAAAATCGAGGTTATCGATCTGGTGGAGCTTGTGGACAGGTCATTGACCTGACAGCGGAATATGTGGAGGAGCGATGGATATTATAGTCTGCATGAAATGGACGCCCGATACCTCCGAAGCCGATCTCGCGATCGCCGGGGGAGGCAAGGACATCAAAAAGGATGACCTCAGTTATGATATGAACGACTGGGATCGATTTGCTATTGAAGAGGCTGTCCTTATCAAAGAAAAGACCGGAGGCAAGGTGATAGTGGTAACAGTGGCTCCGGAAGATGCGGAAGAAATGCTTCGAGAAAGCCTTGCCCGTGGAGCGGACGAGGCATTCCACATCTGGGATGAAGCCATGGAAGCCTCAGACGGGTTTGCCACTGCCCGTATTCTGGCTCAGTTCATAAGAAACCGCCCGCATGATCTCGTGCTCACGGGTACTCTCGCGGACGACAACTGCTCGGGTCAGACCGGCGGGATGCTCGCTGCGATGCTCGGAATCCCGGTGGCCACTCTCGCTTCAGGAATACAAGTGGAAGACGGGAAAGTGAAACTCCGCAGAGAATTGGAAGGCGGGCTCTACGAAGCAATCGAAATGGACCTGCCCTGTGTAATCTCCGTGGCAACAGGCTTAAACGAGCCCAGGTTCGTGTCCATTCGTGCAGTCCGCAAGGTTGCGAGTCTGGACATTCCGGTGCTGGAATTGGGCGATGTAGGACTCGATGCTTCTCAAGTGGGCTCAGACGGCTCCAGACTGGAAACGGTTTCCATGTCTTTGCCGCCTGAAGGCGAAGGAGCCGAGATAATCAAAGGCAAAGCTGAGGAAGCCGCTGCACGGCTCGCTGAGATCCTGAAGGAAAAGGGAGGTATCGGCTGATGAATATTTTCGTTCTGGCTGAGCATCGCAATAAACAATTGAGAGATACCACCTGGGAAGCACTGGCAGCGGGCAAGAAGATTGCATCGGATCTCGGCGGCGACGTAACCTGTCTCGTTCTTGCAGACGCAGTGGATGAAATGGCTGACAAACTGGCAAAAGAGTGCCCGAAAGTCATCGCAGTGGAGGATGACCGGTTTGCGACATTCAACTCCGAGGCTTTCATGAAAGCTCTTGCTGCCATCCTGAAAGATCGCGGACCTTTTGTCCTGCTGATGGGAAACTCTAATGCCGTAATCGATCTCGCTCCCGGCCTTTCCGTTGTATTGGATGCCGCACTCGCTATGGACTGCTTCGGACTGGAAGTTCAGGACGGCAAGCCGCTGGCTGTCAGGCAGGTGTACAGCTATAAGGTGAATACCACGGTATCTTTCAAGGATTCCGAACGGATCGTCATTACGCTGCGAGCGGGTTCATTTCCTTATTCACCGGCAGGCAGCGAATCGGGTGCTGTGGAGAAAATCGCATCACCATTGGGGGACGAACCGCTCAAAAAGAGATTTCTCAACTATCTTGAAGCAGAAAAAGGCGATGTTGATATTGCATCCGCGGATATCATCGTTTCGCTCGGTCGAGGCATCGGCGATGAGCCTGACATGGAGGTATTCGAGTCACTGGCCGATACCATGGGCGGAGTGCTCGCATGCTCAAGGCCTATCGTGGACAAGAGTATTCTCCCCAAATACCACCAGGTCGGAACGTCAGGTATCGAAGTAAAGCCGAAAGTGTACCTTGCCCTCGGCATAAGCGGCGCTTTCCAGCACGTCGGAGGAATAAAGGGATCTCCGCTGATTGTTGCCATCAATAAAGACGCCCGGGCGCCTATCTTCCGGGTTGCCCAATACGGCATCGTAGGCGATATCTATGAAGTCGTTCCCGCGCTCGAAGAAAAAATCAAAGAGCTAAAAAGCTGAAAGCAGTAAGATTTGGGGAACCTTCTTTGGAAAGAAGGTTCCCCAAGCCCTTCTAAGAAACTTTCAATATTTTGTCAAACTGCCTATTTCCACAGGAAATAAGCAGTTTGAACAAAGCATTTGAAGTTCTTGGGATGGGGTTCGGGGAAACACTTCTTACAAGAAGGGTTTCCCCGATCTTATTGCCTTGCAACGGGATGGACGAGCCACTTTTTCGTTTCGATAGCTTTATCGATAGTTGGGTTTTTCACAACGTACCAGGCGAAGAAGGTCCTCCCGTCGGATGTAGGAATTTCGATGAGGCAGGAATCTGGCGGGATATCCCGTGGACTGTGGATTATTGCATGCCAACCCCTCATTTCTTGGTATGAGTGAACCCGACTCTCGTTTCCCGGAGTGCGCCGCATTCCTCCTATTACGAGATTAACGTCTCTGGATACCAGGTACGTCAGCTCAGCCCTTTTCTGGTGGCCCGGCACACTGGTCCAGGGAACTCCGTATTTGGCGATGTGCTCGTCAGTAAGACCGTACAGATCTACGGCTCTGAGTCCGGAATAGTAGGGGATAGCTCCCGAAGCTCCCGTGGCAATGGCCACGTCCGAGTCGGCGTTGAACTCTTTTGCGAGAGCACGCCCCATATCGATCCAGTTCCCACCATCAGGGGTAAGGTGTTTTTCCAGGAATGAGATGCTTTCGTACCCGATTTTGCCATTCATCTCAAACGTTATGGCATGATAAGCCGACCCGGTAATAACGAGCAGAACCAAAGCGTATCTGATTTCCATCTGCCGGACAAATTCCACGATGAGCCATGCAATGAACATCATAAGCAACGGGATAATGGGGACAAGGATTCTGAACTCCATGAAATCACCCCCGACAAACACCACGTAACCGCTCCACAGCAGAATCACGACGGTAATAGGCAGAATATGTCGCGGCGACCTCTCCAGAATGAACCTCAGTGAAAATGGCAGAAGTATCACGAAAGGTAATAACCAGTACGCAGCATAGAAACTGAAAAGATACTGTGCTCCACGAACCATGCTCGTTTGCGTGTTGAATTTTGCGTAAAAAGTATTTGGTACAATGTCGCCGTAATAAGAGAGTTTCCACAGAAACCAGGGAAGCACGAGAAGAACTGCCGGAAGGCAAAGCAACACGATTCGGGATATTTGCTCGGATCGTGAGCCTCGGCCCGAAATGGACCGGAAGAGCATGAGAGTAACGGGAATCAAGTATACTGCGGAATCCAGCCGAGTAAGAATAGAGAGGCCTGCAAGAACAGAATACCCTGCCAGCATACCTCCGCCGGCTTTTTTTCGTGTACCGACCATGGCAAGAAGCACACAGCCCATGAGCAGACAGGTCTGCATTTGGGTTTCCAGTCCACCTGTCGCATACGCACTGAAGGTATAATTCGTAGATAACAGCACCAGAGTCAGAAGAGCCGTTGCCTGAGAGTTGCTTATCTCAAGAGCGGTGCGGTACGTCAGCAGTAGAGTGCCTAAGAAAAAAGCCATTCCCAGCCACGTCGCAAATTGCACGACATCGGTTCCCATGAAATGGGGGATAGCCATGAACAGCGTCCACAGAAAATTGGTGTACCCCTCGATACGTTCGCCGGGATTCCACACCAGCCCGTGTCCTTTGACGAGATTCAGGGCATATCTGAAGGAGATAAATGCATCGTCCTGGATGAATCTGTTCATCCAAGCGAGAACAAGCGCTCCGGCTACTATGAACCAGAAGGCCAATCTAGGCCAAAACGGCTTCGGGATTTCGGCAGGAGTACTCAAATTCAAGCCGGCCTCTTTCGATTATTTTTGCGGAGCAGAGTAGATTTCGGATTCATGTTCATCTGAGTGAGCAGATTCTAGCAGGAACTGATGCTGTCGCCACTCAGAAAATAAGAAACCGGCAGGATTTTTCATCAAGCCGGTTCATTATCTTGACACGCCCGGCCGAATTGAACGGACGAGTAACCGATTCGACTCGGAAAACCAATCCATCTTACCGTATTCGGTTGTGATATAGCCAGAAAAACTACTTCTGTGTTGACGAACCGGGTCCTATGCTGTAAACGTACGTCTCCGTTCCTCCATGCCTAAATACTAGATGGCTGAATAACACTGATACAGCATCAATATTCATCTTCACGAATGCCGTATCCTGCGGGAATTTAGGAATGACTATCCGAACCAGATTGATGAGTGGCTACCTTATTTTAACAATGCTCGTAGCAGTGTCAGGTTTTTTCGGCTGGTTCGCTGCACGGGACATGCTCAGTTCTTTTGAGGGAAGTGAAGAACGCGTCCACGCAATCGTTGCCACTGCGACAGATTTGAGCTTGCACGCTAAGAGGCTTCAGACTCATCTCATCTGGTATCTGACCTTTCACAATGAATCTCAAAAGCAAAAGCTTATGGACATTTCCTCTGCCATCAAAGAACACGTGATGGATTTGGACAGTGTGATTAAGATCCCAAAAGCAAAAGAGGTGGCGAAAGAAGCATCCAAAGAGGCTGCTGCTCTGCTCTCCAGTGTCGATAAATTGATAGAAAGCCACGATCGGCAGTACGGGGACACAGGATCCTTTGATATATCTCAGTACGCTGGATCCTTATTGGATGTATCGGATTTATCATCGAAGCTTCGATCTCATGGCGTAAAGCTTGCGGAAATTGAGACGGATTATCTCGACCGGCAAGAAGGAATAATTGCAGCCACTAAATCTATGAGTTTCGCCCAGCGTGCGGAAGGACACTTGTTGCTCTTTCTCACACTGGGAGATGAGGTGGATCGGACGAAGTTTTATCAGAGACTCTCTTCCTTGAAACAAGAGATCGAGGTTTTGGAGGACAGAGTCGTCACGTCGGATGGCGAGCGATTGGTTTCAGAGTTGAAAGCTCATGAGAAGGAATTGTTTTTTGCCGGCGACGCCTTGGTCCACGCTTACGACGACGCTATGACGGGTAAGAAGCGTTTCATTC
Organism: Desulfomonile tiedjei DSM 6799; assembly: GCF_000266945.1. Classification (NCBI taxonomy): domain Bacteria; kingdom Pseudomonadati; phylum Thermodesulfobacteriota; class Desulfomonilia; order Desulfomonilales; family Desulfomonilaceae; genus Desulfomonile; species Desulfomonile tiedjei. The sequence continues at coordinate 2,485,402 of NC_018025.1, forward strand.
TTTCTCATCACAGTGAATTGCTCCAGGATCTTCGAAATGCCACTCATCAAATCGATACCATCGCCATGGCTCTGGCACAGATGAAATTGGAATCGGAAATAAGGCCGAAGAAAGTTGCCTTGGCCTATGCTGAGAGTCTCCAGCATAGAATTCTCATGGTTGCTCTGACTGCAATTATCGTAGCCCTCATGCTGGGTTATTGGATTTCACGCGGAATCTTGCGCCCTGTGACTGAACTTACCCGAGCTGCCCGTGAAATAGGTAATGGTGAATTGGGGATACGTTTGGCGGTGCCCGCAGGCGATGAAATCGGGGAGCTCGTCAATACGTTTAACAGAATGTCTGAAGACCTTCTCCGCACGACTGTACGAAAGGATTATGTCGAAAATATTTTCACCTGCATGGCTGAGGCGTTGATCGTAACTTCTGCCGAGGGGCTCGTGAAAAGAGTCAACAAGTCGGCTACGGACCTCTTGGGGTATTCCGAAGAGGAACTCCTGGACAGGCCCATCGAATCTATTGTCTTTGATGGACTGGGAAATAGACTTGCTCACATGGCACATGAAATGGGCTCATGCTCTAAAGGAGAGATTACTCTTCTCGCCAAATCCGGGCAACTAGTTCCGGCAATCTGTTCCATTTCGCAATTCGCAGGCTCAAATGGATGTGTCCAGGGAATAGTCATCACAGCACAGGATATATCCGAACTCAAACGAGCGCAGCAGGAGTTGAAGACTGCTCATGACGAATTGGAGTTGCGAGTTCAGGAACGAACGACCGAACTGGAGATTGCCAAAGAAACTATAACTGCCGAGCGCCAGAAGTTGTTCGACATTCTTGAAACCATGCCGGTTATGGTAATTCTGTTGACTCCAGACTATCATGTCCTTTTTGCGAACCGCAGCTTTCGCGAGATATTCGGCGATCACGAGGGTAGACGCTGCTTTGAATACTGTTTTGGGTTGGAAGCACCTTGTGAATTCTGCGAGACATGCAATGTGCTGAAAACCAATGAACCCCATCATGGGGAGCGTGTAACCGCTGGCGGTTCTATCATCGATACTTACGCTTTCCCATTCACAGATGGGAATGGGGCGCCTCTCATCCTTAAAATAGGTATTGACATCACCGTGCAGAGGCAAACGGAAAAAGATCTGGAAAAGACACTTAACGACCTGGTCAGGTCGAATGCGGATCTTGAACAATTTGCTTACATAGCTTCACACGATCTGCAGGAGCCCGTCCGTTCCGTATCAAACGCTCTACAAATGCTCGAGAAGGAGCATAAGGGCAAATTAGGTCAAGATTCTGACCTGTTGATTCATTTTGCCATAGAGCAATCAAGAAGGATGCAGGCACTCATACAGGACCTCTTAAAGTATTCTCGTATTCAGAGTCGGGGACAAACTTTCACGATGGTGGATACGCAAGAGGTGCTAAAGCACTCTATCCTGAATCTGGAAAGACTTATCGGAGAAAGAGGAACGAAGGTTACGCACTCTGAAATGCCGACAGTATTCGGAGATTCCACACAGTTGCTGCAAGTCTTTCAAAATCTGATCGGGAATGCCATTAAATTCGGGCGTGAAGAATCGCCGCACATCCATGTGTCTGCCGAAAGAGGACCACGCGAATGGTCATTTTCAGTCCAGGACAATGGAATAGGCATCGAAGCAGAATATTTCGATCGAATTTTTGAGGTGTTCCAGCAGTTGAACAGGACGGATACATTTACCGGAACAGGCATAGGACTGGCGATAGTCAAGAAAATCGTGGAACGGCATGGCGGGCGGGTTTGGGTAGAATCCGAACTTGGGGAAGGGGCGATATTTCGTTTTACTATCCCAAACGGCAAACAGGACGAATCCTGATCGAATGGAGCCGATTGGGCGTCCGACACTTGTACAAAGTGATCGTCAATCATCCCTCATCTTGGCACTTAGCCCATCTCCAATGTTTTTCACCGTGCAGAGATCGTCGCCCTGTGGAAGTCCCAAACTTCTCGGGTTTATAGGAATTGCCAAAATTAATGTCCGATTGAGGAGTAGGAGTATTGGTGGGTGCCGTGCCTCCGTGCCGGCACGTCTTAAATATGATCAATGATATCGCCAAGATGGACCGATAGAGACGCCGGTCCCTACCAATATCCTGCTATTCACTCGCGGGATAAACGACAGAATTTTGGGCACTGACTATAGAGCGTACAACGGCAAAACTCCTTATCGCTTCGAAACTTTCCAGCCATTCAGGCCATCATATTAAATAGCCTTTATTCTTGATGGGGGGAATCTCATGGGAATTCTAGCATGGATTATATTGGGGTTAGTAGCGGGTATTTTGGCCAAGTTGATTCTTCCGGGAGACGATCCCGGAGGTTTCATAATCACCATCATTATTGGAATTGTAGGCGGTGTTATTGGGGGATACATCGGCACTTATTTGGGCTGGGGCACTGTTACCGGTTTCAACCTACCCAGTATCGGGCTCGCCATTCTTGGGGCGATTGTGCTTTTGATCGGCTACAGGATTGTTGCCGGAGGCAAGCACATCTGATTCGGTTGATGCCGGATTTCCGGAAAGACGTGTTTGGTGATCGATGATCCACCATCGTCAAAGTCTGTGGCGCGCCTTGATTTGCCGAACATAGTCTGAATCTGACTTCTCTATTGGACACCGGACAGCTCAAGAAAGAGATGATGGACGCCGGCAAATCCCGCGCTACGATCGGACAGATGCTCTGTTTACTCGGACTCACATTCAATGAGGCAATCCAGTGGAGATCTTAGGGCCAGAGCCAATCCTACCGAAGGGGTTCCATTCCCGAAGAAAAATAGTGAACCACAAAGACTTCTTGTCTGCGCAATGACCTCTTATCTCATTTTACGGAATCATACGTACTTTTCTTGAAATTTTGACCGCATGATTTTCGATTTTCTCCTGTATATTATTGTAAGCCGTGGGCTGAAGTTTGGTCTGCGCCAACTCTTAGAAGTTTAAGGATTTCAGGCGTATGGTTCTTCATTAAAATATCGGTCTATCCATTGGGACAGGGCGAGCATCGATGTGAGATATTGTCGGCCATCGCGGGATTCCTGCTTCAGCTATATTAATCTTGGCAGTCTTCTTTTGTGTAGATGATTGCCGCATAGGAGATCGGTTCTTCCCATCTGCTTGTAGGAAAATTTTCGACAGGAAGTGAACTGTGTGGATAGTCAAACTTGCATTACGCAGGCCCTATACGTTCGTGGTCGCTGCTCTGGTGCTCTTGTTGCTGACCCCTTTCGTTTTGCTTCGTACTCCAACTGACATTTTCCCGGAAATCGATATACCGGTGGTGAGCGTTGTTTGGTGGTATAATGGTCTGAGCGCTAAAGAAATGGAGGAGCGCATTGTCTACAACCATGAGCGCATGATCAGCACTCTGGTCAACGATATCGAGCACATCGAATCCACCTCCTACAAAGGTGCGGGGGTCATAAAAGTATTTTTCCAACCCGGAGCATCGGTTGACGCCGGAATAGCGCAAATCACGGCAAGCGGTCAGACTATTTTGCGTTTGCTTCCCCCAGGCGCAACCCCGCCTTTTATTATCAAGTTCAATGCAGCCAGTGTCCCGATCCTTCAGTATAGCCTGGCAAGCAAGAAGTTTTCGGAGCAGGAACTCCAGGACATGGCAATGAATCGCGTTAAGGTCGGTCTTGCGACCGTCCGCGGCGCCTCCGTTCCATATCCCGCGGGCGGGAAAGCGCGGGTCGTTGCCGTAGATATCGATCTTACTGCTCTCAAAGCGAAAAATTTGGCTCCACAGGATGTGGTGAACGCCTTTACCGCTCAGAATTTTGTTCTACCCGGCGGTTCAGCTAAAATTGGGGACACCGAATATGACGTGTCTCTGAACAGCAACCCTACCGTATTAGCAGAACTGAACGATCTCCCGGTAAAGACGGTTAATGGCGCCGTGATTCGCGTGGGCGATGTCGCCCATGTGCATGATGGTTATCAACCTCAGCAGAATATCGTGCGTCTGGACGGAGTGCGAGGCGTTCTTATCACTGTTCTCAAGACTGGGCTGGCATCGACTCTTGGGGTAGTAGATGGCGTCAAAAAGGCAATGCCGCGTATCCTGAGCGATCTTCCGCCTGAGCTGGATGCGAAAGAATTTGCCGATCAGTCTATTTTTGTACGTGCGGCCGTAAACGGTGTAGTAAAGGAAGGCGTTATCGCTGCAGGACTAACGGCGATCATGATTCTGCTCTTCCTCGGTTCCTGGCGCAGCACATTCATCATAGCGCTGTCGATACCTCTTTCCGTTCTGACATCCCTTGCCGTTCTCAGTGCCCTCGGAGAGACTATTAACCTTATGACCCTCGGCGGTCTGGCGCTCGCTGTTGGAATCCTCGTGGACGATGCCACCGTCGAGATTGAGAACGTTCACCGCCAGATGGCGTTAGGCAAGCCGAACGTTCAGGCAATACTCGATGGTGCCCAGGAAATCGCCTTACCGGCTTTTGTGTCAACGCTTTGCATCTGCATAGTGTTCGTGCCAATGTTCTTTCTCACCGGAGTTGCACGTTATCTTTTTGTACCCCTGGCTGAAGCAGTGGTATTCGCTATGCTGGCAAGTTATGTACTATCTCGCACCCTGATTCCGACCCTGGTCATGTGGTTTTATCGCAATATAGAGTATCGCGGCCACGCTCCCGATCCGGACTCGGTAAGGCCCTGGCTTCGACCGTTTGTGGCTACTCAAATCCGGTTTGAACGAGGCTTTTCCAGGTTTCGGGATGGCTATCGGAAACTCTTGGGTGCTGTGCTGGCACATCGGATATATTTCGTGATTATATTTCTGGCGTTCTGCGTAGGTACGTTATTTCTTGTTCCGCAGCTTGGCGAGAACTTCTTTCCGTCTGTAGATGCGGGCCAATTCAGGTTGCACGTTCGGGCACCCGGAGGGACACGGATCGAAGAGACCACCAGGTTCGTAGACCGGATCGAGGCAGTGATCCGAGAGGAAATTCCGTCTGTGGAGCTTGCCGGCATTCTTGATAATATCGGTATTCCCTCCGGCGGCATTCCGCTCGCCTATATCGATAACGGTCTCACAGGCACAGCCGATGCAGACATCCTCGTTTCGTTGAAACGCGGTCACAAAAGCACTGAAGATTACGTGCGTCGCCTTCGTGTCCGTCTTAACAGGGAATTTCCGGGGCTTACCTTCTATTTTTTGCCGGCTGACATTGTGAACCAGACGATCAACTTTGGGTTACCTGCTCCCTTCGATATCCAAATCGTCGGTCGCGATCGTGACAAAAGCAGGGCTGTCGCTGCTCGGCTTGTAGAAAAGATTCGCCGAGTCCCTGGTGCTGTCGATCTGCGTATCCAACAACCGGCTGACCAGCCCGAGTTTCACTTCGCCGTTGACCGAACCAAGGCGTCACAAATAGGACTCACCGAACGCGACGTTGCCAACTCGGTACTCTTGAGTCTCAGCGGCAGCAGCCAGGTACAACCCAATTACTGGCTTAACCCCAAGAACGGCATCCAATATCTCGTCAACGTTAGGGTGCCTGAATATCCAATAGATTCGGTTGCCGCGCTCAAGGCGATTCCGATAAGCGCAAATCGTCCGGAGAAAAATGACGCACAGATTCTCGCTAATCTCACGTCGATGGAACGCGGGAAAGGAGCGCCCATCTTTTCCCACTACAATGTAATGCCCGTAATCGATGTGTTCGGCGGCGTAAGTGGTCGCGATTTGGGCGGCGTGCTGAAGGATATCGGTCCTCTAATCGAAGAGGCGAAAAAGGAGTTGCCAAAGGGGAGTTTCATCATTTTACGCGGCCAGGCGGCCACAATGCATGAAAGTTTCACGGGGCTCGGCATAGGACTGATCATGGCAGTGATCTTCGTCTACTTGCTCTTGGTGGTAAACTTCCAAAGCTGGCTAGACCCGTTCATCATCATCACGGCTTTGCCGGGCGCAATGGCAGGCGTAATATGGGGACTCTATCTCACATTCACGACATTGAGCGTCCCTGCATTAATGGGAGCAATCATGAGCCTTGGAGTTGCAACGGCCAATTCCGTGCTCGTAATCACCTTTGCACGAAACAATCTCCGGCAGGGATATAACCCTGTGAAAGCAGCCTGGGAAGCAGGCGTCGGGCGGCTACGACCAGTCCTCATGACTGCCCTTGCGATGATCATTGGCATGCTCCCAATGTCGCTCGCTCTGGGAGAAGGGGGCGAGCAGAATGCTCCACTTGGCATCGCAGTAATTGGCGGGCTGGTTCTCGCTACCTTCGCCACACTCTTCTTTGTCCCGGTTGTTTTTAGCTTGCTTCACCGGCGTACACCTGTAGGTTCGGCGGTTGAGCAACGCAGTTTGATAGAAAATCAATGACTAAAAGGTGTTGCCATGGATTCAAAGCAAAATGAGCCACATGGGCAGACCGTTGTTCGAAAGGCATCGTCAAAGTCCTGGCTTGCAGTCATCATTATTGCGGTGATTGTCATTGGTGTGATTGCCGGCCTGATACCGCGCTCGCGTCAGCAATCCAATTTGCGTGCTGAGATACTGGAATCGTCTATTCCCACGGTCACCGTTGTTTCGCCCGCGCCAGGACAATCCGGATGTCGTCTTCCGATTCCGGCAGAGATCAAGCCCTGGGTTGAGACGCCAATTTATGCACGTGCCAATGGTTATCTCAAAAATCGATTAGTGGATATTGGTGACCACGTCGAAGCTGGACAGCTCTTGGCCGAGATCGATACTCCGGAGCTCGACCAGGAGCTTGAACGGGCCAAGGCATTGCAAGTCCAGGCCGAGGCAGCACTCGAGCTTTCCAGGGTCACTTCATCTCGCTGGGCGGGCCTTTCCAAAACACGAGTTGTGAGCGACCAGGAAAATGAGGAAAAGCAAGCTGATTTTAAGCTAAAAGAGGCGGCCACCGAGTCAGCCCGTGCTGAGGTCCGCCGACTGGAAAAACTCAAATCTTTCACCAGCGTGCTTGCTCCCTTTGCCGGTACCATAACGGTTCGCAATATCGACTCAGGCGACCTCATCGTAGCAGCCGGAGGCAAGGAACTGTTTCATCTGGCGCAGACTCAGAGGCTTCGGGTTTTCGTCCAGGTGCCCCAGGCGATCGCCCGGAGCATCCATCCGGGCCAGAATGCAGAGATGACTATTCCGGAGATGCCGGGTCAGGTCTTCATAGCCAAGGTGGTCCGGACCGCAGGAGTAATAGCTTCCGATTCGAGGACTCTCCTGGTGGAGCTCAATGTAGACAACCCCAGAAACGAGATTGTTGCAGGAAGCTACGCACAGGTCCGCTTTACCGAAGCGCAGATGGTATCGGCACTGACGCTTCCGGCGAACACCGTCATGTTTCGCCCGGAAGGACCTCAGGTCGGAGTCGTGAAGGATGGTAGCAGGGTTGAGTTACGCACTGTGAAGCTCGGCCGGGACTTTGGCCGGACAATTGAGGTACTCACGGGTGTAGACGAGAAAGATCGCGTCATTGTAAACCCCGCGGACTCACTTGCAAGCGGAGCCGCAGTATCCATAAGGGAAACGATCAAGAAGGAAAAAGCCCAGCGAAGATGATCCGAGTTCCTGTTCGCTTTTCGGCGAACATCATCGGATCTCCGGTGCTAATCCGCACGCAGAATTACGGCAAAGCTGTTGAACACAACCCAAACCTTATCTCCTTCGTTGATAGCGAGCCTGCGCCTGCTCTCCTCTGTTACCAGGGAGCACAAGTCAGTACCGTCTTGGATACGAACGGTAAATTCGGTTGTGAGTTTCCCGCGAAGTATTTGCGTCACTGTGCCGTGAAGCATATTCTCGGCCGTGCATGAAGGTTTTGTCTTAGCTTTCTGCAATATTACCCAGGGGGCTTTTACTTCAGCGGCAATTAACGAGCCTTGTTTGATCCCCAACCGGTTCAGACTGTTATTCGTGATGACAGTGGTGATAATGTCTCCGCCAATGGTGACGAGTTCCACTTGGGACTGAATGTCTCCCTTCTGTATTGTGCTGATTTTACCGAAGAATGTGTTGCGAGCGCTTGTTTTCCGTCTGCTTTCCTTTTCAATAAAATGTCGCTCTACCTGACGGACTTCTTCCTGAGAAAAATCGACGAGAGAAGCTGTGAGATTGGGAGTGGAATGGCCGAGAACTCTCTGAACCACCGGCAGAGGCATGTTGCTCTGCATCAACTCGACTGCGCGCGCCCGGCGAATGGCATTCGGGGAGCCCAGGTCCTGCGCAAAACCGCACTGCACAGCACGTTCATAGAACTTCCTTCTAACATGAGCGGCGTCTACCCTTAATGACCAATTCGCCTCTCCTTGAGAATCAAGATCGGTCATTATCTCCTGAATCTCAGATATCAACTCGGATGAAATCTGAACTTCGCGTTGCGAGGTCTCGATCTCATCAGCATCTCGAAAACGAACAATCTGTTTAGGGATGTCAATATGTTTGCTGAGATCAAGAGCCAACACTTCATTAAGCCGTGCCCCTGTATAACGAATTAGGAGAAAAATCAAAAGAATCCGTTTTCTGGACGCCCTTACATCTGTTCGTGGTGAATCCTGTGCCCATGAGCGGAAAGACTGCTCCAAACTCGCCAGCTCAGTAGGGTCGAGACATTTGGTTTCTCCTGGAGCATAGATGCGGGCGGGATTCAGGAGACCGAAATCTGCACGCTCAAACATGAGATTCGAAGAATCAGATCTCTTATTTTTGCCCTTTTGCATAGTTCAATTCTCACCTTTCCGGGTGATTATCATCTAATGCTTAATAATAGATACTATTAGCACATCACGTTGGCGTGCCCAATAGGGGGTACACAAAAAAACCGCTTGACAAGAATCGGAGAGTGCGTCATTCTATTGACACGAGTTTAGTTAAAAGCGTGTCTATTGGTCAATCACCAACAAAATCAGGAGAATCCTCCCAAAAGCAGCATTAACTCACAAGGAGGTTCGTGTCATGCTTCCCAAGAAAATCCTCTTCTGCACTGATTTTTCGGAGAATAGCGAACCCGCTCGGCAATTGGCTGTGGACTATGCAAAAGCCTTCGGAGCTAATCTGCTCATAACTCATGTGATTGATTCGAGTGGATTTCCAAATTATGTGGACTGGGTGGGTGAGGAACTCGGCCAAATTCTCAATCGGACGGAAGAAACAGCCAATGCTCGCCTCAAATCATTGTCCAAGGAGTGCGAACCAATTACAGGGGGAGTGAGAACCTTCTGTAGAATCGGCTTACCGTCCCAGGAGATTGTCTCTCTGGCGGATGAAAAAGCAGTCGATCTGATAGTAGTGGGCACGCACGGACGGACTGGAGTAAAGCACCTGGTCATGGGGAGCATAGCTCGAAGTGTTTTGAAAACTGCTCATCGACCTGTGTTGATTGTAGAAGCTCCATCCGGCAAGGGCGAATCATCTGAAAGGCCTCATGAAATTCCCGTGCCAACGATCAGATCATGCTAGAGGTTTTGTAGATCGGGCTGGTGTCTTGAAAGCCTGGACAGCAGCCTGATCTTCCATTCGTACGAGCATTTCGCAATCAAGAAAACGCCGGAAGGAGTGTCATAAAGAGAAAGCGCATGTCATTCCTTCATAAACCGGCAGATTGGGGGTCAAGATGATATTCCCTGTTTCTGGAGTTGAAACGGCTATCTGGATTCCACCACTTGTAGGTTTGGTAATTTCCTTTTTCACTTCAATGGGCGGGATATCCGGAGCCTTTCTCATCTTGCCTTTTCAGATGAGCGTACTAGGTTTCACAAGCCCGGCAGTAACCCCAACGAATCTGGTATTCAATGTCGTCGGCATTCCCAGCGCAGTATACAAGTACTTCAAAGAAGGCAGGATGAACTGGCCTTTGGCTTGGAACATCATTGCCGGCACTGTGCCAGGACTTGTGCTCGGGCTTTTTATACGTGTGTGGTACCTGCCGGATCCTAAGGCATTCAAGCTGTTTGCCGGCTGCGTTCTCTTTTACATCGGCGGACGTATGCTTTATCAACTGATTGCCGACCGAAGCACGAAGACATCGGAGAAGGCGGCGGAAATCAAGATGCGCCAGCACGCAAAGGTACAAACCGCGGGCTCAAATCCAGGTCGGCCTGTCATTTGTACGACCAAATGGACCCTTACCTGCACTGAGTACGAATTTTTCGGAGAATGCTTCCGTTTCCATACATTGGGACTTTTTGCTCTTTCACTCGTAGTGGGTTTGATCGGGGGCGTTTATGGAATTGGCGGCGGCGCGATAATAGCCCCGTTCATCGTTTCCTTTTTCGGACTGCCGATTCACACCATTGCCGGCGCCACGCTCATGGGAACCTGTGTCACATCCATCGGGGGAGTCATATTTTATGAGCTTTTTGGTCCATACGTGGCTCTACCGGGTCAATCTGTCCGACCGGATTGGCTTTTGGGCTTTCTGTTCGGCATTGGTGGTTTCGCTGGAATGTATTTAGGAGCCTCCTGCCAAAAGCATGTCCCGGCCGCAATCATTCGACCGGCTCTGGCTATCGTTATAACGGGAGTCGGCGTGAGATATATTATTGGATATTTTACTTGATTCCAAGTGTTAGCTGGGATGGCTTCGTGAGGATTAGCCCTCGGGGAATTTTGTGATTTAATGCCGATCTCATTACGAGAAGTATGTGCAGGACCGATCTCAGCTCGATATCACATCGAGCTGTCTGATCGAAACAGACTATTTCAATGACACGTACAGAGCCTTTTCATTGATCCATATAGATACCCGAATGGACTGAGGTCGCGACTATGATCAGGTCTGTTCTGAGTCGAATGCAGTGCAAGAGTCTCCGCGGACCATAACAGCAACGACATGTTCTTGCAGAGGCAAAGATTCTTGCGTTGACACTGCCGTCTTTGCTGTCGAGCCCAACAGGGCTCCTTCTGAGAAGATTGCATCTTCGATTTTGCATGGATCTTCTGTCGCATTTCCCGATTAATCCAGCACTGCCAATTCACGTTCACACATTTCCTTTTCGGATGCACATCAAATTCATTTCACCCTTAGTTCCATTCGTCCGAGCCGCGGTACCTGACTGTCTTCGGACAGGGGAGGCTTTCGAAACTCGACTTCCGGAAAGTTTTGGGGCCCCGCGCTCTGAATGTTCCAATCCATTTGAAAAATGGCCTTGACAGTTAAGGCTGAAGATGGCATCAATATATCAATGATGATTGATATATTGATGCCGATGGGAGAAGTGAAAAAGTGCCCCCCAAGGAAAGAGACAAATCCCTGGAATTGAACGGTAGCCTAGGCGTGGTCGCATTTGTGGGAAAAAGTCTGTCCGATGAAAACCGTCTCAGAATCCTCTTGTCTCTGTGCAATGGCAGAAAGACTGTCTCCACAATAGTTGAGGAACTGGGCTTGTCTCAGCCTCTCGTGTCACATCATCTCAAAGAGTTGAGGCACTGTCTCCTGGTTAAAGTGGAGCGTAAAGGCCTTTTTGTGTACTACGAGATCGCTGACGAGAGAATCATAGATATAGTGCGACAGCTAGCGCACCTGGCAACAGACCTGCTGTCGCAAAGAGATACATTTTAGCCTTTGGAGAAGAATACATGAGCAAGGGCAAAATTCAGGAACTTGTCGAAACGATGGATCCGCATGAAGCGGCAACAGAACTGGCGGATGCAGCGAAAGGACTCTTTTCTCTGCTGGGCGAAGAAGCGCTTCGGGATTTTCTCACCAAGTTGATTGGAGATGGGGGCCAGGACAAGATCACCGGCCTCGTCCATTTGTGACTGGCCACCTGCATGGACGAAGGTGTCGATCCAACTGCAATGTGTCGGAGTCTAGTGGACAAATTCAGTCAGTCCGAGCAGTTACGCTCGGTGGCTCACCCGGAGATACTTGTGCTGTTCGAGGACTGGCTGGAAGAATTGGAAAACGAGGCAGTAACGATGATCAAACGGCAGGGAGCTATTACTCCTGAAAACCTTTCCAGAGATCTTGGTGTATCGGAATCCGGGGCAATGTTCCTTGTTACCAAACTCAAAAGAGACGGAAAGATTTAGATCTTTCTCATCTATTTCGGTCATTAGATTACGAAAGGAGAAGGCGTAATGTTGAAACTGGTGGTTTTTCACTCGGGAAGGCCAGGCTGAAAGAGTTGCGCCACAGCTACGGTGGTAGCGAAAAAAATGAAAGACCGTTTTGGTGATCAAATCGACTTGCAGATTCATCTGACAGACTCAAAGGAGGCCGAACAATACAAATTGAAAGGCGCTACCAGCGTCTTCATCGACGGCGAGTTTGTACCTCTGGATATAGCAATGTCAGAAGAGAAAATGTCACATCATTTGTATGCCAAAAGCGTTCATTAATAACGGGAGGACTACATGGCAATTGAGGTGAACTGGAAAAGACTTTGGCTCCCCTTCCTGGCCATCATGGTTACGGTGGGAGTTCTCTGGTTCACAAATAGAGCAGTGACACCAAAGGAATCAACCTGGGACGATGTAGTCGCTGAAGCCGGGGAAGGCGGCTACCGGCTCATAAATACCGATGAATTAAAACAAAAATATGAAACGGATTCCCGGAACATTCTGTTGGTGGATACACGCCAGGATTGGGAATTTGCAATGGGCCACATTAAAGGTGCAGTCAATTTCCCAATGGAACCCACTGCGTGGTCCAGATGGCAGAAGAAGGGAAAACTGGCGGAAGCGCTCGGGCCTGACAAGAATCGTCTCATCATCTTCTACTGAGCGGGCCTCACCTGAGTCCGCAGCGACTCAGCCGCTCGTGTAGCGGTGCAACTCGGTTACAAAAACGTATATCGTGACCCAAGAGGTTTTCCCGATTGGAAGGCTGCCGGTCTTCCCGTTGAAAGTATTCCTGCGGATCGGGCAAAGGCCGTATCTGAACCTCCAAATGCCGGGCCCCTGTATGGTTGGGCGATGTTGTGGACGTTGTTGGGGGTCTTCGCAGGTGGGCTGGCTCTCAACTTAACTCCTTGTGTTTATCCCCTGATCCCCATAACAGTCTCATATTTTGGGGGCCGGAGTAGCCAGGGACGCGGGAAACTGGCCGTTCACGGCTTATTATATTTGGGTGGTCTGTCTCTGACAAACTCGGTGTTGGGGGTTGTGGCGGCTCTCACAGGCAGCCTCATGGGGTCGGCGCTGCAGAATCCTATTGTGCTTTTGGTCGTGGCCGGCGTTTTGGTTTTCTTCGCGACGAGTCTTTTCGGATTCTGGGAACTGCAACTCCCGCAGGGCCTTACAAGTGCCGCATCCAGGTCCTATGCAGGGTATTTCGGTACCCTGTTCATGGGGTTGACTCTTGGTGTGGTGGCAGCTCCGTGTCTGGGCCCTTTTGTACTCGGGTTGCTTACCTGGGTCGCAAGCATGGGCAGCCCCTGGTTGGGTTTTCTCATCTTCTTTACCTTGAGTTTGGGTTTGGGGGTTCCGCTTTTCGTCCTGGCGATGTTTTCTGGAAGCCTGGAAAAGTTGCCCGGTTCGGGTGAGTGGATGCTCTGGGTGAGAAAACTGATGGGATGGGTGCTCGTGGGCATGGCCGCATATTTTGTCAAACCGCTGTTGCCATCCCCAGTTGCCGTTATTGTTTTAGCGGCAGTAGCCCTGGCCGCAGGATTGCATCTGGGATGGATCGACACTACCCGAGGAGGTTTCAGGGGATTCGGTGTAGTGCGGAACGTTGTCGGGGTTGCCGGTCTTGTTGTTGGTGTCTTTCTCATCGGTTCGTGGCTTATGATCGGCCCTGGGGTCTCGTGGCAGCCGTATTCCGATGAAGCTTTGGAACAGGCCCGAAAATCCAACAAACCGGTGATCGTAGACTTTTCAGCCACATGGTGCACGCCGTGTCGTGAACTGGAAGATGTCACCTTTCGCGATCCGGAAGTCGTGAGACAAGCTCAAACTCATTTCATCATGATTAAGGTTGACCTGACCACGAACGCCGACCCGCGCTATGAAAAACTCGTGGAGAAGTATTCGGTCAAAGGAGTTCCGACGGTCGTTTTCTTCGACGCAAACGGCCGAGAGCGTGCAGACCTGCGCCTGGTTGACTTCATCCCCGCGGATCAATTCTTGAGCAGGATGACCCAACTGAAGCAATTGTCCAAATCCGGTTCGTGAGAATCGGCAAGAACAAGGAGAAAGAATCATGCTGAAAGTGCACTTTTTTCTGAATGAACCCAATGGCAAGCCTTGAAGACACTTCAAAGAAATGGCGTCCAGGTTGGGCGCAGAGTACCCGATTGAGATCGAGACCACATCAAAACCTTTCGCTGAATATCGGACTGATGAATGGGCAGATACGGATCTACCGTGCGCTCCGGCAATCATGATCGGTGAGGAGATTGTGGCCGAGGGATCGGATGTAACTGAGGAGAAGGTCGCGAACGAGATCAGAAAACAGCTTGGAATGCCCCCACTCGAACCGGAGAAGAAAGGGATTATCGATCGTTTATTCAGATGACACCGATGCGACATTCTGCCCCGAATAGAATGCAAGATTAACGACAGAATCCATAAAGGGATTCGGGCAGATGGAAATTTCTGTAAGAGGTCTTATGAGATGAGCGCTGATCTGTGGAGCCGCCAGTCTCAACGTGATCGAGCATTTGAAAAAAGGAGTGTGTGAATGTCTTCAGAAAAGATGACGAGGAAAAATCGAGCGGAAGGTTTTGTCTCGGCCAGGAACGAATTGAGCTGGATCACGACAATGGTTTTCATTACAATCCTGGCTGTCGGCTGGATTTTTCCGTGGTTTGGCTATTTCGTCCCTCTCTGCATGGCGGGAGCAATACTGCCGGCCTTTGTGTGGGGACGTCGTTGGTGTGACTGGTGGTGTCCGAGAGGGAGTTTCTTGAATCAATGTCTCGATCCTGTCAGTAGAAAGACATCCCTACCCGGATTCATGAGACGTCTTCCGTTCCGGTTATCCATGATGGGAATCATGATGGCAGTATTTTCAACTCGCATTTACCAACTCTGGCCCGATCCGGTAAAAATCGGCGGGTTCTTTATAATGTTCCTTACCATCACCACAGTCGCAGGGGTATTCGTAGGCATAGCCTTCAAGCCGAGAAGTTGGTGCGCTTTCTGTCCTGTTGGAACTATGGCAAAATGGGCTGGCACTAACCGATATCCTTTGCATATCGATGAGAACTGCACTGAATGCAAACTTTGTGAAAGAGTCTGCCCTCTTGGGATCGCGCCGCATTCTTACAGGATTTCAGGTATTGTGGCAGACTGGGATTGCCTCAAGTGCAAACTCTGCGTCGTGAAATGTCCTCAAAAGTGTCTGCATGTCGGCGACGAGGACCTATCGCGGGCAGCGTAGAAATTATCGCAAATGGAGAGAAACATGGGTGTAAGATTTGAGAACTTCCTTGGCCGAGAACTCGTACTGCCTGATGACCGTTCATACGATCCAGCCGAAGGCTTATGGATCAAGAGAGAGGATACAGCAAAGCTGGCCGTCGGCATCACCGAACCGACCGTTCTCATGGGGGGAACGGTGCGGGAAGTCGAACTTCTTGTAGAAGACGGCAGTGAAGTAAGCAAGGGTGAGACAGTCATTCTGGTACTCACCTCCAAGCTCAAATACATAGCTGCTCCCGCTTCAGGCAGGCTGGTCTCTCCCAAGGATTTGGGTTCTCTCCCTGAGAAAATTGTCAAAGATCCTTACGGTTCCACATTATTTTATATTCTGTCTGAAAAAGATGAAATCTCAGACTTGCTCGATGCATCGGGGTATGCGAGTACTCTGAAGGATTCTGACGGCGCACGGAATCCCGGAGGGCACAAGGGCGGCGTTTCGCCCACTTGCAAAGCAGTTTATATGGCGATTGGAGAGCAGAATATCACAAAGAAGTGATTGAGAGAGCAGTTTCTCTGTTACGGAATCCCTGTGCATTGTGCAGTCGAATAGACGAAAGGCGTCGATTTGCTCAGGTTAGCAATGCAAAATAGAAAGCCAAGTCTGTTTGATGTGGACGCTGACCGATACGATCTGTGGTTTGAATCCCGTGGGGGAAAAGCGATCTTTGAAATTGAGAAGAATTGTCTGCGAAAGCTGATTCCAACTGATAAGGATCTATGGTTGGAAGTCGGTGTGGGTACTGGCCGCTTCGCATCATCCCTGGGCATCTCCGAAGGGGTAGACCCATCGCAGGAAATGCTGAGCATTGCAGCGCGGCGTGGTATTTACGTCGTTCGAGGCATCGGCGAAGACTTGCCTTATCGGGATGAGACATTCGACGGAGTTCTCATGGTAACGACGCTCTGTTTCTTAATCGATCCCGAGAGAACGTTGTCGGAGTGCCGTCGGGTCTTGCGCCACACCGGCATATTGGTCCTGGGAATAATGCCTGCTGAGAGTGCCTGGGGACGATTGTACATGAGAAAAGGGAGCGAAGGTCATCGTTTATATTCCAAGGCAATTTTCTATACGTGCGGACAAGTCATTCGTATCTGTGCCGAGGCAAGATTCTCATTTGACAGAGCTGTCAGTTGCCTTTCGACTCCCCCGGGTGAAGAGCCTTCGTCTATCTTAGAGGAAGGCATCAATGAGGGAGGCGGGTTTGTGGCAATGCGTTTCCATAAGACATGATCGGGCTGTCTGCGGAAAGTAGTGGCAGAAAATGAACATGCTCATTATAGAGAACGAGCCGTTCATAAGGCTTGGAGCGTTCCTGGGGATATTTTTCGGAATGGCCTTGGCAGAACTTGTCGCACCACGGCGCCGTCTCCTCACATCCAAAGCTTCCCGCTGGTTCGCCAACATTGGAATAGTGGCCATAAATACCGTCCTGGTGAGACTTCTGTTTCCTGTCGCAGCGGTGGGCATGGCAGTCATTGCGGCTCAAAGATCTTGGGGCTTGTTTAACAATGTCGCTGTTCCGTACTGGATGGCTGTTGTCTTGTCGGTCGTCATTCTCGACTTCGTGATTTATCTCCAGCACGTATTGTTTCATGCAACTCCGATCTTCTGGCGATTGCACATGATGCACCATGCCGATATGGACTTTGATTTCACCACAGGCTCTCGTTTTCACCCAATCGAAATCGTGCTTTCCATGCTCATCAAGATGGCATCTGTTGTCCTCATCGGAGCGCCCGCAGTATCTGTAATCATTTTCGAGGTTCTCCTGAATGCAACATCCATGTTTAACCACGCTAACGTCCGTCTTCCTCTTGGGATCGATCGAGTGTTGCGGCTTTTCGTGGTTACCCCGGATATGCACCGGGTTCACCATTCCGTGTTTCCCTTCGAGACAAACAGCAATTTCGGCTTCAATTTGCCGTGGTGGGACCGACTCATGGGAACGTATAGGGACCAGCCAAGGCTAGGACATGAAGGCATGACAATAGGGTTGAATCAGTTCAGAGACCCATCCCGTCTTACTTTGCTTGGAATACTGGCGCTCCCTTTCGTTGGGAAAACAGGCAATTATCCAATCAACCGGCGTGGAGTTTCCGATGAGGACTCGTGAACGCCCGGAGATTGAACCCGCTCGGATCGTGACACGTCGTCAAATCAAGTCTAATGAAGTTCAATAATAAATCTAAGACAATATGTCTTGTTTCATCCGAATTCTTCTTTGCTGATTTCCCCTTTTGCGTAGCGTTTCTTGAGAACGTCCAGGGCGGTTTCCGAAGGCGTATGAGTATCTGTTTCAAAGCCGCGAGGATTTCGACTGGAATAGCCTTTCCCAAGGTTCAGAACAAGCAGTACTATCAGTACTATGACAAGAAGAGGCCAGATCCACATTCCAAACCATCCGTGCATCCAGAGATCGTTCATCCATGGTCCCATTCCCATCTCAGCTTCCTCCAGGTGAATGGTTGTTGACGAATCCGCATTTGAGGCGGTTTTCCCACCGGTTTACAATCAACTCTAATATTGAATACAATTCTTGGGCCGGTTTCCCGCGTCACCGGACGAAAAGAATCTTCGGTCAAGAAACCATTCATAATCAGGAAACTAATCGCTTTTGATCTTGACCTAAAGATCTTAGAAGCTACATTTTTTAGTAATGAATTAGACTTTATTGAAAGAACTGCATCTGAGATAGAAAACGTGAATACTTGAACGCAAGCTGAAAATGTTAGCTAATTTAGCAAGAAGGGGAGAAAATCATGATAAAGCATTTCTTAGTCGCAGGCATCATTGTGGTGTCGTTAGTTGTAATGGCAATATTCGTTTCGGGAACTGTACAAGCGCGGGACGTAGCTGACGAAGGATTGGCGAGACCTCATATCAACTGCTGTTTGCAGGACGGCCAATGCCTCAAGACCAGGAAGGACAATTGCGCACTTAAAAAAGGCATTGTGGTGCAGGATTGTAGCGAATGTCCCGGCGTATGGGGCCAAGGCAAGAAAGAGAAATAAAGAATCACACGCTGAAAGAGGCACGTACGCATGCCTCTTTCAGCGTTGCCTGCGCGTGGTGAAAAAGTCTTGTTCCGACAGTGGTTATCGATAGGTTATCGCTGATTAAAAAAGGACTCAGAGTTGTCCTGAATCCTTGAGGGTCTCTGGCGCGCCCGGCAGGACTCGAACCTGCGACCTACGGATTCGAAGTCCGGCGCTCTATCCAACTGAGCTACGGGCGCAAGGCGGTAAGCACTAAGATATACGCAAGAAGCGCAAACTCGTTTCTTGCGGTATTTTCATATGGGGAGAGCGGCGGGACTCGAACCCGCGGCCACAGGGGCCACAACCCTGTGCTCTGCCAACTGAGCTACGCCCTCCATAAACCATCAATCTATATGGATTCGTATCCCAAGTCAACAGCGATTTGCTCCAAACGGCAATCATTCGGTTACGCGGGACTTCTCCACCTGCAATTTCTCGGTCCAGCGCTCACCAGAGAGCCCTTGGATGCCGTGTTCTCTTACTTGCAGGTTGAGATCGCCGTCTGAGTTCCAGGCGCGAAATCTTTTCCTGGATCGATTTTCTGAGTTCGTGATCGGGACGCCGTCCCAACGCCTCATGGCACTTTTCCAGGGCTGCATCGTAGTCCTGACGTTCTTCGAGCACCACAGCGAAATGGTAGAGCGCATTGGGATCGCGCGGATCGACTCGAGCCGCTTCCTCAAAATCCCGGCGAGCGGCTTCCGCATTCCCAAGCCTCAAATTCGCAAGGCCTTTCTGTACGTACGCTCCTCTCAATGTGGGAGAAATCCTGACTGTCTGCTCGAAATCTCCAAGGGCCTCTGCAAATCGATCTGCTTTGGAATTGAGTAAGCCCCTGCTGTAGTAGGCCTGGAACATCATGGGATCGAGAGCTATGGCTTTCGTGTAAAGAGATTCCGCAGCGGTGTAGTCTCCCCGCAATACAGCCTGATTGCCCAAATGCCAGCACCGTACGGCAGACGCATCTTCAGGCTGGAGCCGATTTTGAAGAATTGCTATCGAGGTGAGTAATTGATTCTTTGACTCAGTGTTTGTTTCCCCATTCAGGGCTCTGCGGTAGAGCTGAAGGGCCTCCGCGAAGGTCGCGGGTTTCTGCTCGTACATTCCCGCGAGTCTTTTCATTGCGTCCCGGTTAGATGGATCGAAATGCAAGGCCTTCCTGTAATCGTCGATTGCTTTCTGAGGCTGATTCAGCATCTCGAAAACTTCGCCGCGTTCTGCATACAAGGAACTCTGAGAAGGGTTTTTGTTGAGCGCTCTGGAGTAGAGATCCAGCGATTCCCTGTAAGATCCCTCGGAAAAAGCCCGCTGCGCTCGACCGACGAGTTCTTGCGGATCAACATCATCCTGGGCAAGAGTCGGCAAACCGCTGAGAAGCGTGCAAAGAAAACCGAGAATGAGCGACCTTGTGAATCCGGAAATCTGCTGTCTCCTATCTATGGACCGAATATATCTCCTGTGCTAAACAGAGGTATGTCAGCAATCTTGTATCAGGTAATACGTAAAAGAAAAAGGGGTGATACCATTCTCAATCGAAAAGAAGAATATCGGGTACTAAATCTCTTGAACAAGTTCCTGTCGGGCTCACCATGAGGAACTCTCTTCTCCTCCGGAGATTCTGGCTGCCAATGCCGGGAAGGAAGGTCTTTTGAGAGTATCGGTTACTGTTTTGACCATTATCGCGGGATTCTTCATGTGTTCATGGCAAGCCGGTTCTGCCTTCAGCCAAACCGAGACGAATGGCTCCCGAGATGAATTCCGCATCGTAATCCACTGCGGCATAAATGTGCTCCAATTGTGGCGCAAAAACGAAGCGATCAGAGAATATCCCATAGAAACGGGCAAGGGTGGCCTGGGTAAGCAGCGGGGCGGAGATCACTGCACACCGGTGGGCGATTATGAAATCTCCTGGATGGCTTCGCGCAATTCGACAAAAGGATATCGCATTGTTGAAAACAGAAGTTGGTGCAAGGGGAACAAGTTCATCTATGCCGATTCCGGACCCTCGCTGGAAAAATTATGGGCCGAATCGTACGGAGGCGATGAAGCTACCGTAATCAGCATAAATTATCCCAGCGTCAAAGATCGTCTACGAGGATTTACCGGAGATTGCATCCACATTCATGCAGACAAGAAGCTCAAAGATGGCATGCTGACGAAATCGTACGGCTGTATCCACATGTTTCCGAAAGATGCAATGGAGCTTTACGAAATGGTGGAAGTAGGCACTCCAGTCAAAATACTCCCCTGATTTTCCCCGCTTTCAGGGGAGCAGATATGCGAGCGATTTCCCCTGTTCACTGCTCTACCGCTATGATGGAAAATCCGTTTCTCGTTTACCCAATCCGCCTTTTTAATCCGGTTTTCCGGTGAGATACAGATTTCCCGCGGGCCAAAGATTCATGACTTGACGCATAATCGCGATTTCGCCTGTGTGATAGGCAGTGTGGTCCGCCGCAAGGACAATCTCCCGAAAAATAGTATAGTCCGGAGCGTGGGGAATCGGAGCGAACAAATCGGTTTTCTTATCTCGCACGATGGCTTTTAATGCTTCCCTATCTGAGATCACCCCGTTAATGCTTTTTTGCCAGCCTTTTTCGTCCGTCTGCTCTTCCGGTCGAGGACGGTAACCCTCCGGATAGTTCGGTGAAACGTGCTTCGGATCTCGAATGAATTCCAGGATATCCCACTGAGCAATGCGAATATGTTCGACAAAATGCCAAAACGAGTACGGCGTGTTCGGAGCCTTGCTGTTGATGTGCTCCAAAGGAAAATCGGCAAGTGCTCCCATAAAACCAAAATGAGCATTTCCGCCTTCGAGCAAAGCTATGAGTTCTTCCCTGAGAACGTCTTGTGCTTTCACGAAAAAACCCCCTAAGTATTTCTTGTACACGTATCAGTTTACAGGCGTGTTCTGAATACTCCAAGTGAGACAAGCCGGAGCCGTGGAGAAATTATGCTGAGACCCATCGGCGGAATAATTCTGTGGGATTGAGGCGTCTTATTCGATATCGATTGGTGTCGGATTCCGGCTAGTCTATTGCATCCAAAGCAACGGTGATGTCTATCAAGAGGATCATTGCAGGAACGACCAGCCGAAGATCCAAATGCACCTCATCTTCGGGAAACCGGAGCACCCAATCGCTTGGCGTTGCGAATGCCTGAAGAAAGCCTCTTATACCTTTCTTTGTAGTCTTCTCTCGAGGTTCCTTCTCGGTAGTTGCGGCAATACGGTCCTCCTGGATGATGCTATATTGGGAAGTACTGCCGCCAAAAAGGGATTTTCCTATCTTATCGACGCGTGATTCGGAATCGATCACTCGAAATGCCTCATTCTTGAAGGCATCCAAACCGACCCACTTTCCTTTGGAAAGCATGGCTTGACCGATGCTTCCGATGTCCACACCTGCGGCGTCTTTGACGAACCACTGAGTAGGCATGATCTTCCTGTTGGGACGCATAGAAAACCCCGGTTCCCCCGCAGGATCCAGGAAATTTGTCTCGCGGGATGCCACATGCCCCATCACATCGCATGTAAACAAGCAGAGGTCGCTTGCATCTTCCGGTACGATCCGGTACGTATGCTTGTATTCTTTGGGCTTACCTTTGTAGTCACGATCTTTCCGAAACCTCAGGGTCTTGGCCATAACCATTTCACCTTGTATTGTTTCTGCGGTTTTATATACGGAAAGAGGAGCCGGTCAGTCGATAAGGAGGTTGTTCGAATGATAAGCGGGTGCAGACCGGCTCCGAAAGTGTTGGATTTTTTTGCCGTATTCATCTTCTGTCAGGCCATCCTACCGTTTCTCAAATACAGCAGGCACTCTCAAAATCGTTCAGTCCGGAATGCCGCATATCCTCAGGATATCTGCAATAGAATCGGTAGCTTGCCTCATCAGAGTAGGCTTCCGGCTAAAGCCATAAACTATGATAATCATTTTTTCTTTAATCCGTCAATCATAACATCACCATGGCGTGTGCGAGCAAGAATCCTGTTGGCACTCAGGGTGCCGGGAAGTTTTCTTACTATTTTCCTGTTACAACTCGGCGCCTCGTACGTTCCGTGCACGGGGTTCGAGGAGTTTAGAAAATGAGTGCGCGGATGTCATCTGTTATCGAAAACGCATCTAATGCCGTTTCGCCGATATTCAACAAAACCGAGAGCTCCTGTGGGGAAATAAGCCTGTAACGATCCGCCCCCCCCCCCCGTGTGGACCAAATAAGATTGGTGGAAGCGAATTCGAATGAGATGCAGAGAATTCAACCACCAGGCATCAAGTCGATTCTCGAGTGGCAATAATGACCCCCGCCAATATGAGAATACCGCTGAGCGCATGGACAATATGAATCGGCTCCCCCAGAATCATAAGCGCCGCAACTCCGCTGAAAACGGGAAGAGAATAATAGACAAATGCGGAGCGCACAGGACCTATCAGCAGGATTGCTTTGTTCCAACAGAGAAAAGCCAGTAAGGAAGGGCCAAGGGCAAGGTACATGATAGCCGCAACAGAGGTCTCAGAAAGATGTATGTCCTGAGCGCTTCTTAGTTCCCACATGACCCAGGGTACCAGGAAAATAAGTCCGATAATCACAGTAGAGCAGAGGAAGGCCACTGGACTGAGAGCTACCGGCTTGATACGCACGAGAATGCTGTACGTTCCGAAAATCATCGCTGCGAAGAGCATCCACAAATCCCCTTGAGAGAACGTGAGACCCATGAGTCGGGAAACGTCACCTTCCGTGATAAGGAGGATGACACCCAAGGTCGCAGCAATGAGACCCACGATTCTGCGAACCGTGAAAGGTTCGCCGAGAATTAATCGCGCAAACAACACGATGAAGATCGGTGAGGAGACCGCTATCAATGAAAGGTTAATGGCTTTTGTCCAGTGAGCGGCGATGTAAATCAGCGTATTAAAGAGGGTGACCAGCAGGAACGCAGAAAGGCAAACATACCCCAGATGTGTTCGTATGACCTGGATATCGCGGTACAAGGGCCTTACTGCAAAAGGCAAAAGGAAGACGAGTGCGGCTGCCCATCGCAAGAAGTCCAGCGTAGCAGGAGGAATGGAATCGGAAAGGAGCCGAGCGACAATAAAGTTGCCTGACCAGATTGCTGTGGCAACTAATACAAGCACATATCCTATGAGAAGTTTCGACGCGGTCGGCATCAGCGCTGCAAAACTTTCCGGCAAAAGGGGGATTTCGACTGTGGTTTTGATTCTCAGGCGCGTGCATATGCAAGCGGACCTATCCTCGGGTCATCGCCTGTGGCCACATTCTCTTCATCTCTCTTGCGTTCCCGCTCAGAGCAATTTGTTTTCAAAGTTGGACGAAAATCCCCTCTTACCCCCCTTTATAAAGGGGGGTATGGGGGGATTTTGAATGCAAATTGGTATCAGAGCCGTTATGAGACGAAATTCATCCAAAAGATAATGTGAATATGACGTGCCCGGTGGAGCCTTGAGACCTGCTCAATGCAACTCCGGGGCGTCCGTGATGAAACTGGCGCTTCTCCCGGGATTATTGGCCCAGTCTAATTGTACCGGTTCCAGGCACTTTGATTGCTATGCCACCACCACCATATCCAATGCCTACTCCCACACCTGTAGTAGATGTACCTATAGCGCCCCACGCAATGCCGTTCCTCGTGTAATCGTCCGGCACCAGGTCACTTCCGTTCCAATTTCCGGCGCTCCAGCCTTGACCGCCGACACCATAATTAGCTGAAAAACCGTTGAAACCCTGAGCCATAACCTGAAAGCACATTACCAGAAACACTGCCAGTGTGGCTGCCACAATAAAGAAGGACTTTGTTTTGAATTTCACTTTCCCTTTTCTCCCTTCATTACAAACCAGTGAGATCCGGAACTTTATCAAGTTCGCGATCATTGACCCTTTTAGGCCTTTCAATACATGCATCATGGACTGTGAGAATGAGCATATTTCACCTTGTGAGCAATTCCAAGGCCAAAATACTCCCGGCCTCCATTTAATTGCTAAGGTGGCGATAATACAAGAATCCACTATTCGACAGTCTGAGACGAACATCAGGAAACGTGGTGGCATTACCACACAATATGGGAAGGATCCCATAGAAGCGTACAACTATTTCTTATAGCATTTTGCATTCAAGATGCTTGCTGCACTAACCTGGCTCCGCAGGTCAGTGGCACCCCAGTACAGAAACCGACAGCGGTTTTGGGTGCCACGGACCTGCCCTTGCAGGTCCGTGCTTCCACCTCAGTAAGAACTAATTTCACTATAAATTCGTATTAGATGTTGCATTACACGCAAATGAGAACAAGTCGGCCCTGAATAGAGATTATGTAGCAGATGACATAATTTCTGACCTTTTGAATACATTGTGCCCCAAATGAACGGTAGGGGGCGGCGTCCCTGCCGGCCCGAACCGGTTGATTTGTCTTTGAAAAATGTGCCGGCACGGAGGCACGGCACCTACCAATTGCCGAGAAGTGCTTTCCGCAATTGGACACTGTTCCATACACTTGCTATATATGTGGCCGAGCGGAGGTTTGTGTTGATTATCTGTTGATCTCTTCCAGTGTCTTGCCTCTCGTTTCGGGACCGATCAGAAGCACTGTTACAGCACCGAGAAGGAACATTGCCGCTCCCAATGAGAATACGCCGCTTGTGCCGACTTTCTCCAGAATCGCCCCTACGACGAAAGGTCCGATAAGTGCCCCAAGGCGTCCCAGAGATGAAGCAAAGCCGCATCCGGTCGCTCGCGCTCTTGTGGGATAGAGCTCAGGGGAATAGGTGTACAAGAGAGACCACATGCCGAACATAAAGAATTGCATTATGGATCCCCAGATCACCAGGGTCGTGAAATTCGCCGCATTGCCATAAAAATAACATGCAATGGCTGCGCTGATCATGTATCCAGCGACCATGGGCTTGCGACCCAGCTTGTCCACGAGGAATGCCGCGGATAAATAACCCGGAATACCGGGAAGAGAAATGAGAATGACATATTCGGCAGATTTTACAACGGTGAAACCAGCTTTCACCAGCAAGGCACTCATCCATGTCGTTAGACTGTAGAAGCCGAATAGTGCCGTGAACCACAAGGTCCAAATCATGATTGTCCGCAAGCGATACTTTTCCGTCCACAGTTCCAAGAATGCGAATTTGCTTCCTTCAGTCGTGGCCGCCTTGCTGGGCGGGATATCAGGGAGTGGGCTGTCAGTGGCTTTTTCGACATTATGCTCCATCTCCTCGATTACTTTTTTTGCCTGGTTCATGTTTCCGACTGTCTCGAACCAACGAGGAGATTCCGGAATGCCGATTCTTACCCAGAAGAAGTAAAGAGAACCTAGTCCTTGAATGAAGAAAACCGTTCGCCAGCCTGCGACTTGCAGGACCAGGTAAGACAAAACTCCACCTAAAAGGAATGCAATGGGCCAACCGCCTTCGAGAAGCGATATGTAACGTCCTCGATAATTGCTCGGGATGATCTCTGAGAGCATGGATTGCGTCATCGGAAAGTGCGTCCCCATTCCAAGCCCCAGCAACACCCTTGCTGCATAGAATATTTCCACAGTAGGTGACCATGCCAGCAGAAAACTGCCGATACCCCAAAGGGCTATCCCCACGAGCAACATGGTTTTACGACCGAATTTGTCACCGAGAATGCCGGAAAGTCCGGCGCTGATGAACATTCCCAAAAAGCTCATGGTGCCGATAAGCCCTGTCATTTTCGGGCTCAGACTGAATTCCTTACCAATGGGTGAAAGCAAGAAAGTGGTTGTGGCTAAACCGATTGAGCCGAGAATCCAACCTATTTCGTGGTAAAGAAAGAGCTTTCGATGATAGTTGCTTAATGGCAGCCGTTCGAGACGTCCAGCTATATTGCCCACATTATTCATAGTGACGGTAGCATCCATGGCATATCCTTTCAGCGTTGAAGTATTCCTGAAGATTGTCTCTGTATGAGTCTGGTAAGTCGAAGTTGCCTTCGACAAAGCTTCGAGCTTTACCAGACCGCTTGTTCGTACCTCAGCGTTTGTATTCCGGGCCTGAAACACCCCGATCTTTCGATTGTGAGCTATTTCAGCTTGCCCGCTCGAAATCCGCTCAGGTATTCCGCACAGTATTCATCCTGACCAAGAACCGCTTGAGATGCCAGGATGGTAGCCATCATACGTTTATCCAACGGATCGATGATGAACGTATCCATCCCGGCAGTCATGAGCGCAGTAAGGTACGTGCTGTTGAGCAACTTGCGCTCAGGTAGCCCGAAGCTGATGTTGCTCAATCCACAAGTGGTATGTGCTCCGGGAATTTTATTTCTGATGCCGATCACCGCTTCCAGGCATGCCATGCCGAAACTCGCGTCGACACTGATGGGTTGAACTAACACGTCAAAATAGATGTCTTCGTTTGCAATCCCGTCACTATTCAGCTTGTCCGCTAACCTGCAAGCTATTTCAATCCTGCCTGCTGCATCTTTCGGAATACCTTTATCGTCCATGCACAGAGCGACGACTGAAGCCTTGTGCTCTTTGACCACCGACACAACCCCGCTGTATCGTTCCGCTTCCAAGGATATGGAATTTACAAGCGACTTTTTTCGGCTCAAAGGCATGGCCTCCGCAAGAGCAACAGGATTCGGGCTGTCAATACATAAAGGAATATCGGCTACACTCTGGACCAATCCAATCAGCCATTTGAGCAAATCTATTTCTTCATCGACAAAGGTTCCGGCATTAACGTCGATCATCTGTGCGCCGGCCTCCATCTGATCGAGTGCCAACTTCGTCAAAAACCCTTCATCTCGAGCCTTGATAGCATTCGCTGTGGATGGAATGCTGCTGTTGATTTTTTCGCCGATTATTAACATAATGACTACTCTCCATCATGATTAAAGAAGGGAGTTTATCCGCTTATCTGAAATCACTACGTTCGATGTGGATGACACTGTGCAGTGCATAGTGCATGGCAGTATCAACGTATAGACTGAACAAGTAACCCCAATCATCTGTGCCGTGAGTCCCAGCAACTTTTGTACCAGTCTTGCGGAGATGGAGAATAGAGCCGGAAACTCTCTCAATAGAGCGACTATTGATCCGATTGAATCTCAAAAGTGAATGAATTACGAATTTTGAATCAGATTTCCGGGAATCTGCTTTCTGGGGAGCAGTTGCATGATCCGGCGTATTCCCCTGAGCGTTTCCTTGCTCATGGTTGAGCCGTTTCACAGATTACCGTCTGTCTTTGCTTTCCCAAGAAAATGGGAATCACCGATCACTTTTTTACTCGGAGTCTGTAATCACTGGAGTATACTGTCCTCCATTCTTGAGGAGCAACCCAATGGATTTTAATCTTTCGACGGAAGAGTGGCTAAATATTCTCGATTTTTCGCGCAACGGGGTTGTTGTAGTCGATCGGGAAGGCAGAATCGTTTTCATGAACCAAACCGCTGCAAAGGTGGTCGGGATTTCTTCCGAGGCTGCTATCGGGTGCCGAGTGGAAGAAATCATACCGAGTACGGCTCTTCTGGAAGTCATGAAGAAAGGCAAGAATCAGTCACGCCAGAAGATGATGGTAAACGGCAACATGGTTTTTACCGATCGAATGGTTTTGAGAAAAAAAGGAAAAGTCGTCGGCGCTGTAGGAATATTCCAGGACATTTCTGAATTGGAGAAGTCGTCAGCAGAGTTGGAAAGTGTCAAATCCATGTGCAAGGAATTGGATGCAATCTTCGAAGCTGTTGCGGACGGCCTCGTGTTGGTCGATGAAAAGGGTTGTGTCCTCAGAGTAAATCAGGCTTATCAGAATCTTACCGGAATAACCAACGAGGAATACAGAGGCAAACACGTTCACGAGCTTATAAAAGAAGGCTATATCGGTCGATCCCTGAGTGATAAGGTGATTCAGCGGAAAACACCATACTCAGCCATTGATATTCGCAATGGAAAAGAGCTCCTTCTTACTGCCATCCCGGTGTTCAATGAAGAGGGTGACATCATGCGAGTCGTCACGGCTACTCGGGATATAACCGAATTGAGCGACCTGAAGAACAAACTTGCGGAGAGCGAAGCAGCACGAGATCGTTATCTCCAGGAACTCAAGCGATTACATGCCCAATTGCCGTACAAATTCATCATAACCAACAGTCCGACGATCAAACAGAAGATCGAGCTCGCTCTTCATGTTGCCCAAGTCGATTCCAACGTACTGATTCTTGGTGAATCCGGTGTCGGAAAAGATTTACTGGCACGTCTGATTCATCGTTCGAGTAAACGCGCTCTCAAATCCTTCATAGAGATCAACTGCGGAGCCGTTCCCGCCAACCTTCTTGAATCGGAGTTTTTCGGGTATGAGGCGGGTGCCTTCACGGGGGCGTCGAAGGAAGGAAAGCCCGGTCTGTTTGAACTCGCACAGGGTGGCACCCTGTTCTTGGATGAAGTGGGAGATCTACCGCTTGAACTCCAGGTGAAAGTACTTCGCGCGGTTCAGAACAAACAGATTACTCGAATCGGAGGCACAAAAATCATCAATCTGAACGTGAGAATAATTGCCGCCACAAATCGCGATCTCGAAAAGATGGTGGCAGAGCGGACTTTTCGTCAGGATTTGTACTATCGACTGAATGTCGTGCCCATAGTGCTGCCCCCGTTACGTGAAAGGCGTGAAGATATCGCCCCACTGGCAAAGGAATTCCTGGCGAAATTCAACTCGAAATACGGGTACCAGAAATGGCTTCATCAGGATGTCATTACCCGCCTGACAAATTATGATTGGCCGGGGAATGTGCGGGAATTGGAGAACACCATAGAAAGAGCAGTCGTGACGTGCAGGAACGATTGCATCAACTTGGACTGTTTCAGTCTGGCTCCATGCGACGAACCCGCGAAATGCAGGGATATTTCGATGCTGAAGCAGAATAAGGCAGAAGAAGAAAAACAGCTTATCGTAGAGACTTACAGGCGCACTCACAGCACGAGAAAAACAGCGCAAGCTTTAGGAATTTCACAGTCATCCGTAGTCAAGAAAATGAAGAAATACGGGATTTCCGAGAATCATATTGTAGACGATGCTATGAGCAGGGATAGTAATTATGTGATCGAGTGATTCCATTGTGAATCGACAGGACGCAGACTCTAAGTTGCCGGATATTGACGGTTTACTTCTCGATTATCTCAGTGCCCCCTCCACTCGTCCGATTCCAATGTGAATAATGCCGGCACAAACGAGAGCGCTATTTCAGGCTTTTTGTTGTGGCATTCCTTTTGCATACAATTTCGTCGGCCGGTACCAACCATACGGCGCGTAACAGCCAAAGCAAGTAATCACAATCATATCCGAACGTACCTCGACCTGAATGACTGTTGGGCAGGTCACGAGAGAAGTGCGCCCAACGTGAAAAATCCGGAAAACATATGAGGAGGACTCTTATGAGTAACAATTCGGCCCTTGTTCAAAACGTAGTTGCAGGGGATTGGAAAGATATCGCGAGATTAACCAAGGAATCATTGGACTCAGGTACCAGGGCAGAAGACCTTATTCACCAGTTACAGGCTGGAATGGAAGTAGTTGGAGAAAAGTATTCATCAGGCGAATACTATCTGCCGGACATGATGAAATCGGCACGCTGCATGAATATAGCGTTTGAGGTGTTGAAGCCTGTTATGGAGGGTTCGAATGTCGCCTCATTGGGCAAAATCCTCATTGGCACCGTCAAATCCGATATGCATGACATCGGCAAAAACATCGTAATAGGCTTTCTCAAGGGAGTGGGGTTCGATGTCGTCGACCTTGGAACCGATGTCTCCGAAGAGAAATTTGCAGAAGAAATAGAGCGTCAAAAACCGGATATCGTCGGTTTGTCTTCTCTGTTGACGACGACCATGCACGAAATCGGAACAGTGATCAAGACGCTGGAAGACAAGGGGCTTCGATCGAGTGTCAGAGTAGTGGCAGGCGGAGCGCCCGTAACGGAAGCATTTGCGCTCAGTATGGGAGCGGACGCCTACGCGAAAGACGGCGGCCAGGCCGTTAAAATCTGCAAGCATCTTATGGAAAAGAACTGACGAGGAGATCTCATTATGGCTTTGACGCAAAAACAACGCATATTGGACGTCGTTGCCGGTAAAGTAGTCGACAAACTGCCTTTCGGCGCACGAATTGACGTTTGGTACAACTATCATGCAGCCCACGGTTCACTTCCCGAAAAGTACAAAGACTGGAAACAAACGGATATTATCGAAGATCAAGGGGCCGCCGCACAAAAGCGCTTCTTCTCGGTTTGTAAAGAGATATACCACGACATGGAAGTGGTCAAACGCAAAGAGCCGCCGTATGAAATCACTGAATTCAGAACCCCCATCGGAACCTGCTCCATCAGCTTACTCTGGTCTGTCAACGAAGGCCCCTGGTTGGCTTACGAACATGAGAAACTGTTCAAGAGCGAAAAAGATTACCCCATTATCAAATACATTCTCGAACATACCGAGCCCGTGTACGATGACAATTATACAAAAGAATATCAGGAAATGGGCGAACGTGGGATCGTCATGACCGGAACCGGTCTTTGGGGACCTTCACAGCGAGTGATGCGCGAAATAATGGGGTATGAACTCTTCTACAACGAGTACATGGACAGACCGGAAAAAGTCGATGAGCTGATGGAAGCCATGTTTGCGCTGGAGAGAAAGAAGCTCGACATCATACTGAAATCGGACATCGAGATTATCAACCTATGTGCAAACTGGAGTGATGATATCCACACACCAGTGTTCAGACAATACTTCACACCCTGGTTCCGGGAATGCAACGAGAAGATTCACGCAGCCGGAAAGTTTTCCATGGCCCACGCTGACGGAGAGATGCGAAGACTGATCCCCTTGTACTGCGAAACTATGCTAGATATAGCTGAGGCGATCACGCCTGTTCCGCAGACGCAATGTGAACTCGAAGAATTTCGAGCTATGGGTGACCACGTGACATTATGGGGAGGCATTCCTTCCATTCTGTTTGAGCCTAACTTCAGCGATCAGGAGTTTGATGACTACATCAAGAACATGATCAAGAGGATCAAGCCCGGTACCCGCTTCATAATGGGTATGGCAGACAACCTGCCCGTTGCAGCGGATATAGATCGAGTCGGCCGGGTCCAGAGAATCATAGACGAGTATGGCCGATTGCCCATCGAATAAATAGAGCTATGCATTTCTGCTCTCGCATGACTTCATGCTGATTCCACTCAGATAGGGAATCAGGTAGTCTGGTTCATCCGAATATCGTCTTCTCTGAAGACGATATTCCGTCATCCTTTGTATCCTCGGAAATGCATTGTTCTATGATCCGAATCACATCGCGTCAATCTCTCGCACCTTTTCAGGAGAGGTCACATGTTACAGACAGCATGCAAAGCAGAGAATGAATTCAAGGGCCTCAATCTTCCACAGAGGATGGAGAGGCTGCCTATGACGAAATACCAGAGAACGGTATTTCTCATAATAGCAACTGCTTGGTTTTTCGATTCCATGGACCTTGCGATGATGACATTCGTTCTAGCGCCAGTGAGCAGCACGTTTGGCCTCACTCCGTCTCAAACGGGTATCGTAGGCAGCGCCAGCTTGGCAGGAATGGCATTGGGGGCAGGTCTGGCCGGTATACTTGCGGATCGTTTCGGTCGTAAAGTTATCTTTCAGTACAGTATGATCGTTTGGGGTGCAGCAAGCATCTTCTGCGCTTTTGTGTGGAGTTATGAATCCTTCCTGGTGGCTCGTTTCATCCTTGGATTCGGTATGGGAGCAGAATTCCCGATTGCGCAATCGATGGTGTCGGAGACAATTCCCGCGACCCACAGAGGTAAGTACATCGCATTGCTGGAAGGCTTTTGGCCTCTCGGGTTTATTGGGGCAGGGATCTTGGCTTATTTCCTGGTACCATATGCAGGGTGGCGATCGGTATTCGTGGCAATGGGGTTACCGGCAATTTACGTGCTCGTCATACGGCGAGCCGTCCCCGAGTCGCCCCGCTGGTATGAGAGTCGTGGATATTTGGACAAAGCTGAGGAAACGATGCAATTTCTCGAGAAGAAGGTTGAAGCGGCACACGGCCGGCCTCTTCCTCCACCGGTTACAGACGGCGTAAAGGACGAAATTGCTGCGGGTTCTTTTTCTTTGGCAGAGCTATTTACAAAACAATACAGAATCCGAACTCTTATGGTGTGGCTACTGTGGTTCTTTACTCTTCTGGGGTATTACGGAATTACCACGTGGATGGGCAAACTCCTGGTGGAGAAAGGATTCACCATTACCAAATCCATTGAATTCGTGCTGTTGATGACCCTCTGGGGTGTCCCGGGATTCTTTTCTGCTGCCTATTTGGTGGAAAAGCTCGGAAGAAAACCGGCAGTTATCGGATACGTTTTGTTCAGTGGAGTGGCAGCTTATTTTTATGGAAAAGCCGCAAATCAGACTGAGCTCTTCATTGCCGGAGCATTCATGCAGTTCTTCTTCTTCGGCATGTGGTCAGTCCTGTATGCATATACTCCCGAGTTATTCCCGACCCGGGCGCGGGCAACCGGTTGCGGAACCGCATCCACATGGGGACGAATTGGGGCTCTCATTGGGCCGATGCTGGTCCCGATTATCATGGCGCATTGGGGTGTGGAATCCGTGTTCACACTGGGAGCGTTCTCCTTCTTAATGGGGGCTTTAAATGTGCTCATATTGGGGCCGGAAACGAAAGGGAAAATCCTTGAAGAAATAAGTGGATGAGGTGTTCATCAACTGGCACCCACTCTGGCGCTTTTCCTGTTCTTCACTCCATTCTCACATGGATCGACTGTCAACTGCGATAGATCCTGTACACTGACGGAAACCGCAATGAACACTCGAAGAAACGAGAATCCGACAGCCATAATTGCATGCGACGTCATGCGAAAGGAACTCGAAGCTGCTGCCGATGGCTCTCAAATTCAGTTCCATTTCCTGGATCAAGGTCTGCACCGGACGCCTCAAGAGATGGCTGGAATAATTCAGCAAGAAATAGACACTCTTGAAAGCGTTTCGAAAATCGTCCTCGGTTATGGTTTGTGCTCCGGTGGAATCAAGGGTGTTAAACCGCGTGGGGCGCAATTGATAATTCCCAGATGTCATGATTGTATTCCGCTGTTCTTCGGTTCCCTTGAAAAATACGATCTTATGTTCAAAGCAAGGCCTGGCACTTATTACTTGACGCCGGGGTGGGTAGCAGCTAAGAAAGATCCTTTGGGGATCATATATGACGACTATGCTCCGAAGCACGGTCTGGAAACAGCTTTCTGGGTTATGGAGGAGGAACTGAAACATTACACGCATATAGCGCTCATCGATACGAAAGTAGGCAACTGTCCTGAGCTGAAAACCAGAGCTAAAGAAAATTGCTCTATCTTGAAGAAAGATTACGACGAAATAGAAGGGAGTTTAAGCTACTTTGAGCGGCTCATTCACGGTCCGTACACTCCGGAAGAGTTCGTAACGATAGAAGCAGGTGGAGAGATCACAGAAGCACATTTTTTCGGCTATTTGGGACGAAGTCAATGAAAAGCGATCTGGTGCACCTCAAACCCGGGGCTGAAGGAACTGAAACCGTCCAGGACCTTCTGTTGGCGAAAGGATACCAAATCCGGGCGGATTGCGGTGGTAAAGGCGTATGCGGTAAATGCAAAATCCAAGTTCTGAGTAATTCTTCCGATCGCGCAGAGCATGTCGACCCCGGAACAGGCGCTTCACTCCAGGATTGCGACAATGGATACGTGCTTGCCTGCAAAACTAAAGTGCTTTCGGACCTGCTTGTACGGATTCCGGAAGAAACCTGGGAAACCGCAGATTCAAGCTGCAAAACAGATGTGGAATTCACCATTCCATTAAAGCCTGTAGTGGACAGCTTTTCGGTTGACTCTGTAAAGATTGGAGGCGCAAGAGCCAAAGACGTAGTATCGATAATGGGAAATCTTCCCTGGGGGAATCACAGCGATTTCTCTCGGAGAGCTTTAGCCGATTTCTCAACGTGCGTTCGACGCAACGTCCCTTTCACGCTTGTGCGGCACTTCCAAAGAGGAATTGTAAAAGTGCTTCCCTCAATTCAGCATCGAAGCCTCGGTCTTGCCATCGACCTGGGCACGACCACTCTAGCAGTTTACCTGTGCGATTTGAAAACAGGCAAGTTGGTAGTCGCCAAAGCAGCAGCAAATCCGCAGCGAAAGCATGGAGAGGATGTCATTACTCGTATCGAGTTCGCTTCGAAGGACGAACTCAATGTCAAGCTTCTCCAGACAACCGTTGTCGACAGAATAAACGATCTCATCAAACACTGTCTGTCACATGCAGGTGCAGACCACTCGGATATAGATGAAATAGTGGCCGTTGGTAACACGACTATGCAGCACCTGCTCTGCGGTCTTAACCCGCGTAGTTTAGGGCTTGCGCCTTATCTCCCTGTGACGAAAAAGCCTCTGGACTTTGAAGCTGCTGAAATCGGACTGGATTTCAATGAACGAACCAACCTTCACGTTTTCCCATCCATATCAGGGTTCGTTGGCGGAGATGCTGTGGCCGGAGCCTTGGCCGAAAACCTGGAGGATCGTTCAGGCGTCAATCTGTTAGTGGACATCGGTACGAATGGGGAACTGGTCCTCAGCAATAACGGCCGGTTATGGGCAACGAGCTGTGCAACAGGACCGGCTCTGGAGGGAGCACACATTGAATGCGGTATGAGGGCCGTGCCAGGTGCAATTGACTCCATCACATTCATCCCGGAAACTCGAGAACTGCAGTACTCCACAATTGGTGCAGAAAAAGGGGCTCTGCCGGTTGGTATTTGCGGATCGGGGATTATCGACGGCATAGCCGCCTTGAGAGCCGCGGGAATCATTCTTCCAAACGGGCGATTGAACGAAGCCCTTCCAGGGGTGACTTCGGACAATTCCGGGCTGGGGCGATTCTACACGATTGTTCCTCCGGAGAGGACAGCTTCCGGCAGGTCCGTTCATATTACCTTGAACGATATACGGCAAATCCAAACCGCAAAGGCAGCATTGGCTGTTGGGATCAAACTTCTCATGAGAGTCGCCGGGGTAGAAAAAATCGATCGTCTAGTGCTTACTGGTGCTTTCGGAGCACATTTTGACTGGAGAAACGCTGTGTCAATCGGTATGCTGCCTGAAGCAGCCGTTCAAGGTAACATCGATATCACCGAGAACGCAGCAGGGTTGGGGGCTGCCATGGCTCTCATGAACGGTGATTTGCGAAAGAAAGCGGCCGATCTGGCCGAAAAGACAACCGTCATAGAATTGGCCGAACATGCCGAATTCCAGGATGAATTCATAGACGCCCTCGATTTTCCACCTTTCCCTCAGAACACTTGAATTTTGTCATCAGCCCTAAAAACCAATTGCAGACTGGCAGGGGAGGGGGCATTATAAGCGCAAACGAGGCGGCACAGTTCGCTCATGTGTCTTCCCGTTTACGCACTTCGTTTTCACCTCTCTCGTGTTGAACTCTGGCCAGAACTCGTACCAAACCATGAAGCCGGCTCGGGCATGTCTCCGAAGCGAAGTCAGGCGGTGCCGTTCCTAGCGGAGGAGATTTGCCAGGGCCGGCAATGAACAAAATTGTCATCACAAGCGGCTGGCGGACTTGAAACCATTGAGCTCGATCGGTAGCGGTGATATATGCCTCCACGAAAAGCGATCGCCGTGTTTTTGCTCTCTAATGCGTGACCGGACAAGAAGATCGAAATGAGAGAAAAGGAGATAATAACAATGATTCAGCCCTATACAGAAGAAGTCTCTCGAAATAACCCCTTAACCGTGATCTTTCTCGTGGACCAGTCGGGTTCGATGGATGCCCCCTTTGGTGGAGGGATTTCCGTAAGCAAGGCACAGGTCACGTCCGATGCCCTGAACAAGTTACTGGATACATTAGTGATCAAGGCCACAAAGGGTGAGGAAGTGTACAACTACTGCTACGTCTCCATCATCGGATACGGAGAAAAGGTAGGCTCGGCTTTTGGCG
The DNA here is from genome assembly GCF_000266945.1 of Desulfomonile tiedjei DSM 6799. Taxonomy (NCBI): domain Bacteria; kingdom Pseudomonadati; phylum Thermodesulfobacteriota; class Desulfomonilia; order Desulfomonilales; family Desulfomonilaceae; genus Desulfomonile; species Desulfomonile tiedjei. Next base: position 2,521,885 of record NC_018025.1, read on the forward strand.
GCATACTCGAGAAGAAGGAGCTGATCACTCTGTCGGAATTGCAGGAACACCGCTTGAGGGTGGAGATGAGAACCCGCAAAATATCTGATGGTGCCGGAGGTCTGGTCGAATATGAGGAGCCTTTCTCTGTGTGGGTCGAGCCCAAAGCCGAGGGGATGACTCCTATGAGACGGGCATTCGAGAAAGCTTTACAACTTGTGGATTCCGCTCTGCAGGAGAAGCCCAATTCACATCCTCCCATCGTGATAAATATCACCGACGGCGCCTATACCCCCCCGGGCGATCAGGGAACTCCAGCTTCCATTGCGCGGGAAATTATGTCCAAACAAAACACCAACGGCAGCAATGCGCTTGTGTTCAACAGCCATATCACCCATGAACAGATTGGCGCGATCCTTTACCCTGCTTCCGATACGGGGATCAAGGATGACTACGCCAAAGAACTTCTCTCCATGTCATCGCCCATCCCGCAGCTCTGGCTTTCATTGGCGGCAGCACGAAAAATGGATGCAATAGGGGAGGGGTCACGAGGCTTTGTGTACAACGCGGATGTTGTGACCCTGATCGAATTCATCAATTTTGGAACTCAGATAGCAGTAGGAGGAGAAATATATCCGGGACAAAGCGAACTCCGAGAAGTACGGCCGGATCGATCCTCCGGCTCCGGAGAAGCAATCGGCAAGCCCGACGGTAGACTCGCATCAGGTGAGCCCGATTTGAGCAAGGACTAAGCAAAGAAAATGAGCGCTGCTCTGACACTTGTATGCACAAGACCTCACAAGGGGGTTGGATATGGTTCATACCATTTCGCAGTTATACCAAGATAGCAGAGGATACTCCCAGCCTCCCAGATTATGAAAAGACAAGGGAATCGCTATTCAGAGTAGCGGGCATACAGTTGAGTGCCTTGTCGAGAGGTCGATATGGCGTGGCCACAGATCGTTGAGTTCCGGAATGCGATCCGGAATACGAAAAATCTCAAACATCCGCAGTTAGCGCAAGGGTTCGTTGAAACAGACAAATTCGGGCAGCCTAAGCCGTGGTCCGGAGGAATGGCTGTCGTTTACAAAATCAGGGTGGGAACACTCGATTGGGCTCTCAGAACTTTTCAGGGTGAAACAGATCTTCTCCAGACGTACGAGAAGCTTTCGGAATATTTCAAATTGGTTGAGCATGACAATCCGCTTCGCGCGTATTTCGCTCGCTTTTATTATATTCAAAAAGGCCTTTTTCTGCCTATGTACCCGAAAGATCCTCGCAATCCCTATCCTATCGTGCTTATGCGATGGATCGAAGGACAACCGCTTGATACCTGGGTGAAAGAGAACCTGGATCGACCCGGCGCTCTCCAGGAGATGGCAACAAAGTGGCTTGACATGGTATCGGCCCTGTACTCGGCAGGCATTGCGCATAACGATCTTCAGCAGGGAAACGTTCTGGTAACCCCGGAAAGTGATTTGAGGCTCATCGACTACGATGGGATGTTTGTGCCGTCAATGGAAGGAGAACGAGCGAGAGAACTGGGGCATCCCAATTGGAGACATCCGCGGCGCCGCTCAGACGATTTTGCTCCCTATCTGGATCAATTTCCGGGTTATGTGGGGTACGTCTCTCTCTTGGCTCTTTCGCAGTGCGGGAGCCTCTTTGATACATATCACAACGGACAGAATCTCATATTCACTTTTTCAGACCTTTGTCACCCTGGTTCCTCTTCTCTTTGTAAAGAATTGGGCAACCTGACGAAAACAGCAAATGGGTTCAAGTCGGTATCTGCTATGATGCGAGATTTGGTCGAGTGGGCCGATAATCCTGTCAATTCGAAGACCATTAAACAGCTCCTGGCAAAGCCTCGTCCGGTCGTTGTTCAGCCACCTGTTAGTCGAGCCATTGCCGCTTGCAGCATGTGCGGAGCCAAACCTGCAAATAATCTCATCAACAATCGGCCTGTCTGTCTCAAGTGTTATCACGGTCACTCGACCTCCCATCCGCGGCAGCAGAATATGCCGTTCAAGAGAGTTGAAGTAACCCAGAATGCGGGATCTCAGCCTCAGGGATCTCAGCCTGTTACCAAAAGTGACAGGAGATTCCCGGCAGATTTTCCACCACTGCAAATCACCACTTCTTACGGTATTCCCATAAGTGCCATGAGTGCTGTCGAGGCACGGAGAAGGCATCTCGTCATATTCGGTAAACGGTGGGTGACTTCGCAACAGAGGAGGGAGCTGCGGAAACAGTGGTGGACCATCTTTCTCGTCCGTTCCATAGCTTTGTGCCTTGCCGCTGCCGGTATCGGTATGGCCATTCTCGCATGGGTCGGATCGCCATCCTGGGAAGGATTCCTGGCAGGTGCCGTCTTCGGAAGTGGGTATATGCTGGTGGGCTTTTCCCTGAATCGGTTCAGAAAATGGGCTCATGGTCCAGCCGTGATACTTTTTTGCCTGATAGGCCTGGCCTCTTTGATCCTGATTTTGACCGCTAATTTTCTTCTCGGAGTAGTTTTCTCAGCTTTCCTGGCAGTAGTTTTGTGGGGCGCATTCAACAGGGAGGCTCGAAAGATATTCCCTATCAAGAACTGACAAGAAGAGTCCTATCGAATTTCGCAAACATAAGTGTGTCAGTTTGCTTGTGCAGTGAAGGAGATCGAATGAGTGAACAGACGTTGCTTGTGAGAGGGTGGAGCGTTCCGAAGTATAGCGAGACTCAAAACGAGGACTCCTGGGGCGCTGATACGTGTACCGGGCTCATAGCAATTGCAGACGGTGTGGGAACTGCCTCGTATTCTCGGGAATGGGCAGAAGTCCTTGTAAGCGGTTTTGTCGGCGGACAGTTGGCAATCCCTGAGAGTGTTGCGCTCTTTGAGAATCAGTTGGGGCCGCTCCGTAACCAATGGTGGGGAATGGTTCCATGGGAACGACTGGCGCAAAAGGGATACCCTTATGACTGGAAGGCCAAACAAGGCGGTTTTTCTACGTTTCTCGGACTGAAGATTCAAAATGGAGGGTGGTCGGCCTTTGCGATTGGCGACTGCAATCTTTTTGTCGTTACCTACGATGCAAATTACAGGATTTCATGGCCTGCATCGAGCGATGCCGATTTCGGAAACACACCTGTGTCGATCCGTTCGGTGAAGTTCGGCCGCTCGAACGATCCGCATTCTGATAAGAACGTCTTTCACGCCCTACAAAAACATGAGAGCCGGCTGGAATCGGGAGACTGCATCGTACTGTGCACAGATGCTCTGTCCGCATTCTTGCTTGCCAACAAGAATCGCTCGGAGCTCTGGTGGACCCTGCTGAGTTTCGACGATTCCCAGGAGAACTTTGCTGAATGGATCGGTCTTCTTCGCCGTGAAGGTCTCAAGAATGATGATACCACCGCCGTAGTGATCGAGACGCTCTAACCGAGACGAAGCATTTTATATGAATACGATAATTTGCCAATAGAAACAAACTGCGTGATACATTGTCAATATGCATGAATTGGTAAATCACTTGAATGGGATTTCGAGATCGTAAACAACGTAGCAATGCAGGATGGACACAGGAGCAAACATGAAAATACACGATGTTACCCTTACCATATCCTCATCGCTGCCTATTTATCCCGGAAATCCTGATGTTCGAATTACTCGTGTTCATACAATAGGCAAAGATCATCATTCCAATCTCACCAAAATAGAAATGGGGACTCACACAGGTACACATGTCGATGCTCCCATTCATTTCATCGAAGGATCTGCCGCTGCGGAAGCATTGGATATCAGCGCACTTATAGGGCCCGCGGCCGTAATCGATGCAACCCATGAGAACATTATCTCAGCGGAATGTTTGGAGAGGCTGAGCATACCTGAGGGAATCGAGCGCATTCTGTTTCGTACTCGCAACTCCGCAATGTGGAAATCCAGTCCGCATGATTTTGTACCTGAATTCGTGGGAATCTCGGCAGACGGCGCGGAATGGTTGGTGAATAGGGGGGTTAAAGTAGTGGGAATCGACTATCTTTCTATTGCTCCGTTCAAAAAGGCAGCGCCTACGCATAACACACTTCTGGCTGCTTCGGTCATCCCCATAGAAGGTCTGGATTTATCGACCGTCGATCCTGGTATGTACTTTCTGATTTGTCTGCCGCTAAAAATAGAAGGAAGTGACGGATCGCCGGCTCGAGTGGTGCTCATCGAGGATTTCGAGACGCTCTCTTGATACCATTCGCTTTCAAGCAGCAAACACTGGGGAAACCCTTCTTGCAAGAAGTGTTTCCCCAAGCCCCATCCCAAGAACTCTTAGCATTTGGCTTAAATCATGGTTTTTCCGTGAAAAAACCATGATTTAAGCAAGTGTTAAGAGTTTTTTGGAGGAGTTTGAGGAACCTTTTTTGCAAAAAAGGTTCCTCAAGTATTACTTCTTCGAAAGCGAATGGTGCCAGGGTTTCTTTGCTGATTTTGTAGTTATCTTTCAGGTTGTCCCCATTCAGTGTGAAAGGCGCCGGGTTCATCAATTCGTTCGTACGTGTGGCTTCCGAAGTAATCTCGTTGCGCCTGGATGAGATTTGCCGGCAGCCAACTGCTCCTGAACGAGTCAAAATAGGACAAGGATGCTGCGAAGGCGGGAATCGGGATTCCTACTGCCGTGGCACTCCGTACCAGCTTGCGCAGGCTCCCCTGGCATTCGTTTATTTTCTTGCCAAGTGATTCGTCAAACATCAAGTTGGATAGATCGGGCCGTTTCTCGAAGGCAGAACGAATCTTCTCCAGTACTGCTGCACGAATAATGCATCCACCCCGCCAAATTCGAGCCACATCACTCAAAGGCACGTCGTACTGATAGTGCTTCGATGCAGCACTCAGCAAAGCCATACCCTGGGCGTACGTCATGATCGTACACGCGTACAGCGCATTTCTGAGGTCCTCGACCTGGACCTCGCTTTTATCTTCAAAGCTACCGCACTCTCCAAAAATACTCGCACCCTGTTGCCGGTCGTGCCTGAGGGCAGAGAGATGCCTCATCACCACAGCGGTATCCATGGTCGATAGGGGAATGCCGAGATCCATCGAGTCCTGTGAAGCCCATTTGCCGGTTCCCTTTTGCTTCGCCTCGTCCAAGATCCGATCGATGAGAGGCAGAGACGTCTTCTTATCTCGCTGCAAAAATATTCCACTCGTAATCTGGACCAGATATGATTCAAGCTCACCTTGATTCCATTCTTCGTACACCTGGTGTAAGCGCTCTGCATCAAATTGGAGTCCGCGTTTCATAATGTCGTAGGTCTCGCCTATAAGCTGCATGATCCCATATTCGATCCCGTTATGGACCATTTTCACGTAGTGTCCGGCTGAGCCCGACCCGAGATAAGCCACGCACGGATCGCCGTTTACCTGGGCTGCAGCCGCCTCGAACAGAGGCCGAACCTGCTCGTATGCCTCCTTGTTCCCTCCTGGCATGATACTCGGTCCATACCGGGCTCCTTTCTCTCCTCCTGAAACTCCAACCCCCATGAAATGGATTCCTTTTTCGGAAACATATTCGATGCGTCGATCCGTGTCCGAAAAATGCGAGTTTCCCGCGTCTATTATGAGATCTCCCGGATTTAAGTGCGGTAAGAAATCTTTGATTGCCATATCGACCGGCTTACCGGCCGGAACGAGCATCAGGATGGCGCAAGGGGTTTTCAAGGCAGACACGAAATCCTCCACGGATCCGTATCCCTCGAATCGGCGTTCCATCGCGTCCGTATTCAGGGCTTTTACCTTACTGGAATCGATGTCAAAGCCTGCCACAGAGAAACCTTTGTCGCGGAAGTTCAAGGCAAGATTTCTACCCATAACCCCCAACCCGACCAGTCCTATGTCAGCATAGCGAACCATTGTGTTCTCCCGACCTCGTGGCGATCTTGACCACTTGTCACGATTTGAAAGCCTCTCGCATGATCTGCTGCATTGCCGCCAGGCCCTCATCCGTGTTTCGGCCTAAGTCGATCCGGAGAATCCGCCGGCCATGCCGCAGCAGGGCGTCGAGATCTCCCTTGGCCTGAGCCCTTTTTAGGGTGCCAAAAGTGTACCCGGCGCCCGGTATGCTTATGTCTTCCTTATCCTTTGCAGTGAGTTGCACGAAAATGCCGCTATTCGGGCCACCTTTATGAAACTGTCCTGTGGAATGAAGATACCGGGGGCCGTATCCCACCGTAGTTGCCACATGCAACTTGTCCCTGGCCAGGAGACGCATCTCTTGTAGCGCCCGATCCGTAGCGGAATTCTCTGTAAGGTATGCCTGAAACGCAATGTAGTCGCCCGGAGAGCACTGTCCAAAGAAATCGCGCAGGAGAGAAGATGCTGAAGAGCCCTCTTTGGCATGATAAAATGACAAGGGTCCACTTTTCAGACCTGGAAGCTCTTCTTCGAATGTCCCTTTGGATGTGATTTCCTTGAGCAGACGGTTCGTGTTTTCCTTGCTCTCTTGCACGTTTGGCTGATCGAACGGATTGATACCCATGACTGCTCCGGCAGTCGCAGTGGCAATTTCCCACCGGAAGAATTCCTGCCCGATATCCAATTTATCGCCCATTTGGATTGTTGTCACCGGGTGGCCTGCATCGAGGAGTCGCTTTACACGATTCGCCGCGGAATCGTTCTCTGTGCCGCCTATCTGAAAACAAACGAAATTCCGGTCCGTTCCGTAGACTTCCGGATCGCCCGGATCTTCGCCTGCTACGGGAAGAATGCCGGTGTCTTCTTTCCCGGTGCTCTCTGCTAGAAGTTGCTCGAGCCACATGCCGAAGGTGTTCAGGTCGGGAGGCGTAAGCAATGTGAGCTTGTTTCTGCCCAGGTTCGCAAGCTCACCTATGGCAGCACCCAATGCCACTCCAGATTCCTCTGATATATGAGAAGTGGCGTTGCAGGAGTACATCATGATCAGCGCTCGTTCCAAAAGCTCCGGAACGTCGACACCCATGAGAGCAGCGGGAACGAGCCCGAAGTACGAAAGAGCTGAATACCTGCCGCCGATGTCTGAAAAGTTCAAGAAGATCTGCAAAAAATTACGCTTCCTGGCCAATTCAACAAGAGGCGTTCTCGGGTCGGTTATCGCCACAAAATTGTCTCCTGCTGCAGACCCTTTAATAGATTTGAGCCGTTCATAAAAGTAGTCTCCGAAAGCACTGACTTCTGTTGTCGTGCCGGACTTGCTCGCCACGATGAAGAGAGTCTCCGCGAGAGGTACGGATCGTTCGATCTGCAAGATAGTGCCAGGGTCGGTAGTATCGAGCACCGAAAGAGGCAAGCCGTTTGGAGCGAGGGGAAAGGATCGTGCAAAAATCAGGGGTGCCAGACTGCTTCCACCCATTCCCATATGAACAACATGCCTGAATCCGCTCTTTTTGACTTCGGTAGCAAATCGTTGAAGATGCGGGGCAGCGGAGATCATCTTATCAGCCACATGGAGCCAGCCCAAGGCATTTGAAATCGTTTGACGATCCGCCGGATCGCTTTTCCAGGCCGTAGGATCCTTCCGCCACATACGTTTTACGAAATCCTGCTTTTCCAGGGAACGAACACTCTCGTCTATTGCTTCTCTACAATTCGGAGCCCTCATTTGTTGGTGTTCGGGACGCGCCTCGAGAGCTTCTTTACGCTTTTGCTTCAGCTCCTCCATTAATTTGTCGTATGGTTTGTTAAATTTCTCGATTCCCTCTTCCACCAACCGGCGAGTAACCTCATTCAGGTTAATGCCAATCTGATTAAGCCGATCGAGGGTCTGTTCCGCCTCTTGCACGTTCTCTTCCAGACGCGGAGCTGGTTCGCCATGATCGCGATACGCATTGAGCGTCTCCATGGGGAGCGTATTTACAGTGTCGGGACCTATGAGTGCTTCGACATATTTCACGTCGCTGTAGTCGGGGTTCTTTGTGCTGGTGCTTGCCCACAGCACTCTCTGCGGACGGCCTCCCCGATCGGCGAGTCTCCGGAAGCGATCGCTCGAGAACATTTCCTTGTAAATCTGATACGCTATTTTCGCGCTGGCAATGGCGACGTTCCCGTGAATGGAACGGGCAATATTTGCCGTCTCGCCTCCTTTGTCGGCTATCTCCTCCAGCTTGGGGTCCACCAGGATATCAATGCGGCTGAGGAAAAAACTGGCCACTGAAGCAATCCGATCGATGGGTTGACCGCTGGCCAGCCTGTCCTCGAGACCGGCTATGTACGCTTCGGCGACATCTCGATATCTATCCAACCCGAACAGGAGAGTAATATTCACATTTATGCCTTCACCTATGAGTTGTCGGATAGCAATCAGCCCCTCTCGGGTAGCAGGAACTTTTATGAGCAGGTTGGGACGATTCACAGCATGCCAGTAATTCCGCGCCTGCTTGATCGTATCTTCAGTCCGCCGAGCAAGATTCGGAGCGACTTCGAGACTCACAAACCCGTGACGACCGTCTGAAGCATCGTAAAGAGGCCTGAAAACGTCCGCAGTCTCCTGAATGTCAGCGAATGCGAGAGCCTCGTAAATTTCTATCTCTGTCTTACCTTCCAGCGCCAGAGAGTTGATTGCACTATCATATTCATCACTTCCGGCAATGGCTGTGTAGAATATTTGGGGATTTGACGTCACTCCCCTGAGTCCGTCTTCATCCACGAGCTGCTGCAATTCCCCTGAAAGGAGCATGTCTCGACGAATGTAGTCCAGCCAGATACTCTGACCGAATTCCTGGATTTTCATGAGGGGATTGTTGCTTGTTTTCATGAGTTTTTCCTCTCCAGTGCATCTATTGCAGCCAAACGTCTGCGGTGCCGCTGTTCGCCCGAGAATCGCGCACTGAGAAATGCATGCACCAGATCCCTGGCAAGAAACGAACCTATTACTCGGCCTCCAAGACACATGATATTCATGTTGTCGTCCTCAACTCCCTGATGTGCGGAAAAGACATCGTGAATAAGGGCTGCCCGTACACCGGCGATCTTGTTCGCGGCAATGCTTGCACCAACACCCGATCCGCACACGGCAATTCCCCTGCCCAATGACCCATTGGCCACTTCTATCGCAAGGGGCACAACAAAATCCGGATAGTCGTCATCTTTATTCAGACTGTAAGCACCGAAATCTGTCACTTTGTACCCTGCATCCCGAAGCGCGGCCGTTATCTCTTCTTTGAGATGAAAACCGCCGTGATCGCACGCGATTCCGATAGACATCATTGGATTTACTTTCCTTTTCCCAACATGTTCAGCGCCCGGTTACAGACGTTGTCAACACTGAAGCCAAGTTTCTCGAGTACCGTTTCCCCCGGAGCGGATGCACCGAAGCGGTCCACGCCTATGACTTCGATGCTCGGTCCTACGTATGGTCTCCATCCCAGGGTGGCTCCCGCCTCTACGGCAAGTATGGGTACGTGAGGAGTGAACACGGTGTTCCTGTAATCTTCATCTTGCTTATCGAACAGATTCCAGGATGGCATGCTTACGGCTCGAGCATGAACACCTCTTGAGAGAAGTCTCTCTTGCGCCTGCAGGATGAGCTGTACTTCAGATCCCGAGGCGACCAATATAATGTCGGGCGTGATTCCTTCTTTACTATCGGAGATAATATATCCGCCTTTTTCCACGCCGTTCGCTATATTCGGATATTTGGAGAGATCGAAAACGGGCAGATTTTGCCGGGTGAGGGCCAGGGCTACAGGACCTTCACGATGTTTCAGCGCCACTTGCCACGCCTTTGCGGTCTCATTTGCATCTGCAGGTCTGATAAGCACAAAATTAGGAATGGCTCTCAAACCGACCAACTGCTCAATCGGCTGATGAGTAGGTCCATCCTCTCCCAGGCCTATACTGTCATGGGTAAATACATAAATTACGTGCAATTCGGTCAATGCCGCCAACCGCATCGAAGGCCGCATGTAATCGCTGAAAATGAGAAATGTGGCAACGTAGGGGATGAATCCTCCATGAAGCGCTATGCCGTTGGCTGCTGCACCCATGATGTGCTCGCGGACACCGAAACGCAGGTTTCGTCCGCGGTAATCGTTTGCCTGAAAATCACTCAAGTCTTTGATCAGGGTTTTCGTACTCGGCGCCAAATCTGCCGCTCCGCCTATCAGTTCGGGCATTTTCGGAGCAAGCACATTAATCACCTTTCCCGAAGCGGAACGGGTTGCTATCGGACCGTCATCGGGCTTGAAAGACGGCAGTTCACGATCCCATCCTTCAGGAAACGATCCCGAGATCCGCCTCCTGAATTCGGAAGCAAGATCGGGATAACGTTTCTCGTACTCCTCGAGACTCGATTTCCACTCCGACTCCCGTGCTTTCCCCCTGTCAACTGCTTTGCGAAAATGTGTAAGGGCTTCGTCTGGAATGTAGAAGGTAGGCTCTGTCGGCCAGCCGAGATTTTCTTTCGTCAGCCGAACCTCTTCTTCGCCTAACGGCTCACCATGCGCTGCACTTGAATCCTGTTTGTGAGGACTGCCGTATCCGATATGGGTGCGCATTTCGATGAACGATGGTTTGTTTTTCTCTAACCGAGCTGCTTCGATGGCTGTATGGACTGCATTGAGGTCATACGGATTTCCCACCAGTTGAGTGTGCCAGCCAAAGGCATCGAAACGAGTTCGACAATTTTCGGTGAATGCCAAGTCGGTGCTTCCCTCTATGCTGATCTTGTTGCTGCAATAGCACACGATGAGCTTGCTCAAACGCAGGTGTCCGGCCAGAGATCCGGCTTCTGAGGATAAACCTTCCATGAGGTCGCCGTCGCTGACCATCACGTATGTATAGTGATCCACTATTTTGTGATCGGGTTTGTTGAACTGAGCCGCAAGAGCGGCTTCAGCCATGGCCATACCAATTGCATTTCCCAATCCCTGACCCAGGGGCCCTGTTGTTGCCTCGACACCGGGTGCTTTCCGATATTCAGGGTGACCTGGAGTTTTGCTCCCCCATTGGCGGAACTGTTTAATCTCATCCAATGAGAGATCGAAACCCGTGACATGAAGCATTGCATAGAGCAATGCGCAACCGTGGCCCGCGGAAAGCACGAAACGGTCTCGATCCGGCCATGAGGGATTTGTGGGGTTGTACTTTAAGAATTTGTCCCAGATAACGTACGCGATAGGCGCCGATCCCAAAGGTAGTCCCGGATGGCCGGAATTGGCTTTTTCCACCATGTCTACAGCCAGAAATCGAAGAGTATTTATGCATAATTGGTCAAGGTCAATCCCCATTGCAGTAGCCCTCTCATTGGTTTGTTAAAATGGACTTATTTTGTTAGTTTTTGCATATGTTTTCATGTGCTTGCCAATTCGTCTCCTATGTCGCCTACAGCATGGACAATACGAGCTTTTGGTTCTTTCCTTGTGAGACACTTGTAACAGGAAAATTTCCACAAAATTTGTGAGCGAACAGAGCATCTCCGACCAAAACCAATACAGCGGCACATTTATATGGTTGCACGGCATTGTAAGAAATCGCGGGCAACTCGATAACTAACATTTGAATATCAGGACATGTATTGAAAGACTTGTGTATATGAAAATGACTAATTCGGACCTATCAATTGACGTTTCAGAGTAAATATCATGAAATCTTGACACATTAAGCGGCGTGATTATCATTGTAGTAATGTTATGGAATTTAAGCATGCTGACGCTATGGAAAGAAAATCGACAAAGTTCAATTGGAGATCATATAAATGGCCCGCGCTAATTGTTGGAGTTGTCATACTATTGGCGGCTGGTATTACCTACTTTCTCTTGACCAGGGGACAGGTGTCCACTGACGACGCTTTTGTCGATGGTCATATTTTTATTATCACTCCACGTATTGCAGGTTATTTAACCAATGTTCTGGTGGACGACAATGAGAACGTGACTGAGGGGCAGCCCCTTGTCAAGCTGGACCCGACTCCGTACGAAGTGGCTTTGGCTCAAGCGCAGGCGAATCTTGCCGAAAGTCGGGCTACCCTCACTTCGTTGGAGTTAGGGGTACCTCTGCAGCTTACTCAAACCGCCGAACAGATCAAAGGTGCCCAGGCAGAGTTGGCAAGTTTGCAGAAGACGCTCGATCAACTTCTTAAAGACGAGGATGCGGCAATTCAAGAAGTGAAGCGTTTGGAGGCCCAGTTTGAGCTCAGTTCGATAGACCTGAAGCGGAATACCGATTTGAGAAAAACTGGAGCAATCTCTCAACAGACGCTTGACAATTCGGAAACGAGTTACAAATCGGCGCTTGCTCAGGTCCAGGAAGCAAAAGCCAAACTTGAGTCGGTCAGGAAGCAAAGAGCGGCACAGGAAGCGGACATCCAGTTAAGAGAGGCTAATGTTGCCCTTGCTGCGACAGGAAAAGAACAGGCTGAAATCAAAGCCCGCCAAACAGAAGCGCAGCAAGCGAAAGTGAAGCTCGCCGAGGAACAAGTAAGACAGGCTCAACTGGACTTGAGTTACACTACGATCGTTTCGCCCGCAAACGGCCATGTTACTGAGAAGAAGATCGAACCCGGTCAATATGTGTCTCCAGGCCAGCAGCTATTCGCCGTAGTGCCGCTGCATCCTCCTCAAGTGTGGATCACGGCAAATTATAAAGAGACTCAACTGACGGACGTCCGTCCGGGACAACCGGTGCAGATCGAGGTCGACACATACCCCGGCGTCATTGTACAGGGCACGGTCGATTCGATAATGGCAGGAACCGGCGGAGTGTTTTCGCTGTTCCCACCGGAGAATGCCACCGGAAATTTTGTGAAAGTTGTGCAACGTATTCCGGTGAAAATTACCATCAACAAAGAACAATGGCATCGATTACCGACATTGCGGATCGGCATGAGCGTCATTCCCACAATTTTGACTTCAGAAAAAAGCCATGGACAGGCCCCAGACAAACAAATGGCTGATCACTCTCGCAGTGATGCTCCCAACCCTCATTGAAATCCTGGACACAAGCGTTGCCAACGTAGCATTGCCGTACATTCAGGGCAGTCTTTCCGCAGGACAAGATGAGGTCACGTGGGTTCTGACTTCTTATCTGGTTTCCAATGCTATTGTTATTCCCATGAGCGGTTGGTTTGCCCGGGTATTCGGACGCAAAAAATACCTCCTGATTTCCATCGTAATATTCACGGTAAGTTCCGTATTCTGCGGTTGGGCTACCGGTCTCGGCGAGATAGTGACATTTCGGATACTCCAGGGAATTGGTGGGGGAGGACTCCAACCAATGTCGCAGGCAATTCTCCTGGAGACTTTTCCTGCAGAGGAACGAGGCCTCGCTATGGGTATCTTTGGGATGGGAGCCGTACTCGGCCCTATTTTGGGCCCGTTAGTCGGTGGATATCTCACTGACAATTACTCATGGCGTTGGATATTCTATATAAATTTACCGATCGGCATTCTTGCGTTGGGGTTGATTACGGCGTTCATATTCGATCCGGCCTATCAAGAACGCCGTAACCATGGAGAAAAAATCGATTATGTCGGGATAACACTCCTGAGTCTGGGACTGGGCAGTCTCCAAGTGGTATTGGATAAAGGGCAGAGAGAGGATTGGTTCGAATCGAATTTTATCGTTGTGCTCACAACCATTTCCGTTGTGTCTCTGATTACACTCATTTTTTGGGAATTGCGCCAAGAGAGACCGATACTGGACCTGAGGATTTTTAAAGACCGCAGTTTTGCTACGGCAAACCTGGTCATGTTCCTTACGTTTTTCGCTTTCCTCGGGTCTATTGTCCTCCTTCCGCTCTATCTTCAGACTCTCATGGGGTATACTGCTTTTCTTGCAGGCCAGGTTTTAGGCCTGGGAGGAGTCTTTCTGTTGGTCTTGCTGCCGTTGGCAGGAAAATTAACCGAACGAATAGATGCCCGCTACTTGCTCGCTGTCGGTGCGATAATCACCTCTTATTCGCTCTATTACATGTCAGGATTTAACGGTCAAATAGATTTTCATTCGGCGATTATGGGCAGGTTTATTCAAACGCTCGGCATGCCGTTCATTTTTGTGGCAGTTACGTTCGCGGCAATGGCGTACGTTCCACAAGAACAGATGAATAATGCTTCAGCAATATTCAACCTGCTCAGGAATTTGGGGGGATCTTTCGGTGTTGCATTTGTAAGCACCATGATCCAGTGGAGGTCGCAATTCCATCAAGCTCGACTGATTGAAAATCTGACCCCGTTCAATCCTATTTTCAACCAATCCGTGGAGCAGATGAAATCTTTTTTTGATGTGCAGATGGGAGCTTTTGCGGGAAATATGAAATTGGCGCAGCAGGCGATTTATCTCGAGATGCAGCGGCAGGCTTCTTTGTTGGCATTCAATGACGTATTTTTTCTTGAGGCCGTGATTATGATAGCCCTCATCGGAATTATATGGATTATCCGGAAACCGCCGGTAGGAGGTAAATCGGGTTTGCCGTCACACTGACCTGAAAGAGAGCTCAAGTCAGGTATCCGATTCTATCGATGTCAGGCGATGTAAGTTATCCCAAGGGAATACACCGTTGGGGTTACGGTCATGGGGGCAGCCTCGAAGGCCGCCCAGGCGAAAGATTAGTTATCTATAGTTTCGCGATTCTTGCATGGTCGAGTCCGCGCGTGGAGCGCGGGCCGTTGAGTTTTTCGAACTTATTGATTCGGCTGGCTTTCGAATAAATTCTCAGCGAGAAATGACTCCTTCGAGCTGCTGCCAGCATGTCTGAAAAGGTGAACGACTTTTTCCGGCAGTACCAGGGAGCCGGGTCGGCAACGAGGTTCTTTGCAGTGACGAATTGCCCAACGAACCAAAGCACTACAAAGCAGTAGGCCCAGTAAGCAAACATAGGGGCACGGGTTACCGAGGTCTCTTTCCGACACTGAGGTTCAGCCGCACCCAGGAGGTTCTTGGTCTCTCGATTGGTCATCTCAATGCTAAAGCGTGCAGCGTAGCGCTCGATAATCTGCTGTGGTGCAGCCTGAGGGTCCGTATCGAAAAACACCATATTGGCATGGTGGCCGGCCGGGTCATGGCACAACACGATCGAAAGAGGCTGTTGCCCTGCGCTATGATACCATAGCGCCGTGAACTGATGTATCAGGAGCTTAGTTTGTTTTCCATAGCAGAAGACCCTAATCTCATTCCACCCCAGATTGGGGTCCTGGAACATCGTTTCCAGGGAGGGCAGTCGAGCGCCTCTCTTGCGAGGTCTGCCCATCACTGTAAATGGAGCAGGTTCCAGCACAGCGAACAAAGCTGCATCCTTTCTCAGCCTCCCTGTAATGTGCACATTCTTGGGTCGTGCTTTGAGGATGGTATCGCAGCAGTATCCCAGGTCGAACACAATTCTCAGTCTTTCTCCCTCTTGGAGCCATGAATGAGTCAGATTTATAAGATCCAATCCAAGTTCGGGTTTTGTCTTGTAGGGCAGGCTCTTGGGATTAAACTTGGCCTTTGGCGGCCACCAAAGGCGGGCAGCGTATGGCAGACAAAACATGCGATCGCTGATGCCGGGAAGGCGAATCGCCAGTCCTATGATGACAAAGCACACTCCATACCCCTTTTGCTTAGTATGCTTTGGGAGTGAACCATCATGCTGCCAGCCCGCGCCACAGATCTTCTTGCCAGTGTGCTTGTTCAAGGTGTCGTCAATCACCACAAGGATCTCGATCCCTTCTGCAATCAGCGTTTCTACCAACATTCTGAAGACGAAATAGGAGACAAAGTCAGTCTCCCATCGTCCCTTGCCGAGGAATCGGTAGATGCTGGCGAAGTGCTTGGATTCATGGAGTCTCATGGTCAGAATCACCTGGCTGATAGTGTGCTTGCCCATAGTGAGCACCCAACCGACCACCAGCGCAACGAAGATACGGAAACTCGGTGCGCTGAAACACGCTCTGAAATGAATCTCGTCAATCCCGAACGGATCTGGTATAGATCTCTTCAACTGGCGTTCCTCCTTCCCAGAATCTTTACACAAAACCGGGTATGTGCGGAACGCCTTATTTTTTCAAGGATTATCTCACCATCTAACCGTCCAGAATACAAAAAGGGCGAAACTATAGTAGTTATAGCGATTGCCAAAAACTCTGACGTTTGTCCCGCGCTCCTGCAAGATACTAGTGGGGATCGGCGTCTCGAGACTGTCTCAAAATTCTCGAATACACAACACATCGTGCCACGATTCATCATCCTTGTAGGGGCAGGTCTCGTGCCTGCCCTCCCGCAATGACCGGCACAGAGGCCGGTCACTACCGGGCACCCACGAGGGGCGCCCCTACAATCAGACCGTGAAGATGATGAGAATTTCGTGCCACGATCGGGAATGAATCCCGGCTTTTGAGACAGCTTCTTTCTGTCGGTCCATCCTATTGATATCATGGATTATGTTGAATGTGCCGGCACGGAGGCACGGCACCCACCAATATCTCTGATCCTCAATCGGACACTAATTTTCTCAATTGTTACATCATCCTGAACGACACGAATAGCAGTTCAGGTTTGTCGTTTTTCCGTCATCTTTGTCTCCATCCTCGGAATTGCAGAGGCTTATTCGTTCCCAGATCCGGCTTCAGCTTCTTTATGGTGCCGTCGCTCATCTGGATGATAATGCTGTTGCCTTTGGAATCCAGGACGGCTCTACTGGGAACCCCTGACCCCAGACTTACCTGGTAGCCTACGGTGTTAGTCCCTGTTGAATTGGTAAGAGTGACCGTATCTTCGGAGGGGAAGGGATTGTAGTCCGAGGAGAAAGGTTGGCACATATAGTCGAATACGTACAAGTACCCTTGCCCGGTATACCCGCAAATATCGAATGGCGGCACAAAGGTGGTCACAAAGACCAGGCCGGCCGCCAGCAGAGGCTTGCCCAGCACACGCTCACCCGGCTTGCCTTCCGCCGGTGCATCTGCGGAATCAATCGGAGTCCCGCATCCATCACTCCCTGACTCGCATGGGGCACGAAAATCATAAATGCACTGGTAACAAGAATCGGTACATGAACTGTTCGAGGATTCACAACAGTCTCCCTGGTATAGACCGTATATGGCGGACGTGGTGTCCGACACTGTTGAATCGCTCGACCAATTGCAGTTGGTGTTAAAACCGGTCATGCTGTCGGGAAGTCCGCATTTTTTCACGATTTGGACTTTGAAGTTGGTGCTCCCCACAGTACTCCATGGATCTATCGCAGACGATCCTATGACGGGAAGCCCGTAGATAGTGCTGCCGCTCACTGTGGCGACCGGATCTCTCAGGTTGTACAGTGCCATTTTAGCAGTATCCGTCTTGTCGTCGGTCCCGTAGGTCACATCATCGTACTTACCCGTGCCGAAGATCACTCTCAATGCGGGTATGCTACTGGATGACGCCGATGACGAAGTGCTTTCGAAGCTCGCTACAGGAGCTACAGAAATGGGCTGAAGGGTTGACCTGTAGTAGTTTGAAATCAGATCCGACGAGCTTATCGGTTTGGTAGGCCATATATTCACCTCAACACCAAAGTTCGAATTGCTTGTGGTTGCGTCAGGGAAATACTCGGAGAGATTGAACTTTATCCCATAAAAATATCCGTTCATATCACCTACGTATACCCTGTCTACAAAGCCGTCGTCGCCCACTGCCGAATTTACCTGGTCCCACACATCCAGGGCAAGAACATCCGACATGGCATACGGAATCGTGTTGGCTCCCATCTGCCTGTTAGGAAAGGCTTTTGCGTTGGCATTAATTACTATCGGCCAGATATATTCCAACAGATTGTACCCTGTCTCGATATCCAGCATCAGGAGATTCGGCCAGAACAATGCCATCTTGAAACGGTCATCTATTGCAGGAGTAGTGGTGAAGCTCCTGTCATAAATGTGTATGCCCCCGCCAATGAACACCACCGGTCGATTATTGTTATTCGTATCCCATTGTACGGTTTGGGAGGGAAGGTTAGTGTTTGCGTCCGGCTCTCCCACATAGAATTTCACCGTGTTGGGAACGTGAATGCGTGCTACGTAGGGTTGAGACCAGGCCAAGGGGAGAGTCTTGATACTCTCATAAGCGGCCTTGAATGGAGCGTAAGCCTTGTACGTTGCGGAGCCGCAGGTCGAGGTCGCACAAATCGCCTCGCAATTCGACTGGCACGTAGCTTGAGTCGTAAGACAGGAGGTTTTGCACGCCGTGGTCGAACATTTCGAATAGCAAGTGTCATACGTGCTTTGGCAGTTCGTTGTACAACTGTTTCGGCATGCCTGCATGCAGGTGGTGGTAGAAGTAGTTCCCTGTTCGGCCACTATTCGGTTTTTGAGGACCGAGTATTCCCACAGAACCTTCGGTCCCTTGCTGCTATCTGAAGAATCGGGCACAGGATCGGTGATGTCGATGGCGAAATACACGTCGCCTCCTCCCCGCTCACCTCCTATGATGACACTACGCCAGCATCTCCCTTGAGCATCCGCGCTACTGCCGCAATAATCGGATTTTATGTAGACTTCCCAGTGCCTGGGCCCAAGATCCACCATAGCCCTGTGAACGCAAGGGCTGGTACCGGTGGTCGTGCCGTACGATGTTGACTTCAGTGCTTGCAACTCGGTGAGGAGATTACCGGGAATATACGCCCACAACTCTTTGCCTATGTTGGAGTCGACACCGGGTTCGAAAACCCATGTACTGCCATCGGTCGTCGTTCCCATGAGAAATGCATGGAGCATTCCGTCGTTCGCCCCCACGTAGATGACTTTGGAACGTGTGGATTGGTTTCCCAGGTAAGTCATGTATTCGTTGATATTGGGGTCTCGCTTGGAAACGCTTCCCAATTTGGGTGGACCTACGACGACAGGGGTTGAATATACTATATCTCCAAGAATCCACCCGTTTCTGTTCCGGTATCCGGTTACCGTATTGCCTCGTACCCAGTTGATTATATTGTCCCTTTCCGTGGTGTTGACGACACCCAGATCCGACGTAGAAATGTTCGTGGAATCGAACGTCTTTTGTTTGTATGTGTCGGAACTCGAATCATATACCCACGTGTATATCAATCTCGCGTCCGAGCTTACCGGACTCTGGCTATAGAGTATTTGTCCGGAATCCCAGCAATGTCTGCTCGATGAGGATAGGCCCATGCAAAGTCCGGCGAGATCCGGGTCGGACGTATTCAGGAAGCTGGATAGCTCGAAATCATAATAGGTTGTGTCTCCACTGGTAAACGGAAAATAAGCCTCTATATGTCCTTTCCAGAGGAAATCTGTAGGATTGTCCGGGTCTGCAGCCTGGAACACTCCTCTGACGATGACGTCATCGCTCGAGGTTTCCTGCGAAACCGTTGCTACTGCGCTGGCTGCGGCATTCCCGGTGGTTACCGCTGACATGACTTTCGTGAGCGCTTCTTCCAACTTCCTCCCGTCGTCAGCCTGATAATAGCCGTCCGGTATCCCCTGTGATTCGTAAACACCGTCGCCATCGCGGTCCCACGTGGCATTCCACTCTGCGCAGCATTTGGTGCAAAAGCATGAGGTGCTGCACGTCGACGAACATTCTGAATTGGAAGGATTACAGGCGCTGACAGGCCATGTGAAATTGAGACTGTTGCTGGGGAGACCTGTTTGAGGATAGGGATACGCCTTGCTACTCCCGCAATTTGTAATGTGCTTGAATCCGCCGTACATCGCCACGGCTTTCATGGAATTGTACCCGGTCGTCGTAGTTGAGAAAGCCATAATTGAGTAGACGGTCACGTGTATATCCGATATATCCGAGCGAAAGGTCGTTGATGAGGGATTATGCATGTACTGGGCGGCCTTTACCGGATCCACCGACCCATTCCAGTCGCCATCCGATACGAGCACGACAAAACTGTTGCGGCAATTCACGGCAACCGCGGTACCCAGCGTATTTGTGGTATAGTAGGGATCTGCAGCCGTACCCTTGACTATAAAGCTGGAATTGTCCGCATAGCTGTGAGTGTTTGCCTGCTGAAAGTAGTCACTGGCTTCGTAAAGACCTTCACCCGTGGGCGTCCCGTTATACGGATAAATCTGAGTGAAATCTACCTTCGCACTCGAATTATCGACTCCTTCAAGCGCATTTATCAGGAGACTCTGGCTTGTGTTGTCGCACCCCACTGCAATCTTGCCTCTTTTGTCCGGAGTGCTGCCACTGGATGTAGTGGAGTTGTAATATTCAAATCCGAACCTCACGTATCCGAAAGACTTTTGAATGACTCCGCTTCTGGAGTCTTTCGTTCCGTCTGCCGCTGGTTCCAGTCGAAGTCTCGCTCGACCGGATGGGAAGGCGCCGATTTTGGTGAGAATCGAACCGTTATGTGGATAGCCTGATACGGTGTACGTTGTGAGGTTTACGTTTGAGAAAAGTGTGTACGACGCTTGATAAGAAGATGTGGTCTTCTGATCGTAATAGGTTGCAACCACGTAGTAGGTTCCCGCCGCGAAATCAGTATCTATGCTGGCCGTAGTGGCGGAATTCGAGGTCACGAGATACGAAGATCCACCCCAGTTGTTGGACGGCGCAGCAGAATATATCATGAGGTATGCTTTGTTCGGCCAATTACCCGATAGAGTGAGCTGAACCCTGGTCTTCTGAGTGAGCGTGAACTGCCATGTCTCAAAATACCTGCTCAGATTTTGGGCGCTCGTTGATTTCAACTGTCCGGTGTACTTGCCCTTTATCGTCAGAAACATATCCCTGTCATAGCCGGATGAACTTTTGTAATAACCTCCGGAAGAATTGTAGTCGTTGGGATACGTTGTACTGGACTCAAGGGTGGCTGGCCTCACGTAGAAATCTGCATACAGATAGGATGTGTCCTGGACACGTCTCCTGGCGCCCTGTGGTCTCAAGTAGCAATAGCTGTCATCTGAAGGGCAAATCGATCGACCCCCGATCAAGGCTTTGAGGGCTGCGTCTATGCGGGAAGTGAGAACGAAATTTAAAATATTCCCGCTGATGCCGGTCTGATTACCTGAGCTGTCAAGGACGAAGGTCCCGTTGATTCTCTTTACGACATATCCTGCCGTATCCGCTGTGCTGTTCCACAAAACAGTGTTGTAACTCGATGATGTAACGGTAAATGTGTTCCCGCTGATAGCCGTTACCGTGAAAGCGTTTCCGTTCAGCCCCGTGTGACTCGTCAAATCGGAAAAAGCCACGATATCGCCTACGGCAAAGGTGTGGCCTGCTGCAGTGAAGGTAATCTTGTCCGTGCCGCCGTTAGCGCTGTTCGTTACGCTATATGTGGTGACAGGCTGGGTGCTGGCGAGTTTGAAATAATCATAGGTCGTGGTCGTGGTGGATGGTACATAAACGTAATACTTGTCGGTTTCAAACGTGCCGTAATAGGAATACATCTGATCGTAGGCTTTGTAGATGCTACTCGAATAACACTCCGCAATGTAGTTGGAGAAATAACTGGAAAAGGCATTCGAGACATCGTAATACGCAGGGAATTGCATACTTCCCGAATAATCCATTACAAGCATTACGTTGGGTCTACTGGCGGACCCTACAATAGGGGGAATGCTGCAGGGTGAATACGTAGCGGCAGTTGCCTCGCAAGTGAACAGAATCCCTGTTGCAGAGAAGAGAACCAGCAACGCCAAGATACGGAGGCCATAGTGTATTCTAATATTCATTGGTCCCCTCCTTCTTTTTTAGAACGAGAATGACGACATTACTCTTCTTCTGGCACGTGTAAACCTTGCTCTGGGATTGGACTTGGCTCAATGAGAGGGTCTGGCCCTGGTAATCGCTTATCTTCACGTTCTTGTCGGCCAGACTCAATTTCCAGGTGGTCTTACCTGTCTTGAAAATGGTAAGTGACGATCGGCCGACCTCAACGACCTCAGAAGGGCCGTCCACTGCGTATCCTTCTTTCACGAGATCCTTCACTTTTTGGTCTATGTAGCTCGTGCTTATCTCATCCTGGGAAATGGTTGTCTGGCTGGAAGTAGATGTGGTTCCTGTTGCTCCGCCTGTACCGGTTCCGGCAGCCCAGGTTGGAGAGCATAGTGTCCCAAGAGTCAACGCGGCCGAGAGTACCAGAGCAGCGAGGTCCGAACCGAAACAAATGGGATTTGGTTGTCTCTTTCTGTTCATGAAGATGCCTCCTAAATGGCAACAAAAAGAAGCAGTTGATTGATCGGTCAATCAAGACAAGGCTGGAGCAATAGACGCCACGGTCCTGCTACTAATGTCATTTTGCTTTTTGAAGGGAAATACTAGAGGCAAGATGTGGAGGAAATATGGAGGAGGTGTGTTAACATTGTGGAGTGATGCATTCCTTGAGAAAAGCTGTTCTCTGCAATTTTGCACGCTGCAACGATGCTCGGCAGACGCTCTTATGAAAGAGAATGGAAAAAAGAGCGCACAGAGCGGGACTTCTTTATATAGCAAAATTCATCAGAATAACGGAGAATACCGATCTCCAGCATACAGTCGCGTCAGAGAAGCCGGACAATCGTGAGAAAACACCGGAAACGCGATCCGGACCATCTCAGCGGAGACAGATTCGGGGGGCGATTCGACTCAGAATGTGACCGAGTCACCGAGTGGGTCCCCTTTCTTCGACCAGGATACCAGGGTGATCCGGAACAATTCCTTCATGTCAGTTTTTGATTCAGCTTGCGATACCTTAAGTAGCTTCACGGAAAAGGCCACAAGGTCTCCAAGACGACCTCGCTGCCGATTCGAGCTAAGGGCGATTTCTTCGTCCAAGAAGCAACTTGAAGGAGAAGGCAATGAAGAAAACTGTTCGGTTCATAGTGGTAATGATGGCGCTTATGACTTTTGTATCAGGTACTGTCGCTATGGCGGCGGCCGAATTCTACTTGACCAAGGATTCACAAGGCAAAGTGTCCATAGTGGACAAGAAACCGATGGAGGCAACCTCCATAGTCAAGGGGCCTTTTGCTACCAAAGCAGAAGCCGAGAAAGCCATGAAGGATGTGCAGACTGCAAAACCGGCTACTACGCTCCCCTCAGGCAAATAATACCTGAAAGCGTCTGACGTGCTGAATTTGGGGGGAAGGCACCTTCGCGAGCGAGGCGCTTCCCCGCCAATCATCCTTGATCCAGGGTAACTCAGACTTTCTGCAGACACTCTCCAATGTAAGGGCCAATACCGAGAGCAGGGAACACGAAGCTTGCAATGTACCTGGAGTAGGAAATTAACTCGGCAATATTTCGAAAAGGCTTGTCGGAACCCTCGTCAGGTAATCGTTCAGTTACGAGCGGGCACTAGGGATTCTGCGCCCTGGAAGGACGGCGCAGTAGTAGCCACGGGTGTCAACCCGTGGACATGCGTCATGTCCATAAGCACGGTTCAACGACCCTGAAAGGGTCGACCAAAGGTAACTATTCCCAAATGTCATTGGTGGACCCATTCAGGGTCTTGAAGACAAAGGCTTTGCCGTATCGCTTCCGTGGGTTTGCACCCACGGCTACTATTGGGTAGCCCGCTTCAGGGCTGAAGAAAGCATTCCGATGCGTAACTGAATAGATACCTCGTCACAGAATATTGCCGAGACACACGTACTTGATCTCCAAGTAGTCTTCGATGCCGTACCTGGATCCTTCCCGCCCGATCCCGGATTGTTTGACTCCTCCAAAAGGAGCAACCTCAGTGGAGATGAGTCCCGTGTTAACGCCGACGATTCCATATTCCAGCGCTTCGCTCACGCGGATAACCCTCGCCAGGTCGCGACTATACAGGTAAGCCGCAAGGCCATAAGCCGTATCGTTAGCTATAGAAATGGCATCCTTTTCTGAGGAGAATCGTATGATGGGAGCAATCGGGCCAAAAGTCTCCTCTCGAGCACAAAGCATTTGCGACGTCACTTCAGTCAATACAGTCGGCTCGAAAAATGTACGGCCAAGTTGGTGGCGCTTTCCTCCGAGCGTAAGAGTAGCTCCCAATGTGACTGCGTCATGGATCTGCTCTTCCATTTTCTCTACAGCGGCTTCGTCGATGAGCGGCCCCACGTTCACTATCGGATCAAGTCCGTTTCCAACCTGGAGTCCACTGGCCGCAGCGACAAATTTGTTGACAAACTCATCATAGACGCTGTCCTGCACCAGAATCCGGTTGGTGCACACGCACGTTTGCCCCGCGGCACGATACTTTGACACTATGGCTCCCTCGACCGCTGAACCCAAGTCTGCGTCATCGAATACGATGAAGGGGGAATGGCCTCCCAATTCCAGAGATATCTTCTTTACAGTTCCTGCACATTGTCGCATAAGCAGTCTTCCGACCTCGGTGGATCCGGTAAAAGTGAGCTTTCGCACGAGCGGATTTTCCGTCAATTCTCTCCCAATGATTGAAGAAGAGCCGGTCACAACGTTGAACACCCCTTTCGGAATTCCCGCCCGTTCAGCCAGTTCCGCTAGAGCCAGAGCAGAATAGGGCGTCTGGCTCGCGGGCTTCAATACCATAGTGCAGCCAGCGGCGAGAGCTGGTGCTGCCTTTCGGGCAGGCATTGCGATTGGAAAATTCCATGGAGTGATTGCCGCGCAAACACCTACGGGCTGTTTTATCACTATAATGCGGCTATCGTGCCGGTTAGAGGGAATGACATCACCATAGGTGCGTTTGCCTTCTTCTGCAAACCATTCTACAAATGCTGCAGCATAAGCCACTTCGTCTTTAGCCTCTCGAAAAGTCTTGCCCATTTCTGAAGTGAGGATCATGGCCAAGTCGTCCTGGTTCGCCATTATCAGCTCATTCCAGCGCCGGAGAATTAGGGCTCTTTCTTTTGCCGTCCGATCGCGCCACGCCGGATATGCCGCGTACGCAGCTTCTACAGCGCGCCGCACTTCAGTCGATCCAAGGTTTGGAACTCGTCCGAGTGTCGTACCATCAGCCGGATTAGTCACTACTAAACCAGTCCCGTCGTCTGCATCGACCCACTTACCGTCGATATAGTTTTGCTGTCTAAACAGGGTTTTGTCACTGAGCTTAAGTGATACATTCATTCAAATTTCCTTTGCAGATTCCTTTGCAGACGATCAAATCACTATTGATCGGTTAGAGCGATTGTCAAAAATTCTGGCATTTATTCCGCGCTCGAATACAACCTATTAGTCGGGACCGGCGTCTCGAGATTGTCTCAAAATTCTCGAATGCGCAAAGAAATCGTGGCACGATTGCTATCATGGGGTAGGTTGTCTCTGATTGGCACCTGAGATTCCTGATGGCCAGCGTAGGATGCGGTGACCAGCGGGAACCGCATCAGTCGAGGCCTTTCGCGACCGATGCGGTTCGCTTCGCTCACCACATCCTTGTGAGCTACAATCAGGCCGGGCAGACGATGAGAAATCGTGCCACGATCTGGGGTAGATTTCGATTTTTGAGACACTTTCTCTCTGCCTGTCCATTCCAGCGATATCATTTAATCATATGGAAGATGTGCCGGCACGGAGGCCGGCACCCACCAATATTTTAATCTTCAATCGGACATTGATTCTGACAATTCCTATGAATAGTGGATCCCGTGACACTCGGAACGGACAACGAGCGTTTGCTCGACAAAAAAGCGCACATGCCTCCTACGATTTTCAACGTGGAATTGATACTAGCCGGCTATCCGAAAGACTCCTCCAGGAATGCTGTGGTGAAGTCGCCCTGCTCGAATTTCGGATGCCCGAGTATTTTCAGATTGGCGGTAATGGTGGTTTTAATGCCCTCTATTCGGAACTCACGCAACGCGTTGATGAGGTGATTTCGAGCCTCGGTTCTGTTTTGACCTCTGGCAATCACTTTTGCCAGCAACGGATCGTAGTATGGAGGAACCGAACTGTTGGCCTGCAGTGCATGGTCCACCCTCAAATTCGTGCCTGTTTCGGGAAGTTGTAGCTCCACTATTTTGCCGGGAGAAGGAAGAAACGTTTCAGGGTCTTCAGCGTAGATTCGGGCCTCTATGGCATGGCCTCGCATCCTCACATCTTCTTGACGGAAGTGTAAGGGTTGACCGGAAGCGATTTCCAACTGACACTTCACTATATCCGTATCGGTCAACATTTCGGACACCCCGTGTTCCACCTGAAGTCTGGCGTTTACCTCCATGAAATAGTAGTTCCCGTCCTCGGAACGAAGACCTTCCAAAGTACCGGCGCCGTGATATTCCATCTTTCGAACCATTCGCCTTGCGTACTCGAAAAGCATTTGGCGCTCGTCGTCAGTCACTATGACAGAAGGAGCTTCCTCGATGATTTTCTGGTGTCTGCGCTGAATAGAACATTCCCGCTCGCCAAGCAAGACACAATTACCGTAATCATCGGCCACGAACTGTATTTCGATGTGCCTGGGTTGATGAACGAGTTGCTCTATGTAGCAGGCTGACGATCCGAAGGCCATATTGCCGATGCTGCATGCACGCTGAAAAATTGCCTCCACCTGGTCTTCGGAATCAACTCTCTCGATACCTTTTCCGCCGCCGCCTTTGTCCAGTTTAAGGAGCAGTGGATAACCGTGCTTGCGACCGAATACAACGACTTCTTGCGGATCGTTCACAGGGTCCATGGTCCCCGGAATAAACGGCACGTCTGCACTGTCGGCAAGGTGTCTGCAATAACATTTGGAACTTATGCGTTTCATGACCGTCGAAGACGGGCCCACCCAGGTCAGGCCGGCGTCCGAAACCGCTTGCGCAAATATGGCCCGCTCCGAGAGAAATCCGTATCCGGGATGCACCGCATCGGCATTTGTCGTTTGAGCCGCCCCAATAATCGCGTCCATGTTCAGGTAGCTCAATAGAGGGTTGGCAGGACCGATGGATACGGCCTCATCCGCAGTGCTCAGGTACGCTGCATCCCGGTCTGCTTCCGAAAACACTGCCACGGTTTTTATGCCCATTTCCCTGCAAGTCCGGGTTATCCTCGCGACGACTTCGCCCCGGTTGGCAATGAGCAACTTCTTGATCATAGTTTTAGCCTCCGTTAGGCACTTCCAGGACCACCATCGGCGTGCCGACTTCCAGTTCGTCCCATTCCTTCGACAGAACCTTCGTTACAATGCCGTCCCACTCGGACATGACGGATATTTCCGTTTTCATGCAATTGATGACCGCCACTTCTTGTCCTTTTGCCACCTTATCCCCTTCATTCACGACAACGCGAGCACAGAGTCCCGGAACGCACGCGTCCACATTTTTTTCCATAGCGATTTTCCTTTCTCGTATCAGTCACAGTTTCCCGCACAAGAGCCTTTCCCTTGTTACACCACGGTGTCTTCCACAAAGAGTTTCGTCTGGTCGATACGTGCCTGGATTGCCTCTTCTTGAGAGCACAGTTGAAATTTGATGAAGTCCCTGGCCGGTGTTCCCTGGCCGACCTTCCACAGGTCCGCATTGATCACGTTCAGAGCGCACATATACCCGCCCAGTGTCGGACCGTCGGCAATCAGGAGCACAGGCGTGTTGCCGCAAATGTTCAAAGCTCCTCGCATTGCATACCCATGATCGATTATGTTGGATGGATGGCTTCCTCCGACTCCGCCGTCAGCACGCGAGAAGAAGCTGTCCGGCAGTGCTTCCAATCTGTATGCGGAACGGTTGGAGGTATGCTGGACTTTGAATGAATGAGTAAAGAGATATTCCATTCCCTCTTCGGTGGCATAATCGGGACAGGTGTTAGGCCCTGGAATGGCACGCAGAGTCCATTCACGGGAATACTCAGGGATGAACTCTTGTTTCAGCTTCCTTCCTGTCAAATCACTGAGGTTGCGTGAAGGATTGCCGAATTTCAAGACGTCGCCCGGCTGCAGCTTGCGCCCTTCAAATCCACCATAATTTCCGAATATACAGGTGGATTTGCTGCCCAGATAGGGCTGGACGTCAATGCCGCCGGCAATGCCGAGGTACCATCGAAAGCCGGTCGAACCGATATGAGAGAACTTGATAGTATCTCCCTTGTGCACTTCCACAGATTGCCACATTGCTACTGGCTGACCGTTTATCGTGGGAGGTTGAGGGGTTCCCGTTACGGCAATCACCGTGTCCGCGTTGAATTCTGCCTCGAAAAAACCTGCTGTAACCTCCAAAGCCGCCTCGCCTGGAAGATTTCCGACGAGAAGGTTTGCGTAACCCAGGCCGACATTGTCAAAAGCACCGGACGGTGCCATGCCTTTTCCGAGAAATCCCAGCCTGCCCGGCCAATCCTCCACCAGTGTCTCGATTCCGCCTTGTTTGACTGTAAGCATACTCTTCGTCTCCTTATTGCAGGATCACAGGCGAGGCGCCATTTTGAGACCCTGCACACGTTTGGCGGCCAGTTCCGCGATGCCCTGTTGAACCTCGGCGGAGTTGTACCAGGCCATGTAGTCTTTCACCACGATCTTTCCCTGTTCAATCCTGTATTCGTAGTCGGTTTCCACGTGGACATGTTGGTAGATGTCGACAACTTCTTCTTCGGTGACTTCGTGAAACCTCACCCGGTCGGCAGGCTTATAAAGAAAGGGGCCATCCTTGAATATCGGGTGTTTCTGGTTGAACTGAAATGTCGGAATGGTACGGCCGAAAAGCTGGTACCCGCCACCAGTTGGCGTCGTGTACGTGAAAACGCACGGTCCTCCTATTCCGGCTGCTCCCTCAGGCGTCCAAGTCCGAGGAGGATTGTACTTCGGCACGATCAGAGCGCAGCGGGGATCGGTAGGCCACAGGAAAGCTCCTCCCGGCCAGAAGCCGCCTCCGCTGTTGAACCATTCAGTGCCCAGGAACATGTCTTTGGTTTCCTGAACCGAGACCCCGTTGCACATGGCTATGTATTCGAGATTATGCCCATTAATGACATTCGGGGAGCCGGGCCGCACTTCTTTGAGATACTTGTCTATAGCCTTCTTCGTTTCGGAATCCTCAAACGCAAGCGGCAGATGAATCACCCTCGATTCCAGCACGACGTCGTCGATAGTGGGCATGGAATTTTCAGCTTCTTTGACGTATTCGATAAGCTGAGACGTCTTGAGGACAGTAGGATCGAAATGAAACAGGTTTGTTCGCAAACCCGGGACGGTTTCGATCAGCCCTGCGATCTTTTTGGAGTGGATGATATCGTTCACAGCCAACATACGGAACGAGTCCTGCAATGCCGCACGTTGCTCGTGACCGTATTCCACTTGGATAAATCCATCGCCGGCCTCCCTGAACAAGACTTCAAGCCTTGATGCGGTTTCCGGCATGGTGTCCAGTAGCACCTCATACTTGTTTCGACTCATGTTTTGGTTCTCCCATTAGGGCTTTCGGACTCGACAGGCCGATACGAGATCCCCTCGATTCGGCCGCTTTTTATCGAGCCGCCTTGGTCATGCGCAGCTTACCGCAGCTAGCGCTTCCTCCAGGATGTCCAGACCTTCTTCCAATTGCTCGTCAGTGATCACCAGAGGCATTAAGGTTCTGATGACATTGCTGAATCTTCCACACGCCAGGATGATGAGACCGTGTTCGTGGGCATAACTGACTATCTTGCGTGCCTCCTCATGAGCGGGCTCCTTTGTCTTGCGATCTTTCACCAGTTCCAACGCTGTCATTGCTCCAAGACCCCGAACGTCGCCTATAAGGGGGAATCGTTCTGACATTTTGTGAAAGCGTTGTTGGATGATCTCGCCTATCTTCTCAGCGCGGGCGCTCAAGTCTTGCTCTTCTACAAAATCGAGAACCGCCAAGGCTGCTCTGCACGAAACAGGATTGCCGGAATACGTTCCTCCTAAACCGCCAACCTGAGGTTGCTCCATTATCTCTGCCCGGCCGGTGACAGCCGCCAGGGGCATACCGCCGGCGAGGGATTTAGCTGTGATAATGATGTCCGGAGCTATGCCGTAATGCTCGATAGCAAAGAGCTTCCCTGTTCGGCATATGCCGGATTGGATCTCGTCTGCAACGAAGACGATCCCTCGCTTCTTGCATGACTCGAAAAGGATAGAAAAATACTCCCGTGGAGGTGCCACAAAGCCGCCTTCTCCGAGAACCGGCTCAACCACCATGGCCGCAGTCTCTTCGGCAGCTACGTGATTCAAGAGGAAAGATTCAAAGTGATGTGCGCAGTACACATCGCAATTCGGATATGTAAGTCCGAAAGCGCATCGGTAGCAATATGCGTAAGGCATACGATAAATTTCAGGAGCAAACGGCCCAAAACGAAATTTATACGGCTTCACCTTGCTGGTCATAGTCATGGTGAGCAGGGTGCGCCCGTGAAAGGCATCTTCAAAGACGATAATGGCTGGTCGCCCCGTATGGCCGCGAGCGACTTTAACCGCGTTTTCAACGCCTTCCGCTCCACTATTGACCAATATCGTCTTCTTCTCGAAGTCGCCGGGTGTAAGGCGGTTCAGCCTTGAAGCCAGCTCCAGGTACGGCTCGTACATGACGATGTGGAAGCAGGTGTGCAAGAACTGGTCGGCCTGATCCTTGATTGCAGCTACGACTTGTTCATTGCAGTGTCCCACATTGTTGACGCCTATCCCACCAGCAAAATCCAAGTACCTTTTACCCTCCACGTCCCATATTTCGGCTCCCTTAGCTCTCGAAACAAAATAAGGGGTGACATAAAAAGGACCCCTCGGGACCTCCGAGAACCTCTCCTCCAGGAGTTCTGTATTCGACTTATTGAGCAAAACGACACTCCTCTCGCAAATTTGTTATCTGAAAAGGGTAATGCACGAACTTATCGGACAGCGCTTATCTGCAAGCCGAGCAGTCAATGCATCCCTGTGAACGACAATGATATTCACTTTATGGGTCTGTCATGTCGAGCCTATAAAAGGCATATGCCCTAACTTAGAGCGGTTTTGGTTGTTTGTTCCGGAGGAACACGTGAAAATAGGCCGGCGATTCATCGCCGGTTAAGAAGAAACACCATGGATTTTCGAGTCCCAGAGGGACGACTGATACACAAATTCCCGGCAATGAATTACCGGGCTATTTTCTTTAGTCCCTTCAGGACAAAGAATTACGGCAAAGGCTCATGCCTCTAAAGAGGCGGCGCAGCCACAACTATCCCATTCTCGTGAAAGGCACGCCGAACAGCCGAGACAATCGCTAATGCTCCCGGTGTGTCGCCATGAACACAAACCGAGCTACCTTCAATCGCTATTTCCTCGCCATTTTCGGCGATCACTTTCCGATCCATGACCATCTTGAGAACCCGTTGGGCCACGTGAGCGGGGTCGTGGGCGCCATGTTCGCGCGTGATGACCAGATTACCTTCCGCGTCGTATCCGAGGTCTGCGTACAGCTCGAACACCGTCCGTATGCCCATATCCTCAGCGACCGCCCCGATCGCTCCCTTCTTCATGGCATAGAGATAGAGCTTCGGGTCCACGTCCTTCAGTGCCTGGCAAACGGCTCGAGCAATTTCTTCGCGACGATGAGCCATGCCATACAGAGACCCGTGCGGCTTAACATGATGAAGACGCAGACCGCTTGCTTCGACAAAGGCTTTCAAGGAACCGATTTGATACAGGACGTCGCAGTAGACCTCGTCTGGCGTAAGATTCATTTCTCTTCTGCCGAATCCGGCAAGGTCGGGTAATCCGGGGTGAGCGCCAACCTGCACGCCGCATCGCCGGGCAAAGCCCACCGTCTTCTTCATTACGCTCGGGTCCCCTGCGTGGAAGCCGCATGCCACATTGGCTGCGGAGATGTATTGCATGAATTCTTCGTCATTGCCGAGCTTGTACATCCCGAAGCTCTCACCCATATCCGCATTGAGATCGATTTGCATAGACATGCTCCAGTGTTTCTCTCTATCGGCCTTTCAAAGACAGCCGGAATTGGTCCATGACCACAGCGAAGACCAGAAGACAGCCCATGACCACCATTTGCAAGTAAGAGCTGACATTCATGAGGTCCATCCCGTTCCTGATCAGGACGATCAAAATGGCTCCGAAAATGGCTCCAATAACGTTCCCTTCACCTCCCCGGAGCGACACGCCGCCGATGACTGCCGCAGCTATGGACTCCAGAGGCAAGGCTGCTCCAAGATTCGGTTCACCGGAAGCCACCCGGGCGGTCAGCATCACGCCTGTCAAACCTGCAAGTGCGCCACAGAGTATGTAGGCCAGGCAATTGTATTTTTTCACATGAATGCCCGACAGTCTGGCTGCTTCCTCGTTTCCCCCGATGGCATAAAAGTATCGCCCGACTCGCGTCCTCGTCAGCATGATGTATATTGCGATCACTACAAACGAAGCGACAAACAATGGCACAGGAATCCCACAGAGCCTACCTATGGCCAGGTACTCGTTGAACTGGTCGGGAAGATTGAAGATCGGAACCCCTCCGGAAATGAGAAGGGCCATTCCATGTGCCACTGACATCATGCCCAGGGTCACCACGAAGGGAGAAACTCGGAACAGGGAAATGGTTATGCCGTTGACAGCGCCTAATGCAGTGCCTGTGGCCACTCCCACCAGCACCCCGGCAGTAATTCCTCCCGCGGGATGCGGCAGCGATATGATGGTGTGAGCGGTGACAATGCTGGTCAGGGCGACTGAGGACCCGACTGAAAGATCGAAACCCGCACACAATATAGTGATCATCTGCCCGCAGGTAACCATGACCAGGTATGTTGCCTGTCTACTCACCGTCATCATGTTCGACAGTGTCATGAAGCGACTTTCTGCCAGACTGAAGAGAACGATCAAGGCGACCAGAAGAAACGGGAGCACCCCTACGGATATGAATATTCGTTTTACCGACTCCACCAACTGTCTCCCCTTCCTCAGTGGTATTGCGACGGTGCGCCTGCGCAGGCGGTGCGCCCGCTAAGGCCGTCCCGGATCGCTTGCTGTGTCACAGAACTTGCGAAATCGTAACCGAAACAGCCTGCCAGGACTCTTTCCTCAGTCGCTTCAGAACCGGGCATTATCGAGCACGGTGCCCCTGCGTGCATGACCATAACCGTATGACAGAGATTCAAAATTTCCGGCAATTCCGAAGAGATGAAGATTACAGCCATGCCTTTTTCCGCATAGTCCTTCAATAACCAGTACACGTCCCGCTTGGCTCCCACGTCGATGCCGCAACTTGCCTCGTCAAAGATGAACACTTTGATATCTCTCGTTAGCCCCCTCGCGAGCATAACCTTTTGCTGATTCCCGCCACTGAGATCGTTAACGGTCTGGTCGATGTGGGGTGGGCGAATTTTGAGTCTGTCTATCAGGCTTCGAGCCGTGGATTTCTCGCGGCCGATATCTATGAACGGTCCCTTCTCGAAAAGGGGGACTGCTGCCAGTGTCTGATTTTCCCTCACCGAACGACACAGCACCAAACCTTCCTTGTGCCTGTCCGCGGGGAAATAGAGTATTCCGTTTCTTATGGCTTTTGACGGGTTCATTTTCTCGAGCGGCCGGTCGAAGAGAAGGCTCGATCCGGCTGTAATTCTCTCCAGACCGAAAATTGCCCGCCCGACCCGTGATTTGCCTGCACCCACCAGACCGGCGATACCGAAAATCTCACCCTCCCGCACGGTAAAGCTCACGTCACGAAGCCCACTGGCCGTCGTAAGTCCTTGTACCGTGAGCACCGGTTTTCCCGGAGTGTGGGTAAGAGTTGGAAAAACCTCAGCATATTCGGTGCCGGTCATCAGGGAGATCAATTTTTTTTCATCAGCATCGGCCATCTCGAGTGTGTCTACATATTTTCCATCCCTGAAGACAGTTATGCGGTCACCTATCTTCCTGAGCTCGTCCATGCGATGAGAAATGTACACGACTCCCACACGCTCGCTTTTGAGCTTCCTGATAATCTCGAAGAGCTTTTTGACTTCCTTGTCCGTAAGGGATGCGGTGGGTTCGTCCAGGATGAGTACGGACATCTTCTCTTGAAAGGCCTTGGCAATCTCCACCATCTGACGTTCGGCCCGAGTCAAGTCTGCCACCTTGGCAGTCAGGTCGAGATCGAAGTCAAGGCGCTTCAATGACTCCTCAGCCTTTCTCTGCATGGACTCCTTGTCCAGCAAACCTCCCTTAACGATCTCTCTGCCCAGAAAGAGATTCTCCAATACAGTGAGTTGCGGTACAAGGCTGAACTCCTGGTACACCGCAGAAATCCCTGCCATTCTTGCATCGTGAGGACTCTCGAATATCGTCTGCTCACCGTGGACGAAGATTTCTCCGCCATCCGGCTGGTACGATCCGGCTATGATTTTCGTTAACGTGGACTTGCCTGCTCCGTTCTGGCCGAAGAGAACGTGCACCTCACCTGGCAAAAGCTCAAAGCAAACACGATCCAATGCCAGCACACCAGGGAATTTTTTGGTGATGTTGACAAGTTTCAGTGCGAGATCAGGCACGGTGCATTCTCCTTTTCACGTTACTGCTACTGCAGCAGGGAGGTATCGGGCGACGCTCCTGATTGAAGGAGCGGCACCCTATCGATTGCCCATTGCTATTTCTTGGGCTCCACCTTAAACTCCGGTCGAAAATCCCGAGGCCCAAACAACAACTCATAAGGGTATTGATCGATGTTTGCCTGGGTGAGAGTCGGGATGATCGGGCCTGCTCTGAACGGGAAATCCTTTCCCGCTTTTTGGCCGTTAAGAATCCGAACCATCATATCAACAGCCATCTGTCCTTGAGTCACCGTGAGGTCGGACGGTGCAGCGGCAACAGTGCCTTTCTTAATTTTTTCATAGAGTGGCGGGATGATATAAGTTGACACGACCTTGACGGATTTGGTCCGGCCCGTTTCGGCAAGGGGACCTACCGCTGCGTCGGCTGCAACCGCATTTCCTACCAAATAGTCGATTGTGGGGAAGGTTTTCAGCGAGTTCTCGATGAGATCGAGTTGCACGTTCTTGCCCGTGTCTCCCCACTTGACCGCAAGCATGTTGACCTTGCCTTCAAACTGTTTGATGGCCTCGTTGAACCCATCCAGGGTATCCGGTGCCCAACCCGACCCGGCGGGACCCGGCAAGAAAACTACATTGATTTCCTTCTTGCTCTGGGTCTTCGCATCCGATACGACAAACTCTCCTGCATGCTTACCCATGTCGAAAAACGAGACGAGCGCCTTGCCGGCTATGTCTTGAGCCTGAATATCGTTGATGACTTCTACGACAGGAATTTTCTTCTTGGTTAACTCCGCCACTGCGGGATCCAGCGCCGTATAGGAGATGGAGCCCAGGATGATCCCATCGACTTTTTGCTGCCCGAGGTTTTCCACCTGCGAGACTTGCTTCTCGACTTCCGTATATCCACCGGCAGCGACCAGTTGAACTCCCACTCCCAACCGCTTGGCTTCGGACATGATGCCGTAGTTCACCGCAAGCCAATACGGGTCCTTCAGGTGAGGGAAAGAAACGCCAATGACATATGGTTTGTCGGCCTTTTCAGGGGGCGACCAGTCTTCCGCTTTGGGGCCGTCGAGGCTTGCAGCCGGTTTCCCTGACTTCTTCTGTTTCACATCGTACGTGCCGTAATAAGAATTCACTTTGACCGGCCACCAGGGTTTTTCCGCTGCCAGGCACATGAGGCTGTTCGCCAGAAAAATCCCGCTTACCAGCACAATTGCCGAGACCAACTTTCTCGACGACATAGATCTACCGACACCCATTTGTTTCTCCTTTGCACTCAACGCATTTTCACCCGGACAACTCCCATGAGGCAGTTGTCGGAATGTTTTCCGATTGCACGAGGGCGGTTCTTGAAGTTCCCCGCGTTCGGACAGAGCAAGGCGGTCGCTCCAAACCGGCTGGCGGAACCTGTCAGAAACCTGGCGTTCACCATGCGGATTGACGACTCGTTTTCCCGACAACTCGGCAGTCCGGAGGCTCACTCATCACCGTGAAAAAGGCCACTTCTGAGAAAATGCCTTACAACCCCCTCTTATCGGTCGCGGTGATGGCGAGTCACTGCCTCCGGTGCAGTTTTTAGGTTGATTCCTCGAATGTTCCCGCTGAGCCCTTTTTCGATGAGTTCCAGAATCAGTTTGCGTATGTCTTCCATCAAGACCGACACGATCAGCCACTGGCGGTCATTGTCGTCAACGTGGACTATCTGGCTCTCAACTGACACTCCCCTGTTCTCGAGATACGATCGAGGGTCGAATTTCAATCCTCTCTGCGGGATCTCGATGAGTATGTGTGACAATCCCTGAGGCAAACGCTGAAGGGCGAAATCTTCCGGGCCCATTTTCTCACCAGGACAGGCTACTTTTTCGAGCGGAGGAGTATCAAAAAGTGGGCCAAAGGACGAATATCGGCAGAAAGAAAACGCAAGTGGTTGGAGTGATTGGAGATATTTGATATTAGTGGGGGTGGATGCGTCAGGATTCTAGTCTACAATTTCTACTTTCCTGTAGCCGTAACCGATGCAATATTGCATAGGCGCTGTGGAAGGACGGCTTATTTTGCAGATAGGAGCTTGATTATGCAGAAATGCATTGAATGATGCATAGGTGCATTGATCGTTCGGCCGCATCTCTCTCGTACGCGGACGCTCAACTTCCCAAATATTTCTTCATCTTGCGCGAAATTGTCGATTGATTGATGCCCAGGTGCGGTGCTGCTTTCTGCTGGGAACCGTACTTACGGACAGCTTCTGCAATGTGCTCCAGCTCTAATTGGTCTATCGCCTTCTTTAGAGAGCCCTGTTCAATGGCGTTCTTTAAACGGCCGGGATCGGCATGTCCGCGTACTGATGGTGGAAGCTCGTTCAAGGTGACCACATCTCTTCTACTCAGAACCATTGCTGATTCGACAATGTTTTCAAGTTCTCGCACATTTCCGGGGTATTCGTAGTGGAGCAGTGCATCGAGGGCTTCACTGTCTATGGATCTATCAATGCCGTGCTTGGACCTGAACTTCCTGGTGAAAAAGGTTATCAGATCCAGGATGTCCTGTGTGCGGCCTCTCAGAGGCGGAACTGTCAGAGATACTACGTTCAACCGGTAGAACAGGTCTTCTCTAAAAAGATTCTTCTTTACTTGTTCAGCCAGATCTCTGTTTGTGGCTGCTATGACTCTGGTATCGACAGCCCGAACAGTCGACCCTCCCACACGCATGATACATTTCTCGTCGAGGAAACGCAGCAATTTCACCTGCTGACCCAGTGGAGCTTCGGATATCTCGTCGAAAAATAAGGTACCGCCCTCGGCCATTTCCACCAGTCCCGGTTTTCCTTTTGCTCCGGCCCCGGTAAAAGCGCCTTTTTCATATCCGTACAGCTCTGACTCAAATAACGTGTCTACGATTGCTGCGCAATCAACCCTGACGAATGGCCCTTCCGATCGTTCGGACTTGTGGTGGATGAGTTTTGCCAACTGGCCTTTCCCCACGCCCGATTCTCCATTAATCAGGACAGTGGAATCGAATCGGGCCACTCTGAGTGCCCTTTCATAGATTGATTCCATCTCCCGGCTGCGGCATACGAAAAAGTTGCTCTCGAGGTCTCGAAGCTGAAAGTCCAGCAGCTCGCTTCGGTATTGATCGACCAGAGCTTTACTCTCGTCCAGTTCACGGCGGATGCGATCGAGTTCTGTTATGTCACGATCGTTTATGATGATGACATCAATTTCCCCTTTGGAATTGAGTATCGGGTTGCCGGTGGCGAGCACTCTCTTATCCGCTTTCGTAGTCTGCACCAGAGTTACAGTGGTTTTTCGCTTGAGCACCTCCATGGTGACCGATTCGTCTACGTACCCGTTCGCGACAAGCTCGGCGACGTTCCGTCCGAGGATGTCGTCGGTC
The DNA here is from genome assembly GCF_000266945.1 of Desulfomonile tiedjei DSM 6799. Classification (NCBI taxonomy): domain Bacteria; kingdom Pseudomonadati; phylum Thermodesulfobacteriota; class Desulfomonilia; order Desulfomonilales; family Desulfomonilaceae; genus Desulfomonile; species Desulfomonile tiedjei. The sequence goes on from NC_018025.1 coordinate 2,559,518, forward strand.
TTGCATCCGGTGATCCGTTCGGCAGCTTTATTGAGCTTTACCACGTTACCCTGCCTGTCCGTGATCCACAGGCCGTCGTACGAGGATTCCATGATCGAATCCAGAAGTTGCGCCATTTCTCTGTACGATTCCAGTTCCATGGCGTACTTATCGTACACGAACACTGCTTGAAAAAAAGAGACTACTCCTTCAATTCCGGTTTTGAAACGCAGAGGCAGATGATTGGTTATATAAAGCTTGCCTCCGATGGAACTGCGGACTCCGAGCTGTGGAGTCCCGTCCTGGAAGATCTTCGACATGTCGTCCCAGAGTGAACGTTGAATGTCCCGGGCATGGCACTTTACCAGCTCCTCTTGGGAGCTTCCCAGGAATCTGGCTGCAGCTCTGTTTGCGTACGCCACCGTTCCAGACGGTAAAACGACAATGATTCCGTCCGGCACAATGTCCGTTACGGAACCGAAGACTTCAAGAAGCTCAGAGAGCGTGTTGTGGGGTGTTTGCATCGGTCGGTCGCCAAGCCTGTCACTCGGCTCTGTTTCAGATTTATGTGCAATTGTTACACGTTCCCATGCGGAGACGCAAGGCTCCTGAATTTGCAGTAGCAGGCATCAACGGGAGAGAACAGGAACACATATCGAGTTTCAGGACGATCTGTCGGTGAAATTATCGATTCGAAATAGAACCAACCCTGTTTTATGACGATTCTCTAAAGTAATAGCGGATTACTAAGGATGCCAAAATTAGTGTCCGATTGAAGATTAGGAATATTGGTGGGTGCCGGCCTCCGTGCCGGCGCATCTTCCACATAGTCAATGATATCGATATAATAGACCGGCAGGGACGCCGGTCTCCACTAATAGGTTGTCTTTGAACGCGGAACAAACGCCAGAAATTTTGACAATCGCTGTGTGAAGAGCGACTCCTCGAAATTGGAAGCTATTTGTCGACAATACCATGCTTAACTGCGTAGCGGACCAACTCTACGGAAGTCTTCAGGCCGAGACTCTCCATCATGCTGTATTTATGGAATTCAACAGTCTTCGGGGAAATACCTAAAATCGAAGCGATTTCTTTGACACTGTGACCTTCCGCAATCAATTGCAGGACCTCACGTTGACGTCCCGTCAGTCTGGTGCTTTCGTCAAAGGGCTCCTGGGATTTCTGCTTGTGAAACTGTAGCAGGCTTCCTGCCAAGAGAGGTGTTATATAGGTTCGACCTCTGTATGCGTTGGAAACAGCAGTCACTAGTTCCGAAGAAGCAGAATGCTTCAGAACGTATCCCGATGCTCCGGCCTCGAATGCCTCCGCAGCATACATGACATCCGTGTGCATGGTCAAAATAACCACCGCGATGTTCTTATACTTCTTCTTGAATTGGCGCATCGCTTCGATGCCGTTAAGCAGTGGCATGGAAACATCTGCCACCACGACATCGGGCTGGAGTTTTTCCACAGCCTCGACCAGTGTTCGGCCGTCCTCAACGATGCCTACGAGTTCGAACTCGGGTTCCAGGATACTCTTTAAGCCTTCAGCCACAATGCGGTGGTCATCTGCCAGGAGCACTCTTGCACGTCTCATGCGTTCCTCCTTCCAAGGGCGCTGAAAGCTCGATCACCGTTCCCATGCCCGGCTCGGAGCAGACACTGAGCTTGCCGTTTATGTAGTCCACTCGTTCTCTCATACTTGCGAGGCCTATGCCAGGAGTCTGACGTACACCCTGCGGAACGAATCCGATGCCATCGTCTTTTATGGTAAGAACCAGGTGTCCGTCCAAACTTCGAAGAAAAATACTTACTCGTTTGGCTTTCGCATGCTTCGCTACGTTTCTCAAGCTCTCCTGGATGACTCGATAGACACACAAAGCAGCATCTTCTCGGATAAAGTCAGGGACATTTTCGTGATCGAAATCTACAGGAATGTCTTCCCGGTCGAAAAAGCGTACGCAAAGAGATGTCACGGCTCTAACCAAGCCAAGATCTTTCAGTATTGATGGATGGATTTGTCTCGATAGGGCATGCACGTCTTCAGAAAGTGCGATCAATTGGTCCTTCATGGAACCGATCTTCTTTTGTGCCGATTCCTCGATTCCGCTTCCCCGGATTTCCAGTGTCCCAGCCTCGATGGCTACGGCCGCAAGCCTTTGCACAATGTCATCGTGAAACTCGCGGGAAAGTCTGCTCAACTCCTCTTCTTACGATGAAATGAGTCTTCCGGCAAGCGTTCTGAGATCTTGACGACTTTCCAGGAGTGACATTTCAGCCCTTTTGCGTTTTTGAAGATTGACAAAAAGTGTAACAATCAGGAGGGATTCAAGAGCAATGAGAGTGATTACTGCTATCGCCTGGGCTCGGTAGAGCTCCCAAATAGAGAGTTGACGGTATCGAATTTCACTCCCGTGCGGAAGGTCACTTTCGTTAATGTTCCACCTGCGAAGCTGGCGCCAGTCATAAGCGTCGACCATAGTGCTGGAGCCGAAATCAAAGGGGATTTCGCCGGCCGGTTTACCGCGGAGGATTTGAATAGCCATTTCTGCAGCCCTGCGGCCCTGTAGCCGAAAGCTGGTCAGCGGCCCGCCGACTATCCCATGGCCAAGGTACGATTCGTAAGGAGCGAAAACGGGGAAGCTCGCTTCACTGGATATGAGTTTGATTACATCCCGAGGAATGAAGCTTCTGCCTTTCGAGTCTACGAAAAAAGTTGTGAAGAAAACTACAGAGTCTGCCGGCAGTTTTCTTACTCTTTCAAGGAGACCTCCAATAGAAAGACCTGATAGGTCGGTTATGGAAATCTTCCCCCGAAAAGCCTCCAAAGACTTTCGCAGATCCAGAGAACGAATTTCGTCATTTTCGAATGCTCCGGAGATCAAGACTGCGTTTTTCGTGTCCGGCATGAGAGAGAGTGCTGCATGAATGAGCACGGTTCCATTAGTCGGCTCCAGCACGCAGGTGGACCTTTTTCGGAGTGGCGAAGTCTCGAGCCTGTTCCCAAGTTCCTGGGGAATTGCGCACATGACCACGGGCGTATTCGGAAAGACTTCCTCCGAATTCTCTATCAAGAAATTGGAAGCAGGAACATCGAAGCTGATGACCACGTCTGTTGCGGAATCCGCGTATCGATGGCGCAGAAGTTCCACCAGAGCCTTTCTCTGGTTTGAGTCTCTAAATCTGGTAAGATCGAGGTACTCGACGAACAGTTGAATGTTGAGGTCAGTATTTCTTGAGATTACCTCTCGAATACCTTGCTCAGCCATTTCCGTGGCCGGAAAATCGAGAGGTTCGGAATACAGAATCACAAGCCGCCGGGCATGGTTGATATCAGAGCCAGACTCCGCATCCGGCGCGCCGGAGAGGCTCAGCAAAACCGTCATGATCGCCACGACACGAAGGAATGGCGTAATCCACTCATTTACGGCAGCTTCTGAAGCTTCAGTATCGGTTCGATGAACACAACGCAATGAACTTTTTGGTTGCAAGAGAGTGCCTTTGTTGCAAAGACTGTTGCCCCGGTGTTTCCGTGCTCGCCCGAAAAAAGCTTATACTATTCGCTTTTCTTTTCATAATCCGGGAGGCTGGAAATATCCTTCGCTCCGGACGACGCAGAGCCGTCTAATCACTGCGCTCAGGACACCCCGGCCTTCGCCATCTTTTGTGCGTAACTGCGGAATGGTATTACATCTTTCTTGCTGGAATTCAAGCCATTGAGGAGGCCCAAGAAAGCCTCCTCACAAATTGGGAACGCATCGACAGCGAGTTTATTTAATGTCCTCCAAGGACTTGCCGCCGGTACGCAAGCCCCACAGAAGGACAGGGATAATCGGCAATACGAAGAGAATCCCTACTGCATTGAAAACTCCGGAAAAACCTGCAACCTTATGGATGATTGGGATTACCGGCTGAGCCGCCGAAACTGAAAGTCGAGCCAATCCATTGTGGAACCCCGTTGCGGTATTCCGCATCTTTGTGGGGTACGATTCCGCCGTGTAGGAGAACAAAACAAAACTGACTGCCATGATGAAAACATTAAAAAGGAATCCAAAACCCACCAGCAGGGTGAAAGAATCCAAGTGAGCAAAAACAAATGCAAATGCTGCACAAAGCGCTCCCAGACATAGCAGCGGAATTTTGCGTCCACCGAGGTCCGAGACAAACGATGCAAGGAAACAACCCACGGGCACGCCAATGCTGATGATGGTCGATGCCGTAAGGCTATCCGCCACAGTAAAGCCTTTCATTTTCAGCAATTGGGTGGTCCACGTCGTCAGGGTGAAAGTGGCCGGTGTAATTGTTATGAACAGCAGAATGAGCAGCAGGGTACGTACGATATAACTCTTTGTAAACATCCCATACAGAACTTCGGACATTCTCTCTCTGGGTGGGACCTTAGTGGCTGCTTCTGAAAGGTCTATTTTGCGGTGAGTTATGAATTCCATAACTTCTTCAGCCTCGGGCAATCTTTTTTGAGCCACAAGCCATCTGGGCGATTCTTTCAGATATTTCAATCCGAGGAAGAAACCTATGAGGCCGCATCCTCCTATGTAAAAGATTATCCGATACGCATCAGGCCCCATCGGTATGATCAGTCTGCACAAAAAAGCGATTACCGGCACTGCGCAGAATCCTACCCCAGCCACGCGACCCTGCCATTTACCTCGTGATTCTGCGGGTGCCATTTCTGCGATATAGGCCTGAGAAGTCACCATAAGGCAGAACACCCCGAATCCTGTGAGGGAACGGGAAATTATGAAAATCGTGAAGTCATTGGTAAGTCCGTTCGCTACCGATGCAACGGAAAAAATAAGTATCGAGGCCAGAAAAGTCTTACGACGCCCGATAAAATCTGAAATGACCCCTCCAAGAAAACCGCCGGAAGTCATTCCTATGAAATACCAGAAGACAATCGTCGCAATATCTGTCATCTTCAAATGCCAGGACTCTTGAAGAGCAGGAGCAATGAAACCGAAGTTCCAATTGTCCAGTTGCTCGAAGAAATACGCCATCATAATGATATAGAAGATGAACTTGTGGACTCCGGTCACTTCAAGTCCGTCAAAGTAGTTATTAATGATCTTCCCTTCGGTCGAAGCCTTGGGAAATATCTGCTTTTCAACAGTAATCGCTGCCTCTTGTGACATGTTCGGCTCCTTCTACAATACACTTCATGTGGCTCGTGATGATCTGGGCGCAGGAATCCCCTTCACCGAAATGACTCGGCTCCGCTTCGAACAGTGCTTAACGGGAAGGGTTCACTAAGTAGCTTGCCGTTGCATAGGCGCTGACTTAGAGTGTTTCTTTGTTCGTTGTTCCGAAGGAACAAGTGAAAATAGGCCGGCGATTCATCGCCGGTTAAGCGGTTAAGAGAAAACAAAAAGATTTTCGAGTCCCGGAGGGACGTCTGATACACGAATTCCCGGCAATGAACTACCGGGCTATTTTCTTCAGTCCCTTTGAGACAAAGAATTGGAAGAAAGTTAGCGCCTATGAGCTGCCGTTATGTTCCTGGTGCGTTTACATCCCCGTTGTTGAGCACTTGCCACCTCGCAAGTCTGGCTGAACAATCTTCCAGCATTGCCCTGGTGATCGGTTTTCTGACGCTGATTGTCAGTCCGTTGACCTCTAAAACAGGCACATAATCGATTTTGTTATGTCTCTGTATTTCGAGAAAACAGGAGATAGGCTGAATCTCAAAGTCTTGAACTCCGTAGGCTTTGAGACTCTTCCGCAAGGCTGACTCAGTCTCTTCAAGTTTGACAGTATCGGTATCGAAAATTCGTACAAGTATGCTCGTATCCATTTGATTACCCTGGGGTTATCCGTTAGTGCTATCGTCTCTTGGATTTAACACCGGTCGGAGCTTATGTATCGCTCGCATGTCAATGCGGCAATCGTCCCATCGTTCATGGCCGTGGTCAGTTGTCGATATCGTTTACGATTGAGGTCTCCGGCAGAGTACACGCCAGGGATGTTTGTGCTCATATCTTCGCCGACCAACACATAACCGTCGTCGTCCAGGTTAACTATTCCTTTCAGGAAATCCGTTTCAGGTTTCTGACCTAAAAACGCAAAGATCCCGTCCACCGGTATGGTCTCGCTTACACCTGTTACGACGTTTTCAATTACGACCTCTTTCAGTTTCTTGTTTTCGAGGATTAAGTCGACCACTCTGGTATTTGTTCGAGCCTCGACGTTTTTGTTGTGAAGCAACTCGTCTTGAACGGTTTTGGCTGCAAAAAAGCGATCAGCGACCTCAATGAGCGTGAGATGAGAAATGCCGATTCTCATGAGGTAGAGACTCTCATCAAAGCCGCTATTTCCACCTCCCAAAACGAGGACGCGCTTGCCGGCATAAGGAAATCCGTCGCATATCGAGCAATAATGAACTTGCTCACATTCCGGGAGACTCAGGGGAATCGGCTTGCGACCGGTGGCTACGATGAGAGCTTTTCCGTGATATATGGCGTCATCACTCTCGATAATTTTCTCTGTGCCGGAAATATCCATGGACTGGATCATGCAAACTTCCTCGATAGACACCCCGAGGTGATCTACATGGTCGCGAACCTTTTGCATCAGGTCCATGCCATGAATGGAGATGTACGAAGGAAAGTTTTCGACCATGTATGTGTAATTGCACAATCCTCCGCAAATACTCTTTTCCAGGATCGCAGTCTTAACCCGTGCTCTTGAGAGATAAATTGCGGCAGTCATCCCGGCAATGCCGCCCCCAAGTATCAAAACATCGAATGGACGGACTTCTTTCATCTGAACCCTCTTTTCATCGGTACCGTTCTAAGCGGCTTCGTAAAAAGCAGCCATTTCTCGGGGGTTCATTAACCCATTTTTCTGAGCCGAAATTTCACCCTTCTTGACCACACACACTGTCGGAACTCGTTCCACTCCTGCCAAATCCATGGAGTTAGGACATTCCTCGCTATCCACCGTGAAAACAGGGACCCCCGGGATTATCGCTTGGAACTTTTCGAGCACCTTCAGCATATTTTTGCAGTGTGGACAGAGTTTCTTTACAAATATGATTACTCCGGTTTCCAGACTCTGGACGGTCGATCTGAAATCCATATCTTGAATAGCCGTAAACATGATTCACTCCACTCCGGGCAGAATTTAATGCCGAGGGCCGGGTGTCACAGCCCTCGGTCTCAACAAATTACGAAGTGCGCAGCTCGCCGATAATTGCTTTTAACTGCTGCAAGAGTTCCTTGCCGATTTCAGGTTTGTCTTCGATGATGTTATTTAGCTGAAACGGATCGGAATTCCTGTCGTAAAGTTCATCCTTCGCCGGTAACACTACTTCCGCTCCGGGAGTGCAGGTCCACATTTCTTCCTTCACTTCGACTTTTGCCGACTGCTTTCCTGCGTTGCCTCCACCCAAAGCGTCGTCATAGAAGACTTTGTGCATCTCCGAGATAGACAGGGATTCTTGGTCTTTTAGCCAGTGGATATATGTGTAGTCGTCGGTTATAAGTGACCACGACATCCCGTAGTAGCCGGCGATGGCATAGTCCCGCACCCGGTCCTTTTCACCGTAAGCGATTGGTAACAGGCTGGAGCCCTGAATATCCATCGTGCCGAAAGTTCTGATTCCTTCATGACCTGCTTCCCGGAGAGCCTCTTCATCCAGATAGCCAAGTGCATCCAAAATAGTGGGCATGATGTCTGTGTTTTGGACGAAGCTTCTAATTCTGCGTCCGCCTTTGACTCCTGGTACCTGCATCATGAGTGGAATGTGAACCAGCTCCTCGTATGGCCAAGGTCTGCTCTTACGCATGATTCCATGACCGTGTTCGCCTTCACCCATGGGCTGACCGTGATCTGAACAGATGACAATGAGAGTGTCCTCCATAAGCCCCATCTGTTGTATTTGATCCAGTAGCTTACCGATCCATTTATCTACTACGGTGATCTTCTCTGCTGTGAGGGCTCGGACATGTTGGCATTCACGCTCGGTGATACGACCTTTCACATCGCTCCAGGGTGCCAGCACCAACGGATTGCCTTCATAATCAGGGTCATAAGGACACTTGAGATCCGGATCCCAGACAGAGGGCGGATCCCAGGGCTCGTGAGGATCGAATGAATCGATCCATAAGAAAAAAGGCCTCTTAGGATTGCGCTCGAATCTGAGCCACTTTTCTGCCTCTCTCGCCACCACGGCGATATAATTGTCCGCATCGCTGCGCCAATGCTGTCTGATCTTCAGATAGCACTCTATTTCACGCAGCAGGGCTGAACTCATCTGATCTCTCAAATTACCGTTTTCATCGTACAGCATGGTGGGCGAAATATAGCTTTCGGGTTTCATGCATGGATCGAGCGGTTCGTGGTAAAAGGTTTCATGGTCCAGTTCGTGACCGCTGCAAAACTTGACGTAATCGAATCCACGGGAATAGCCGTATTTCGGTAAGCGAAGTGGTGGAGAGTCGTAAATGAGAGCCGTCTGAACATTGCGGCCCCACAAGATATCGGTAATCGTTGTGTCCTCAAGGCCCAAAGGCTTCCATCCGCCGAAAGGTAGGGTGAAACGACCGGTCAGCAACGATCGTCTTACCGGTATAGTGGGAAGACCCTCCGAGTAGGCGTTTTCAAATAAGATCCCCTTGCGGGCGAATCGATCCAAATTCGGCGTGCTTATCCAGTCGTTTCCGTAACATCCCAGGTAGTTGAATGGGAGCGTGTCGAGCATTACAAAAATTGCGTTTCTGATTGCCTTCTTAGTCGGTGCATCCTCCGGCATGAGTCTCCTCCTTGATTAGGTGTCACTGATGAAGTTCTCTTCGATTTGGTTGCCGCTGTGGCCGGGTATTTTGCTGGAAACTTGGGGGAGATCCCTCGAAAATCTTCCATTCTGTCGTGAAACCTGGCCCATCGCATTATTTCCTGCGATTTTCACTCGTCGTAGTCGAATTGGACCACGTTCACACGGAGAATACACCTAGGAGGATTCCCAGGTTTTTCAGGTATTTTTTCCAGGTTTAATGGATTGGTTTTGTTTGAAGGAATGGAAACCAGGATTTGAGTGGGCTTTATCGCGCAGCGTTAGGCAAAACAAGTGTTGTTCGAAAAGGACGGCTGTCTTGGAGTGATCCAGTAACAAAAAGCCACGTTACGCGTGACTTATGTCAACTATTTCAGGACGTGACTCCACGCAGAGCAGTCAATGACCGAATCAAAATATGATTCTACATATCATAATACACTTATACAAAGGTGTCGGCTGCTCAATCCGTCCCGCAAATGCGCCGTTCATAGGTGACGCCTCATTTGGCAAATTCATCGAGACCCAACTAGCAGTTTTTTCGGGAAGATCGGTTGTGAGTATCAGACTCTGGTGTCCGCAGGCTGGGCTAATTTCCTCATTGTCCGCCATAACACTTTGTCACGGTGTGATGTTACACGTTGTAACCATCTGCCGCCATTCTTGAATTTCAGAATTCCGTGTAGAAGACGTACAACTGCTGCGGCAAAGCCTCATTGCAGTAACGAAGTTCACTAAGGATGCAATCCGGCCTTGGCATAGTTCGTGCTTTCCAAACACCGATCCGGGTTCTCGAAAGAAAGGCCGGAAAAATGGTGGAAGAAAGCCCGTCACAACGCCGGCCCGTCGCTTGTGCATACGTTGTTTGCTCGAGCAGCTTTGAACGCCAATGGGAGCTTCCCAACAGAGGAACGAATATGAAGACTGATTTCATGACCATACATGTGAAAGTACAGGATAACGTGGCGGTCCTCTTCATGAACAACCCTCCGGTAAACCAGCTATCTCAGTCCTTTGTAGATGATCTGGCTGAAGCTGTTTCCAGCGGATTCGACGACCCGACCGTCAAAGGTATTGTGCTGACGGGTACAGGGAAGAACTTCATCGCAGGCGCGGATCTTACAGAAATATACGTGCTGAAGGAAAAGGAGTCTCTGCTGCCTAGAGTAGAGGCTATGTCGGCATTCTTTCACCAGATCGAACTGGGGCCCAAGCCTGTCATTGCAGCGATCAACGGCAATGCGCTTGGTGGAGGATTAGAGCTTGCTATGGCCTGCCACTATCGTGTGGCGCTGCACGGAGTGCAATTGGGTCAACCCGAGGTCAAAGTGGGGCTCATCCCTGGTGCCGGCGGCACTCAACGATTGCCCAGGTTCGTCGGTTTGCACGATGCCTTGGAGATGATGACGGTGGGCGATCCTATCGATAGTCGAACAGCGCTCTCCAGAGGCCTTATTGACGAAGTGACTGAACCGGAACATTTCCTGCGTGTGGCCTTGTCAGCAGCAACCAACCTTGCAGAAGGAACAATATCGCTGGAAAGCAGCCGGACCCGCAATCGGAACAATCGCCTTCCCAGTTCTGCCGAGTTGAAAGCTGTTACCAGCGCAGCAAGAGTTCAGGCCGAGAAGAAAGCCAAAGGCTACCTCGCTCCTTTCAAAGTGATCGAAGCCTTGGAAAACGGTCTGTCACCGGACATTGAAGCAGATATTCGGCGAGAAGGGGAGCTCTTTGCTGAATGCGCACTATCAGACGTGGCTAAAAACCTTATCGGCATATTCCTCAACACCAGAGCCGCGGGCCGGCTAACCCGAATTTCACGCGTGAAACCGGCCGACACCAAACAAGTGGCGGTGCTGGGTGGCGGAGTCATGGGTTCGGGAATCGTCAACCTTTTGCTTCGCAGGGGCTTTGATGCTGTTCTCTGGGACATCACCGAGGAAGCAGTGGATCGGGGTGTCGCGTCCGTACGGAAGACCTTCGAGCACGCCATAAAACGGAAAAAGATGCTGCCAACGGAACTGGAAACGCTCCTCGACAAACGATTGAGGGTGACCACGTCACTTGAGGACATGCAAGAAGCGGATTTGATTATCGAGGCGGTGATCGAGAACATGGACATCAAGCAGAGCATCTGGAAGCAGCTCGAGGAGATCTGTAAGACGGAAGCCGTGTTTGCTACCAACACCTCTGCGTTGCCGATCGCCGAAATCGCCTCAATACTGAAGGACCAGGGAAGAGCGATCGGTCTGCATTTCTTCAATCCTGCCCATCAGATGCAACTTCTAGAAATCATCTGTACGCAAAAGACTTCCGACCTGACGTTGGCTACTTCGGTAGCGTTTGCACGAGCGATCGGGAAGATACCCGTGATAGTCAATGATTCCCCTGGATTTTACGTTTCCAGACAGCTTGGAGGTTTATTGGGAGGAGCTGTCTATCTTATGGCAGACGGCGTGGACTGGAGCCGGATAGAAAATGCCATGAAAGATTTCGGCATGCCCATGGGGCCTGCTGAACTGGCCGACCTCACGGGTATTGACATCAACTATCACGTGTACAAGACCTTCGAGCAACGACTGGGTCCCAGGTACAAGATGCACCCGCTCATGGAGAGTATCTATCAAACGGGATGCTATGGGAGGAAAACCGGGATGGGCTACATGGACTACGGCGGTGATGAGCTGGTTCCCAACAAAAAGGTTCTGGACGTAATACAAAACTACTTGAGCGACAACCATGTGTCTCCCAAAAACGTATCCGATCAGGAGATCATAGATACCATGCTTGCCCTGGCAATAAACGAGGGCGCACTCATAATCGAGGAAGGTGTATGCGACGAGCCTCAGCATATGGATTTGGCGATGATCTACGGTACCGGTTTTCCTCCGTTTCGAGGGGGTATATTCCGCTATGCCGACAAATGGGGCATTGCAAATGTGTACGAGACACTGATCAAGCTTGAAAGACAATTCGGGCCCCGTTTTGAGCCCTCAAATCTTCTCAAGAAGATGGTGGAGGCAGGCCGGACTTTTTATCCCGCGTGAAAGACATCTCACCATTTAATGATCCGCGATGACAAGAAGAAACCACGTGTGCGAGGAGACCATAGATGAGAGACGCAGTGATTGCAGGATACCTCAGGACCGCTCAATCCCGATCCCGACCCAACGATCCCGCCAGAGACGTTTTTTTTAAAACCAGAGCCGACGAGCTGTTAGCCAGGCTGCTTCCGGAACTGATGCGAAGAACGGGCATCCAGCCTGAGGAGATCGACGACTTCATAGTCGGTTGTGCGACAGCGGTTGGGGAACAATGGGCCTACGGAGGTCGGCTTCCGATCTTCTTGGCCAATTTCCCCAAAACACTTGCCGCGAAATTCGTGGACCAGCAGTGTGGCTCTTCCATGGCCGCCATTCACATGGGTTTCCTCGAGATCGCAACAAACAACGCCGACATTGTTATGGTGGGTGGGATGGAACACATGACAAGGGTTCCAATGGGGCAAATGACTATCGGACGAGGGTTGATTTCCCCAAACCTGGCTCTGTTGTCCGCGCCCGAGTATTCGCATTGGGACATGACAACCACGCTCAACATGGGGTTGACCGCTCAGAAGTTGTTTGTCGGCACCGGTCTGACCCGAGAGGACATGGACAAGTGGGCTGTGAGATCTCATCAACTGGCAGCAGAGGCTCAGGCTGAAGGTTTCTTTGAAGGGGAGATTTTTCCCATTGAGGCGGAACAGGCTGACGGTTCGGTCATCACCGTTAAGACGGACCAGGCGGTGCGAGGAGACACGACACTTGAAGGCCTGGCAAGTTTACCGCCAGCATTCAAGAAGGATCATCAGATCACTGCAGGAAATTCGTCTCCGCTCAACGCCGCAGCCTCATCCATGATTTTGATGGCGAAAGAGACGGCAGAAGCAAAAGGAATCAGGCCATTAGCCACGATCAGGTCCATCGGCTTCGCGGGAGTCGATCCCACTGTCATGGGCGTGGGGCCTGTGCCTGCAAGCAAGAAAGCCCTTCAACGCGCGGGCCTCCGATCCGACGAGATTGACTACTGGGAAATCAACGAGGCCTTTTCTATTGTGGCTCTCAACTGCATCAAAGAACTGGGACTCGATCCGGACAGGGTCAATGTCATGGGGGGAGGAATCGCTATGGGGCATGCTCTCGGAGCAACAGGAATTCGGCTTGTAGGAACTCTCGCCCGCATATTACAGCAAAAAGGTGGACGATTCGGATGTGCGAACGCCTGTGTGGGCGGTGGCCAGGGTGTCGCTACGATCATCGAACGAACATCGGACGATTGACGGAAGTGTGCGCAGTGCTTTCGTCCTTCGCGACGCCAACAGACCATGGCCTGGAGAGCGAGAGTCGCATCGCTCGCCCTAAACCCATGCTTGCGGGAGGGCAGAGGAGCCCGTTCCCATGAGTCATAGTATTTGGCAAGAGTTTTGTCCGATTCAAATCCCCCCAACCCCCCATAGGCGTTAAAATAAGAATGGAGCCATATCAAAATCAATGGGTTAGAAAAATCCCCCCTCGCCCCCCTTTACCAAAGGGGGGGAGCAGAAGTTGGCTTTCCGCCCCCTTTTCTAAAGGGGGTTAGGGGGATTTTGGTGAATCAAGCACGTTATTTTAACGCCTATGCCCCAACCCCCCTTTTTTAAAGGGGGGCAAAGAAGTAACTTGCAATTCCCCCCTTAGTAAAGGGGGGTAGGGGGGATTTTATAAAGTCGGAAGGACGTGATCGCAGAATTAAGATTTTCTCTACCCCGTGTAACTGAATGGTTACGGTAATGAGCATAATTTACCAGATTATTCCCCTGTCTCATGCTGGAGTTCGAGACAAAGTGGTGGATCCGCTTGCTGTTGCCCTCTCCGATCAACCGGCAGGATTTGTGGAGCATTCTTGCCTCGTCTCGTTTCACTCAAAGACCCCGTCCCGCCACCCGGACCTGGATTCCACAGCCCTCGGTCGCGCTGCGTAGCAGCTCCATGCGCTCATCACTTGGAGGTTCAACTTCGGTCAGTTGGTAATTCTTTCCAAGCCGCTCATAGTTCCCCAATCCCAGTTTGTGGTATGGCAGCAGCTCTATTCTTAGGAGGTTCTTCCCGAGTTGCGCCGCGAATTTTGCAGTCGCCCTTACGTTTTCTTCCGAGTCATTCAACCCGGGCACAACAGGAATTCTTACGATCAGGGGTCTTTTCTGCGCAACCTTGCGGGCGTTTTCCCGGATCGACCGATTGGAAACACCGGTAAGCCGACGGTGGACTCGGTCGTCCATGTGTTTGATATCCATGAACACCGTATCGGTGTGCTCCAATATGTTGTCCAGGCTCTCCCAAGGGCAATAGCCACACGTCTCCATAGCTGTGTGTATGTTGCTGTCCTTGCATCGCCGCATGAACTCCGAGACGAACCTCGGCTGGAAGGTGGGTTCGCCCCCGCCTACTGTGATCCCGCCCTTTGACCTGCGGAAGAAGGCGCTGTCTCTTGTTACCTCCCGGAACAGATCTTCAGTGCTCAGCCATCTCCCCATCAATTGCAGTGCATTTCCGGGACAGACGGTGAGGCACTTGTCGCAGCGGTCGCATAGCGTGAAATCTGCTCGTACACCGCTGTCAGGGGAAAAGGTGAGTGCTTGTGTCGGACAGGAGGCAGCGCAGGCCCCGCACTTCCGGCAGGCTGAGTAATCATAGGTGATTTGGGCGTGTGGTTCTTGGGTTTGAGGCGAAGAACACCAGAGGCATCTCAGGGGGCAGCCCTTCATAAACACGAGGGTTCGGATCCCGGGACCGTCATGCAAGGCAAATCGCTCTATTCCGAAGATCAGTCCTCGCAGTGGTTCCATGACAGGCTCCTTTCTCGTGCAGATCCTGCATCCTCTGGCGCATGGGCATGGCATTTTGCTCGAACCATGCCCATTGTTGAATCGTTAAAAAGAGTGCCTGTCCTTAGCTTTACAAAGCATGTTCCGTACGCGCGATGATGCTGTCCTGCAACCCCTTGGACAAATTGACAAAGTAAGCGACATAGCCGGCGACCCGCACCATGAGATCCTGGTATTCCTCCGGTTTCTCCTGCGCTGCCCTGAGTGTTGCAGAAGAAACAAGATTGAACTGGATATGGTGAATTTTCAGATCGACAAAGGTCCTCAGTAGCGCGGCAAGCCGGTAAACTCCCTCGTCGGCTGCAACCACATCGGGGCTCAGCCTCAAATTCAGAGTTTCACCCAAGAAAATCGATGCATTATCTATCTTGCCAGCGGAATTCAAGACAGCGGTCGGACCATTGACATCGCTGCCCCGGGTGGGCGAGATCCCGTCAGACAGGGGCTCTCCCGCTTTTCGCCCTGAAGGCAAAGCTCCCATCAGTCTCCCCATCCCAACATATCCGGACAGCGGATTTTGATAGGGTAATACGTGTCCTCCTCTGGTGTTCTTGTGCCTGATCACTTCCCTGCTAAAAACGTCCATTACCCATGCCACCAGTCGGTCGACATAGTCATCGTCGTTGCCGAATTTTGGCGCTTTGAGCAGAAGCTGCCGAATCTCCTCTCTATCCTCGAAGTCGGTTTCCAGGGCCTCTATCAGTTGCTCCATGGTGATCCGCTTCTCCTCGAACACCAGCTTCTTGATGGCTGCGAGGGAATCCCCCACATCTGTTGCCCCCAGGGTCGCCACGCACGGTCCGAAGTTGAACCTGGCTCCACCATCCTCACGGGACACGCCTTTTTCGATGCAATCCTCAATCAGCGCAGACTGGTAAACGGTAGGGTACACCTCAGCCATGGCCAGCTCAAAGGCCCGAATAGCAGCACCGCAGTGCCCGACCATGTAGGCCAACTGTCTCTCGAAGGCCTTTAGAAGGTCTTCAAAGTTTTGGAACTCTGTCGCTTCTCCGGTTTCGAGTCCCATCAACTTCTTGTGAAAACGGCTCATCCCATTAAATAGGACCAATTCCAATACTATGGGCATCTGAAATATGGCACCCACATTATGATCCGATTCGTAGTTGGCCACATGGGGCTCGTTGCACCCGATGGCCCCACTTGTTCGAGCAAGCTCGAGGGGGACTGGCGGACCTCCCAGGGTTCCCCGGGACAGCAGGTTTTCAACAAAAACGTCATTGTTCAGGAACATCGGGTGCCCGGTTCCCAACGAGCAAAGTCGGCACGCTTTAATCAAGAAGTCGTCCGGAGTCTTGCTGTGAATCAAAACGCCGATATTGGGTTCAATCATGCGGGTATGCATCATTCCTTCAAGAAACATGAAGGACAACTCGTTGGTTGCGTCGCTACCGTCTGCTTTGAAGCCACCTACGTCAATATGGAAGGCGGCTCCGGAGTGTGAGACAAAAGGCGCTACGCCCTGGGCAAACCTCATGAGCCAGCAATCGATCAATTCTTGAGCTTCGTCCTTCGTCAATCTTCCTTCACGTATATCGGATTCGTAATAGGGACGGAGGTACTGGTCAACCCTGCCCGGGGATACTGAAAGGATGAGAGGTGTCTCCCACCAGTTCATGATCTGGGTAAACCATACGGATTGTAGCGCCTCCCGAAAGGTGCGGGCTGGATGAGCAGGCACACGGTCACACGTATCGGCAATCGTAAGGAGGTCTTTCTTTCTTGCCGAGTCGCTCTCTTCAGCGGCCATGTCCCGTGCTCGCGCGGCAAAGCGTGTGCCGATTCTCGCAGCCGCTTCCATGGCGATGATTACACCTTTCAAGAAGGCGGTTTTCTTCATGTCTTCGGGCTCGGCTACGTTCAGTCGTGCAATCCTCTCCTCAGCGTCTCTCTTTATGCCAGAGAATCCCTTCTTCAAAACCTTCTCATAGCCGAAGCAAGAATGACCGATATGATGGCGGCTCATCAGATCCGTGATAATCCCCATGCCGAGAGTTTTTACCCGACCGGGTACGTCCACGCGGGGTTGAGCCGGGGGGTTGGAGTTGGTCAGAATACCGATCTTTTCCTCTCGGGGATCCGGGTCACCATACAGCGCCTTTCGGGTTTCCGGGGGCAGCAGTTGATAGGCCCGGGCGAACCAGTGGCGTTTCCAGTTGCCGTC
Organism: Desulfomonile tiedjei DSM 6799; assembly: GCF_000266945.1. Taxonomy (NCBI): domain Bacteria; kingdom Pseudomonadati; phylum Thermodesulfobacteriota; class Desulfomonilia; order Desulfomonilales; family Desulfomonilaceae; genus Desulfomonile; species Desulfomonile tiedjei. Next base: position 2,576,374 of record NC_018025.1, read on the forward strand.
TCCCTTCCAGTAGGGGATGATTTCCTCTTGCAGAATCCTTCTGTCTTCGTCATTGATAAATCGGTAGTGATCGAGTTCAATTTCCATTCGCGAGCCCCTCTGCTCCGCGCTAATCTGCACGGACACGGGGTCACCGGCTACCCAACCGACAAAGGGTTCGTCAGGAAATATGTCCACCGGCGCCGCTTCAACAACCGCAGCAAAGGCCTTGGCCCGTCTCAGGGCCATGGGCTCTCCTTCAGTCTGTTTCATGACTCGGGCAATCGCCAGGTCGGAAAATATATTGTAATTCGGCTCAGATCCCTTGGCTGCGTTGATATAATATGCACGGAGCCTTTCCACTCTGGGGCTCGGCACGGTCGCATACATATCTTCAGGCGATCGTGACATTCGCAATCCTCCGTTTGATGCACTTCCATATGTGATTGATTTCAAAAATCGAATACGGCATCGGGAGCATCGAGCACTGATGTATCCCCAATTTCAATGAGTTCCGCCACGTGCCATACATTTGGAACAACATTGTTCAGGTAATAGCGAGCAGACAGGACTTTGCCCAAGTAGAAATTATAATCGTGGTTATCCGGGCTCAGTTCCTTCATCCGCGATGATGCGATAAGCGCTTGATCCATGAGGAGGTACCCACAATATAACTGGGCCGTGGTCGTAAGAATGCGGCGTGCGTAAACCGCCATGAGTCCCAGTTTATCCGAACGCGCGTACCCGGCGATCGTCGCCTGAATGCTCCGGTAGGCTGCTAGCGCTTTTTCCAGGATCTCGAATTCCTTTTCCCGTTCGCCCCCTTTGTCTTTGTTGGCAGCGATAAATTCTTCCACTTCTTTTAGAATACCTTCGAATATGACGCCTTTCCCCTGCGTCCATTTGCGCCCGATCAGGTCCATGGATTGGATAAAGTTTGTCCCTTCCCATATAGACCAGATTTTGCAGTCCCGTGCAGCGTTCGCCGCGGGATACTCTTCGCAATACCCGTATCCACCGTAAGATTGCAGAGACTCAGCTACTAAACCCCAGACTTCATCGCTGGGATAGGCCTTGCACAAGGGGGTTAGCATGTCCAGCTTATTTTGTGCCCACTCTCTGCGTTCCTTGTCTGGAGCAAATTCTCTGGCATCCTCGAAAAAGTAGCACCTTGAGAGTAAAGCGCGGCATGCTTCAGTGGTGGCCTTACTGAGCATGTACATGCGTTTGACGTCTTCGTGCTTGTTTATCGATACTCGACCTGCTTTGGGGTTGGTCAGGAGTCGGCCCTGAATCCTGTCTCTTCCGTAATCTTTGGCATTCCAGTAAGCGTTGGCGGCTACGGCCACAGATAGACGCCCTGTGTCTAACCGTGCCTCGTTCATCATATTAAACATTTGCATAATTCCCTGCCCGACCCCCTTTTCATCAGGCGGATTCCCGATAAGCCACGCGCGGCAATTGTCGTTGTCACCCATTATAAGCTGGGTTGTGGCGCTGCCCTTAAGGCCCATTTTGTGTTCTATTCCTATGCACTGCACGTCGTTGTCTTCCAGGGTGCCATCGTCATTGACCCAGTACTTCGGCAAAATAAAGAGAGAGAGGCCTTTAGTGCCGGGCGCAGCGCCCTGAACACGCGCAAGATAAAGATGTATGACGTTCTCCACGTCGTCCCGATCTCCTGCCGTGATGAACACCTTTTGCCCCTTGATCTTGTAGAGCCCAGGGATCTCGGTGGGAAAGGCCTTGGAAAGCAAGTCTCCCACGTCAGATCCGGCAGTGGGTTCCGTCATGCCCATGGCTCCTCCCCAGACCCCAGTCAGTAAGTTGGGTAAGAACTTTTGCTTCAGCTCTTCACTTGCGTAAAGTTGAATAACGCGAGCCACCGGCCCTGCGTTCGCCACATAGGCCATGATGGCCGGGTTGGCCGCAGATAGGATTTCCCACACCAATCCGAGAATGGTGAAGGGAAGGGTTCCTTCTCTCTCAACATCAAAATTGCTGGCTCCCCAGCCCTGGTCCTGCAAAAAGCGATGGGCCGCGGCGAATGAAGGGGGAATGTAGACTTTTCCGGCCTCCCAGCGTGCCCCGATCGATTCCCCATCCTGGGCCGTTGGCGCCACCACTTCTTCAGCGACTTTTCTCACCTGCTCCAAGATGAGATCCACATCCTCCCTGCTGTAATTGCCTCCAAAGTGGTCGTAGCTCAGCACTTCATCGAGAGGCAGCCATTCCTTTAAGATGAACTGGATGTCTCTGGTATTATATGCATATTTGTAGGACATTCTCCGGACTTTCCTTTCTCCAAGATTGCTGCGGACTCCTAAGGGCATGAATCATGCCAATTCAGGAACGACTGGCATTGATTACTGTCATTGGGGTAGGGCGTAGCCACGGTAGTCCTCGCATACCCGTCCTGTGGGCTTGTGAGATGTGGCGAAGCCGCTAATGGTCACAATTTGTAACGTCACAACGTTACAAATTGTAATGTTGTGCAACGTGAAAACGGCAAATCCCTCCTACAGACACCGCGCCGTGTTTCCTCAAAGATAGAGATCCTCTTGTGTCCCGTCATGGCCCCGGTCAACAGTTTCTCTGCAATTGCTTTAAGATGATCTCCTTGAGCTCGTATTTCTTCAATTTGTTGGTGGGGGTTCGCGGCAAGTCACTTACGAACCTTATGTGTTGAGGCTGCATGAACTTGGGCATTTTCCCTTCTATCCATTGTCTGAGCTGACCTTCGTCAAGTTCTTCCCCAGGCTGTACGACGACGAATACCACGATGTCATCTTCCGCCCCTTCTGCTGCGGGGATGGGGAATGCCGCGCAACAGTTCACGGAGGGATGGCCGTTGATGATGTCCTCTATATGATAGGAAGAAATGTTCTCGCCTCTGCGCCTGATACAGCCGCTTTGCCGGTCGAGAAAGTAGAAGAATCCTTCTTCATCCTTGAAGCCGGCGTCTCCCGAATGGAACCACTGGTTGCTGAATACTTCTGCCGTGGCTTGGGGTTTGCCGAAATATTCGTCGAAAATGGTATTGGGCAAATGAGAGCGGAAACATATTTGACCTGCCTGTCCGGGGAGGCACTCTTGATCGTCGTCGTTGAGAACAGTCGCTTGCAGAAAGAATGGAGGCCTTCCCATGAAACCTTTCTTGAGCTCTATTTCTCCCGGAACGATGGCCGCTTCGATTTTCTCGGATAGCTCCCGCATTTCTTTGTGCGAATACCCTTTGTAGAGTTCGGGAGGGGTGCCTTCGCCTTCGCGTAACTCCTCGAAGATGCCGGCAAATCCATTCCCTGCTTCTGTCTGTCCGTATCCCGTGATGACAAAGTCAAATCCGAACCTTCGGGCGATCTCATGATGGTTTATGGGCATCGGCTGCATGTACACCTTGTTCAGGGTATTCCGACGATCGTCCGGAGTCTCCTTGGCTTTCACCAACCAGGGAATCATAACGTCCAGCAAAATAGCTGTAGTCGACCCGGAGACTCTAATCCTGTTCCAGAAGTCGCTTGGGCTGAACTTATCCCATACAGCGACTGTACATCCTACCCATGCCGCCCTGACCACATTCTGGAAGGCTCCCCCGATATGATACAAAGGGAGATCGGAGTAAATGACGTCTTTCTGATTGGTGAAATTTCTCCAGAAGGCGGTGTACAGATTCACGTAACGGTGTGACTGAACAACCCCTTTTGCGGGCCCCGTGGTTCCGGACGTGTAGACGATGTTGGCAGTATCTTGAAAGGTGAGGTCAGTCTTCAAATTCGAGGTTTGTCCTGTCAGGAGCGCATCGAATGACATTTCGCTGAACTTGTCGTGAAGCCCAATTCCGGAGACCTGAGGATTGTAGTCGTGGTGGCTTTCTTTGGGCGCATAGACAGCTACCGGGAAATTCCCAACTTGATGTTGTATGTCGTTGACAAGCGGAACCAGGTTTTTCTCGGTTATGATCATCTTGGGGTTGGTATCGTTGATTTGATAGGCCAGCAAGGGTCCCATGTAACTGGTGTTCACAGGGATGAATACCGCTCCAGCCTTCCAGATCCCGAACATGGCCAACGTCGTTGCAACCGGATTCTTTAGAAAGACCAATACCCTGTCGCCTTTGCCAAGCCCCATGGAGATCAGATTGTGCGCAATACTGTTCGTGAGCTCGTTGAATTCCTTAAATGATATGTGCTCGTCTTCTTCCCCATAGAAGAAAAAGGTCTTTTCCGGAATGAGCTCCGCCCACATCTCCAACCGGTGAGCAGCGAATTCACCGTCGCTTTTTGCCAACGTGTCGATGCGATCCTTGTCCATTTTGTCGTTCCTTTCACTGAAGATAGACCTCGGACGGGCAACAAAAGCAATATGCATACCAACATCAAAACGGCTAGTTCTTCGAGCCAAACCCCTCGTTGCAGTGTTACACTCTGTCACGGTGACATGTCCCCTTTCCACAAGGGCGGGGTCTGCGACCTCTTCTGATACCAATGAGCGTTCAAAGAAGTAACATCTGGCAAATTCGGTCCCGGCATGTCTCCGAAGCGAAGTCAGGCAGTGCCGTTCGTAGCGAAGGAGATTTGCCGGGACCGGCAAATAACAGGTTTCTCAATATTCCCTCTATGAGAGCACATTGGTATGATACCGGTTCAGGAACGAATGAGTAAGATCTCGCCTGCACACCGCTACTGGCTTGTTCATCAGTGCCTTCAACCTCCTGATTCAGTCCGCTCATCCGGGTGAGTTTCCGCGTGCTCAGGGGACTGCAGAACGTCCTGGATGAGGCAGAGCCTGGGTTCGGGCCGACAAGCACCTTGACAGCCCTAAACGGATTTGCCAGGATCACACGCGGCATATAGTGTGCAACATAGGCAGAATTGATCCCAGGTGGTATTTGAACGATCTCATACGCAAATCCGTTGAGGTAGGATTCTCCAATAACCCCCCGCACCCAACCCGCCTCCCGGAAAAGGGAGGATGATAAGCGCCTCTTTCCCAGAACAGCGGAGAGGAGGATTAGGCGCTCTTTAAAGCCTGCCAAGGATTATTTGTGAGGAGCCTTGCGCTCAGGGAGCGGGAAACACAGTAGTTGTCGTGGAGAATATTACCACTGTCCAGGCAAAGGGAGTGAATGTGAAAAATCTTCTGAGACCGGAGACAAGGCGCGCCTTGCCCTGGGAAAAGGTTAAGCAAATCTGGAAAGATCTCCACGAAAGGCCGGATTTGCGTAAGGGCTTGCGCCCGGAAATCTATGATTCCTGGGAACGGAGTTACCATTACAACGTGCAGCGCGGTATGCGGGAAACTACGAATTTGATCCCGGAGCGAGAGTTCGCATTCGCAAAAGAAAATTCTAAATACCTCATGGAAACCGCTGTTCCAGTTATGGAACGCTTGTCGGAATTCGTAAGAGGAACCGGATTCGTGGTTCTCTTAAGTGATGCCAACTGCGTCAGCCTCAAGACCATAGGAGATGAAGCCTCCCTGGAATGGTCCAGGCGGGCTAATGTCGTCGAACGCACCGTATGGAGGGAGGAAAAAGTCGGAACCAATGCAGGCCACCTGTGTATGTTACTGGTTAAGCCCATTTCCATATACTCTTATGAGCATTTCTGTTTGTTTGCCATACTTGGAGCAGCGTCATTCGCTCCAATAGTAGATAAAGGACGTGTTATCGGAAGCATCGGTATGGTTGCCCCTTATGAGAGAGTAAGCCACCATACCCTCGGTATGGTGGTGGCTGCAGCAGACCACATTCAGTCGATCCTGGCGCTCAATCGTGTCTCCAAGTACCATCAGGTGATCACCGATTCTATGTCGGATGGTGTTATGGTGGTCGATTTGGACGGAACTATTACCTATATGAACGAGAAGTGTTCCAAGATCTTGCGCGTGGGCTCAACTGATGTGATAGGAGCCAACATCCACAGCATATTCGGGACCAAACCTGAGAACCAGTTTTTTGTCAACACCGTGACCCAGGGCCGAACATTGATCGATGATCTGTTGGTTCTCTATCATGGGAAGAATCAAATCCGCTGCCACATTACTTGCACACCTCTGCATGGGACCAATCCGACGGACATGGGAACGGTGGTCATCTTCCGGGAAAGTGAGCGGATGAACAGCATCGTAGGCAAATGGATCGGCCGAAGCACCAAGATGACCTTTGACGACATTATCGGCAATAACCCTAAATTTCAACACTGCGTAAATATCGCGAAGACCACCTGCCAATCCGATTCCAGCATATTGCTGTTGGGTGAAAGCGGAACCGGCAAAGATGTCATCGCTCAGGCCATGCACAATGAAAGTCCCCGAAAAAACAATCCCTTCCTGGCCATTAACTGTGCAGCTCTGCCCCGAGAACTTATTGCCAGTGAGCTTTTTGGATACGAGGAGGGTGCTTTCACAGGGGCAAAGAAGGGCGGAAATGTTGGAAAATTCGAATTGGCCAACCAGGGCACACTTTTCCTCGATGAAATAGGGGATGTCCCCCTGGATTTACAAGTGGCCTTATTGAGGGTTCTCGAGGAAAAGAGCGTGATTCGCATGGGAGGCAACAAGCTTGTGCCGGTGAATGTCAGAATAATTGCCGCCACCAATCGAAATCTGGAAGAGGAAATAGCCCGCAATCGATTTCGCAGAGACTTGTACTACAGATTGGGAGTGATCAGGCTGATTATTCCGCCTTTACGCGAAAGGGCTGACGATATCCCGCTCCTGGTACATCACTTCCTGGGGCTCATATGCAAAAGATTCGGCAAGCCTTTGAAAAAGGTCAGCCTCCAGGCAATGGAAGCTTTGATGAACTATGAGTGGCCCGGCAATATCAGGGAACTCCAAAACGTGCTTGAGAGCGCTATTCAATTGGCTCCGGACGATGAAATCGATTACGAATTTTTCAAGCAGAACCTGGGTTTTGAGACCCCGCTTCCTGTTACGGCTGAGAGTAACACTTCGGAAGACTCTTCCTCTGAAGAACTGCGTATATTGAGGGAAACCCTTTTGAGGAACCGCTATAACAAGAGCGCCACCGCAAAGGAGTTGGGCGTATCTCGGCAATGTATTTATCGAAGGTTGCAGAAATATAACTTGCTGTAGAGGGAAGTGACGCGGCCAAGCCGCGGTCAAACTGAAACATGTTTTGCGACGAGAATTCACGACATCTCATCGGACAGTCCAACCGTAATTTCCAGGCACATCCGAACAATTGTGCAGGTTACAGTGGACATTCAAATATCTTAGTCTTTGGTTGATTGCAGTGAGTAGATTAGGCCTGATTCTTTTGAAACTCTTGTGCCCCGTTGGCGGGCGGTCTTCCTCTAGAAGCAGTATCACTTTAATGGGCCGGACGGTCTGAGAGTAAAGGTAACTGCAAAATTCAGAAAGTTCCTGGTTTTCGTGCCTGTAAGCACCATATAATACTGCCACAGTATCTCTGACTTTCTTTGCTATTTCCAATACCAATTCATCGTTTGACATTCGTTGCTTGCTTTGTATGCGGTATCTTCTAAAGTCCTTGGCTTCGATGATGAACAGTCCATGTCCGATGGCCAGTACATCGACAGCTTTCACGTCTACAAGTTGGCCGAACCGATTTCGATAAAAAACGCAGTCGTCGTATTTGATAGTCAACCATGAGTCTGGGAATTCAAACGTAAAAGTATCAACTCTTTGCGTCGTCATTGCATTTCCTCCAGAATGGAGGATTGTTCTCTATCATCCTGGCTCAAGACTTCGTCCAATGCAACTATGGTTTGAAGATCTTCGAGAAGTTCGCCTTCTTCCAGTGCTATACCACCTTCCTCTAAGCGCAAGCTGAAAAAGCGAGCAGGAATTTGTTTCTTGGAACGCTCCACCAATAATGACAATTCCTTCATGACAAACAGACTATGTGTCGCCAGTATTACTTGAACGCCTTTGTTGGCTAATTCGGTAAGCGTTTTTGCTAGACTGGTGATTATTTTCGGATTCAAATTAGCTTCGGGTTCATCCCAAAAAAGGATGCCTTTGTTGGTTAATGAGCCATTCGCTGCAAGATATGCCAATGCAGCGACTTTTCTTAATCCTTCAGCAATCAGAGAAATCTCCATTTTCCCTTGACCACGAAGATGCAAATAAAACCGTCCGGAGTCTACTCTGACGAATCCACCCATTATCTCTGTCAAAGGTTTCACAATGTCAGCTATTTCACTAGCGTACTTGCCTCTCAACAAAGGTACACTCAACAATTTACAAAGATCATAATAGGTTTCATCTATATGTATTTCACGTTGCTCATAAAGACTAGCGAAACCTGGATAAAAGGACATAACCTCTTTAGGAGGAAAAAATATTGGAGCATCGTGCGGAGCATTAGCTGGTGACCTTAGAAGAACTACGTCCTTCTGGCTGTTCGAAGCAAAAGAGAAATTCAAATCTCCAGGCGGCCCAAAATCAGCGAAGATCTCAGTCCGAGAACGACCTATACCCCGGCGGCACAAACGACCTAAAGAATCAGGTCTGAATACTCCTACTAATTTTTCGGCAATACGGCGTTGGAACCAAGATTTACTCGACCCTGCCAGCAAGTGCCCTACTGCTTCATCACTGGTCCTTCTAGACTCATGTAGGACGTATGCGACAACATACGCCAATTTCAAAAGATGACTTTTTCCCGTAGCGTTCTCGCCAATTATCACGTTCAGTCCGGGAGAGAAATCCATCTTCAGTCGGGAAAATGCAGTGAAATTGAAGAGACTCAATGAACTCAGGGACACAGTAGTCCTCCAAGGCGAGTGATCAATTACTGGGACTTCAAACCCGGTAACTTTTGCTTGATTAGAGCACATGAAGTTTTTCATCACAAGCTCTTTCTCTGAACAGGCCGTAGGTGCTTTTCAATTTTAGTTTCTTTTCATTCTATAATTTCCCACTCGCAACCCATATTTCCGAGGGGTCATCCTAAGGGGGCAATCTTAAGTGATCACTTAACGGGACTTACGGGTTAGTCTGCCCTTGACTCATGTTGGAGTCTCCTGATTATTGTGTGAGCATGTGGCAGCCTTTACGCATTGAATATCAAAGCCTTCGGGATATTCAACTACAACTGTGTGAGCAGCGTGGATTGTCGCATGAACAATGAGATCAAAAGGGAGGCGAGCATCCCAGGCGAATAGAGCGTATCGAGCGAAAGCTCCGTATGAGCAGGCCTGACCCCAGGTTTCCGGGTTTAGCTTAGTTATATCCAATTCAAGAGCTATTTGTACACGGTTAGCTGCAATTAGACGGGCTGTTATGCTGGCAGTCAGTCACAACATCGCGTACGATGTTGCATTCAAGACATATCTTTTCGCTGCGCAACCCACAGTGGATTGGAGGCTACGTGCTGAGGACATTCCAGAGGACAGGCACAACGAAGCCAGGCACGACGAAGTAATGAAGTAGAAGCACCGACACAAAGGTTAGAAGCCACGCTATCCGGAACAGCGTCGTCCGATTAATCACTACAGTAATCATTTTGTCCAGATGGTCTTCAGCAGCTTTGACACCCCTATCCAGGGAGCTGAGATTCTGATCTTGATGCGGAGGCTGTAATTCACCCCAGATGAACCAGTTAGCGCCCACGAGACAGAAGAAAGTCGTCGCGAACCAGAGCGGGGCTAGCCAAGCAAGACCCTCGAGTGATAAGGGTTGGATCTTCTGCTCCCCTATGCGAAGAAGAAGCCCTGCAGCCACCGCAAGAAGCGCCTGAAACTGCAATAAGCTTGCGAACTTTGCGTCGAGAACCTGAAGATGACCGGCTATGAACTTGATACCACTGACGACCGCATCGGCTTTCGTGCTGGGGCCAAATCGTGTTTTACAGTTTTCGAGTTGAGTGAAGACCTCTACATGACGTCGCCAACGAGCCTTCCGGTCATCGAGTTCAATGAATGGAAATAGAAGGCGCATGACTGGTTGAAATACGTAGAGAACCTCACGGATATTCGTTTCTACCAGATATGGGAGCCCGCCAGGACTAAACATCGTCGAACCCTCCAGGTCAAGTTGCACGCGTATGCAGCGCAAGCGGCCACTGAAACTCTAGCTGAATTCTCGACTACAATCCACACTCACCGAGCTGGCAACCTCGTTATCCGATCCCGTTTCCGGTCCACGATAATACGAGCCGGGTTGGAGACTTAGCTGTCCGTCGGAGTCTGACCACGTGCACAGCACGTGGATTGCTACGCCTCACCAAATACGACCCATTTTCTTGGCCCACAAGCGAGGGGAAAACCGGGAGTAGATTCGAGATTCGACATCGTTTAGGAGACGAATTCATCAGTCCCAAAACAGTGAATCGTTCATCCTTACGGTCAAGCCGTCTGCTTCGAGAAGGCGTTTCACGAGGCCTTCTGTTTTCGGCAGTTCGTAGTGGAAGAAGTACTTGGACGTGAAGATCTTGCCCTCGTAGAACTGCACATCCTGCTCCGGGAGAGGACCTTCCAGTTTGATCGTTGCTGCCATCGCCTGTAAGAGCCATTGCCAGCCCACACTGATGATCCCGAATAGCTCCAGATACAGGGTGGCGTCAGCAAGAAAAACTTCAGTATCTCTCTGCTGACCCATCTGCGCCAGAACCGACGTGACCTCCTGGAGACTATTCAAGGCAGCTTCCAGTCTTTCAGCGTAGTTGCGGAGGTTCGGATATCCCATAGCCGCTTGCGTTGCTTTTTGCACTTCTGCAACGAACAGACGAAAACCCGCTCCGTTTTTCATGACCACTTTCCTGCCGAGCAAGTCAAGTCCGTGGATTCCGGTGGTGCCCTCATGTATGGGATGGATGCGAGCATCTCGGAAGAATTGCTCCACAGGGAACTCATCGCAGTACCCATACCCTCCCAGGCACTGAAGCGCTTGACTCACTGCCAAAATCCCCATTTCAGATGGGTAGGTCTTGGCCACCGGAACGAGAACGTCGAGCAATAGAGCATACTTCTCCCGCTCCTCTCCTTGTGTGACCCTGGCCAGGTCCGCATACTTCGAGCACTGAAGGAGGAGCGAAAGGCCGCCGTCGACCACTGAACGCTGGAAAAGCAGCATGCGCTTGACGTCAGGGTGTTCGATGATAAGGACGGCCGGTTTAGCAGGGTCTGTTTCCGTAAGCTTTCGTCCCTGCTGTCTCTCACGGGTGTATTGAAGCGCGGCATAGTACGCGGCAGAGGCGATTCCTGCTGCCCCCACTCCAACCCCGATGCGGGCCTCGTTCATCATCTGGAACATGTAAGAGAGGCCTTTGTGAGGCTCGCCCACCAAATATCCTCGGCAGTCGTCGTTTTCTCCCATGCTGAGCTGCGCAATCGGGGCTCCCCGATAACCCAGTTTGTGATAGAGACCCGCCACGTTGACGTCGTTGGGTGTCAAACCTCCTTGTCCGTCCGGTCGCAGCTTGGGAACCACGAAGAGCGAAATGCCCCTAACGCCGGGAGGGGCGCCCTGTATTCTGGCAAGCATCAAATGAACAATATTCTCCACTCCATCGTGATCGCTGGCCGATATGAAGATCTTTTGCCCGCGAATCCTGTAATATCCCGCGTCCGTAGGTTCCGCCTGAGTGGTGATCTCAGCCAATGAACTGCCTGCCTGCGGTTCGGTCAGCGCCATTGTTCCTTGCCACTGGCCGGCAAACATTTTGGGCACAAATGTCTCAATGAGTTCGGGGTTGCCGAAGGCTTCTATGAGATGCGCTGCTCCCGTGGTGAGCATCGGGTAGACGCTCGCGGAGTAATTGGCTGCACTAAAAATAAAGAGACAGGAATTGGTTACTATCGTGGGAAGTTGTTGTCCTCCCAGTTCGAATGGCGCATTGGCCGCAATCCAGCCTCCTTCACCGCACTCCCTCATATATGTTTTCACAATGGGGTGAACTTTGACTTGTCCATTCACCATCGCAGGTGGAATCCGATCCATTTCTTCTAGATGTGGCAGGAGCATGTCTCGTCCCATTTTCAGGGCGGTCTCCAAGACCATGTCGAACGTCTCCCTGTTGTGCTCCTGGAAATACTCATATTGCGTGAGCGATTCAGTGTCCAGGACCTCGTATAGGAGGAACCTGAGATTTCGCTCACTGACAAATTTCCTCATCGTTTCACCTCATGTGCAATTGCCTGATGCATTTCCCGCAAGGAAGATCGGGGAGGGGGCTATTGAAGAAAAGTCTCTCCCCGACCGATTTTCGGCAACTTCCAGCGACTGTGCAGTCGCCTCTTCGGAACTGCCGATTACTTCTTCATCCATGGCGGCAACATGTATTCCCCAGTGGCCACGTTGGCAGGCCACACTACTTGACGGCTGCCGTCTTCCCTCCACTGTACCATGGGCAGTTCTCGGTACCCGGGGCCGTACTTGGCGTTGTGAAGGTCATCGAAGACCCATCTTCCCACGACGCCGACCTGATCGGTTTTTTCCAATACGGGGACAAGCTTGGCCGAGTCGCTAGTCTTGGCCTTCTCCACGGCATTCTTGTATATGTACAGAGCGTCGTAGGTATAACCGGAAGTATAACCGGGTGCCTCATTGAAGAGCTGCTTATATTTGTCAAAAAATTCGACAGATTTTGGGGTCAGCGGGACTCTAAAGGAGCCCATTGCCACCAGTGTCTCTCCAACAGCCTTTCCTCCGCTGTCTTTCCAGTAGCGGTCCGATGCACCGGTGCCTGAGACACCCCCGATCATGGGACCCTTAAGGTCGTACCACTGCTTTATGTACAGCGCACCATCCACATGGGCCGAGATCTCATAGATGTAGTCCGCTTTGGCATTCATGATCTTGGTGAAGACAGGGGTGAAATCCTTTGTCTCACCATCGAAGAATTCAGAGTAAACGGTTTCGACACCCTTTTGCTTAAAGAACTCCTCGGCAGCTTTGACCATGTCTCGAGTCCAGAGGGCATTTTCAGCCATAATTGCCATCTTCTTGGCCCCCATCTTCTGGATAGGCAGTTCCCACATGAATTGTTGGAGAGCGTCTATCAAGTCTCCCGACTGATGCATGACTCTGAACCAGTACTTGTATTTCTCCTTATCTGACTTGTACTGATCGGCCAGGGCTTCGGAAGCCGCCCCGGTAGAGATGAACAAAACCTTGTAGCGCCCCATCTGGTCCATGACTGATTTTGCCACTCCGGATGAACACGTTCCGAACACCACCTGGCATTTGTCCTCGATCACCAGCTTCTTGTAGGCCGTGGCGCCGACCTGCGGCTTGTACTCCGTATTGGCAGTGATCAACTCAACTTTCTTCCCCATGATGCCGCCACTGGCATTGATTTCATCGACGGCCATCTTGGCTCCATTCAGAAGACTTTCCCCGGAGGGGGTCTTGAACGGTGCAATAACCCCGATCTTGATCGTCTCCGCAGCCGCGGCGATGCCGACAGACAGCAATACCAGCAAGCTCAATACCGAGAGCGCAAAGCCCCACCACATCCTTCCTCTCATCTTCTCCTCCTACTCTGGTGAATGGTTGGTTGAAAGCGATGTCCCTAATGGGACTCCGCAGCGGTTTATGAATGCTTGCACGGCCAGACATAGCCTGCCGCACGGCTTCATCACGGAGTCAAGATCCGGGAGCGATTTAATCCATGCCAAGATAAGCCTGGAGAATGGATTTCTTGGTGGAAAGCCCGATGCTCAGGCCTTCATCCACGATTCGGCCTTCTTCGAGGACGTAAGCAAATCTACTGAACTCAAGTGCCAACGATGCATTTTGCTCAACCAGCAGGATAGTTACTCCTTCGGCATTCAGGCGTTTGATGACCTCGAAGATGGCATTTACCACGAGCGGTGCCAGCCCGAATGAAGGTTCGTCCAGGGTCAACAGCCGGGGATGCCCCATGATCGCCCTGCCGATAGCAACCATTTGCTGTTCGCCTCCGGAAAGGGTTGCAGCCCACTGGTTCTTCCTGTTGGCCAGAGTAGGAAGATAGTCGTAGACTCTTTCCAGGTCTTGTCTGACCCCATCCGTGTCGCGTCTGAGAAACGCTCCCATCATCAGATTCTGGAGCACGGTCATCTCCGGGAACAGCAGCCTACCTTCGGGGCAGTGAACGATCCCCTGTCTGACGCAATCTCTCGGTCTTGAACGGACCATGTCCTGTCCGCCGAAAAGGATGCTCCCCTGAACGGCGATCAGCCTTGAAATGGAGCGAAGTAGTGTGGTTTTTCCAGCTCCATTGCTGCCTATCACTGCGACGAAGTCACCCTCGTCCACACGGAGATCGAGTCCATGGAGAACCTCGGTACCATGATAGAAGGCCTTGAGATCTCGTATTTCAAGCCAGGCCAAGATCGACTCCTTTTCTTCCCAGATAGGCCTCGATAACCTGCGGTTCCTTTACCACCTCAGCGGGAGTTCCCTGGGCTATCTTTCGACCGAAGTTGACCACCACGACTTTGTGCACCATCTTCATCAGTTCACGTAATCGATGCTCTATAATCAGCACAGTAAGACCGTCACTGTTGAGAGCCTGCACTGTGGCCGATATTCTGGCGATTTCTCTGTGCGACAAACCGGAAAACGGCTCATCCAGCAGGAGGATTAAAGGATTGGTCACCATTGCTCGAGCAATATCCAGCAGGCGCAATTCACCCTGATTGAGATTATCTACCCAGTCGTCGAGCCGATCCGTCAGGCCAAGTGATTCCGCTGTGCGGGCGATGCGGGATTCTACGTCGTCAGAAACTTCCGGAGAGGATCTTGAACGTCGGCAATACGATGGTACATAGAGAGCCTCGATCACCCTCATTCCGAAGAAAGGGCGTACCAGTTGCCAGGTTCGTGAAAGGCCGTGATTCACAATTTCGTGAGGTTTCTTGCCCCTCAGCGGCGTGCCGGACAATGTTATAGACCCGGCATCAACGGCGGTAAATCCTGTGATGCAGTTGAACGCTGTCGTCTTTCCGGCGCCGTTCGGCCCGATTATGCCTGCAATTTCACCCTGCTCCACCGAGAAACTGAGATCGGAGAGAGCCATGAGACCGCGGAAACGTTTGACGAGGCCGTTGACTTCAAGCAGACTCATCACATCTTCTCCTGCCCGTGAAAGAGGAAAGAAAGCATCTTGGATCTCTTGACGAAGCGCAGGTTGACAAGACCTTCGGGGGCCAAATATATTAAGAGGATTAGCAATCCGCTATATATAACTATCCGATACTGCTCTATAACTCTCAAATAGTCGTTGACGAGAGACAGGGCGATGGCCCCGATAAGCGGCCCTACAATGGTCCCCATCCCACCGATCATCGCCAGCAGGACCACAAGGATGGAGATGTGTCCGGAAAGCATCGTAGGCCCGACCTGCATTTGGGAGTGAGCGAAGACAGCTCCTCCAATTCCCCCGAGAAAACCGCTCAGTGCGAACGCTTCTATCTTGTAATAGGCAGTGTTGATTCCGGAGGACTGAGTGGCGTCCTCGTCGGCACGAATAGCCTTAAGTATGCTCCCATGCTTCGATTTGGCGTAAGCCCGGAGCAGCAGATACACAGCCGTAGTAATTACCCACACAACCAGGAAGTCATGGCGAGGGTCGGAGGTCAGTCCGGTCAACCCGGAAATCCCTTCTTCTCCTCCTGTATAGGAATAGAGGAGAAAGGCCAGCTTGAAGAGAATCGATGCAAAGGCAAGCGTAACCATCGCAAAGTACGGCCCTTTGAGACGGAGAGTCAGATAACCGACAATTATTCCCGCAATCCCGGCGGTTAGAGCGCCCAGAGGGATAGTTAGAGCAGGAGACAAGCCAAGACGAAGATTGGCGATGCCCGAAATGTATCCTGCTCCGCCTACAAAGAAAGCAAACCCGAAATTCACATCATGCGTGTAACCGGTAAGTATGTCCCAGCTCATCGCGAACACGGCATAAATTGCAGCCAGAGTCATAATTTCAATGTAGAATATCTGATCCGACAGCACGCCGAAGATGAAACCCGCCGCCAACACAATCAGTCCTGCGGGGGCCTCGTTGCGAAACCAGGAGAGAAACCAGGATTTAGCTTTCATCGATCATCTCATTTTCTGTCCCAGGATTCCGGACGGCTTTACAATGAGAACCAGGGCAATGACTACAAGTGCGAGCATTTCGCTCAGGTGCTCGCCTATTAAGAAAGAAGTGAAGACTTCCGCATATCCCATGAGAAAAGAGGCTATGACTGCACCGACGAGGGAACCCATGCCGCCGAGGATAGCAATGGCAAAGGCCTTAATCAGCGGGAAAAGCCACATGTCAGGGACTACCGAAGATACCGGCGCAATCAGGATGCCCGCACAGGCGGCCATGACTGCGCTCAACGAATAGGTCATGAGCAGAGCGCGATCCGCGTCTACTCCGGCGAGGATTGCTGCGAGCCTTTGTTGAGCTACTGCATCTATTCCCTGTCCCATCCTGGTCTTTTTCAAGAAGAGCCAGAGTCCAGGCAAGATGCAGAGAACCACCGGGATCAGGACAAGTTGTTGATTGACTACTTTGACACTCCCGATACGGGTATTGCCTTCTACGAGGCTGGGAATCGATGCTCCGGAGACCCCGAAAAGAAGTGACATGATCTCGCTTGCAAAAAGGGCCAGGGCCAGGGTCATGACCATGACATACGTCACGGACTGAATATTGGGCCTGAGCAGGACCTGGTAGACCAGAGCGGCGATCAACCCGACTGAAAGCAAGGATAGAGCTGCAGATAGTAGCAACCCGCCCGTGCTCGCACTTTGAAAGACCAGAGAACAGAAGATAAACGTCAGATACGCTCCCAACATGTAATAGGTGCCGTGAGCAAGGTTGAGGATGCCCCCCACGCTGAATACAAGCACAAAGCCCACCGCGATGAGGGAGTACAAAGCCCCGCGCACGAGTCCCAGTATCAAGATTTCCATCGCCTTGCATGAACCTTTCCCGGATTGTTCTCAGAGATATCCGTAGGCGCTCCATCCGCCGTCTACAGGTATGACGGCACCGGTCATAAATGAGCTTTCGTCGCTTGCAAGAAGCACGGCAATGCCCAGAAGGTCGTCGACCTCCCCGATGCGTCCTTGAGGGGTCCTCTTCTGAATGGCACCCACAGGGAGCATGCCCTTGTCTATGATGCCTTGCACCAGTTCGGTCCGGATGTAACCCGGTGCTATAGCGTTGACGCGAATGTTTTTTGCAGCCCACTCGCAGGCGAGGAGCTTGGTCAGCATGTTAGCGCCGGCTTTGCTGGCGCAATAGGCTGCCCGCATGGGAGCAGCGATAATTCCATACATAGAGCTAATGTTGATGATGCAACCGCCGCTTGCCTGGCTCAGCATCTGTCGAGCTGCAGACTGGCAGCCATAGAAGACGCCGAAGAGGTCTGTTTCAAGCGCTCTTTGCCAGTCTTCCGGCTTGAGGTCCTCCGATGGGTGTACCATGGAAATACCTGCGTTGTTAATCATGATGTCCAAGCGACCGAACTCGCTTGCGGTCTTCCTGACTACAGCTTCGAGGCTTTCCGGACGTCTCACATCGACGGTCAGCGCGAGGGCTCGGCCTCCGGAATCCTGTATCCGGCTAGCGATGGAGGCCAACAGATCTTCCGAGCGACTGGCCAACACGACGGTTGCCCCTTCCTCGGCATAACGAATGGCTATGCTCTTGCCGATGCCCTTGCTGGCGCCCGTTACGATCGCGACTTTGTCTTTGAGTTTCATAAAGCCCTTTCTTCGAATTCAGTCGAGTCAATCCTTTGTCGGCTAGTCTCGAACAGTCTGCACTGTCACAGCCGATGCGAGCAGGTCAGTCACCTCATTTATCTCCTCCATCCTGTCAGTGTCGGTGGATTCGCGCACGATGAGCCAACGCAGCGCCAAGTGGCTGAATGCACCCAGAAACATGTTTCTGAAGACCCGTTTGTTGACCGCCGAAGAGAAAATACCCGCTTCTTTTCCTTCTTGGATTACATCCTCAATCACGCTGTAGTATGAACGGAACGCGTCGAACGCTTTTGACCCGTAGAAGCATCTATTGAGCTGGAGCTGCAATAGAAAGATCTTCAAGAATTCGCGTTCACTGAGGAAGATGCCGAAATGGTACTTGATCAACCTGCGAAGCTTGCGGACCGGGTCCTTGATTTCGAATACGTTTGAAACATCCAGCAAGTAGGTGTCGAAGCGCTTGGCCGCGAGGGACAAGAGTATGTCTTCCTTGTTCCGAAAATACTCGTACACGGTAGCGTCCGAGATGCCGACCAGCTTGGCTATTTCCGAGATCCTGGCCTGGCGGTAATCCTTCTCCGCAAACACCTTCTGAGCGGCATTCATGATTGCGTCCATCCTGTTGACTCTCCCGGTCTCTTGAGGCTCATTCAGGCCGATCATGGCGTCCACCAGAGTCATAATGTCTTCGAAATCCGCCTCACTGTCCGGTATCTCGCCGCTTGCAAGAGACCCTACGGCTTCCATATCCAGTGTCCCCAAAATGACGTCTCGGACGAGTTTGGTTTGAACGTCCGCTCGAAACTTGCCTTCCTCGACACCCCGCTCGATTATGGAAGAAAGAATGCCCGAGTACTCCCGGACCAACGAATAGGCAGGCGTATCGTAAAAAGCGTTGGATGAGCGGCACTCCAAGAGTAAGAGTCGTGCATAACCTCTGTGGGTGTCGTTGTACCTCAGATGAAACCAGATCATCTTTCGTAACTGACTCTGCACGTCCTGAATACCGGTGAGTTGTTCCACCAGGATGGCCAAAACCTCCTTCATCCTTTCTCCGGGCACAGAAAAGAGGAGATCCTGTTTCCCTTTGAAGTACTGATAGATGACGGAATCGGCCACTCCAGCCTTTCGAGCTATCTCCGAAATGGATGACCCGGCAAGCCCTTTCTCTGACATGACCTCCTCGGCCGCGCACAAAATCCTCGACCTGGTACCGGATACCTCAGTGTCTCCGGTGTCACGCACAGGGTTCCCCCTATGACCACTTAGCGCCTGCATGTCGTCTCCTCGTCTACTTGCCGTACATCTTACGAAGCACAGATTTCAGTATCTTGCCTGTACCGCCTTTAGGCAGCTCCGGCACTATTTCTGCTTCTCTCAGGGTTTTGAAATGAGCCATTCGTTCCCTTGTAAAGTTCACGATGTCCTGCGAGGTCAACTTTGAACCCGGTTGAAGCACGACGATCCCTTTCGGTATCTCACCCCATTTCGGATCTTCCTTAGCTATAACAGCGCACGGTGTTAGAGTAACATTCATAGTCCGATTCTCCTTCCAAGCCGGGAGTCACAATTTGCCGTACTTGATCCAGCCTATTCCGGCCTTTCTGCCCAGATGCCCTGCGTAGACTTTTTGCTTCAAATTCGGACGCGGCATGAATCGCTCGCCATAGTCTTGGTACAGTATCTCCTGGACCTGCAGACAGAGGTCATTTCCGGCCAAGTCCATGAGAGTGTAGGGACCTATAGGATGTCCGAGGCCCAGCTTGCAGGCGATGTCACAATCCTCTACGGTGACCACCTCTTCTTCGACCAAGCGGCAGGCTTCTATTAACATCGCATGAAGAATCCGGTTAACTGCGAAGCCGGGCACGTCCTTAACCCGAATCGGAGTCTTGCCGATCTTACGGCAGATCTCGAGGGCCTGCGCCGCTGTCTCTTCGCTCGTCTCGAGTCCCACGATGACTTCTACTAACAGCATCACGGACACGGGAGCAAAAAAATGCGTGCCGAGAAAACGGGAGCGGCGTTGAAGTTGCACAGTGGAAGCGAGCTGCGTAATCGGGATACTGGAGGTATTGGTGAAGAGCAGGCATTCGGGCTTGCACACTCGATCCAAGTTCTTGAACACCTCACTTTTGACCTGGAAACTCTCAAAAACTGCTTCTACGACCACCTTTGCTTCCTCGAAAGGATCCCATGCGTCGACGGGAACGATGCGAGCCAGGGTGGCTTCCTTGTTTTGCTGTTCGAATCGTCCCTTGGCTATGTTCCGATCGAGAACAGAACTCAATCGATCTATCCCGCGTTTGGCTAACTCCAAGGAGGCATCCTTCAACATTACTCGGCTGCCTGAAATCGCGAAGCACAGCGCTATCTCAGAGCCCATCAGGCCAGCCCCAACAACTCCCACCTTTTCAAGATTATTCATCGGAGACATCTCTCCCCGCAGACGCGTGACCCGCCTGCACCGGCCAAGTTAATGAGAATTCCCTCAAAACCGTTCAAGCCTCGAATGAAAATCCGATGGCAAAGTCGGAGTGCCACCTCTACGAAACCTTCAGTACACATGCATCACCCTGAGCTAAACCTCCGCAGATGGCGGCCAATGCATAGCCGCCGCCAAGGCGCCTCAATTCGTACATGAGATTCATGATAAGTCTGGCCCCGCTCGCTGTGTTAGGGTGGCCCGTGGCTATCGCACTTCCGTTCACGTTGGTCTTGGCACGTATAGCTTCCGCTTTGGTCTTGTCGTTTCCAGCCAGAAGGAGCGTCGAGACAAGAGGCACGGCAGCGAACGCCTCGTTGATCTCTATGAGCTTGATGTCGTCCAGGGTGAGATCGGTCAGGTCCAACACCTTTCGAATGGCTTTTGCCGGAGCCTCCGGAAGACGATTCGGCAGGATTGCGACAGAGGTCATCGCCACGATTTCGGCCAGCGGCTCCAACCCTAAATCCTTGGCCTTTGTCCGCGTCATGAAGAGCAGGGCAGCGGAGCCGTCATTCAATCCCGGTGCATTGCCCGCAGTTATGCCTTTGCACCCGTAGATGCCGGGAAGAGCGGCAAGTTTCTCCATTGTCACATCACGCCGGAACTGCTCGTCGATGTCGAGAATTTTGGGTTCCCCACCTTTCTGCGGTATCTCGATGGGCATCATTTCATCGCTGAATTTGCCATCATCCCACGCCCGACCATAATTCCGATGGCTTCTCAATGCCCAGGCATCCTGTTCTTCACGAAAAATCCCATGCTCCGCTGCCACGTTATCGCTGTCCACCGAGACAGGGTTGAAGTCTTTGTATCCCAGGGCCAAAAGCGGATCTTCCATAGCCACGTTTCCCATGCGAAACCCTTTCCAGCGAAGGCCCCTGACAATGAGCGGCTCCTGGCTAAAAGAGGTCGCCCCACCTGCGATGGCGGTTTGGATCTCTCCCGCGGCAATAGCCCTACAACCGTAGTGAACAGCGGACATAGCCGATACGCATGCCTTGTCCAGCGAAACCGAAGGAGTCTCAGCAGGCAGGCCAGCCTTGAGCAACGTTTGGCGCGCTGCAACAGGAGTGTAGACGTCTTTGCATACAGAGGTATCGCCCACTCCCCACCAGAGCTCGTCAATCGCGTCCCCTGGCAAGTGCGCTCGGACCAAAAGCTCCCTGATCGGCAGAGCGCCGAGATCGTAGTAATCAAATTCTTTCAGTGCTCCGCAGTATCGCCCGAATGGGGTTCTGACTGCTCCGACAATTACGATTTCCTTATACACTCTGAAGCCTCCTCGGATCTTCAAATGCTGCCCACATGGAGTCTCGGCCAGAAAGATCCGAATAGTGTCAGTTGCTCCACGTTTCGGAATCGAAATAAGACCCCGGTAGGATCGCGCCAGAACGAAGTGGTTCAGGCAGAGCATTCTTGTCGAACTTCCGGATATAGGTCCAACGGCCTTCGAGTCGCGTCTACCCTCCGGTTGACTTGCGACGGAGATGATCGAATCCAAAGAAATACTCGAACGACGTGACTATTCTATAGCGAGCGGTCAGAATTATTGTCAAGTTATTTTTAATTGCTGACATATATTCTGTTGCCCCCTAATCCCTATCTTCGGCGGCAAAACCGTTCATGACTAGCAACCGCGTGGATATCGCGCTGGCTTTAAGAGGCAGGTTTCCAAATGTTTTTGATATATCCTATCTCGCCAGCGGGTAAGCATAAGAGTTATGTACCTGATCTACGAGCAGTGATGGAACATCGAGCCCCTGACTCCCGGTAAGCATCAGTCTAGACCTGTCAGCGATTGGCGGACCGTTTGTTTTTCCGCATGAGAAGCGGGGGATAACGGTCAAATCACCGGGGGGCTGTCAGGATCATAATTTGTATCGTAGCTTATTTTTTCTTGACAAATATTCTGTCACCCTCTACTCTACTGTTAAGCTAGTGCCCCGCGATAAATTACGTTTCCTTTGGTCATGATCCGAGTGACTGCCGATCGGCTGCATCCGCTTACCGTCGATCTCGCTGAGGCAGACTTAGGGGCAGAGCAGACGCCACAATGTGAGTCCCGCCCAAAAAGCTTCGCAGATGGCTCACGGCTTTGATGTTTAACCTATCTCATTTTAACCAGTATTCCGATAGTTATTCGTTTGACAGATCGAGGAATGAGATCACAGCGGAGGCCGCAAGAGGTGCCCTTGTTTTATGACCCTCAGCAATTATCCATAAGATGGGGTGACTTCCTTAAGGTTACCTTCGGACAGAAATACTTCATAATTGTAGATCAGCCTTTGGACGACTGCTCCGGCCAATCTGGTTGAACCCGACAAAATTTCGTCCATTCATTCTTTAGGTTCAGATGGCTCCTTGGCGACGCTTTTCCTCCTTTTTCGATCCTTGAGTTGGCTGTGCTCATAGACTTTCAGTGCGAAATCCTGAAATAGGTTTTCGCAAGTCTTTATTTTTTCTGCGGCTGCCTCGCGCAAGGGTGCTTCCACGATGTCCCTTTTTTCTACCTTTTTCAGCCACAGTTTTAGCTTTTCAAGCTCCTCTTCGTTTTCTTCGACTTCGGCAAAAATGAAATTCTGCCTGCTTATCTCAAATTCGATTTCTTTCGCGTAATCTTCGCATTTACCTATGATCTCACGGTATTCTTCGTCTCTCGATTCTACGAATTCCCTGTTGATCCGATCTTCCTGGTCTCTGTTCAAGACTTTGCCGTCGATGAGCAGACCTTCACCCTTCCAGTTCTCAATATCCTCTATGAGCTTTTTGACTTCATTGACGCGCTCGCTCGAATAAGGAAGAACCCAGACGGATTGGTAATTGACCGCTCCGAGCTTCTTGATCTGCCTCCAAACGGAGACCCTTGCTCGTGACGGGCGTGACGGAAGTGTATATGAAAAAAAGAGCCATCTCATGTAACCATTGTTACCCGGAGTAACATGAGAGTCAATGGGAACTTTCTTTCATCGTCATATGATCAGTGTCTGAATTCCTTTTTAGCCGTCAGGAGGATTGGAACAGAAATGAGTTGCGATGCCATTGAGAACACAATGAGGCTGCTCACGGAAAAATCGTACAGGATGCCCATGAGCGCACTTCCCAGAAACCAGAACAATCCGTAGCCTGTATTAAACACCCCAAAAGCAAAGCCGAGCCTGTTCCTTGGAACCATGCCCGCGATGGCAGCCCTCATTACGGACTCTTGGGCTCCCATGCCTACGCCCCACAAAGCCATTCCTGCGAGAGCCCAATAGAATCCACCCATGAATACCAGAGGAGCAAAAAGCGATGACAGCAGGATGGCTACGACCATCACCGAAAAGCCCAGCCTGTCAAAGAGCCGCCCCAAAAGTAGGGCAGTCAAGGCATCAACACCCATTGCCACAGCATAAAAGATCGGAATCCAGTAATCCGGAACTGCGGCTACTTTCTTGAAGTGATAGGCTATCAGAGGAAAATCAGCGAATCCGGCTGCAACGCAGCCGATGGCAATCACGTAAAACCAGTACGTCTTGGGGAAGCCATTGCTCTGCAACTTGACCGATGCCGGTTCGAGATCCTGGGGATTGGGGTACAGCTTATATGCGGTGAAAAGCACGCTTAATGCAATAAGAGCCGGGATCAGCAATAACCCGAATCCGGACTGATAGTCGCCTCTGAAATGAAAAACAGCAGCCACGACCAACGGGCCGAGAATGGCTCCTATCTGGTCCAAAGCCTCATGCAGACCGAATCCCCATCCCCTCCCAATCCGATCGGAAGCGCAGGAAAGCATCACATCACGGGCTGGCGTTCTGACTGCTTTGCCCATTCTTTCCGCGATCATCAGAACCGCAGCTAGTTCCCAGTGGCCAGCCAGCGCCAAAAGAGGCACTGCCAACAGGTTCATGCCATAGCCCAGGAACACGATAGTCCAATACTGTCGTGTTTTGTCAGCAAAGTAGCCTGACGCAAGTCGCAACGCATATCCGATGAGTTCGCCAAATCCAGCTACTACCCCAACAACTGTTGCGCTTGCTCCTAACATGGCCAGGAACGGTCCAGTTATACTTCGAGCGCCTTCATACGTGAAATCCGAAAACAGACTGACGACCCCGATCAGGACCACGAACTTCGTTGCGCTCATCGGTGAAATGTCGCAGGATTGTCTTGATGCATGTAATTGGCTTTTCATGAGTTTCTGATCGCCCATAGGAAATCCCTCCTATCTGAACCAGTATATGTAACCAATGTTACATATAGAAAAGCCAGTGTCAAGCAACTCGAGTAACCATCGTTACAACCGATGAGATCGTGCTAGGCATTCATTCCAGTCAGAAGAAATGAGAGCATTGTATTTCATAACTATTCCCTTCAAACACGAGACGCGAGCTTGATCACTTCACGATCAGGACAGAGCACGGGGAAAACCTTGCAATATTTCGAGAAGTCCCTCCCCATATACGTTCGAAAATGCGGCTATGGCCGGTGAAGCCCACCACGACAAGATCGAAACCTTGCGATTTGCAGAACTCCACGATCCTATCGACCGCATGACCGGCGACAACATGCCGCTTTATCATCGTTTTTCCAGCCTTAGCCAATTCCCGGGCTTCTTCGTTGAGCTGTTCGAAATAGGCATCCTTCTGGAGTTTAACCTCCTCGAACTCACCGACTGTGGCAACGTATTTCGGGAGGTCGACCTCTACGGATATCGAATGGAGTTCCGCCTCGAAAGCGGAAGCCAGTTCGATAGCCTTCTTCAATGCAATACGAGAGCCTTCAGATCCATCAAATGCAACCAATATTTTCTTAAACATCTTCACCTCTTAGCCAATGCCCGAATTTATTTCTGCCAATCTCCATTTACTTCATGATGCTCGGGTTCGAAGAACCATTGAGCAATGAGTGTGGGGATTACTGCGCTCCCGATTACCACGGTAACTAAGACCGTATACTGTTCCTGCGTTATGATGCCTCGGGTGTAACCGAACAGGGCGGAAATACTGCCAAATGTGAGACCTGTACTCATCAGCAATGTTGTGTACATGCCTATCTTCCGGGAAAAACGAAATGCTGAGGTCAGAGGAAAAACTCCGATAAATTTCGCAGACACCTTAACCACTAGCAAGACAATAATCAAACCGATGCTGGTTAGAATGGCCGGAAGGGATACTATTGTCCCGGCTTTGAGGAAGTAGAAGGGCGTGAGCAGAGCGAACGTTGCAGTGCGAAGATGCCGCACCATTTCCTTGTGATCCTTAAATAATCCGGCCACTACCAGGCCCAGCAGATATGCAGGCAAGACTGCCTCGCTATTTGCGTGTGTAGCAAGCCAGCCCAAACCAAACAGCAGAAAGAAGAGGAGCTTGATTTCCGGCTCGCTTACATGACCGCTGAATACCCTAAAAAACCACCTTGTGAACCATGGCGTGACGATGAGGACTATCGTGGTCACAACGGCAAATATGATTAACCACAAATCGTAATGCGCAAACAGAATACCCAGCGCAACAACGGTCCCAAGATCGGTGACGAAACACGCCGCCAGGATAAGCTTGCCCAATTCTTCCTTGTTCAAGCCTGTTTCCACCATTACTGCATAAACCACTGCAACAGACGTTGTTGACAGTGCTATGCCGCAAATCATTGAAGCTTCGAGGGTCCATTTAGCCACATACAATGCGTAAGCCATTGCACCCAAGAATGGCAGCAAGAAACTGAGAAAACCTATGCTGATGCTCTCTTTGCCGTACTTGCGAAGAACATCGGGTTCGATTTCTGCTCCAGCCAAAAAAGTGAGGAGAATCGCTCCGAAACCCGCCAGAAAACTTATCCATTCTGTTTTGGGGTCCAGCCCCAGAAAGTTTCCGCCTATGACGCCGACACAAATTTCAACGAGAGCTACTGAAATGGCGGTTCGCATCGAGATGACGCTTGCCAGGAGCGCCAGTCCGATCCAAACCGTGGCTATATACCAAGTGTTGTCCATAAAGCCTCCGTGAGTCGTGCAGAATTACTTACGAATTCTAAGCGTGACTATATCCTCAATGTTTTTGAGTGTACTTCGGCAATCCTGGAGGCAACTCACCATATCTGCGAAGATGACGACTTTCGAGTTCAGAAAGTGACACCCAGTTGGTGAAGCACGAACCCAAGATCATTTTGTCCGCGCTCCGAATGGTCTTCAGAATAGCATTGGCTCCAAGTTTGCTTTTGGTGGCGGTTCCATCCAATTCGATCATTAAGCGATCGATTTCCGCCCGTTGCGTTGCAGACATGCCGACCACTTTTGGTGCAATTGTTCGGTTCACATTGTCCACAGCCTTCAGGACGCCTTTCCCACCGTACCGGTTTTTATCTCCATCACGCAATTCAAGTGCTTCATTCTCCCCGGTAGAAGCTCCGGAAGGTACAGAAGCAGGTTCACGAAGAGCATTGGCCTTTTCAGAAACGAGGAATCCCACCAGATGGTTTTCTACTTCGCATAATCCACTGTCAGTCCAAAGTCCTGGATCGTCAATGAGCTTAGAATCTAGTCCCCGGCGAGCCGAGACACAGAAAATGGGATGATCGTTCGATGATTGAGTCTTTTCGGTTAAGACTCTCTTGAAGAAACCTACTGCTTCTTGCAGCTCTTCGGCACTCAGGTAATCAACTTTATTGAATATGAAGAAGAGCCTGGACACTCTGGAGTGTACGTTCTTGAGGAATTCCGCTTCCACTTCGGTAAGAGGTGGATCGGCGGACACTACAAATAACGCTGCATCACATTGAGGGAGAAAATTGAGAGTTGCCTCTGTGTTATGAGTAAAGGTGGAACCAATTCCAGGCGTATCTATGAGAACGACGCCGTGCTGAAGAATCTGGGCAGGATGAAAAATATCCACATGAAGCACACCTAGTCGATTCTTAGGATTCCCTTTTTCAGTGACGAATCCCTCCAAAATCGAAACCAAATCCTTAAGACTCTCACCTGAGAATTCTCTCGCTGGACGATTGTCCTGATAAGATACCCGTACCAAAATCTTGGGACCGTATTGCAGAAAAGTCGGTATGGCCGTGAGCGAAACTACTGAAGTGGGCAGCAGGGCTTCTCCGAGAAATGCATTGAGCAGGGTGCTCTTGCCACGTTTGAACTGACCTAAAACAGCAAGGTGAAAACGCCCTTCTTCCAAGCGTTCCCGCAGAAATAGCAGTTTTTCAGAGTCTCCGATGAACTCTGGCCCCAGTCCATCCACAGTCTTAATGGCTTCACCAACGAGAATTTGAAAATCGAGTGCCGCCCTGGATTCATGTTCAGATGCGGATATTTCACATTCAGAATGGTTGCTCGTTTGAGAATGCATGGCGAATACCCTTCTGGAGCCGACTGTTCCGGTTCAGATCCTGCGACAAAATCAAAGATTTCACGCCAAATAAAAAACCCACCTTTCGGTGGGTTCCACTTATGCCGATCTCCCACCGCACAATCTGTAGCGGTAGGAGTCATCAGCTCATTACGAGCATTTTGGGGGGACTCCATCCCCGTCATCTGTATAATTTCTTGTAAAATTTTTTGCTGTGAAAGTCAAGACGCTGCTGTGAGCTGTTTACAGAATTTCCATGAATCTTCCTCATTATTGTCATCACAGATGCACAAACCGATGGTATGTTGAGCTCTGGGGGAGAAAGGCACTAGGCGGTTGTTTACGCCCTAGATCGGTGAAGAGACAGAGTGTAATCGAACAACGAGCTGGGGACTAAGCCATGAAGATACATACCCTTGTTCCAGGCATATTTCTTCTTCTCATAATTACCGGAAACATCCATGCGGCTAGCTTTGACTGTGAGAAAGCAACATCTGAAGCGGAGAAACTTATCTGCGCAGACCAGACACTCTCCAAAAGCGACGAGGACCTGGCAGCGTTATACGCCGAAACATTGAAACGAGCGGCAGATCCGTTGCTGCTGGAGAGGCAACAGCGAGCGTGGCTTAGCAACGTCCGTGACCAATGCATTGATCCGTCGATCCTTAAGGATGCATACGTGACACGGATAAAGCAGCTTTCATCGGTGCTCAGAACAATGTCACGTGGAACAGCCAAGACGATAAAGTCCGACGCCGAAGCTTGTCAAGTTGTGGTAGATTTCGTTCTCGACAACCTTTCAGTGCCGCCTGAGGACTCTCAGCCAACGATGGAGGAGCTCGAACGTATCTTCGGCAAAGATACACTGGGTACACTCTACGGTTGTAGCCCATCGTATTGGCGTCACGACTTCAACAACGACGGTACCCCCGACCATCTGATCATCTCGGTTCAGGGAACCGCTCACGTGAGCGTTGGCTACGTGCTTTCAGGCAAGAAAGGGTCCGCCGTGCAAGAGGTTGGCGACTATGAATGTTACGACCTCTCGGTTCTCAATGTGGGTACACGATATTATGTCCTCTCTCATCACGGCGGCCGGCTGGGCAAGCTTTGGCGACTCTCCAGAAGCGGGGAATTCATGCCAGTGTGCAAGTTTAGCCCACGAAAAGAGCCGATGGTCGAACTCGTTGCGGGAAAGGAAAACGGAGTTTGTTTGGAAGCCCGTCTGGGCCGTGTTCATCATGCCAGATATGGCCTGACGCACGGGCTTGGGCCTTTGCCCCTGGGAGCCCCAAACTTGTCAAAAGACCCGATAGAAGGGCTGGCTCTTGTGGATATCAATAACGACGGGACACCAGACAACGTGGTCCGTATTGACTTCTCACGTGTTGGAGGACGCGGTTGCAAAGGGAGAGACCTAGCGGTTACGGACGCAACCCGCACCAAGATCCCCGACACGAAACTGAATGAGATTCTGATTGATAGAGCTGAATGTGACTCAAATATGGATGTCTTCGTGTATGAGGGAATTGCATACGTGGATTTGCAGGACGACTCCGGCAACCGTCAGATCTATCGAATTAGAGGCGAAAAGATCGAAACGATCTGCGAATTTAGTGGCCACCTCCTCTATGATGTGGTTGACGTTGTCGAGAAATCAGAGGAATGAAGGCGCTTCTTCTACTCATCGGGAACCTTATGCTATGGATCGGTATTTCTTCGTGTGTGAATCGAGAAATGGATAACTCGGATAGGTAAATGCGGCACTAATCCTTTACATACTGGTTATGAGACTTCTGGAGCGGAATCCCATCCGAGTTATGTGCCTCTTGAAACTTCCGAAACTGGTTTCGGAAGTTTATCGTTCTTCAAGTCAGTCCTTTGTCCTTGCCGATTTCCCATCTCCCGTTCCAATGCTGCCGCTATTGCGACCCTCTCACTTTTAGTAAAATCTTTCCGCATCTCGTTTTCGGCGTATTCACCCTCAAGGATGCTGAGGACAGGGGCCATACTTGAAAGAGATTCTTTTAATAGGCAGAGTCCTCTTGATTTTTCATTACCTATGACGTAAAGTGTTTTCAGGTATGGATAGGAAATGGATATAGATTTCAAGTCTAAGAAATTGATGAAGATTTTCAACTCAGAGGAACGTCTTCGCAAAGAATACGGTCCCGAGCAAGCGCGACTCATCCAAAGGCGGATGTGGATACTTCGCGCCGCACCAACGCTTGCAGATGTACCGACCGATAAGCCAGAGCGAAGACACCAACTGAAAGGGGACAGGAAAAATCAATTTGCCGTGGATTTGAAACAACCGTTTCGGCTTATTTTTGAGCCAAACCATAATCCTATTCCGAGGTCAGAAGACGGTAATATCATCACCAGTAACGTCACTGCGATTACGATACTGGAAGTAAAGGACTATCACTGATGATCACACAAACAGCCAATAAATTTACTCCGGATTATGTCATATCACCTGGAGAAATTCTTGAGGAAACCCTCGAGGCGCGGGGGATCAAAAAGAAAGAATTCGCCGAACGATGCGGCCTCTCGGATAAGACTGTAAGTCTCATAATTCACGGGAAAGCTCCAGTTCTACCAGAAACAGCTATCCAGTTTGAGCGGGTGCTGGGGGTCTCCGCGGCAATATGGAACAACCTTGAAGCCGCGTATCGTTTACACCATGCCAACAAAGCCGAACAAGATAAACTCAATACTCAGCGGCAATGGGCGAAACGTTTCCCTGTCAATGAGCTCGCCAAAAGAGGGTTTATAGAAAAGCCGGACGATGCAATTGATGCCGTCAGGAAGCTCTTGAATTTCTTCGCTGTCGCGTCAATAGAAATTTGGGAGAAGCGCTATGCTTCCATGCTTGTGGCATATAGGCATTCTCCGTCCTTCAAGAGCGCACCCGAAGCTGTAGCTACCTGGTTGAGAATAGGGGAACTGGTGGCAGAAAGAATAGAAACTGCACCATATTCCAGAGATACCTTTCTTGCTGCCTTGAATCAGATAAGAAGTTTAACAAGCTCATCCGATTTTGAACATAAAATGAAGACACTTTGCCAAGAAGCCGGCATAGCATTAGTTTTTGTGCCAGAATTTAAGAATACGCGTCTCAGTGGCGCAACACGTTGGCTCACAAAGGACAAAGCGCTGATCATCCTCAGTCTTCGCCACAAAAGAGATGATCATTTGTGGTTCAGTTTCTTTCACGAGTCTGCCCACATTTTGCACCACGGGAAAAAAGAGACATTTCTGGACGAGAAAGACACACCTGAAAGTGATCAAGAAAAAGAAGCGGATGCTTTTGCAGCGGACTTCTTGATACCTGCCAAGAGTTATCGTGATTTCATAAAGAATAAAATCTTTTCCGAAAAATCAATCAGGTTATTTGCTGAACAGCAAGGCATAGCACCTGGAATAATCGTTGGGAGACTCCAACGAGACAAACAGATTACATATGGTAGCCTCAATCATCTAAAAAGAGTCTTTGAATTCAAGACAGAAATTTCATAAGAAAACTGAAAGGACCCTTCCCATGAACTTCGGCGGCCTCTCATGGAAACGCCTCTCCGGTTACTCTGCGGCCAAATCGCGACTATCCAGACAGATCGGTATCCCGTTCACCAGGTCTGGACGTCAAAGGAAATTCGGTGCCAAAATGGGCTGTATGACTTTGGCCATCCCTCTGACCGCTTTAGTGATATTAGCACTATGGTGGTCGTTCTGAATTACTGCATATCTTGAGATGCGAAAAGTGACCGTAATAAAACAAATTACTCGAAAGCAGCATTATGTTCCAAGATTTTATTTGAAATCTTGGCTTATTCCAGGGTTGGATAAGGTGTGGACGTACGATCTCTACCACAATAAGATCAAAAATCTTAGTCCGTCATCCATTGTTTTTGAAAATTACTATTATGAGCACGATAGAGATTTTCCAGACAACTCAATAGAAGACGTTTTGAAAAAAATGGAGGACAAGACCGCCCCAATTTTACAGGAAATGAATAGCATCGTTCAGCAGCACCCGAATTTTTCACAAGAAAAACAACTCACAAGAGCCTTACAGGATTTTCTTGTTGAAGAAAAACGGAAACAAATCAAAGAATTCGCTGCGTACCAATATCTGCGAATCCCAGGAGCAATGGAACGAAAGGCTTACGAGCTTATACCCGCAAAGATTCCAGATGAAGAGCTCAGAGAACAACTCAAACCCGCCAACTTCGTCACCACAGGATTTGACTACGTTAGAAACAAGTTTTTTCAAAAATTGAGAATGCTGCTTTCCTGTTCATTCGATTATGAATTCTTAACATCTGACTGGCCCTGTTTTGATTTTATGCATTCGCCTTATGCACCAGCACTAGGCGTTGATATAGGCAATTCACGAGGCGTTTTTCTCATATTTCCGCTTCTTCCAAGAGTTCTACTGACTCTCTTTTCACGTTCAATTTCCCCAGGTGTGTTGAGCCCACCTGAACCCATAGTAAGACCGATCTCAGCAGGAGAAGTCAGAAATACCAATACCCTGACAATTCAACAAGCAAGACGATGGGTCATATACAACAAGAATGTAGATTTCGTTCTCAAGGTAGCAAGAAACAGCTGAACCAATATAATCACGTAAATCTGATAAACGAAAGCTGAACTCAGTCGAAAAGGATTACGGTTCCGTCAGAAATTCACCGCTTCCACCCTCTAAACAACCGTCCCCCGCTTCGCTCAATCCACCAAATCACCTGCAGATTGATCGGAATACCGCCAAAATCACCGCAGTTTCGGAAATCCGTTCGTAACCCGTAACATTTCTTCTCGATTCCAGCGGCAAAGCCAATCTCACTAGTAACACCGGAATCGACTTCAAGACCGTCCAGGACGCAACGGATAATGTGGCATTCGCGGATCATATCTTCGTTTGCTCGGCCAATCCGCGCCGCTATATCCCAGAACAGTTTCATGCGTGCCGGCCAATCATTAATCAGCTTTGCCTGCTCAATCTCATGATGAAAGACTTGCTCCCAGGGATCCAAAACGGAATGGCCGAGCTTGACCAGTCTTGTCTTGATTTTGTCTCGATAGCCGCGCCACTCAGGAGAAAAACCGAGAGGGGAGGCGAGATAAACTATGGATACTGGTAACTCCGTCGCAGATTATGAAACCAACAAGACTCCTACCCCGGACGAGATCAAAATTCTCCTCGGTTTCTTCACTTTTGATCAATGCGGAATGCTTCAAACGTTATGAGATAAAAGATATCGTCAACTTCGTCTGTTTCCTGTCTCCGGACTAAGCCTTGTTCTTCAAGCATACACAACAAAATATTGTTAAGCTGATCATCTAGGCCAGTAGCACCAGCAATTTGAGAGGACTTCAATGGCCCGCTGTTTAATGCGTCAAGAGCTTTGTTTGAAGCTGCCACAAATTCATCTACTGAATTATTGATGTGATAAAGATTGATAGTGACTGGGTTGGGAACTTCTGTCTTAATTTCATTATGATCTAAAAAAGAGATGATACCTTTTGTAAGGTCGGATTTCAGAAACTCGAATTGCTCAGTTTTTGCTCTTCGCACGGCCATCCCTGAGAAGAGCGTTCGTCGATCAATCTTGCTGATTCCCACGCACTTGGGAAGGATTGGCACCGCTTTTATTACAAAATCATCTGCTTGTTTATCCATTGTCTGGCTTAAAAAGACACGAAAAAGCTCTTTGTTTTTTTCAATATCGGCAGGAGAAACTTCCTTCACTCGGACAGTCATCGAAATAATGGCAATTTTTTCCATAGACGCTCCTTTCAGATAGTTCCAAATTGTTTTTTCAAAACCTAATCGCTTTTGACCTGGCCTGCGATAGCGAGACTTTCGACCTGACCAGGAGCGCAGGGCTAATGGTTAGAAGATCCCCAGGGCTAGGTTTCTTGCCTCTCCATTAGGGGGTTGCTGTTACCACTTTTGTTTGTCACCAATAGGATTGTAACCTCTAATGGCGTTTAGCTCCTTGATCGCCCCTTCCCATCGATTGCCTAATGTGAGGACATCTGACTTCTCAGAAGGAGAAGCCTCAACAAGTGCCTCCAGATTGTACGATGGCAGTTTCTTGGCTTTAGAGAGGGCGATTGCAGCGGAGGCTTCAGTATCGATTCGCTTTACCGTCTCATGCATCGCTAGAGCAGCTAGCCACGGATCTGTGCTCGCTATAATCCGCACGATCATATGGTTATTTTTGAGTCGGCTGCCCTGGTACTTAAGCCCTTCCACAGCGTCATACGAAAGATTTTTGCCAACGAGATTCTCTAAAGGAAGTGCCCCCGAATCTCTTTGACTAGGTCCAATCACTATCGCATGGACGCCCGGCTTCTCAGTATAATATGCAGCTTTTTCCCCTTGTAAGAAGCGTACACCGAAACTCGCAAACGGAACAGTGTCAGCTCCCTCCTTAATCGCATTATCTATAACCTCGCTCCAGGAGTCTCCAAATACGGATGCAAATTCAACGTAGGGGTTCCCTGGCACAGGAATCTTTTTGCTGACAGCAATGATCGTCTGCAGGGTTTTTGAGAAGTCTGTTTTATCTCTCTTCTTGCTCAGCGAGAGGTCCACAATGATGCTGGTAACGAAATACTCGCTTCCACTTAATCGAAACGTGTCTAGCAATGGAAGACTTTTGAGAGGAATCTCAATTTTTCCGTCATCGTATATGGAAACATCAAATTTATAAACGCGACTGATAGTTAATGATCCCGAAGTACGATCTTTCTTTTGAGAATTAATTGTCATGCGGGCAGTTACCGCTATTTCTTTGTCTCTTGTGATCCATCCATTCTCTTTGAACAAAACGGCTTTTTCAAGATAAATTGAGGCCGTATCGGTCTTGAGATTGAATGCCGACTGAGGTAGACCTTCATCGATTGGAAGAATAGTTGCTCCTCCCGAAAACTCTTCTGCATTAGCAAATGCGAAGACAAATGCTACAAGTGCTAAACAAATAAACCCGCCAAGCATGAGTCTCATTCTGGTCCCCCTTCAGTATAAACAGTAAAAAGGAATCACTGTCGTGAATTACTCAAAGAATCAGACAAGCCTCGAAAAGCTCCCAAATACAGATGATGCTCTGCTACACGCAGGCGTACTTAAAGAACGCCGACGAGACTCTCCTAACTATAGCATGCCTCTCTTGGCGATCTCACATCTTATAGTAGGTAACGAACCGATATCATGCCTGCTCATAGTGTAAGACGTACCCAAGATAACCGTCAATTAAATTCTGGTTCCAAAACAAGAAGATGCGAAAAACTGTAAATTGAAGACCATGCCGTCTATGCAATAATTGAGAGTATTTCGAGTATCGCCACAAAATCGCACCAAAAAATTCTCAGAAATTTGTCACCAATAATTAACCCTCGTATGTGACCGCAATCGGTCGAGAAAATCTGGTTCCAATACCGGGGGGTAGGCGCGTCATCTCACACGCGCTCTGCCGTCTCCGAAAATTCCCGCGCCACCTCATACCATTCATCACTCTCGGGCTCGAGTCCCTCGAGTTTCCGGAAGAGCTCGCAGTTGAGAGAATCAAGCTGGCCTTGGGTGTATCCGTCTGAATTATCAGATCGAAATCCAATCAGGCGCACATAGTAATCATTCAAGCAGGCCATACGGGACAACTCCATTTCCACATTGGGTAATTCAACTCATTATATCATGAGGAAGCGAGCGTGTTCTCTTCCTAAATCCCACTCTTTTTCTATCCTCAAACCCGTAACACTGTCTGTACATGCACCCGCAAAACTGACAATTCTTGTCACCGAC
Source organism: Desulfomonile tiedjei DSM 6799 (assembly GCF_000266945.1). Lineage (NCBI taxonomy): Bacteria > Pseudomonadati > Thermodesulfobacteriota > Desulfomonilia > Desulfomonilales > Desulfomonilaceae > Desulfomonile > Desulfomonile tiedjei. The sequence goes on from NC_018025.1 coordinate 2,611,664, forward strand.
TGTCCATTCTGTTTACGTTTGTCTCGCGCTAATTGTGCAGTATTCGAAACTAGTTGCGGTAAAGTGACAATAAGTGCCAATTCGTGTGCCGATAATTGTCATAAAGACGTACTAAGTGCGTAACACTGGAGAGAAAAAGCATTGAGTAACACACTAGAATGTGAATTTAACTAAAATAGATACACATATAGTCACAGTAACAACACAATGTCTGCACAATGTCGTGCGTATTGCTACTTATTCAGGTAATAAGCGAACACATGAAAATCGAAAATGGGGAGAAGGGAAGATTTGGGCGGAGACGAACTCAAACAAGAGCTCACCTTTCGAGATGCATGTAAGATCTTCATAACGGGTCCCGGAATCCATGACAGTCCTGGACGATGGCGCCATGAGCTGTCACTGGCGAACATCGGAGCAAAGATTGGTGTGGACCGCCCGATAAAATCAATTTGGGTACCGGAGCTCGAGCAGTATCAGCATGATCGATTGACAGACAAAGTGAGTCCGGCAACGGTTAATAGGGAACTTACCACACTATCCAAACTCTTTTCGGTTCTGATAAAGCATCGTCTCATTGATGCAAATCCAGTGCGATAACTGGACGGGCTATCAGTTCGTGATGGCGAACGTCAGGTCTACATCAGCTTTGGGGATGTGAAATTAATCATCAGCAAGACTCCAGAATGGTTTAGACCTTTGGCGCTGACAGCGTATTACACTGGAATGAGGCGCGGGGAAATCCTTGGACTCACGAGAAAACAAGTGAATCTTTCCAAGCGAATCATAGTGTTATCTCCCGAAACCACAAAAGAGGCTCATTGGAAACGAGTGCCAATTCATAAGGAGTTGATTCCCATTTTAGAGGGCAGTCTGGAGAGGGGCACTCAAAAAGTAACAAGCCTTAGTAACAAGGTTTTTTGTTCTATGACAAAAAAGGATCTCGTCCACTCGAGCTCGAAACGTTCAAAAATGTTTGGCCACGTGCATGTGATGCTTTGGGGCTGAAAGAACCTTGGCCGCGATTCCATGATCTCAGACACACGTGGCGGACGAACGCACGCCGATCCGGAATGGATTTTCAAATAGCCGAGTCTATTCTTGGACATCAAAGCAAAGCACGATCAGTCAGCGATAGGTACGGCCGAATCGGTGACGAAGAACTAGTGAATGCCATAGATCAGATGACCTTCAACCATGGCGATACGGAAATTCTCGTTGCGAAAGATGTGGCGGGACGTTCGTCAAAAAATAGTAACTCAGTAGTGACTGGAAAGCGGTCCAAAAACAAAAGGCCACATTATCATGTGACCGTGTTTCAACTATTTCAACCGGTTAGTGGTCGGGACGACTGGATTTGAACCAGCGACCCCTGCATCCCGAAGGCTTACAACCAGCTAATCCCAGAGCCGTCTTGCCGAGATTCCCCTGTAAAATCAATAACCATTGAAGGCCATGGACGACCGTCACTGACCACCGAGGGGCCAAAAGGGGCCCAAAAAGTGCCAAAGGAATCTAGGTCCGGCTAGATTTCAAGTTCCATGCGTTTCAAATACAGATCAAGAAAAGTTGGCTGCTATTCTGGCATTCTTGACCAGCTCTTTGTTATGAGATTCTCAACTCTCCTGCACAACGACATTGCATTTTGGGCAACACCCTCATCCTCAAGAATATCTCCTGCCAATGCTAAATTGGCAGTCATCTGGGCAATGGAGTCCATTACTGCAGCATCAGCGTGATTAATGGCTGGGCCAAGCATAAATGTCCGTTGATCTGGATTGTCCTCCACAAGACCGCCCAAACATGCATGAAGACCATGCGTGAAAAGAGAATCAGCTTTGTAGTTTACTAGATAATATTCTTCACTGGCGTGCTCTCTACAGAGGCTGCGGACGCTGGTTCTTGCAAAATTTCGCTGGATCTCTTCGGCAATTAGTCCTCTGTCCTTCGCCAAATCTCCCAGAAGAGAATGAAAGTTTTTCCATTCTTCCAGATTTCTCGGCAGATTCAAGGCGTTGCCCCCTTTTGTATTCAGTCGTCCTAGTTCCGTCTCCATTGAAATTATTTCCTCTTGGACGCTATGAAGCATGTATCCTAAAGCTACTGCCACTGGATTAGAGCTCATGTTCAAGAGCATCAGTCCTATTTCCATCACAGATCTCTTCAAATTCGGGACAACGTCAGCGTAACCAGAAAGGCTCAAAATCATACTTGACACAAAGAGGCGAAAAGACCTGACGACCAGAATTGACACTACGTAATCTTGAGGTCGCTCGGAGGCATAGCTTGTGGGACGATCAACGACTTGCTGAACTATTAGATCAACTTCCGAAACAAAGTCTAGTAGTTGTTTGATCTGCGGCTCGATGGTCCTGGCTGTCTGGTTTATGCTCGACCTAAACCAATTCCAATCATATTTTTCCTCTTTGTCGAAGCCCATTACGGTACCTTTTTCTCGTTTATTCTTTGATGACTCGGATTACTTCGGCCTAAGTACGTCACTTTTTGGATGTACTCAATGTGTGGACACCCCTAAAAAAGTGTTAGCTTATGCAATTGGACTTCCTCAGGATATTTCCTCTCGATCAAGCAGAGCACAGATAGGACAAATTTTACTCCGAACCTGATGCATGACCCTGCGCTCCCATTCATGGCCTTCAGGGCAGATCCACCACACTTTCTTGTCGCTGCCGCCTTTCACATCGTGAGGAGTCAAACTTCCATTCTTAGTCGGGTGCCATTGCTTTGCTATTTGTGGGAACTTTACTGCCAAGTTGTTTAAGTCAGTCACTCTCGTTCCAAAGCAGTTGGGGCATCCCGCCCCTCCCGTACGTCTACAAATAGGGGCTTTCCATTCGTGCTCCCTCTTACAAATCCACCACACTTTTCTTCCACTTTTTGGCGTAAAATCAAAAGGAGTGAGATTTTCATTCCTGGTCGGATGCCACTCCTTAGTCAATTCAGGATGACTTATTGCAAGATTGTGCTCTTCGGAAGGTAGTTTCCCAGCGCAATAGGGGCATCCGATTCCAGCTGCTCTGCTGGCGACCACAGCTTTCCATTCATGACCATGCTGGCATTGCCACCATACTTTCTTGTTCATGCCTGGGGTAACCATATCTGGACTGAGGTCCGTATTTTTGGTGGGATGCCACTCCCTCGCCAATTCTGGAAACTTGACAGCGAGATTATATTCGGAACTCAGCTTCCCTCTATGCATTTGGCTGGGGTCTTTGCCAGCGCAATATGGGCAGCCAGTTCCCCTCGTCCTGTTATTAGGGCTTGCCTCCCACTCGTGACCGTTTTGGCAAATCCACCATAGCTTTCTATTGCTCTTCGGGGTCACCATCTGTGGATTCAAGGCACCATTTTTCGAGGGGTGCCACTGCTGAATAATCTCTGGAAACTTTGTCGCAAGATTATTCTCAGGCAGTGCTCTTTGGCCAGCGCAATAAGGACATCCACGCCCTTTGGTTCGGCTCCCAATCATGGCCTTCCACTCATGACCTTTTTCGCAGATCCACCATATTTTCAGGTTGCTTCCTGGCGTGACCATGCTTGGTTCCAAGTGACCATTATTAGAGGGATGCCATTGGTGAATTAGCTCCGGACATTTTGTGGCAAGATTATGGTCATTCGAAGCTTTCTGTCCAGCGCAGTACGGGCATCCAGCCCCTTTCAAACGATTCTGGATCATGGCCTTCCACTCATGACCTTTTTTCGCAGATCCACCAGACTTTCTTCCCACTATGTGGGGAAAACATTTCTGGGGTAAGAGGACTATTCTTGGTATAATGCCACTGTTTGGCGACCTCAGGAGTTTCCCCCAGCAGAGACTTCTCCAGAGGCGGCCCTGGCAGATAAGAAACTATTCTCCTGAATTCTTTGGGATTAGCAAAGTCGTTTCGCCGCAAATAGTCGGCCACTTTATTTGTGTCCTGTTCATCCAAATTCAAAACTCTACTAAAGACACTAAGAAGGGATTTAACGACATCAACTTCTGGATCCCTCGTTTGTTTGTCTGACAACAGAATGTCATTTTCAGATGATCGGGGGAGACCTTCTCCACGCACTCGGAATAATCGAATGCTCATTCCTTCGAGTTTCTCGTTCTTAAGCGCATCCTGTTCAGTTCTTTCCATATGCCAGAAGGCACCATCATACTCGACGGCTGCTCCGTACTTTGGAATGAAAATGTCGCACTCGATGCCATCAACACGGTGCCGCCACAGCACCTCGTGAAACAGGAATTTTAGTTCAGAAAAGAGTCGAATCTCGGGTAAGGACGTGTTGGGCTTACATTCAGGACAGTTTTGGCCTTTGGCCCTATTCGAGACGCTGGATTCCCATTCGTGACCTCGACTGCATTGCCACCAAACCTTCTTGTTGCTGCGAGGGGTCACAAGACGAGGAGTCAATGCTCCATTCTTACTTGGATGCCATTCTTTCGCCAAATCAGGTAATTTCAGGGCTAAGTTATGGTGCGAATGTGCCTGCTTCCCTATGCATTTGGCGCACTGCCTTCCTTTTGCCCTGTCACAAATAGAAGCTTTCCATTCGTGACCTTTTTGGCATTTCCACCAGACCACCTTTCCGCTTCCCGCAACAACCTGATCTGTTTTCAGCGTGCCATTCTTGGTAGGATGCCACTCAGCTGCTAATTTCGGATATAGGGTGGAGAGGTTGTTGGATATTGACACTCTTCTGTTGAGGCAAAATGGACAGTTTTCGCTATTTCTCCGCTGCGCAGGGCTGGCTTCCCATTCGTGGCCATGTCGGCACAGCCACCAATACTTCCTACTGCTAGCGGGGACAACATCAAACGGTGTGAGAATTCCATTTTTTGTGGGATGCCACTGTCTTGCTATTTTGGGATTGATCACTGCCAGATTGTATTCTGGTGACGCATGCCTGCCTAGGCAGTAGGGGCACCCGCTTCCCTTAACTCGATTACTGGGCGAAGCTTTCCATTCATGGCCTTTCTCACAAATCCACCAAATCAGCTTATTACTCTTCGGTCTCACCTGAAAAGGGGTCAATGAGCCGTTCTTTTGGGGGTGCCATTCTCGTGTGAGCATCGGAAATGTTGCACCCAAGCTCCTTTCTAGACTGACTTTTTGCCCTGCACAATAAGGACAGCCCCTTCCGTTGGACCTCTTTGAGACAGTCGCTTCCCATTCATGTTGCTTTTCACAGATCCACCACACTTTCTGACCACTGCCATGTGTAACATCAGATGGCTTCACGTCGCCGTTTTTTTGGGGGTGCCATTCATTAGCAAGATCGGGGTGGGTGACAGCAAGGCTGGGTTTGTCTGGCAACGTTTCTTGAGGGGACAAATTCCACGACCTCGAATTAGAATGAATTTAGAATTCGGTTTCTTGCCTTTCATGTAATATTGCTCTTGCTTGTCCAATCTTCAAGCAAAAAGTTCCTCGATAGAGCAGTCAATTTGGGTTCCAATTCACTTGCCTCTATAATCATTCGTGTTCCGCACGAACTTGCCGTACGTACGGCATCTTCTCCGAGGCATGCTCAAAAATTCCTAAACTGGTCAACAATAGCAATCTGCTGAGCGAGTCAGTTGTATATTAATGCAATCAAGTAATCCGCAACTGTTAACTGGACCAATTGTCTCGGCAATCAGGGCCTGATTTTTGTTTGGGTTCTCTCACATAATCTTTTCCAAGATGGATTTTCCTCATTTTTTCCAGGTTGATCATTAACAGGATTGGACTCCCAAGATATTTTTTTTGCCTGTACCAGTTGACTAAACGGGATAGCAGACACAGATGTAAAAAGTCACCGTAAGGTGGCTGTTGGCCATCCACGCGGAGGTGTGCGTCCCTATACCCTGTGGCGGTGGGGTCCCTTGGGGGGCAGTGGAAATATAATACACCGTAACAAATTTGTTGTAACAGCCGTCTGGTCTGGCAAATGCCCGCATCAGGCATAGGAAAGGAGTTATATTAAGCTGAAAGGAACGTGAGCCATGGCAAAAAAAGCTAAAGAGTCAAACTCTGCGAAGACCAAAAATAAGAGCACCGATGTATTGTCGGACGACCAGATCAAGAAAATAGTTGGCGAGATCAACAAGCTGGCTATAGATACAGTTGAACGTGGTCAAATGGATATTGGCGATTTGGTGCTTAGTAAGGTCTTTCAGGGAAGCTTGGATGAAGCGACTTCAAAAAGCCCATATAAGAACAAGACGATGAAGTCTATTATAGATCATGACAATCTGCGGGTTAATCGCAGACGATTGGGTGAGTGGGTGAGAGCCGCTTTTCTACGCAAGCAACTCTTAGCGAAAGAAGTGGATTGCTCCAATCTGAGCTATTCACACTTTGCCGTTTTGTTGCAGGTTGAAAACGAAGCAACGCGGGTTAAATTGGCCAACAAGGCAAATAAAAAGAAAGCCTCGGCCCGTAAACTTGCTGACGAAGTAGGCAAGCTTCACCGCGTGGTGCATTCCGAAGAAGATGGCAAGGCCCTTCTGAGGCTTCTGGGTAATCCCGAGGCCCTGATGAAGGACGAGAAAGCCAAAAAGACCCTTGAGAATCAGGAGGATCTGGAAAAATTGCCATTTGATATCCGCATGCTCATTGCGAAGCGGGCGGAAGAGGTGGCCAAACACATGATTGATTCCATGAACCTTCTGAAGGTGGCCAAGAAGAATATCGCTCTCATCGAACTAAGAGAAACCGATGTCATAGACATCGAGGCAACGAATTTGGTGGCTGTAAAAGCGTAATTTCAAATATCCGTGCCCTCGACCCTCCCGAGGGCACGTTACAAGACAACCTCCCAAAGGCACCGAATAAACGACAATCAGAAGCAAACCGAAGATGCCGTACGTACGGCATGTTAAAAAAATAACTCTGATATGGACCGCTGTATACCATCGGAGTTTATCATGGGTAGACTTTTGTGAGTCCCCTTGCTGAAGCTGATGCCGTTCGCATTAGCGTAATAGCATCTGAATAACGAAAAGATGTAGTATCCATGCGGATAATATCCTTAGCTTTCTTATCGGCCGTAATTAGAAGCGCTCCTGGAAATAGCAGAAAAGCAAGGCCCAGCCTTGATTCTTGTAAAGGGGGGTGGGCCCGCCTACAAAGACTCCCATCTGCGGACGTTCGGACATGGCCGAAAAGGCTGGAATATAGGTGTCTGGGCGGGAAATAAAAGACCTTTCGGTCTTTAAGAATTGCATGTAATCGCATATCACATAACTACCATTCTCGGCAATGATCTGCCCATGCACATTGAGCACAATGCCAGTCGTCGCGGGGAAAGAATGCGTGCCGTTCAATAGCGGACCAGACCTGTTTGACAAGCTTTACGAATCTGTCTCTTTCCAGATGAGTGCGGGTAGTCTCGTATCGCACCATCTCAGGGCTCTTGGTCTTTGTGAGCACATCCAGTCGCATCGTAAGGCTGTCAGGATCGAACCCCAGAGCTTCAGCTCCTAAAGAATAGGCCGTGAGCTGGAGATTGCTGTGGACATTATTGTCTCCCAGCTTTTTCGCTGCTGTCTTCAGGTCCGCGACCGTGATCATCCCATCTGGCGATTGCTCAATTAGGTCAATGTAGCCTTGAAATGGTGGCACGCCCTCAATGTTGAACTCAAAGAACTCCTCCACGCCCAGCACCAAAGTATCTGGGCTGACATTCTCGTGAAACACGTCAATAAGTTGCTTTGCTTTCTGAAGCAGAGTTTTCTCATTATCGCCGTTGAAATACTTGATGTTTTCTGCATCTTGCCATGTTGCTCGATACACGTCATGCATCTGGTCAGGCTTCAGAGCTTCTCCTTCGAGGCGGGACTGATAATAGGCACCTACCGCTTCATGTAAAGCGGAACCAAAGGCCAATGCAACGGATGTAAATGCCGGCGGGATGAGTTCCACGTATTGCAGTCTGTATTTCAATGGACAGCTCAGATAGGTGTTGAGCTGGGAATATGAGAAGTGCGTAATAGGTCCTTCTGGCATCGCGCTATTCTCCTTTCTCGGGAACAAGACGCAGTTGTCCTGTTCCCCGTTAAATAGTGGATTTTTTGGTTGTGAGGTTACTAGGCCGCGACTTCAATCTGGAGAGTCTGAATCAAGTTGGAAGCGTCTTGTCTGGTGAGTTCTTGGAATGAAGAGGCATTGAGCGGGCCGAGCAAAGAGGCAATGTCCTCGTCACTATATTGGGCCCGTTTCGTCAAAGCATGTAAAGCTCGAACTTGTGCAGAAGTCACAGTTCCTTTACCGCAATGTTGCGGTTTTGATCCGTTGTCGGGTCGATCAATAGCGTCACTTGACGCTTTTGTTCCTGTTTTGCTGTTTCCGTCACCCTGATCGAACACCTTTTCAGGCTTTTTGTTGATGGTTTGCTCTGCTTCGGGTTCTGCGGAAGCCACATGAGACACTTCCTCTGCTGAAGTGTACTCTACTCCTATTCCTCCGAAGCGTAAGGCCCTTGCTATGGCCCTAGTTTCAGCCAATTCAACCAACGAATCCGAAAGTCTTGAGTCTCTTTGGCCTGATGCAGTCCCAGTACCATTGAATTTTCCTTTCTGGCATTCCACGGTCGCTTTTACCACTACGAAGTCGCTATCCAGCTTCGCGATCTCAGTCTGGATGCTCAGGTGATCATTGTTTTCATGCAGAATACGCAAACGACCCGCGATAATCGGGAATACTCGGTTTTGCCATTCTTGGCCGACTTTAATTTTTCGGTTCACCAGCTCATCTTCTCTGAAAAGTCCATTTCCATTGTTGCTCATGTTGGAACTCCTTTCATGTGGTGTATTTCCATTTCTGAATAAGTTTAAGGATCTCCGCGGTCGCCTGGACGACAATTAAAGCGATTATGGCTATTTCAGATAGCTTCATGCTGCCTCCTATTTTCGACCTCCTGCCAACGCTACCGCTCCTGCTCCTAAACCGACTGCCACATCGTCGGCCCAGCCAACCACTGGAATCACATCTGGAACCAAGTCGATTGGGGAGATTATGTACAGCAAGGCCAGAATGAGGATGTATGTTACGAATCCGCTGTCTTTCATGAGCGTGTGCCTCCTTCTTGATCTTGATGGTCTATCCTTCTATGGATAAACCCTCTAACCCTTAAACAATTATGATTCTGATGGGATATTGATTGCGGACGCGGGTGAACGGGCAAATGTTGGCAATCTACCCATGCTGAACCATTACGTTCTCAAAAATTTCGCAGAGAATCGATTTGGCTAAGCCTAAGGACATGTGTCGTGTGAGATCGCTTGCGACAGGTCGGTACACATCGAGAATGTATCGACGCTAGAATAGCTGAAATCAGAGTAATCCTGCGTCAGTCCGACCATTACTAATGATAAACCTTATTCAAGACTTGATCTGCTCGAATTAATACAAAAAGCCTCCTTTGGCCTGACATGGCAAAACCTTTCACGGATCATCATGACCGTGGGCGGTTCCAATGAATTAACTTCCCATCTGGAAATGGATAGAGGTCTACCTCTACACATAACTACAGGAGGACGATTATGAAATATTACGGCATCAATGCTGTGGCACACGACCTGAAAGTGCACCCGTCGTCATTAAGGCGATGGGAGGAAAAGGCCCTGATTTTCCCAGATCGTTTGCAGATGGGCAAATCTACCCTGCGGATCTACGACGAAGAAGCCCTGCAGGTTTTAAGACTCGCGAAAGAATTTATGGACGCGGGCATGAATGCTAAAGAAGCATTTGAGAAAGCTAATAAGGAGGAACAATGCCATGTTTGATAAAGATATGATCCGCCGAATGAACAACAACGATCTTGACGCAATAATTCGACTTCTGGAATTGAATGAAGACCGTCTCCATGCTTGGCTCATAGAAGATGCCCCGACTGTGGTGCGAGACGATTTGGATGCGTCAGTGAACTATGTGAGAACATTGCGGGAAATAGTTAAGGCCGAGCGACCTGATTACGTGAGTCCCTATGAATCTGAATTGCCCATTCGATAGGGAAGACCTGTCTGGGTGCGTGGCTTCAACTCGCCGTACGTACGGCATGTTTCCTGCCGTGGACCAAAACCGACAGGTGTCGGCATTGATTTTTAATTAAAATCGCAAACATCTTCAGACCTTATTTTTCAAATAATTGATATTACGCCATTTCAGTTAGAGATGAATTTGTGGCCTAGTTAATATGTAGAGACGGAAAATCAATGTGAAAAATTTTTTTGCTGGGGGAATTTCAGAGAGGGTTCAGCTGAATTCATGATTATTACCCCCAGCACTTCATCACGGCGAAAAGGAAAAATTATTATTTTGGGCAAAAGGGGCCGAGCACACACGGCCCGAGGAGTAAACATGTTGAAAAAACCTATGACCATTGAAGAATGGAGAAAGGAGCGTTTGAAAAAGGCAAAACAGGAAAAGGGGTTCATACGCATTCCTATGGAGCTATGGAACGGAGAAGCCTTCCATGCCCTGACCAAGGCAGAGAAATTGATTCTCTTAGAATGTCTGTCCCAACTACGGTACGCCCCCAAGAGCAAACCGAAGCTAAATAAGATCCCCAAAGACCAGCTCTTCGAGAGTGGCCTTGGGGTGCTCTTAAACAAGGGCGAGTTCGGACTGCCTACAAAATATCTTCAGGAAAGAGGGTTTAAGGGCGAGGACACCATAGCACGGGCAAAGAAGAAACTGGTACAGGTCGGATTCATGGATGTGGTAACGCAGGGATCTTTTACCAAAGCTGGGAGATTCAGATACGCGGACAGGTGGCGGACTTATAATTCTGGGGCTCTCATTGCTGAGCAGGGAGAACCTTTCTATGATGTACCACTGCCGGGCTACTGTCATTACCCAAATATTACTAAATACAACTTAGCAATTGCAAGCTCTAGATCTTTGCTAACTGATACTAAAGAAACTGATGACTCAGGTTATGTACAACTAGATCTCTTTAATCAATACTCTAGTTGCTCTGCTAACTCATAATATAGTTGATCATGTACCTACAAATAGGACTATTGATATGGTACATATATGAGATGTGTGATAATCGAATAGGAAGGGTCTGTTACTGATGTGTGATAATCAAAGGAATATGAATAGTGGTTTTGCGATTATCAAAGGAATGTGGGTATACCCGCTGGGATTATCACACTGGACTGCAACTTGTAGTTATAATTAAGACAGTTGAATCAGCAAGGCCTTACATACGAAACAATACCGACACAAAGAAATCAACCATAAGGGGCTCAGAATCAATTCTGAGCGATTTTACATATCAGGGTACATACTGCCCTGCCCAAACAGAGAATTCGCGTCTGCGAGGTTCTCGTTAACCAAACATAAGAAGGCCTCCGCACCCTCCGACGGGGGCCTTCAAACAATTGCTAACGGAGGAAGGAACCATGAATGGAAAGAAAGGAGTTATTGACGGCTGAAGAAGCTGGAGCCTATTTGAATGTGTCAAAGGCCACCATTTTGAAATGGGCAAGAAAAGGCAAAATTGAAAGAGTAAAGATTTCGGCCAAGATCGTGTTATTTAGCAGAGAGGCCATAGATAATTTTTTGAGAGAGAAAACGGATAAGGTAGAATCAAAAACAACGAATCACCAACATGCCGTACGTACGGCAAGTTACCCTAAGGCGGTTCAGAAAGGAGGTGGTAAGAAAAGTTCAGGGGAATCTTGGCGAGACCTCAGACAGGAGGTTTCGTCATGGGATTGATGAAAATCGGCGATAAATACTATGTTTCATTCAAGTGGAAGGGGCACCGCATAAGGACGGTATCCCCAGCCACGAACTCGACAGACGCAAAGAAGATAGAGAAAGCTGTGAAGACGGCATTTACCATTGGCTCTTTTGGCCATTTAGACCCTGACTGTCTTGATGTTGTCCTCAGGACGTATGAGAACAAGGGATGGGCTTTGCCCCCTGAACTTGCACGCCCCGAGCCGACCGAGGAACTGACTTTGATTAGGGCCACGAGAGAATACCTGAAGGCTGACCCCAAACACAGGTCTGAGAGAAACCTCTATGCTATTGACCGCATCACTGAGCACTTTGGCGAGCAGTATCCGCTGAAGGACATGAAGGTTGCCCAGATCAGGAAATACCAGGTGGCTAGACAGAAGAAAGTGGAAAACAGCACGATTAACAGAGAGGTTTCTGTGCTATCTGGGATCATGCGGAACCAGGTTGAACTCGGCCATCTGGAATTCAATCCTTGCTTAATGGCGAGGCGGCTGCCTGCCAATCAAAGGGACTCGTATCTATCCTGGAAGGACTTCAACTCGTTGTTAAAGCACTCCTGGTGGTTGCATGACGTTTTGGTCATGCTTTACTACACGGGAATGCGATTCAATGAGGTGGTAAACCTACGATGGGAGATGTACAAACCCGAGAGGCGCATGCTGATATTGCCCCCTGATACTACGAAAGAGGGAAAAAACCCAAACAAGCTCAGGCTAAGGCCCAAACGTGTTCCTTTAAGGAAAGAGGTCGTCGAGCTTCTGGAATCTCTGCGTAGAAAGCGGGGCGGCAATGTGGTCCAAGCCGTAGGAAAGATCTTCTCCTATACGGGCCGCTTCAAGAATAGCGAGAAGATGTATCACGGGATGGACATCGATCATTCCACGGTAAGGAAGTGCTGGGCACGTGCAATCAAATTGGCTGAAGTGCCTGGGCTCCAAATGCGGGACTTACGTCATACGTGGAAAACGAACGCGCAGAGATCGGGTATGGACCCAACAGTTCGTAATCTGATCGTGGGGCATTCCACCGAGAGGTCAGTGGCCGACAGGTACATACGAGTTTCTGATGAAGAGCTTCTCAGAGCAGTGGACAGTATGAGCTTCGATCATGGATGGACGGAGCTGGATCTCGTCGAGGATACCGAAGAGAAGCTCGATGAAAAAGGGGCCAAAAAAGTGCCAAAAGGTCAGTCAAAAAGAAAAATCAGAGTGCAGCGCTCCATTGCAACACTCTGATTTAATTTAGCTTTTCTGGTCGGGACGACTGGATTTGAACCAGCGACCCCTGCATCCCGAATGCAAATAACAGTAAAAACAGCACTTTAAGAGAATCGCTTCATCAGGCGCTTTTCCCTATGATTCCAAATAGCTGAATGTCTTTATTAAGACCCTTTGAACCTTTTTAATCCCTATTAATTCCCTTCATTTTCGAGCTTGGGAGTAATATGGGAGTAACGGTTTTTGAGCAAATAAAAATGCGGGTTTTACTACCAAGGCCAGAACTTCCCACCTTGATCATCAGCTTTAATCGTCTCCACAGGCGCGATGTCTACAGTATGCACGTCATGGTTAAAATTCCAGAATGAAGTGGATTGTTGAGGCGAATCATCAGCTTTGGATAGGCTGACAGAATCGGTACCAAAGGCATTGTCGTACGATATGGGATCTGGCGCTAATGCGTCAATACGTTTTGACAGGCTGGCAATATCCGATTTGAGCTGGCCTATTGCTGGACTCGAAGAAGAGGATTGTCTACCATTGCGAGCATTCGCACTTTTCGCAAGCTGGCGAACATTATCCCTTATCGTGTTAGCATCTTTGACTGCACCCTGTAATTTTTGCAAAACGCTATTAATACTCATGTTTTCTCCTGTATCAGCTTTAATTATCTGAAATGGTATTTGATTCGCACCTTTAGGCACGAGACTGATAAATTGCACGTCAATGTTCGTCAATTTGTTGACTGGCACCCATTTTTCTGACCATTCGACAGTTTTAATCGCCATTTCGACACCTTATCCAGCTTTGCGAAGCACTTTCTCAGAAATGGGGGTGAGATGGGTACGCGGGTCTCTACTCCCCAAAGGCGCGAGCAGGCATTCCCAGCGCAAGTCAAAGCCTGTCAGATTGGCGAAAAATCGCTCGTACAGCTTCACGACATAGCCCTTATGCTTCTCGCGTGCCGGTCTGTTCGTCTCAATGGATTTGACCAATTCAAGGGTGATTTCGATGAAATCAGGCTCCGGATTCGTTTTCAACCATTTCGACATGACGGCGAAACTAGACACAGATTGCGACCAAATCTTGTAATCGTTGGGTGAGAGAGCAGCTTTCGCAAATGCAATTTGCGATTCCCGCCATGCTTTGCGCTGGTTAGACAAATCGGTCTTTGCAAACTGGCTCAATGCAGCCCTAAAATCCTCGATGCTCCACCCCTGTTCCTGTCTGATTTTCTGGAGTAAACAAATACCCCGATAATTGCGACCACGGTTGATATCCCGTGCATGCTGAACAGTGAAGCAGGTTCCCACAAGAGCCTGTAATTGCGGTGCTGGCATTGCGTCCATAAGCTCAACGCATTGACGGAAACCACGATCTAAAAGGTGATATCGCACTTCGTAAATATCGTTAGAATATGCCTGAATCGAATTAGAGTTTTCCATAATGTATGCCTTTCCTGAGATATCCGTATTCAATTATACCAAAATGAGGTTGTGCTGGTTGTCTCTACCAATTACCGCGCGACCCGCGTCTATTCGCAATTGCTGGACGCACATTACTGTTATCACCCATGCCTAACGCACGCGCTACCAGTTCGCGAGTGAGAGCAGAAATAGTCTTGCGCTGTTCGTTCGCCATATTAACCAATGCATCATGCATCGTTTGAGGCAATTTGAACGTGACCGGGACCGTTATAGGCTGGCTCTCTGTTGCAATCATGGGGATTTCTCCTATCAACGTATCATTTAGCAGGAACTTCCTGCGCACTGTCTCAGCCTGAACTGTAGTATTTAGGCTGATTATCAATTGGTTGCTGCATGGTGACTGTAACAATTAACGAGCCATACAGGTGGAAAAGGTATACTTCACAAAGGAGCATACAGCAAGACATATTCGATGCAAGACGTGCACATAATCGCGGGCAAAATTTGCCGCGCATTGGCCTGAGATATCAACTACCCCGGTTCAGACATCGCTTTTTCCGACGAAATGGTTCCAATGCTGGGGTGGTAGCTAACCTGCTGACATGACAGGCGGAACGCCAATCGTGCTACGCTGGGCGCAACGTGAGCGCTGGTTGATGCCTATCGACCTGGACGTGTGAGCGTATGACACTTCAAAGTCTCATACATGCAAGACACTGAGCGCGCAGTGTATGACATTAATGGTGTCGTCTGTTATGGCTCATTTTACATGTCTTGCACGAGATGCGCGCTGTCATACAAGAGACTGATAGAAAAAGATGCAAGTGTCTTGCAAGTGTATTGCATTTCTCTTGACAGGGTGGAATAAGTGTCATACACTGCAATACATAAGGGATGCACGTTGAAAGGGGTAGAGACAATGAGAGCCATAGGATACGCAAGAGTGAGCAGCAGGGAACAGATTGACGGTACGAGCCTGGAATCTCAAGAGACTATGATTCGCCAGTATGCAGCACTGAAGGGTATGGAGCTGGTTGACGTGCTGGTTGACGCTGGCGTATCTGGTGGCAAGCCTCTCGCCTCAAGACCTGAAGGTGCACGTCTGGCTGAAATGGTGGGCTCTGGTGAGGTTCAGGCTGTCATTATTTGCAAGCTGGACAGAGGTTTTAGAAGCGCCTCCGATTGCCTGAACAATGTTGAGGCATGGGAAAAAGACAGTGTGAGCTTGCATATCCTGAATCTTGGGGGACAGAGCATCGATACGAGCACTCCGACCGGAAAGTTTTTCATTACGATAATGGCCGGTGCAGCCGAACTCGAAAGGAATATGATAAACGAGCGCTGCAATGAAGGAAGGAAAGCGAGAAAAGCAGAGGGAAAAAGGATTGGCGAACTCCCCTATGGTTATGACCTCGCAGACGATGGAAAGCTGGTCGAAAACGAGACTGAGCAGAGAGCATTGACGATAATCAGAGACATGAAAAATGCTGGTAGCTCTCTGAGAACCATAGCGAATCATCTGAATGAGCATGGTTACACCCCCAAGAAATCGCCAGTATGGACTCATGGACACGTTCAAAGCGTTTTAAGACGTGCCGCATAACAGATACGACCATAACGGACTTGGGGGAACTCCCCCCAGGTTCCCTATTATAAGGAAGGTACAACATGGAAAAATCGCAGATTATCGCAGAAATTATCAGGGTTGCTGGTGAGATTGGCTTCAATCGCAAAGATTGGCAGAAATTCGTGGACACATTGAATAAACAGGAGATTACTACCACGACAGGCAAAGCGTGGAGCAAATCCAGTCTTGATATGTTTTGCAAAAGAGAGCACATCGAATTTGCAATACAGCCAAACGCAGTGCAAGACACGCGACCTGATGAAATACAGTGTGCTCCACTGCAAGACAGCGAACCAATTGACGAACCTGCAAGACAAGAGAGTGCATCTGTCATACAGCTAAATGACCATGATGCAGGCGAACTGAACGAATTACTGACATGGTGGAAAGAAAATAAAGGAGTAATGATGCCTAAACCTATTGATATCAGACCCTCATTCAAGAGGGGGTCTGTTCAAGAACAGAAAACTGTTACATTCCGATTCAACCAAGAGCTGCTGAATAGAGCGCGAGAGCTGGCTGTAAGCAAAAAATCTCTGACAGGTGGCACTCTGAATGGACTTGTCGAGGTCTTGCTATGGCAGGCGCTGGGGTCTCCTGACGACTTGATTGACTAAAAAAATATTGACCTCTGGTTTGAACGCGTATACTCCTACCCCCCAAGGGGAAGGTTTACATGCTTTGGCATGTAATAAAAAGTGACTCTGGAAGGTACCTGCACTTTTGGAGGGAATGAAGGTTCCGTTGACTCGCTTAGAATGCCTCAGACGTTTGGCTGGTTTATCGCAGAAAGAATTAGCGCAAAAAATCAATTATGGCTCCACGACGCCAATTTCATTAGTGGAGCGCGAGCGTAAGACCTCGCAAAGAGTTGTTACTGGCAAGTTTAAGAAATTGTTAGAGCAGTTTTTCGATGTTCCTTTTCCCAAATTGGCTGAAAAACTCGATTTATCGAAACTCTTGACCCAATAGTTTTACTGTAATTCGTCGTATCTCTCCCCCTGTTTCCAGGCGTGTGTGACAAGCTACGTGCTGTGTATGACATGCCGGAAAAACTGAAACCCATCTGGTGAGGATGGGTTCCTGGAGAGATTCCGATGGAAAAAATGATGTGATGACCATTTATTTATTCAAAAACTCCCCATTTATCAAGCATTTTTGTCGAATTCGACACGAAAAAAATCGCGTCAAGGTGTGTACGTACTGGTGCGACTTCAATTCATTTTCAATTTTTTACCTGGAGGATTACCGATGGAATCTGCTGGCGCTATTGTTACGACAGAAATTAAGAGGCTGGAATCTATTGTCTCGCCAGACGTGAGCTTGGTAAGTCAAAGCCACGCGAGAGACATAATTACAAATCACCACAATTACAGGTTCCCAGATATATTTGAGAAATACTTCCCTGACTGTTCAAAAAACCAGACGTGTCCAAAATGTGGGGTTGAGGGATACCAAATAAACGAGACTCAGGGGATTTGCGCCAATGAGGACTGTAAAGAGTCTTTAGACGTAATGGACCTGAGAATGATGCGTCACAATCTAACTGAAAGAACCTGCACAAAGACTGACATTTACGCTCTGTACGCTGCTGAAATTGGTTTTTGTGTTGAGCGCAGACCTTTGACCTTAGAGCAGCGAACCTACACAAAAGCTCTCCTGAGTTCAATTCTCAGGTATCTGAGGCTTGGCTGGTCACTCTTTTTATGCTGGTGGATTGTGCCAGAGGAAACAGAGAAGGGGATTCAATACGTCTGCGCATGCTCGAAATGGAAACGTAAAAGCGCGAATACGAAATGTAGTCAGGGAAAACATCCTTTAGGGAGTCTCTACCCAGAAGGGTTCAAGGACGCCACAAAATCGCGTGTGGAGCTGTTTCAGCACGTCTCTAAAAATCCGATGGCGAATCTCGCAGTGGCGACAGGTAGCGTCTCAGGAATTTGGGTGCTGGACGTGGATTTATCCAAAGGTGAAGCGATTGGCCAAGAGAGTCTTGATAAGCTCATTCAGCAATATGGGGAGCTTCCTGACACTGTTGAGGGTATTACTGGTTCAAGTGGACGCCATTTGCTGTTTAAGTGGCCAAAAGGCAAGGTTATCAAATGCAGCAGTAATCAGGTTGCTCCTAAGCTCGATGTCCGCGCGGAAGGTGGATACATCGTCACAGCTCCGTCACTTCATGAAAGTGGATCCGCGTACCGCTGGAAAGAAGGACACGCACCAGGAGAAATCGAGATTGCAGAGGCTCCTAATTGGCTGATTGACCTTTGTGTTCAGGCTGGGGAGAAACAGGAACGTGAGAGCCAAAAGGAGCCAAAACGCGAGAAGCAGAACCACGCTCATTCTTCACGTCATGACAGCGACCCCAGACTAGAAACATTAAAGAAGTTAGACCCTTATCGCGTGATAACTGCATGTGGAAAACAGGCGTATGGCAAGAAAACGAGCGTCCGCGATGAAAAAGACCCCAGCGTGCAAATTAATGACGATTGGTCCCCCCCTGCATTCTACGACCATGGGACCAAAGAAACTTTCGATATTATTGGTTTTGTGGAGCGCTCTCTAGGCCTCAGTTTTATTGAAGCGTGCAATTTTTTGTGTGACCTGGAAGGATTGCCGCGATTCCAATTTGGTTCAAAAGATTATCAGAGGAAGCAGGAAGGGAGTTTCTACAATGAAGGTGGAGTTAAGCGAGAGCCAAACAAGGTCCATATTTTCCCTGATTACGAGACAGCATGCCTATTCGCTGACGTTTGCAGCACTGCACTAATTGGTGGTTATGGCGCTGCAACAGGCAAAGAGAGGCTTCCAGGGAGTATGGGGGACGATTCGCGCGAGGTGTTTATCTTCACTGACGCTGCCAATGATATCCAGGTTAAAGGCTCCCAGAAGCTCGCTAATGGTATTTGTCGATGTAATAAAGAATTGAAACTAGTCGATTTGTCCCCTTTTTTGGGGGGTATCTCCCTGCAATCGTATTGCGCGAAACACGACCTTGACCACGTGAAGACCCTCTTGAGAGGCGTTTCCCAAAAAACAGAGCTTTTCGAGCCTCCGATTTTACAGACCAATACTGGCCACCTGATTCAAGTCAGTAATTATGCAGACCTTGCCAAAAAGGTCTTTCCAAAAATCAACTGGATAGTCCCCAGGATTATCATGGAAAGCAATCTCATCCTATTCGCAGCGCCACCTAAAGGTGGAAAGTCACTATTCTGCACCAATGTTTCGCTTGCTGTTTCGTCTGGTGGCCTAGCGCTGGGAGAACTCCAGTGTATCCAAGGCAAAACGCTGTATTTGGCTCTGGAAGACTCTGAACGTCGATTGCAGGCACGTCTGATAACTATGAATGAGGGTAAGCCTCTGCCTGCTGATGCCTTGTACACCCGCGACTGGCCAGCATTTCCAGAAGGAATTGAGATGCTTCAGCGTTGGCTGGACAAAAATCAGGATTGCAGGCTGGTCATAATCGACACAATTCAGAAATTGAAGCCTCTTTCTGACAAATCGCGAAGCGAATATGCGAACGATTATGCTTTGCTTGGTCCGCTACACCGATTGGCACTGGATCGCAATTTGGCAATCATTGCAGTGCATCACACTCGAAAACAGCAGGCTGGCAACGATTCAGACCCTTTCGAGCGTCCTTTAGGCTCCCAAGCGCAGATGGGAGTATGCGACAGCACAATCATTCTTGAGCGCTCTTTTGGGACAAATGAGGGGACGCTATACATCAAAGGACGCGACATTGAGGAATCGACTTTTACCCTCGAATTCGACGCAGCAACGCTGAACTGGCGATATGTTGGGATTGCGTCAGACGTGAAGCTGTCCAAGGAATCGAAAGAAATTCTGGAAATATTGCGTAAGGCTAAAGGCGTGCCTCTGTCTGCAAGAGATTTCGCTGAAAAGCTCGATGTGAGCAGGCGTACAATCCAGAAACGCTTGGAGCGCTTGGTTGATAGGGAAGAGATTGTCAAAGCTGCTGGCCAGGAAGGAAAGTATCTGCTGTCGCCTGACGAGAGATTCAAGTGTCCATTTTAATCAGAAATTCCTTAGATACCTGTCGCCATGTCGCTATATATAGCAAAGTGTAATAATAATAATAATATAGAGGTATATAAGTGACTACACCCCCCCCCTTCACCCCCTGTCGCTCCTGTCGCCACATGCATAATTACTGGCGACAGGGGCGACACCCAGCGACACCCCCCCCTGTCGCACAGAAGTAATGGATATGACAGGGGATATATACCATTGCGACAGTTTTACGTATATATGGCGACAATGAGTTTTTTCGACTGTCGCTACGAACGAACGAACGAGACGAACGAACGCATTTCTGAAATTGGTTGACTGACGACAGCCTGAATTTCAGGCGAACGATAATTGATACATGGAGGAATTGTGCTATGAAAGGCTTGATTGGCGAGGAGCAGACGTATGGACCCTGGAAACTCTCACGCGAGACAGTGGACCGCTGGCCATTGCTCGACAAATGCTACGCACAATCGATTAACACCGACCTGTCCCGAGCAATCGAGACGGGATTTCTGGTTGATACGGTATCTGGACGGAGACGGTACCGGGATGGAATCCGGGGGATTGTTGCGCATGAGAGATATTATGGCTGGGCATGCTCCGTATTAATCCCGTTCGTATCTTTCGTCCCGAGACGGAAATTGACGTCCGTTCAAATCGATCTGTTACCATCGTGCCAAACATTTCCGGAAACGGTCCTGGACAAGCTCGAAACGCTTCTGATGCAGTATCGGGTACCGCGCGGTGATTACCTGATAGGACAGCGAGTGTCATTCGTGGACGCATTGCGATGCGATGCTGACGAGCTTGGCGCGCGGCTGGTCGAATTCGTGCAGGCCAATGCGAGATACAGAGAGCCTGAACGAACGGAATTTGAGCAAAGGCTGGGAGTTGTCAGGCCAGCACCATTTGCGTGCTAAGAGTGCTCACGTTCAGCATAGTGAAGACTGGCATACCCCCACCCCCAGTAATCGAGGGTTGCGAGAGGTACGCGAGCGGGTGAGACAGTAACGCTAATTCACTATGCTGAATATCCTGACACATAACGAAAATAAAGGCTTAATCATTTCGAGCACTTGCGCGTCTTATAAAATCATGCGTGTGCAGGGAATAAATGATTGACTGGAGTCACTGCCATGATATGACAGGGGAAGGACACGTATACGTCAAGCATTTTAATGATTTGGTTCATTTTGGAGGGATTGACGATGATGAATTTGAGTGGTGCGAGACAGAGTAGTTTATTTGCTGAGGAAACGAGGGTTGAGCAGGTTGAGCAGGTTGTTACTGCGCGGAAGGTTGCCAGGAAGACGTTTAATCGACCTAACGAAAATATCGAATGGACTGCATACTCTTGGAATCCAGTGACAGGGTGTCGATATAATTGCAGCTATTGCTATGCCAGAGGAATAGCGCATCGCTTCAATGGTGAGGCTGGATTTACGCCACAATTCCACGAGGACAGGTTGAACATGCCATACGACACGCCAATTCCACGAGGTGATGAGGCTGGAACCAGAAACGTGTTCGTCTGTTCGATGGCAGATTTA
Organism: Desulfomonile tiedjei DSM 6799; assembly: GCF_000266945.1. NCBI lineage: Bacteria > Pseudomonadati > Thermodesulfobacteriota > Desulfomonilia > Desulfomonilales > Desulfomonilaceae > Desulfomonile > Desulfomonile tiedjei. Next base: position 2,633,273 of record NC_018025.1, read on the forward strand.
TTTGGAGACTGGGTACCATGCGAATGGATTAACGCGATTTTGGACGTATGCAGGCGAACGCCACAAAGGACATACCTATTTCTGACGAAGAATCCCAAGGGGTATTTGGAGTTCAGCTTTCCGGAGAACTCATGGTTAGGTACGACCATTGACAGGCAATCGAGGGTTGAGCAAGCAATTGAGGCATTCGGTCAATTGGAGCATGGCACGAAATTCGTCTCGTGCGAGCCCATGCTTGAGGAATTGAGTTTCGAGAGTTTTCCATTCCATTGGTGCATCATTGGTGGAATGTCTCGCACTGGTAAGCCACCTATGCAGCCAGAATGGAGCTGGGTTGAATCTCTGATGACGACTGCCAGGGAAGCAGGAGCCAAGATATATCACAAGCCAAATTTGATTGTGCCTGCTGGAAGCGAGAGGTTGAAAGAGTATCCGGTATAAAATTCTATTGACACGTTGCGAGAGTTTCGACTACTCAGTGGAGCAAATCGAATCGGTAAAGTTTTGAAAGCGAACAAATTGCATGCTGTCAGTTCCCAGAATTGGCAGAGAACGGGATTTCCCATAGTATTGACGTCAATTGATTGCGATGCGCGTAATTGGATATCCGGTCTGTGTAGCTTCCCTGCTGCACCCTATCGTCTCACGAGAAAGGCACGCGGCTTGACGCGCTGTCTTGAGGCAAGTCGCACCTGTTAAGGTGTCCCCTGCATCGCGACCAGGGATAACGCGGAGGTGACCATGTATAGTGAATCACCTGGACAGAGAAGAGAGCGTAACAGAAGGACCATTTGAAGAAACTTTACAGCCAGTAAAGCAAGACTCCCCCATCCCTACCATTTTACGACCCCAGCAGGTTGCTGAACTCCTGCAAATGTCCACGAAGACCGTTCATGCGTTGTGTCGAGCTGGGAGATTGTCCTATTTCTGGATTAATGCCAAAGAGAGGCGTTTCACTGCTGACGATGTACACGCTTATTTAAGAGCGTGCCATGTGGAGTCGAGCGCTGTTCCTGCTGTTCGTGCTGGACGTGCGCGAGCTCAACAGAGGCGAATTGACGCGACCCCTGCGCAAGATCCTGTTGACACGTCCTGTCATAAACTCTTACCCTCTGACTCGAAAGGGGGTGACAGACAGGCGAGACGCAAGACGAATCATAGGGGAAACACTGATAGAGCGAGACTCAAAGAGGAGTTTCGTTCATGGTAATCATCAAAACGAGCAAAGGTCAGAGTGAGTACGCTCTTTTCTTCTATCCCTTCACAATACGACAGCTTGAAGGGATGGGATTAGAGGCGAAGAAAAAGAAAGTATTGTTGAGGCTTCCAGCATTAAAGTGTCCTTCTGCCAGAGGTGAGAAAGAGGCGAAGAGGATTGAAGCATTGATTTCCAATGCGTGCAAAAACTGGAATTTCAGTGAGCTGGACAGCGCGAGTCGTGAAGCGTGCGGTACAATGTTCAGGTCATTGGGAATCGAAGTACCGGCATCTTTAGGGATTGGACCAGAGCCAAGGCGCGAGTTTACGTTGAAAGATGCAAGCAAGCTATTTCTGACAGATCCAGAAATAAGAGATTCGCCTGGACGCTGGAGACACGAGGCGTCATTACTGAACCTTGTACCAAGGCTTGGCGCGAATACCCCAGTGAAGTTGATTAAGGTGGCGCACCTGAAACAGTATCAGAACGATAGACTGCGCGAGCGTAAACAGGCTTCGACAATCAATCGTGAGCTGGCCACCTTATCGAAGCTGTTCAGGATTCTGGTCGAGAATGACGTGGTGGACGTAAACCCTGTTCGTTCATTAAAGGCACTGTCTACACGGTCAGGCGAGCGCCAAGTGTATCTATCGTTCGCAGATGTGCAGCTAATCGCCTCGCATTGTCCAAAATGGTATCAGGATCTTATTTGGACTGCGTATTACACAGGCGCGAGACGTGGCGAGCTTTTAGCACTGACTCGAAAACAGGTGGACTTGGCCAAGCGCATTATCGTGATTTCACCAATGGCGACAAAAGAGGCGCACTGGAAAAGAATTCCCATTCATCAAGATTTACTCCCCACCATTGAACCATTGGTCAGGTTTGCACCTGCTGACACTGACAACCTTTTTCTGCTGAGAGATAGCAAGGGAGCACGTCCTATTGGTCTTGAGACTTTCAAAAACTGCTGGGATCGTGCATTGACTGCATTGGAGAAGAGTGGAGAGTGGAAACATGCACGTCCACGATTCCACGATTTACGTCATACGTGGCGAACCAATGCGCGAAGGTCTGGTATCGATTTCCAGATAGCGGAAACGATTTTAGGCCACCAAAATAAGGCTAGGAGCGTTTCTGACAGGTATGGACGCATCAGTGATAAAGAACTACTCGAAGCTATAGAGAAGCTCATAGTGGAAAATGGTGAAACTGAAGTCTTGTTAGCACGCGAGATTACAGGCAAAAATGGTCATGGGAGTAATATGGGAGTAACAGTTGAGCATCAGGGAAAGAAAAAAGCCACCCAGTTGGGTGGCCTGTCTTAATGATTTCAAGTAGTTACATGGTCGGGACGACTGGATTTGAACCAGCGACCCCTGCATCCCGAATGCAGTGCTCTACCAGGCTGAGCCACGTCCCGACTCCGCTAAACTACAGGCTTCTCGCGCTCCTGTCAAGTGCCTGCTGATTCTAAGATTGTCCCCGAGCTAACACCCAGCTAACAGGTTTCAAAACGAGGGGGCTGCAGCGGAAATGGGACATGCGTTACCGTAGGAGGTCGAAGTATCACGAACAATCCGGACATTGTCCGATGCGCTCATGGAGTGGACATGACACTAGTCTTTGTAAGGATTGTTTTACTGAATGAGTGCCCTCATCTCGTGACCAAACCCTCCGCCCCGTGCTTCCGAACTGCGTGTCCACAACTTTGGATTTTCCTGCCAGGAACTCGACGGCCAACCGATGGATTTTTATGATAGCAGATTTGCCGGAAAATAACGCCGAAAAAGACCGCCCCAGAATGTCCAGGGCTGATGGCCTATTCGGCCGCAAGCGCCGTTGGCAAGGTCTATGCGGGACATGGATCAATCAATGGTCGCAGGGGACCCGCACGGCATTCAGGAGATCTGCCAATGATTGTAGTTCGGGCCAAGAAGGACACAACCGGCAAGAAGCAACATTAGACTGCCTCAGAGGGTAACTGACCCCACTGCCATCGCTTGCTGATTCCTCGATGAACAAATCCATCTGCTGGCCAACATAGACGGGGCGCGCCGAATTGTTCGGGAATTTGTAAATGACTTGGAGCACGCTCGTGTCCACCCGCTCGGTACTTAATCCGGTGAGATTACGCTTCGGCGTGATGTAGGGCTCGATGCGAACAAACTCCATCGGGATGGGGCGCTGTGTGTCGCCCTTGAGGTAGCCGACGGCGTTGCTGCTGGGTTTTACGCGTGGTGCGATCTGCTCATCCACGTCGGCCCGCACCTGCAGTTCGTCAATCGAACCGAGCAAAATCAGCGTGGTACTCACGCCAGGCATGGCGTACTCACCCGCGCGCGTGTTGACTTGCAACACCGTCCCGGCGATGGGAGCTCGGACGGTCAGCCTGCTGATGAGCGACTCGGTTTGCTCAACAGTGGCGCAAGCGGACTCCACCCGCGCCTGTGCGATGGCGAACTCTTCACGACGCGTGTCGGCCTCGTCACGTGAAACCACATTGCTCGGCCGCAACGATTCCTTGACCTCGTACTGGCGGCGTGCCTTGGCGAGCTCGGCCTCTCGCACATGCAACTCGGCTCGTTGTGTCTTGAGTTGCGCCTGCAGTTCGCGGTCGTCCAACTGGAGTAACGGTGCGCCGGCCTCAACTCTGTCCCACACTTCTACGAACACGGTTTTCACCAGGGAAGACACAGGTACACCAATACTCGTGTTCTCACGCAAGGCTTCGACCATGCCTGCCGCTGCGATGACGTGCTCGGTCAGCTTTTGTACGGGCGCGACGGGCGGCTGCGGCATGGGCTCAACCGCCGTTGTTCTGTGAACCATAAGAATGACTGCTACGATACCAACGACAGCGGCTAACAAGGAAGACTTGCGCAGGAGTATGCTCACGAATCACCTCCTTGAAGTGTTTCAATGTTCGAGTAAGGCGCGACCCGCAAAATGCGTCCGTCTTCCATATGGGCGATGCGGTCGGCGTATTTGTATGTGCGCGGGTCGTGGGTGACGATGATGACAAGACGGTGGGCGTCACTCGCTGTTGCGCGAAGTATTTCCATGACCTGCCTGCCGGTTTCGGAGTCCAGAGCGGAAGTTGGCTCGTCGCAGACAAGCAGCGACGGCTCGTGTACCAAAGCGCGAGCGATGGCAACACGCTGCTGCTGTCCGCCGGAAAGACGTGACGGACGCTCGTTCGCCTTTTCATGGAGGCCGACGCGAGAGAGCATTTCCACGGAGCGAGTCATGGCTTTACCGGATGACACGCCCTGAATGCGGAGCGGGACGGCGACATTCTCCACGACGGTGAGCGTGGGCAGCAGATTGAACTGTTGGAAAATGAAGCCGACATGACGTGCACGAAATTGTGTGATGCGGGACGGCGACAACTGATGCAGATGGTGGCCGAACAAGGTCACTTCGCCCGAGTCCGCGTTCAGAGTGCCGCACAGCACGGAGAGTAGCGTCGTCTTACCACAGCCCGAAGGTCCAACGACAAGAGCATTTCGCCCATGTACGCGGTGAATTCGACGTGCTTAAGCACCGGCGTGACCTGCTCGCCGTTCCGGAACGATTTGTTCACAGCGGACAGATGCACGGCGGCCTTCAGGTCAGTTGTTTGTGCACTCGTGCTCATGCTCATCCTCGGAACACGATAGCTGGTTCAATACGAGACACGCGCCAGACGCTGAGGATCGCCACTCCCGTGCAAATCAGCGTAATCGCTATGAAGACAATCACGGGGATCTGCCAGAGGAGCAGCAAGGGCGCGCGACCTTCCGGCAAGACCTTTCGGCCTTCTCCGCTGCGCACCCACTCATCCCGCGCGTCGACCTTCTCGCCACAGAGGCGCAGAGGCTGTTGAACTTCAAAGTGGAGGCCGATGCACTCCGACGCGATCTGCGCTCATGGCCGGTCGCTTCTCGATTCGCTTCAGAACGTATGCAGTCCCGATAGGCGGCTAGCTGGATGGTCTGACCTCATCGGAGGTTACCATTGCGGAGTTGTTATCGAGGCAAGGCTACGCGACGTGGGATATGGGGGAAGTGGCATCTGGGAAGTGCCGAGGATCGATTTCCAACCAACAAAAATAGAGAGTTGGCATGGATGTTGTCCATCGGAAAAACCAGCTAACACAGCTAACAGAATTTGAAACGAGGAGTGATCAAACGAAACCGAATGAGACGAAACGTCGTGAAATTATTGAAGGTGAGTCGCAATTAAGTGCTATAAGAAGGCCCGACACCAATCCCGAATGCAGTGCTCTACCGGCTAAGCCACGTCCCGGCCGCGTAGAGATCGGCCAAATGGGATGTATTGTCAAGGAGAGGTCAGATGACCATCCCCGTTTCCTCGATTCAGGAAAATTCTAGCTATGCGTTCTCCGCCGCCCCCAAAAACATGCGCTAAGGACGCGTAATCACCAGCCCGCTCAGCAATTCATCGAAATCCGGCTGAAATTCTTCAAGAAGATTTTGAGCCGTATAGGTAATGAGCTGAATACAACCAGCTTTTCCGGTCCAATATATTCCGTAGTATGCAAAAGGAATTCCTTGAATCGAGCCGAGCATTTTCATCTTGAGGAAATTTTGTCCATTCACTCTGACATTTTGTTCGTCAGTTACCTCAAGGTCCTGGGCCACCTTCTTTCCATTATCAATCGCTATCTTCCGGAGGGTCTCTATCGGCACGGAAATCCTCTCAGCAATAACCATCGCTTGGCCTTCTTTGGAGGAATTCACGAGTTGATATTCAGCCACAGGATGCCGTGAATTCGGATTCAACGTCCATTTTTCAGGGTTGTACCAGAGTTCGTAGAAACCGGCTTTCCCTTTAAGAATGCTTGTGGCATTCTTCGTTTTTCTCAATTCCGTACCAGCCGATGATGACTCCTTGTCGGAAGCATACTTCCACGTTCCGTCAGAATTCAGGATGACTTTTCGACCTTCGTCGGTGGTGGCAGTCATCGCGTTAGCACAGACAACGCCGGCAGCGAACAGAACTAACATCATCTTGACTATCGAAAAATAGCGCATGGTTCCAGCCCCTCTGTAATTAGTCAGAACTGCAGATCTGTCTTCCCGATACTGTCAGACATCAGTTCTCATTGCAGAATTGTCATACGTGAGCATCCAGCCCCACTGTAGTTATTAGCTATTCCTTTCCCGTTTTCAAGCTCATTCTCAAAGAAAATGCAGTTTCGACATCGTAACGCCTTACATTTGAACCGGACACTGTGGCTTGTCAGTTACGAAAGTGCAGAATGGCCTTTCCGAACCGAGCATGTGAATATCTTGAGATTCATCACGCTTTGACAAAAGAAAGAGGGTAAGGATACCTCCAGCCTCCCGGACTATGAGAAGAAAAGCGAATCAGCACAAGAACAGAACCTTGTGCTAGGATTTTGTAAGGGAGTCGAGACTCCTTGACTCGCCATCGGCACATTGATTAGGGTCACGTTCGGTAGAGCAATCAACAGGAAAGGGGAATAGTCGTTATGGAGTCTGTCAACATACCGGAAGAGGCTCAAGATGTGATAGAGCGTCTCCTCAAATTGGCGCATCTGATCGAGATGAGCGATCACACTGCCGGGAAAATTGTGACGACGACTTCTTTTTCAAATCTTCCCAAAGTCATGTCAATCCTCCAGGACGTTGATATCGATAAAGGATTGAGGCTCATCCCAGGCCTAAAGGGATATAGGATCAGCGTCTGGTCGAGAACTGCAACGATCAGCTATGACCCTGCCATTTTACTGCCCCGTTTTTGGGAACAGTTCTTTCAAATTAGAAGAAATCCTTCCATGGAGAAGAATGTTCGAGAGAACTTCCGGGCGCTCTTTGTAAATCGATCCTGCTGAAAATTCGGATAGTCCAATCAGTGCCGAGCACAGGCCGTCTGCCGATAGGTAGAGATCGTCCGTCCTCCAAAAAAGAGAGTGGCAGAAGAAAGTGCTCTGCCACTCTCGAATTCGAGGCCGCATGGACAGAAAACCCTGATCCGTGCACCGAAACTCGAAGCGTTTACTGCGTGTTGGAATTGGTTATGTATTGGGTAGAAATAAATTCAGGTGAGGCGACACTGTAATAATTAAAAGATTCGATATGCGAAATCGTAGCAATTTCTGTGGTGAATCAATTTTACAATTCGGGGGTCTGTACCAATAACCCTCTGTATCAATATCCTCCCCTTGGTCTTTTCGCCGAGACCCTCACCCCATTGAACTGCGTCGCCCCACTAGTTTCTTTACACTAAGCAAACACAATGCCAACATTAAGATAACCTATGGTTACAGTAGTTTATGTAAATATGAATGGTTTCATCCTGTGGGTGTGGGCGAAAAACAACCGTAATCCCCATTCCCTGTTTTTCGGCTTAGAAACCTATCTTGATGTTAATTCATTAAGAATAGTCGATTTTTTGTTCTGTCTGTTTACTGATTGTTGTGTGGGAAAAAAACCCGAAGTGCGAAATTGACCGGGCAAAAAAGACTTGTGAAACAGCCAATTACATGAGTTGACACAACACCGGCCTGTTAGTTCCAAGGTTTTCAAGACTTTGACCATAATTCGTTTTGTTGAATCAGCGATTCCGAGTGGCTGAAAGCAGATATCCAAGTTCATCGTCCCGGAGCATGTCGATGCTCATCCCCGCAGCTCGGAAAAGATTGCGCATTTCCGTTTCTGCCGGGAGCATATCATGCAACACCGATACATCGGCTTTGCGGTGAAGATCGTTGATACCGGCCGAATTCATGAAGTGAAAGACAATGAATCTTCCTCCTTTCTTCAGAGCGGTTGCAAGACACCGAAGCGCAGCGGGTTTGTCATCAAAATGGGGGAATACATTGTGACAGAGCACAATGTCATAGTCCTCCGGAGCAAACGGATATGCTTCAACAGGTTCCAGGAGGAGCAACACATTTTCTCGTGTGCGCATGCGTCGCAGAGCTGCTTCTCTCATTTCCCGGCTGATCTCGAATCCGAGAACCATGCCCGTCGGTCCGACAGCTTGGGCGAGAATGGCAGTCAGTCTCCCTGTACCGCAACCCGGTTCAATGACGCGGTGTCCCCGACGGAGGTCTGCATACGCCAGCATTCGGTTTATTTTTGCAATCTCTTCCGCCCCATAGTCCGAGGCAGCCCAGGCTTCATTCACCTGGGAATCAAAGAATTCCGCTTTTGCTCTGTTCATGAGAAAACTCTCCTCAAAGATGCTATGCTCTAAAAATCCACTGTCAGGGAGACACATCCCCCAAGAATGGGGTCTATAGTACGGTCGGGATTTGTGCCGAAAGGATAAGCAGGGGTAGAGTCCGTCTGAGTGTCCCATCCGGGAATGCTTCTGTCAATCGAAGCATATTTGAACCATTTTCCCGGCTGCCAATAAGATATCAGTCCTCCCAGCGTATAGCGTTCCAGCAGCTTCCAATCAAAACCGGTCGTGACTTCCCAGCCCAGGGCTGTATCGGGAATATTTGGCGCGTTCCTGTGCTGTTTATAGGTAAGGACAGGAGTCCATGTTACTGTATCTACGAGCGTCCCGGCGGCATTCACGGTTCTCACTGCTGTGGCTGTCTGATTGGGTCTCAAGTATCCCCACCCGTAGCCGTGGGACGACCGTTCAGCCCAGAGAAAAGAGCTGAAAACATTCAAGTTGGCCGCAACCGAATAATCTACTCGAGAAGCAAGCACCCAGGCTGCATTGATATAGCCGTCTCCATTCACGTTAAATGCATTCACACCGGAACCGTAGGCATAACCGAGCAAATAGCTGTAAGGACGAAACACGTCATATGCTCCTTGACCTGCACCCTGGGTGTACGGTTGCTTGTTTATCAGTGCGCCTCCGCGCCGATCCGGGCCGGGCATAAAAGCATAGAGGAAACTCACCTTCGTCGGACCTGCCATGATTCCTGTTTCGGCCATGTATCTCCACGATTCCTTATATCTTGGGCCCGGAAGTGCCGTCACAAGGGTGTCGATGATTTCATTATAGTAGGCCAACTCGGTATTAAAAAAGAAGCGTCCGTTATTGTATTTAAGATAGAACGTGCCCAGATTCAGCAGTACGTCATATGGATAAAAGGTGTTGCGGGTAGCCGCTCCCGTGGGAGGAACCGTGACTATCAACCCCTGTGATTCCTTGCCCGCATGCCATCGCATGCCGGCCCAGAAGATTCCTATATCGACGGGACCATTCTGATAGTTCGCAAAGACCCGCACTGAAAGCTGTCTCAGATTGTTTTTATCGAGAATGTTGAAGAAATTGTACCGGGAGTTCAGTTCATAATCAGGCTGCAAGAGCCACTGAGGTCTTAGAGCCAAGCTGAGACGGAGCGGACCGTAAGGCGCTATCAGGGCGAGCCCTTCAGTCGTATTATTGCTGTACCCATTGAATTGAAGACCTGTTCCAAAAGCTTCCGGCCTCTTACCGACCGCGATTTGACCGAGAGGCGTCTGCGCGACTACCCACCACATGGTCCATTGCCCATCGGAGGTTGCCACATTAGTGCCTGGCTTGGTATTAGTCAAATAATCGGAATTGTTGGGGTCGCCGTACGCACCAAGGCGGTACTTGCCTCTGAAGCGTATAGCTTTGGTAACGGTGAATTGGGGCCACAGTTCAAGATTCTGATAAGCCTTAACAGCGTCGGATCCAGCAGCAAAGTCGTTTCCTTGCCGTCCGATCTGCCGACCGACCCAGGCATTGACTGCAGTATAATCCCCAGCAGATAGACCTCCAACGCCGACACTTCTATCTACATTGAACTGGCCGAAGAATCCCTGGTTTCCCTGCTGACCGTAGTATTCATACACATAGTTGAACCCGCCGTCCATGGAGAATTCCCAGGCCGAAGCCGGAGAGGAAACGAACGACACGAGGACGATACAAATGAGAACAATGGAAGACCGTACGAAAGGCATACCTCACCCTCCCTCCAAATTGCCAAATCCTGCTGCGGTTCTGACAAAGTGCACCGCCATGGATGGCTACAAAAAATTAAATCATGACATAGAATGCTACGGCAGAAGAATACGTAGCACTATCAAAAATGTCAAGTGTTTTCCATCCGGAAATGTGCTGATTATGTCAGGGATGTCATCCTTGAGCTGCAGGCGATCCGATCGGGCAATGCGCCATTGATGGCCAAACCGGTTTGTAACATATATAACAACCTTGTTTATTGATTTTTGGTTAGTCCCAGTTAAGACGGGCACAATGTCTTGACAGAGAATAGTTGCTCCACTATGATCAGAAATAGGAAGTATTCCTAACAACTGCTATGCAGTGCTTGCATAGGAGCTCATCTTCCGAAATCCTGGAAGAGAGGGCATTAGTAACTAACCCGACAAACAATTGGAAAAGGAGGTACTTTAGTGAAATTCGTACGACCCAAGTTAATCTTTGTTATGGCCTGCTGCATGATTGTGGCTCTTGCTGGATTGATCTATGCTGAATCCAAGAAGGTCCCAAGCAGTTATTCTCCGGTTGTCATCACTGAGCCCTTTGATTCGATTATGACTCGGATGAAGGCAGCCAAACCTGAAATCGAGAAGAAACATACCGACCTGCTCAGTTCTCGTTACGATCTCAGCAATAAGCCGGCCCAGGGCGTTACTATGTCCCGGGGGAAGGCAATACAGGAAGGCGTGCGAGTCAAGCTTCCTCAGGGCGGCGTTACATGGGAGCAGCTCGCTGCCATGACACCCGAGCAGATTAAAGAAAAGAATGTATGGCCTGAAGGCTTCTATCCGCTTCCTCATCCGAATCATCCTGAAGGCGGCATGGTCTTCCCGAAGACGCACATAGAGGAAATCAAGAAACAGGAGCAAAGAGACCTCACGCGCTTCGACCTGGATTTCGACCTGCCGGACCACGTTTTGCCGGAATCTCCTGCTGCAATCTTTTTGACAACAAGACCGGACCTTGGGGACGTTTCCAAGGGTAAACTGGTGACCATCGACAATTACTTCGAGCTATTTAACGGAATTCTTAACCCCAAACAGCTTGAGGGTCTCAGACTTCTTGTTACTCCATTTCCTCAGCAGCAGTTCAACCAGACGGACGATCGTCGTTCCGAAAAGCCTTCTCGTGGAGTCACCTGTTTTGATTGTCACGCAAACGGGCATACGAACGGGGCTACTCACCTGGTGGGTGACATTCGACCCCAGGAATTTCGCCATCGACTCGACACTCCTACACTGCGAGGAGTCAACATTCAGCGTTTGTTCGGTTCTCAACGCGCCCTGAAGAGTGTCGAGGATTTCACTGAATTCGAACAGCGTGCGGCCTATTTCGACGGCGATCCTGTCATAGCAACCAAGAAAGGCGTCAACGTTCTGGAGCGGGGCAGTCAGGTGCATTTCATGGCTGAATTCCAGGAGCTTCTTGACTTTCCACCTGCCCCCAAGTTGGATATCTATGGGAAACTCGATCCCCAAAAGGCATCCGAGCTCGAACTAAAGGGTCAGGAAGTGTTTTTCGGAAAAGCCAAATGCGCAGTGTGTCATCCTGCCCCTTACTATACGGATAACCTCATGCACAATCTGAAAGCCGAGCGATTCTTCAAACCGAAAATGATAAACGGAAGAATGGCTTCCGCTGACGGACCGATCAAGACCTTTCCCCTCAGAGGCATCAAAGAGTCGCCTCCGTATCTTCATGACGGCAGGTTGATCACACTTGAAGACACAGTAGAATTTTTCAACCTCATTCAGGGTCTCAACTTGAATGCAGACGAGAAAAAGGCTCTCGTTGCCTTCATGAGGGCGCTGTAAACCCATAAACGTTCGGCAGGATCGGTGCCAACCTGCTGTCACAGCCCATCATCCTTCAGAGGTCGTTTGAACACCTCTGAAGGATCTTCATTTCGAACTGCCGGGGAACCAGGAACTTTTCGCGAATTGAGGCTACAGAACGTGAAGTACTTACAAGGATTTCTTCAGTGAAACAGTCCAGAAATCAAAAAATTGAGATGTTTCGCACTGTTTGTAAAGAGCACGCTATCAAAGTTACGCCTCAGCGCCTTGAGATTTTCCTTGAAGTTATTTCTGCCAACGATCATCCCTCGGCTGAAGAGATATTCAGACGTGTACAAAAAAGACTGCCTACTGTTTCACTCGATACGGTGTACAGAACGCTCAGCACGTTTGATGAGCAAGGATTGATCGCCAAAGTTCATTTTCTTGATGACAAAACGCGGTTTGACCCGAATACTCAGCAACATCATCACATGAGCTGTATCAAATGCGGCAGTATTACGGATTTCGTATGGCCGGAAATTGACGCGATGTCCCTCCCTTCCGAAGTAGAGGGATGGGGTAAAGTGAGCGACCGACACGTGCTCGTTCGTGGAGTATGCTCACGCTGTGCGGATAAAATCGATCGCGGAGACGGCAAAGATGCTGATACCAGTCCCAACGATTCATAAATTGCGTACAGATATTGTTGATTAGACAGATATTGTTGCTCCATTATTGCCGGCCTGCAAGCCGATTACAAAAAAGGACGGTCATTTCAGGTAAGTAGTTTTCTTCAATATTCCTTAGTCTTATACGAATTGTCCGAAAGAGTGCCGATTGACAAAAGCATTGGTAGGTGCCGGCCTCCATGTCGGCGGATGTTCAAAATAATCAATTGTGTCAATAGAATAGACCGAAAGAGACACCGACCGTGCTTATATCTTGACTTCGAGTGTGAGACGAGCATCAGAATTTTAAACAATTACTCTAACGCACATGAGTTCACTACAATCTGAAGTTGTTCTGAAATGGAGGTTTCCATGGAAATACTCTCCGAGAAGCGGGGCCTTGAGGACATGCTTTCTTTCAGCCTGATGGAGGCTCTCATTGGGCGTAGATCGAGAAGATTTTTCAGAGGAGCGGAAATTCCCGATGGGGTATTTGCATACAAATCTCGTCATGAACCCTTTCCTCTCTCCGAATTGGAAAAGCTCCTTGTGTTGGCTGCATGCGGGGGCAATACCGGGTGGAACTACATGATTTACCGGGCGGAGCACTATGCGCCGTTTCTTTCCAATTATGCCGGAGCAGCGGGAGGCCGCACGTTTCCATCCTCGGCCGGATTTCACACCAGCACGACGTTCTTTACTGATGATGAAGGTGTTTATGTCCTGGATCTACGAGATGCCCCTGCATGTGCAGAACCTGACGAGAGCGGACAAGTCAGTCTGGTGACAGTCCTGGATTTTCTCAAACAACATATCAGAAAGCTCCAGGATGGACGGCTCGGCATTCCCCCTGAGGTTCCTTATACCGAACCTCACAATACGTGGGTTGTCAATCGCCCGGGATCGTTTCTCGTAATACCGGTCGCGGATCTTGCGCAGCATGTTCTCCTCAATATCTGCTACATGCTGCAAAACGGTGTGGTCCTGACAGATGATATTAATAAACGCTCAATACCCGGAATCGAGAAATTCGGCCATATGGTGGATGTAAACAATACTTGGCCGTTGACTTTTGTCGAACAATGGTCGTTGGGAGAAGTCTCTGTAGAAGTGTCATTGAGCTGCTACGCCGGGGCCTTGATGTTGCAGGCAATGGGGCTCGGCGGCTGGATGTTCAACGGCATCGATCCTTTCAGCGTGCTTGGTGCCAGCGGCGATCCTGCTGTCCCGGGGCTGCGATTCCGTTATGACGAGAACGAAAACTGGCCGTACCCGAATCCCACGGGTCTCGAAGGCGTGATGGAAGGATTCTGTCCACCGCATTATAGTTCCATGCGTGAAGCGGTGGAAGCAGTGTGCCGGCGAAAGTTCGGTCCCGGAGGCCCTTTCAACCCAGATACTCCGGGAATTTGGAAGGACAGCCGCAAAGTTCGTTCCGCGGCTCAAGTGCATAATGAAGAATTCAAAGAATGTGTTGCACTACAGGCTCAATACATATTCGACACATTCGGCAAATTCCCCGGGACAGTGCCGTCCATGTTTCTGATCACCGTGCTTCAGGCACACCATCTCGATCTTGAATTTTACGATAAATTCTACAAATCCGGAGCATACCTGAGAACCCACGCAGCCCACATGGAACAATGGCATTCGGAGCCTCAGGACTAATTAGCCGGCGATTCTGCTATCACATGGCTCCTGAACAGGTCTTACACACAAGAACCCCGTCCTTCTGCTCCAGCCTTGATTGCATGGTCGGTTCCTGGCATTGGGCGCAGGATACGGACGGCTCGATAGTCGCTTTTGGAGGCAGTTCAACGGTGACGGATTCGATAGTGAACAGTTCCATCGGATCTCTTTCCAGAATGGCGAGGCTCCTTTGCTCGTGCAGGCTTCGAAACTCGGAGCGTTCCTGTTCGGTTGCCGTGTCCGTCCTTATTTTCTGAATAAGCTCCATGTGTCTTTCATTCGGCTGAAATGCGCCTGCACGAAGCGCCACTCTCACGCCATTTCCCGAGAGACGGCTGACGAGAGAAAACACGTTCTTGCCGTAATCCTTATAGATGAAGTTTCCCTTGCCAAAGGTGCACCCCGTGATGACCTGAACCGCATCGGCACTGCAGGCGTTGGTCTCGACGATTGCTACCAGTTCCTCATCCTCAGAGCGATTTTGTTTGAGCCATTCCATTCCGGCTGTAGCCGCTTTGAAACCGATAGCCAAACCTGGGCATACATGACCGTGAAAATCAACTGCTTTTTTCCAGGCATCGCTTGACTGAGCTTTATTCATGAGAATTGACCTCCTTTTGTGCAATCAGGTTAATTGTAATACTCTCCATCGGTAAATCCAGTATTCAGCAATCGTATTTCTTGGCCAGCGGGTCGTTGCCATCCTCAAACATGGCAGAAAACGGCTCGAAATGGTTTATCTCATGCACAGTACAAAAATTCATGCCTTTTCGCAAACTCGTCATCATGAGAGGCTGTGCTTTGGATAAATCGAGAGTCCCGTCAGGTGTGAGAACATCGTCACAAATCTCCAACCTGACCACTTGTCCCACTATGAGAACATAATGCGTTTCTTCATACAGTGTGACAAGCTTACATTCCATCCAGGCATAGCAACCCGCGATACCGGGAGCCTTAATCAGCTCCGATTTTTTCTCGTCCAATCCTGAAAAAGCGAACTCGTCGGCTTCCGGCGGTATGGGCTTTGCCGTGGGAATCACCTTATTCGCAAGCTGAATGCCCGGCAAGTTGATAACAAATTCTCCGGTATCTCGAATGTTCCGGAGGGTGTCGCGTTTATGGGCGGATGCGGCGCAAATGAGGTCGAGTGGGCGCAAGATCGGCATTATGCAAGACCATGGCGCAATATTCCTGATCCCGTCGACGCTCACCGTCGAGATGAACGTGATGGGAAGGGACATAACTCCCTCTCTGAGAAAGGGTTTCAGAATCATTGGTTTCTCCTCTGCAACTCATATGAACAGACGGCTATTCTTCGTCTCCGGAAATCGCCTTATGATTCGACGCGAGTCCCCATCGGACGACATCATGAATGCTTGACATCGTGGCACAGTTATTGATAATGATAGCACAGAAAGGGCTGCGGTTGTCAAGACGTGCTACTGATCGGCCTCTTCGGATGAATGCATGTGTGCACCGCTGACAGCACATTCCAAGCGGTTCCAGGATATATGCCCGATCTTCCCATGTCGCAGAACGGATAGGTACAGTCTGCATGGAGCGCTCCTCTGTCATTCAAGCATATACGGATTTGATCAGAAGGAAGATGCTGCTTTTCGTAATCTTCTCTTGCGCGGTTGTTGGGCTCGGGTGTTATGCACTGGCTCGAGGTTCGTTCGATATCTCTCCTTTGAGGGTGATTGCGACAGTATTCGGTCAAGGCGAGGGATCGACCGGAGTCGTTATCTGGAACATCAGAATGCCGCGCATTATTGCTGCAATAGTTGCCGGATGGTGCCTGGGGTTGTCCGGTGCGGTCATGCAGTGTCTACTGAAGAATCCGCTCGCGTCCCCATTCACTCTCGGAATTAGCCAGGGGGCAGCTTTTGGAGCTGCTTTTGCCATTGTAGTTCTGGGAGCGGGAGGCGCTGAGGTGGCCGTCGGCCATTCCAGCACTGTCCAAACTACCAGTGCCGCGGGACCTATGACGATAAAGAATATCTACTCGGTGACCTTTTGTGCTTTCATCGGGGCTCTCATCGGAACTCTCGTCATCTTGGCGCTGGCACGGTTGAAGAAGATGGCTGCAGAATCCATTATTCTGGCGGGGGTTGCCCTTTCATCCTTGTTCGTGTCGGGAACCATCCTCGTTCAGTATTTTGCAACAGAAGTCGAAATAGCGTCGGTCGTCTTTTGGACTTTCGGAGATGTAAGTCGATCGAACTGGCGTGAAATAGGTTTCATGACAGCTTCTGCAGTTGTGGTCACGTTCTATTTCGGTCTGAGATTTTGGGACCTGAATGCTCTCTCGGCCGGGGAAGACGTTGCACGCAGCTTGGGTGTGAATGTTGATAGGTTTCGTCTTATCGGCATGTTTCTTACGGCTCTCATAGCCTCACTGGTGACTGCTTTTCTGGGTGTCATTGCATTTCTGGGACTGTTAGCGCCTCATATCGGCAGACGTCTCGTTGGCGGAGATCATAGATATCTTATTCCTCATAGCTGCATAATCGGATCGCTCCTGCTTCTGCTCGCCGATACGATAAGTCGCATTCTGGTAGGCTCCGGCACGTTGCCAGTCGGGGTCCTCACGTCCTTTATGGGAGCGCCATTATTTCTCTATCTTCTGATGAGGGGGTATTCCCGGTGATTCTGTCGGTTAACGATGTAAGCTTTCGATATAACAGTCATCCCGTGCTTCAGGATGTCAGGTTCGAGTTGTCCGAAGGTCAAATACTTGGTGTATTGGGTGTCAACGGTGCAGGTAAATCCACCTTGCTAAAATGCATAAACAAAGTGTTGCGGCCGCAATGCGGCTCGGTACTCTTGGAAGGCAAGGATTTGTCTGCTCTTACGGGTGAAGCGGTTGCACGGCGGATCGGATACGTGCCTCAACGCTTCAGTGAAGACCGGATCACGGTCTTTGACATGGTCCTCCTTGGCCGCAAGCCTCATATCAAGTGGGCTGCAACTGAAAGAGACATGCAGGTCGTGGAAAGAGTGCTCACGTTGATGAAGCTCGGGGAACATGCATTGCGGCCCGTTTCCACACTCAGCGGGGGCGAAGCGCAGAAAGTTGTCATCGCCAGAGCGCTCGCACAGGAACCGAAGGTGCTTCTCTTGGACGAACCTACGAGCAGCCTGGATCTCAAGAATCAACTGGACGTCATGAATCTGATCGCCGATGTAGTGAGGACCGAAGGGATTTCCGTTGTTATGGCGATTCACGATCTCAATCTCACTCTGAGATTTGCAGACCTGTTTCTCATCTTGAAGAAGGGATCGGTGCACGCAATGGGAACCACGGATTCCATGACACCGGAAGTGATAGAGGAAGTGTACGGCGTGCATAGCATCTTGAGAATGGTCGAGGGGTATCCGGTTGTCATTCCGGTCCACTGCTGCAGAGGCGGGGCCGAAGGAGCGTGTTCATGAAGAGACTTTCTTTCGTGCTGTTTGGTGCTTTTCTCGGGTTGCTTCTCGTTCAAGGAGCAGTTTATGCGGAAAGAGTTACCGTATGCGACATGGGAAAACGGACTGTTGAAATATCGTCAAGCGCGCAGAGGATTATCTGTCTGAGTCCTGGAACCCTGAGACAGATTGTGTATCTCGGTGCATCCGATCGAGTGGTTGGAGTCGAAGAATTCGAGAAGACGCGTCCCTCCGGCAGACCATACATTCTAGCACATCCCGAGCTGACGAAGTTGCCGACTATCGGTCCCGGCGGTCCTGGGAGTATCAACAAGGAACCGGACCTGGAAGCGGTCCTCTCCGTTCGTCCGGATGTGATCTTTATTTCCTATATGGAGCCGTCCAATGCGGATGCACTGCAAAAGAAGCTGGGCATTCCGGTAGTTATTCTCTCCCACGGCAGGTTCGCCTCCTTCGACGCACTCATGTACGATTCGCTGAGGGTTGCGGGAAAAGTCCTTAACGCGGAACAGCAAGCAGAAAAGGTGATCTCGTACATTGAAAACGCAAGGAAGGATCTTCAATCCCGCACCGAAGGAATTGCCGAAAATCAGAAACCCACGGTTTACATAGGAGCCCTTGGATACAAAGGGATTCAGGGGATTGAGAGCACAGACCCAAGCTACACCCCTTTGGACTGGGTCCGAGCAAAAAACCTTGCCAAAACGGTTTCACAAAAGGACCATTTGTTTACGGATAAGGAGAAACTTCTCTCGTGGAATCCAGATATCATTTTCATCGATGCTGGTGGCCTGTCACTGGTGAAACAGGATTTTCAGAAAAAACCGGAATTTTATAAAGAGCTGAGAGCATTTCGCGAAAACAAGGTGTTCGTGGTCTATCCGTTCAACTATTATGTTACGAACATCAGCACAGCCGTTGCCGATGCGTACGCCATAGGAAAGATTTTGTACCCCGACCGTTTTGCAGATGTTGATATTCAAGCGAAATCCGATGAGATTTACGGATTTCTGTACGGGAAGCCCCTTTACAAAGCCATGGAAGAATCCTACGGACCTCTTGGAAGCTTACTGCAATTGAACTAGAATTCATCATCAGCGGAAACAGCGGAGTGAAACACGCGGAACGAGAGAATTAATGCTCCATGGGAACTTTTTCACATTTGCGAGCGTCAATAACGTTGAACTGAGTTGAAAGTCATCTGTTTCCGGTGCCAATATCATGCGGACAAAACATTATTGACCTTAATTGATATGTAACCAGCAACAAGAAATTATGGTAACGCTGCACATTTGAAACCTTTACGGCGATCAGGCATCAATTTAGTAAAGTAAGGTAAGTTCATCATCCCAACGGAATCTGCAGGAAGGGGGGAGCTGGAATGCCGGAACTCAGCGAAAATCAATACGGACAATCTCAAGAGAAAGTCTTTGGAGAAGTCGGGCGAAACTGGATATGGCTTCTGGCGCTTGGAATACTGTTCGTTATCCTTGGGTTCATCGGACTGGGAATGACTTTTGCCGTTACTCTGGCGAGTGTTCTCTTTTTTGGTGTTCTCCTGCTGATTGGCTCTGGCGCACAGTTCGTAGAGGCAGTCAAATGTAAGGGGTGGAAAAGCCTGTTGTTGCATGTGCTCATTGCATTCCTCTATCTGATCGCAGGGATCGGCGCGATTGTGGCTCCGTTGGGAGCCTCAGTAATGCTCACCCTCATGATTGCAGGGGCGCTGATCTTTATAGGATTGTCTCGTGCAATCATGGCATTTCAAATGCGAAAATTCGGCTCCTGGCTATGGCTGCTTCTCGGGGGAATCATCTCTGTGGTCCTTGGAGGGCTCATACTGGCCAATTGGCCGGTGTCCGGATTATGGATAATCGGACTTTTTGTTTCAATAGAGTTGATTGTGAACGGTTGGTCGTACATCTTTGTTGCTCTCGCAGCCAGGAATGCATAGGGAATGCTCCTCTAACGAGTTTGCAGATAGGGCATGAATAAACGTCTTCCTTCGTCAGGCGATTCACTCGCACGAAGAGCTGTGCGCCTGCAACTGCGTGATCCTTTTTTCATACGCTTCATTTGAATCTACAAATAGCAGAATCGTAACCAAATCCTTATAATGTTTAGTATAATGCCACTTGACGGTCGGTCGCTAAGGGGTGAATGAAATCTTAGAACCATATCGATCTCGAATATCGGCTTCACCTATCACAGATACGTCAATAATCGCCTGATCTCTCGGCCCGAATAAGCCATGGAGTGCACGAGAATCGAACACATTTTTCGGTGTAGTGCGGGCATGGAGTCCGTTCATGCGTATGGAGAGAATGAATGCAGGTTAATGCTCTTTCGGAGAAGCTGTTCGGGCTCATTCACGGGAACAGCCTAGTGTACAATACGTGCTGGGAAGATCCGCGAATAGATCGTATGGCGTTGGATTTGACTCCACAGGATCGGGTTATGGTCATTACATCCGCAGGCTGTAATGCTCTCGATTATGCGCTGAAGAATCCGGATCGTATCTATGCTGTGGACATGAACCCCAGACAAAATTTCTTGCTGCAGTTCAAGATCGCAGGGATTCGATCCCTGGACTTTGAAAACTTTTTCTCGCTTTTTGGCAACGGGTACTCGCCTCAATCGACCGAAATGTATCGCGATGCTATGCGCAGACATCTCTCTCCGGATGCCCGGAGATTCTGGGACAGAAAGATTTCGTACTTTTCGGGGAAGAGTTGGAGATCGTCTTTTTATTTTCGCGGTTCTGCCGGATTAGTCGCAAAAACGGCGAATTATTACATCGATTATGTCGCAAAGGCCCGCAATCATATCGAAGATATTTTGGAGGCACCTTCTTTAGAGGTACAGCAGCGGATCTATGAAGACCATCTTAAAAGGAAGTTCTTCTCTCCTTTCGTCCGTCAACTAGTCAAAACCAATCTAGTGTTGTATCCCGTGGGTGTTCCCGCTGCACAAAAAGATCTTTTGAACAGGACATACTCCGGAGGAGTGGAAAAACTGCTCACCGATTGCCTGGATTACGTGTTTTCAAGGCTTCCGCTTTCCGACAATTACTTTTGGCAGGTCTATCTGAACGGGAAATATTCGAAATCTTGCTGTCCGGAGTACCTGAGACCTGAGAACTTCAATCGTCTCAAAGAAGGACTTGTTGACAAGATTGAGTGGTTTAACGGGTCGGTATCCGATTTCCTCTCCCAACATGACGGCTCCATTTCGCGTTTCGTTCTTCTGGATCATATGGATTGGCTGGCGGCAAATTATCGCGAAGAGCTGTACAGAGAGTGGCAATGGTTAGTGCGGCGTGCGAGCTCGCCTGCTCGCGTTATCTGGAGAAGTGCTGCGACCGGAATCAACTTCGTCAATCCTCTCGAAGTTCAAATACGTGGCAAAAGTGTGCTTCTGAAAGAACTCCTCTCGTACCAGACCGAACGAGCCGCAACCCTTCATCAGCAGGACCGGGTCCACATGTACAGCAGTTTCTTTATTGCAGATTTGCCGGAAATGTGAAGGCGGCTCAAACGGCCCTCGAGAAATCGGATCTGTGGAGAAGATGAATGGGCGCAGAAAACGGAATTACAAGAATGAAGAACATGTTGCAGGATTTGGAGACGCTCTATCATCTCGTATTTAAACGTATGTATGGAAAGACCCTTCAGGAGCGGCTTAACAGTTTCTATAGAGGGCAGGAGTCTCACTATGACAGTTTTCGCGAACGCCTCCTTTCGGGTAGGGCGGATCTCTTCAATCTTGTTACCTTGAAACCGGGAAGCATCTGGGTGGACATGGGCGGAGGAACTGGGGCAAGCTTCGAAGCCTTGGGCACGAAGATGACCATGCTGAAGAAGGCATACGTCGTGGATTTGTGCGAACCTCTTCTTGAAATGGCACAACAGAGAAAAAAGCGTAACGGATGGGATAATATGGAGATAATCCATGCAGATGCTTTGAGCTTTATACTGCCCGGAAATGAACAAGCGGATGTGCTCTCGTTTACGTATTCTCTTACCATGATCCCGGAATGGTATGCGGCAATCGATAGAGCAGCAGCTATGCTGAAACCGGGTGGATGTTGCGCTGCTTGCGACTTCTTCATCGGAAACCCGTTCCGTATTACTGAAAAGCAGAACCCTCACAATTGGACAACGCGCTTATTCTGGCGGGTTTGGTTTGAAACGGACGGCGTATTCCCCAGTACCGACCATGTCCCTTACCTGAGCCGCCGGTTCGAAGTGCAATACTACCGCCAGGATCGGGCCAAACTGCCATATCTTCCTCTTGCCTCCGCTCCTTACTACCTGTTCGTCGGGATAAAACCCGAATAGATTTTCCTCGGATCCGCTTTGCACGAGCCTAAACTGCCAAAGGGCGGCAGGATTTCAGAACCATTGCAGAAATGGCTTTTGGGCTCTCGTCTTGACTCGGCCTGCACGCACATCTATCCTGAAACATAGGAGCAGAACCGAAAGAGAGGAGGGGGATTTTTCATGTACAAAGTTATGACAAGTTTGTGCATAACGCTTCTTCTTGCAGGCCTTGTCTGTGCCGCGGAACCCGGTAATCCCACAAAAAACGATCAGGAAATCCGTAAAGCCGTGGAAGAATACGTGCAGGCGTACAATCAGGGCGATGCTACGACTTTGGCATCACATTGGAGCCGAAAAGGTGAATTCGTCTCAGCTTCCGGGGAACGCCTCAAAGGAAGGGACAAAATAAAACCGGCACTGGAAAAATTTCTCCAGGACAACAAGGGTATCCAATTAAAAGTGGCACTCTACGATGTGGAATTTAAATCTTCGGATCGCTCGGTCGCAAAAGGTATTGCGCTGGTTCAGAGGCAAGGAGACGAGCCCGAGGAAACTCACTTCACAGCCGCTTTCGTCAAAGAAGATGGCAATTGGAAACTCTCGAGCGTTGATGAAGAAGAGTCTTCCGTCCCCTTTGCCACCATTGCTCAATTAGGGCAACTCGAATGGCTACTGGGGGACTGGGTAGACAAAGATGAAGACGCCACGGTCGAAACATCTTTCAGGTGGGCCAAGAACTATGGATTCATCAACGGAACCTTTCGGGTCATCGTCGATGGCAGATTGGATGTAGAGGGAACTCAGGTGATCGGATGGGACCCCGAAGCCAAGACAATTCGTTCCTGGGTCTTTGATTCAAACGGCGGTTTTGCTGAAGGAACCTGGAGCGGTAGTGAAAATCGATGGACGGTTAAACTGAAGAGCATACTCCCGGACGGTCGAAAAGCCTCTTCCGTCAACGTGTACTCGTACGTCGATCCGGGCTCGTTTACTTGGCAGTCAATAGGACGGGAAGTAAACGGTGAGCCGTTGCCGAATATCAACCCGGTGACCGTGGTCCGCAAAGAGGTTCGTTCAGCGGTCTCAGGAGCAACGAGGTGAGGGAAAGATCATGAAAAAATCAGTCATCGTTAGTATTCCGATTCTGCTTCTTTTCTGTGGTTACCTCTTCCTTGAAGACGCCTATTCTCGTGGCGGTCGCGGTGGCGGTTTCGGCGGTGGCGGTTTCGGCGGCGGCCGTGGTGGGGGATACAGTGGCGGATACAGGGGAGGGGGAGCTTCCTACCGAAGTCCCTCCATGAGCTCTCACTCGAGACCCTCTGTTTCCCGTTCCAGACCTTCCAGCCAGGTATCGAGACCGCAGCGATCTTCAGGACAACAAAGACAGGTAGCCCAACGCCCTTCCACACCAGCAACCAGACCTTCACCCGGAAAGGGAAGAGTAGACGGAAGACCTGGCCCGAGTGCATCGGCAAGGCCAAGCCAATCCCAGGTCCAGCAATTTCTGAATCTTCCGCAACAACCCCGCAGTGGTTTGTCCGATATGGGGAAAGTTGGGATAGGTGCTGCTGCCGGCGCACTTGGATATGCCGGCGCCCAGCAGTTGTTGGGAGGGGATCGTCCTGGAGCCGGCGACCGTCCAGGCGCTGGCGATCGAATGGCTGGAACCCTTCCCGCAGAGAGACCCGGCATGGGACAGCGACCGGGAATAGGTGACCGACCGGGCATAGGCGACCGACCCGGTATAGGCGATAGACCTGGACCAGGTGAGAGGCCCGGTATAGGCGATAGGCCCGGAGCAGGCGAGAGACCGGGTATAGGAGAGAGACCGGGTGCCGGCGATCGACCCAGTGCAGGCGACCGACCAAGGCCGGGAGAGAGGCCATCCCAACTGCCTTCACATCCCCATGCAGATCAGATAAGAGAGAACTTCCAGAATCGGCATGACAATATGTTCACTCCGCAGTGGTGGAAAGATCATCCACACCTGGCACACGCCTATTGGGATCACAACAGACATCCCTGGAATTACTGGTGGAGAGCCGCGACCTGGGCTGCGGTAGGAGCAGCGGTGTACGGTTCTGCCGGTGGTTACAGTGGCGAGCCGGTGTACTATGACTATGGCGAAAATATCTACTATGAAGGCGATCAAGTGTATGTCGGAGGGCAACCCGTTGCCACTGCCGAACAGTATTATCAGCAGGCCAGCGATATAGCGGCTTCAGCTCCTGCAGAACCGCAGGCCGATGCTGACTGGCTTCCGTTGGGAGTATTCGCTTTGACAAAGGAGGGAGCTTCCGATTCAAACATGGTGTTGCAGCTTGCGGTCAACAAAGAAGGCGTGATAACCGGAACCTATTACAATACCACTACGAACACCACAAGACCCATCAAAGGAATGGTTGACAAGAAAACCCAGCGTGCCGCGTGGACCTTTGCTGATGGAAAGAACACCGACATCATAATGGAAACGGGGCTTTACAATCTTACTCAAGATCAGACCGAAGCTCTCATGCATTTCGGTAAAGACAATACGCAGCAATGGATGATGGTGCGACTCAATCAACCAACTGCAGAATCGGCGAAAAAGACAGAATAGTGATAGGCTTGTTGTAGGACGTTTGTGCAAACGGACCCGGGGAATCTCCGCCAAGAAGATTCCCCTTTTTCTTTTCTGTTTATCGTCAGTGCCAAAAACTCTGTCGTTTATCCCGCGTGTGAATTACAGGATATTGGTAGGGACCGGTGTTCTGTCCCGAGACTGTCTCAAAAGTCGAAATTCATACCAAATCGTGGCACGAATTCTCAGCATCTTCACGCTTGATTGTAGGGGCGCCCCTCGTGGGTGCCCGGTAGTGACCGGCCTCCGTGCCGGTCATTGCGGGAGGGCAGGCACGAGACCTGCCCCTACAAGGATGATGAATCGTGGCACGATTTTTGTGCATTCGAGAATTTTGAGACACTTTTTCTCTGCCGGTATATCATGGCGATATCATTTATGAATATTGAAGATGTGCCGGCACGGAGGCCGGCACCCACCAATGTTCTTTTTCTGAATCAGACATTAGTTCTGGCACTTACGATAATTGGATTCCCATTGCCTAAAAATTCATACGATCAGCCTTGGGGTGGTTGGTACTCGTTCTTCCGGCGACCTTGCATCAGGACATAAAGCGCGGGAGTAAAGAAAACTCCGAGGATTGTCACCCCCAACATTCCGGCGAACACCACCGTTCCCACCGAAACCCGGCTCACGGCACCTGCTCCCGATGCTGAAACAAGAGGTAATACTCCCAGAATGAATGCAAATGATGTCATGAGAATAGGGCGAAACCGCAGCTTCGATGCTTCGACCACCGCTTCGTACAATCCCTTTCCTTTTGCCCTGGTATCTCGTGCAAACTCCACGATGAGGATAGCGTTCTTGGCCGACAACCCGACAAGAAGCACAAGTCCGACCTGAGTGTACAAATTGTTGTCAAGTCCTGCGATCAGGAGGCCGATTGCCGAACCCAATACCGCCAAAGGCACAATGAGAACAACAGCAAGCGGATCGGTCCAACTCTCGT
Organism: Desulfomonile tiedjei DSM 6799; assembly: GCF_000266945.1. Classification (NCBI taxonomy): domain Bacteria; kingdom Pseudomonadati; phylum Thermodesulfobacteriota; class Desulfomonilia; order Desulfomonilales; family Desulfomonilaceae; genus Desulfomonile; species Desulfomonile tiedjei. Next base: position 2,658,899 of record NC_018025.1, read on the forward strand.
ATAGTGCCGCGAGGACCAAGATAACGACAAATATCGCGACCAGGAAAACTATAGAGCCTTTTCCTGCAGACTTCTTTTCCTCGAAAGCCATATTCGTCCATTCGAATGACATTCCCGGTGGAAGGACTTTTTTCGCGAGCTGTTCCATAGTATCGAGAGCTTGTCCCGAGCTGAATCCGGGAGCCGGAGAGCCCATGACTTTTGAAGTGGGGAACAGGTTGTAACGGTCGACACGCATGGGACCGACCTCATAGCGTGCGCTGACCAGCGTTCCCAATGGAATCATCTTGCCTTCACTGCTTCTGACGTACAATTGGGAAATGTCCTCGGGATTCCTTCGGAATGCGCTCTCAGCTTGAGCCCTCACTTGCCAGGTTCGGCTGAATTTAGTGAAATCATTAACATATGCCGATCCCAGGTAGGTTTGAAGAGTGTCAAACACGCTCTCGAGCGGCACTTTCAAAGCGAGTGCTTTCGTTCGATCAATGTCCAAGTATACCGCAGGATAGGTCGCTCGGAACGTAGCCACGACCGATGTAAGATCGGGTTGACTGTTGGCCGAGCGGGCCAATTCATTACCTGCCTCTTGCAGAGCTGGGAACCCGAGGTTCGCTTTATCCAGCAGTTGCATCTCGAAGCCGCCACCAGTTCCCAAGCCGATCACTGGAGGAAGCGTGAAGGGAAAAATGGTACCCTCAGGGATTTTCTGGAATTGAGCGTAAAGCTCTTTCATTATGACGTCTCTCGAGCGGCCTTTCGCAAGACGTTCTTCCCACGGCTTTAACGGAACAAAAAACGTGGCAAGATTCGACCTTGCCGAGTCGATCATCGAATACCCGATCAGCGCTCCCCAACTTTCCACGCCATCTGTCCGGTCAAGAACCTTGCCTACCGCTTGTGCGGTTTCGTACGTCCGATTCAGGGTAGCTCCATCCGGCATCTGAACATTCACGAGCACCAGTCCGTCATCTTCCAACGGGAGAAATCCGCCGGGAATCTTCTGAAATGCAAGCACTCCGATAACGACCAGTCCGACGAACAGGATCATGGCTATCCCGATCCGTCTGATTGCAGCAGATACGACACGGGTGTACCAGTTGGTCGTTCGGTCAAAAACCGTGTTAAAGCCTCGGAAGAAGAAATTCTTCGATCCATGCCCCGGTTTCAGGATCAATGCGCACATGGCCGGGCTCATGGTCAATGCATTCAGCGCACTGAAAAACGTAGAGATGGCAATAGTAAGAGAAAATTGGCGAAACAGTTGCCCGGTGATCCCTCCCATGAAAGCCGGAGGCACGAAAACCGCCATGAGAACCAGTGTGGTGCCGATAATCGCACCGGTGACTTCTTCCATGGACCGAATGGCAGCTTCCTTGGGGTTCATGCCGTGCTCTGCCATGTTGCGTTCGACGTTCTCCACCACCACGATTGCATCATCCACGACAATGCCTATGGCAAGCACCAATCCGAAGAGCGTCACCATGTTGATGGAAAATCCCATGAAAGGCATTACCGCGAAAGTACCTATGAGCGATACGGGAATAGCAATGAGCGGTATCAGAGTCGCCCGCCAGTTTTGCAGAAAAACGAACACCACTATGACAACGAGAAGAAACGCTTCAAACAATGTCTTGATTACTTCGTGAATCGAAGCATCTATAAAGTCTGAAATCTTATAGATCACACGGTACTCAAGCCCTTGCGGGAAAGTCTTCTTGAGTTCATCCATCGCTTTGGTCAAATTCTCGGTAACTTCGATAGCATTGGAACCTGGAGATTGATACACGATCAGAGTGGCTGCAGGCTGGCCGTTGAACAACGACTGGAAATCGTAAGCTTTGCCGCCCAGATCGACCCGCGCGACATCCTTGACTCGAATGGCCCGAGTGCCTTCGCCGGTTTTAATAATGATATCAGAAAATTGCTCAACATCGGTGAGCCGTCCCAGGGTGTTCACGTTGATCTGGTAGGCTTGATCCTTGGGAACCGGAGGCTGTCCCAACTGGCCGGAAGCAACCTGCACATTCTGCTGCCGCAAGGCTTTTACTACATCATCCACCGTTATGCCTCGTGCACGCAGTTTATCCGGGTCCAGCCAGATACGCATGGAATAATCCTTGGTAGGGAACGTCGAAATGTCCCCCACGCCTCGTATTCTCGAAAGGACGTCTTTTACGTTAATGGTGAGATAATTTGTGATGAAGAGATCGTCGTATCGGCCTTCCGGAGAATAGAAAGAAATGACTGCCACAAGTGCGCTGGACACTTTCTTGGTCGTGACTCCTTGCCGTTGAACTTCTTCCGGTAATTGCGAGAGAGCTGCCGATACACGGTTCTGTGTGAGAACCGTATTCATATCGATATCCGTTCCTAACTCGAAGGTTACGTTCAGCGTGTACGAGCCGTCAGCGGAGCTCTGGCTCGACATATAAAGCATGTTCTCAACGCCGTTCACCTGTTGCTCGATAGGGGCTGCGACCGTCTCTGCGATTACTTGCGGGTCCGCTCCAGGGTAGTAAGCTTTTACTTGTACTACCGGAGGTACGATTTCCGGATACTGCGCAATTGGAAGTGACAAAATGGCAACTGCACCGGCGAATACGATGACGATCGAGATGACTGAGGCGAATATGGGTCTTTCAATAAAAAAACGACTGAACATGATGAGCCTCGATTACTTTCCGGAAGACGGAGCCGCTTTGCCGGTCTCCTGGGATGGGGCTGAAATCGAGGACTCCTTGGGAGCTACCTTCAAACCGGGTCGTGCCCTCTGGATGGCATTCACGACCACCCAGTCGTCTTTTGTGAGCCCTTCCTGGATGACTCGAAGAGTGCCTTCCAATTGTCCCGTCTTGACGGGCCGCAATTCCACTACGTTGTCCTTGTTCACCAGGAGAACGTACCTTCCACCCTGGCCGATGCCAACCGCAGTTTCAGGTACAAGGACTGCATCCTTCTTCTCGATCGGAACACGGATTCGACCGAACAGACCGCTGACAAGCAGGCCTTTGTCGTTCGCAAAGATAGCTCGTACCCGCAGAGTGCCCGTGCTCGGATCGACCCGCGGGTCAACAAAATCTATTCGGCCCTCGTGGGGATATCCGGTCTCATCCGCAAGCTGAAGATAGGCAGGTGCTCTATTTCTGTCCGATTCTGCTTCTCTCTCAATATTGGGAAACTTGCGAATCAGCATGAGAATGTCCCGCTCGCTGACATCAAAGTAGACATATACCGAGCTGTCGTTCACTATTTCAGTGAGAAGGGTCTTGTCTTTTGCTCCGACAAGATTTCCTATATCCACCATGTTACGACTGACACGTCCATCAATGGGAGCGGTTAATTGCGTGTACGCGAGATCGAGTTTGGCTTTTTCGAGGTCAGCTTTTGCGATTCCCACCTGAGCCAGAGCGACCGATTCGTCTGCATTCTGGATGTCGTACTGAAGCTGGCTGATGGAGGCCGAGGCGAGCAGTTGTTGAGCACGCTTGAGATTTGCCTGTTTCAGTTGGAGGTCGGCTTCTTTACCCTTCAGGGCAGCCTGAGCCTGATCGACCTGGGCCTGGAAGGGGCGCGGATCTATGACAAAAAGCAGATCGCCTTTTTTTACTCGAGCCCCGGATTCAAAATGAATGCTCTGCAGCCATCCCTCAACTCTGGCTCTGACCTCGACAAATTCCAATGCGGCAGTGGTTCCCGTAAACTCAAGAAACTGGGTGACTTCCTTCTTGAGCGGTTTACTTACGTAGACCTCAGGCAAAGAAGGCGTCGCAACTTGCGGTTTTTCGCTGCAGCCTACAATGCTCAAAGAAATGAAAGCGATGAGGATTAGAACTCCCGGCAATCTCATGGTCATGAACCAGTCTCCTGATTGTGTTGAGGATAATATATGAACTATAGGACTGTTACAGCTCTGGGGTCAACAAAAAGACTTATTCGAGACCGCGGGAGGCTGGAGGTATCCTTCGCTCCGGACGACGCAAAGCCGTCTAATCACTGCGCTCAGGACACCACAGCCTTCGCTATCTATAACTGATGACATAATTTCTGACCTTTTGAACACTTTGTGCTTTGAATGAACGGTAGGGGCCGGCGTCTCTGCCGGCCCGACCTGGTCGACTTGACATGAAAAATGTGCCGGCACGGAGGCACGGCACCTACCAATTGCCGAGAAGTGCTTTTCGCAATTGGACACTGTTTATCATTTCCTACCAGTGTGCATAGCGAGGAAATTGTACTACTGTGAAAGACTGAAATAAAGAACGATTGTGCTGGAACCGGCAGCTTGGTAAAGCCATGTACGGCAAGAGCTAAATGACGTTTCCGTTTCGGATTTCCAATTTCTGTCTTTTTCCAAATCCGACTTCATTATCAACAAAGAAGACGTAGTCCGGCCGAAATACATACAGAGCAATTTTTGCCATCTTACCCGCGAGACCGTCAGCAATCAGTCCGGGTCGAGAAATGAAATCCTTGACGAAAGGATACCGGAGTAAATAGGTCGTCAATGCACGGGTCTTTGCGGTAACACCTGTGATTGGCTCGACGAGGCCCTCCAATTGCAGCCCTTTGATTTCCTTCCAGCCCTTGTAATCTCCGTGAATTGTTGCCGCTGCCCTGGGATTTTCTGCGAGGAATGTTGCATGTCGGGATTGGGGAGAAGAGAAGAATATGAGATCGAACCCATCTCGTGCATAATAAACAGCAGCCACCCATGGTTGTCCTTCGCTGCAGCATGCCAGAGACATAGTGGTGTATGAGTCCATGAACTGGAGCACGGTTTTTTCCAGATCTTGATTAGTCATGCACCTGCTCATCATTGGAAAGGCTGCCTCGCCCGTCTAAGCGCAAGTAGTACTTTTCGGTTGTCGTCTTTCCCACCACTCCTTCACTCAGCATAAATTCGATGGCTTTGGCATGATAGTTTCTCATTCCGATGCGCAGCGGATTGTGCCGGGCGTACGGTAACTCCACTGCGCTGACGGGATCGAGGGCCCTATGCTTTTGCAGATCTCGAATTATGTAGCCAGTGGCACGTTTGATCCGGTACGCTACGATGTACCGGGTGAGGACAAATACACCAGCCAATCCAAAAAGACCGAGAGCGATTTGCAGGTATTCAGGCATACTTTTTCAATTCATGTCGTTGACTTACACGCGAAAAGTGAGGTCGGTAACTTTTAATTCGTTCACCACTTGCGTGACTCCGGAGTATTCCGCAGCAATCTTTTCCACCCTGGCCCGGTCAGCCTTTTCGCGTATGCGTCCGGATATCCGAATTACGCCCCCGGGTTCGGCGCTGATCTCAACGTTACCAGCTACTGCAGAAGTGAGCTTCCTTCGCACGAGGGCTTCAATTCTTTTTGCCAGAGCCATATTCTTCAGGGTTTCCACAAGCTGGTCGCCATCTGGCCGTTTATCCATTTTGCCGATTGCATGCACGATTACGTCCGCAGCATTTTCTGCAGTGTAATGATCGGTATTGATAAGCAGATTGTACAGCATTAAGTCTGTAGGATCCTTATCAAAAACCGTTTTGATCAGGGTGATTCGTTCTGCATCGTACTTGTCTACGTAATATTCTGCTTCTTCCAAGGGAATTCCGAGTTTTTGCATAATGCGCTGAACGCGATTGACGCGAGAGGCAATAACACCCACACAAAACACACCGGGAAGATCGTGAAGCACGATCTGGGCTCCCCGACCGACCATTACGACGTTTCCCCTGCCGGCCTGCTCGTAGGTGAGTGCTTCGAAAAGGCTTTTATGGGAAGGTCTGTCAAAAAAGAGACGCTCGAAGAAGCCAGGGCCGTGTTCTGTCTCGTACAAAGTGCACGCTTCGCGGTATTCGAGATCGCAGCTCATGGCCAGCTCATGCAAACCAGTGCGTCCGACAAATTCCAGCCCCATTTTCTCCGCTACTTTGGACGCAATATCGTCTCCATACGAGCCGACGAGCCGTGATACGGTTATGATATTCATGTAGACTCCCCTTGGATTTGGAGCATTGCCCAATCGGTTGCTTATTCCCCGAAAAGGGCGGTTGGAAGATACATTATCAAAGGCTGATACATAACGCACGCAATCAATCCAATCCATTGCAGACAAATAAATGGAATCACACCCTTGTAGATGAGGCCCATGGTCATTTCAGGCGGGGCAATGCCTCTCAAGTAAAACAGCGAATACCCGAATGGTGGCGTAAGAAAAGCCATCTGAAGATTCACGCAGATGAGAGTGCCGAACCACAGTGGATCGAACCCGAGTTCTTGAGCAACCGGCGTAAACACCGGAATTACAATGAGCAAAATCCCTAGCCAGTCAATGAACATGCCGAGAAAAAATACGATACCCATCATGATAAAGAGAACCACATAGGGGCTTACCTGAAGGCCTAATAATACACTCGAAACCGCATCACCGCCCCCAAGACCCATGAAGATCGACTGAAACGCGTTTCCTCCGAGAAACAGAACCATGACCATACAGGTGATCTTCATCGTGGCTGTTGCGGAATCCACAATTGCAGCCCATGTAAGGCGTCGATAGGCAAGGGCCAAAAGCATTGCCCCAATCGCACCAAGACCTGCAGCCTCCGTTGTGGTCGCTATTCCGGCCACGATACTTCCGAGGACCATGAAAATCAGAAACAGAGGCGGAATCAAGGAAGTGAATACCATCCCAAGCTTTTGCTTTGCTGATTGCGTTCGCTCTTCTTTGGGAAGCGGAGGCCCCATCTTAGGGTTAAGACCGCAGCGAACAGCCACATAGATGATGTAGAGAGAAGATAACGTCAATCCGGGTAACATTGCGGCAGCGAACAGCTTACCCACGGATATGTTCGTTAGTCCGCCGTACACCACCAGCATGATACTGGGAGGAATAAGAATTCCCAGAGTACCACCAGCGCAGATGCATCCGGCGGTCATGGGGATGTCATAGCCCCGCTTCAACAGATTCGGTGCAGCAAGAAGCCCGATGGCAACTTCCGTCGCGCCTACCACGCCCGTTGATGCCGCGAACACAGTACAAACAAGGATTACGGCAATTCCGAGTCCTCCTCGTACAGGCCCCCACAGGACGTGCATGGTATGAAAGAGCTTTTCCGCCACCCCGGAAGCATCCAGCATCTGGGCCATAAAGATAAAGAGAGGGACAGCGACGAGAACGTACTCCTCCATGACTCCATACGTTTTATTGGCAAATATACCGAAAATCTGATCCGGAGAACCTCCCCACCCAAGAAGTCCGAACAGGACCGCCACCGCACCCAGTGAAAAAGCCAGGGGATGTCCCATGAACAGCACCACGAAAAGGGTCCCGAACATGGCGACGGCAACGAATTCAGGGCTCATATCTCTTCCCCTTTCAGCCTATAGATATCTCGCACGAAGTTGGCCGCTCCTTGAAGGAAAAGTAACAGGAGCCCGACGGGCATAACTGTCTTGTACAGGTAGAGCGGAGGTTTCCATGCACTCCAGCTATGTTCCCAGCTTGCCCATGAATGTGCGGCGTACGATACGGCAGCGTAAGAAAGGCCGCCAACAAAAGGAACGAATAATAGCCAGAATGTGATGACTGACAGCCAAATTTGAACTTTTTCCGGAAGCTTCTGGGACAAAATGTCTATTCGGACGTGACGATCATGGAGGTGCGTATAAGCCGCACCGAGCATGAAGTGAGCTCCGTAAAGCCAAACCGTGACTTCAAAAGCCCAGACGGTAGGAGAATGAAATATTTTCCTGGCTATAACTTCGTACACCACCACGAAGACAAGCGGCAAGATGAGCAAGGCCATGTTCTTACCAAAGAATTCGTTGAACACGTCCACAGCGCGGACGAACTTCTTCATCGCGGTTCCCCTTCTAAAAATCTCGATGAGGTTGTGGCCCCGGAGAGGTCAAGCTCTCCGGGGGAGGGATGCTCCAGGGTCAACAGACGAATCGCCTACTGGTAGAGTTGCCCCTTGATGAGCTGCTCGTGCGGCCACGGCGCTATGCCGCCTCGCATTTTGCGCCAGGGGGCAAAGTCTTTTTTGAACTGCTCTTGCGAATCCAGGACTTTCTTCACATCGGGACTCTTGGCACCCAGGTCATCGAGGTACTTCTTACTGACCCTGGCGAATTCGATGATGGTGGCATCGTCCATCTGAACGTATTCCACTTTCTTGCCCATTTGCTCGATTGCCCCGATATTGAGGTTTTCGATCCAGGCCGTGGACCAGAGTTGCGTCTCTTTCGCACAGATCTCAACGATAGCTTTCAGATCGTCCGGGAGTTCGTCCCATTTCTTCTTGTTTATGAAGATATCTGTCTGACAGCTCGGCTGATGCACACCCGGCTCGATCACGAATTTTGTGATCTCGTGGTACCCTTGTGGAAGATTGATTGCCGGGCTACTGAATTCGCATCCGTCAATGACGCCTCTTTCCAATGCCAGGTAGATTTCCGGGCCCGGAAGCGGTGTCACGTTGGCGCCGAGCAGGTTCAGGATATCCTGGTACCACCCCACCGTCCTTACCTTCATCCCCTTGAAGTCTTCCATCTTCGTGGCCTTTTTATTTGAGTGAATACCAAGTTCCTGACCGGAATTGCCACAGAAGAACCCAACCATGTTGAAGGGTGCATAGAGGTCGTTCAACATCTTTGCTCCGCCGCGCTCGTAGTACCAAATGTTGTATCCCTCTACATCAAGACCGAACGGAACGGAGGCAAATGCCACAAAGGCCTCGTTCTTCCCTTTCCAGTAACCGGGCCAGGCATGGCCCATGTCGAGAGTGCCCTTTGACACGGCATCGAAGGTCTCCATTGCGGGTACGATCGCACCGGTCTGGAAGACCTTGATATCAAGCCGACCGCCGCTTGCAGCTCGTACGCTGTCAGCGAAATGAATCAGGAAATCGTGGAAGATCAGACCTCCCCAGGGGTCACTCGCACGCCAGGTAAACTTCTTGTCAGATGTGGTCCATCTCTTCCCTTTCCATTCTTTGGCTCTCTGATCTTCGCCGAATTTCTCGATTTTTTTCGCAGGTTTTTCCTGAGCAAACGAGTTGCTTGCCGTGATGCCAAAAGCGAACGCAGTCACGAGCACTAATAACGCCAAAGCCACTCTTTTCATAAAGCCTTCCTCCATGGTTTTTGTTGAGATGTTAGCTATTTACTCACAAGGGCACTTTATTCGGGAAAATCGCCTCCTCTCTACCGGGAACCGGCAAATGTAGAATAAAGGACGAAGCCGACCGCTCATGTAGTCGTTTTACTGACAGTTAGAATGACAACCTGTTATGAGGAACTGTCTCCGAACCACGAAGCCAAACTCCCCCCCTGGAAATCACGCTTCTTTGTGCTCCAATGACATACGGATAACCTGAGATATGTGCGACAATGACCAAGATTTTTTCCACTGCTCCCGGGCGAATTGAAGCTGCATAAGACAACCCGGATTGGATGTTATCACCCGATCTGCACCAGTCTTATCGATAGCTGCAATCTTCGCCTCAAGTATCTTCATGGAGCGTTCACGATGGGTGATATTGTATATCCCCGCAGATCCGCAGCACTGACCTTCATCCGGAACATCGACCAGGAAGAGGTCCGGAATTCGACGCAAGAGCTCTCGCTGAGGCGAGACAAGATTCTGACCGTGACGCAAATGACATGGATCGTGGAAACACACCTTCTCGCCAAGGGAACCAAAGTCGCTATGCGGGCCGAATGCGGAAACCAGGAATTCCGAAATGTCTTTGACTTTTCCCGAGAACATCTCGGCTCTTTTCGAAGCCCGAGTCACCGGAGCCAGAGTCTCTCTATACGACTTGAGTTCCATGCCGCATGCGGCGCAATCACTCACGATGGCGTCTACATCATGTCTCTCGAAAAGAGACACATTGTGTTCGGCCATCTCCCGGTAGATCTTGCGTTCACCTTCCGCAATATTGGGTGTGCCGCAGCATTGTTGGCTCTTGGGCACTATTACCGTGTAACCGGCTTGTGTCAGACAATGAATGGTGTCTCGACTGATGTCCGCAAAGACCAAATTCATTGCGCATCCGAGAAAGAAACCTACTTTGCCCTTTTCCTGACCTGCAGCGGGTATAATTTCCGGGATCGTATCGATCAGCGGTCGATCGGGAAGTCGGGGCAAAAGCGACTCCATAAAATCCAGGTCTGACGAGAGCGATTGGAGTATGTGAGATCGGCGAACTAACCGTTGGATTCCGAGATTCTGATATAATCGCAAAGGGGAAAGATAGCGGGAAAGCTTCGTCTGATCGCGAATGGCAGATTCGAGAATGAAACGCTTCAGAAGCGGTTGTGGGGTGTGCTGCTCGATTCTGTGGCGTGCTTCGAGCACCAATTCACCTACTTTTACTCCCGCAGGACAGACTGTCTGACAATTGCGACAATCCAGGCAGTGGTACATATGCCGGGCGAACTCTTCTTCAGGCGTCAACCGTCCATCGATTACTGCCTTGATCATGGCCACTCGGCCTCGCGGTGACTGCGTTTCGATTCCATCTGTGCGGTAGGTAGGACAATAAGGGAGGCATGAGCCGCATCGCATGCATTGCAGGACGTCTCCGTAATCATGAATGTCCAGCGTGGACATGGACTTGGCTATTTTTTCAACGTTCATGTGCTTTGCCACGAATTATCTCTCGGTGGGGAGGAATATCTTACCGGGATTGAGCCGGTTTTCCGGATCGAATGCATGCTTGATCCGTTTCATCACTTCAAGTGCTTTGGAACCCACCATTTTGGGAAGGTACTTGGCCTTACTAATCCCGGTGCCGTGCTCTCCGGATATAGTGCCTCCGAGAGCGATTGCTTTCTCGAAGATGACCTCGTACGCTTGTTCGACACGATGGATTTCGTCTTTGTCTCGCTCGTCGGTCAGGCATGTCGGATGAAGATTGCCGTCGCCGGCATGACCGAACGTGCCAATGGTAATGCCGTACTGTTCAGCCGCTTGCCTGATGGTCACCATCATCTCAGGAATTACCGGACGAGGAACCGTGATATCTTCAAGAATAGTTGTAGGTTTTACCCGAGCAAGAGCACTCAGAGCATTCCTGCGGGCCGTGAAAAGCTCTTCGGACTCTCTCGCATTTGCTGCAATCCTCAATGAGCGCACTCTATTCGCCGTACACGCTTCTCTGATAATTTCCGCTTCTTCTCGCACGACCTCCGGATGCCCGTCAGTCTCGATGAGGAGGAGCGCTTCAACGTCCCGCGGTAGGCCGATGTTCACGTGATCCTCCACGCAGTTGATCGTTACGGAATCCATCAGCTCCAGCGTGGAAGGAATGACTTTACGGGATATAATGGCTGAAACTGTGCGGGCGGCGTCCACAATGTCGTCATACAAAGCCAGAAAAGTTGTCTTTGTTTTTGGTTTCGGGATCAGTTTAAGAACTATTCTGGAGAATATGCCGATAGTCCCCTCGGTTCCGATCAAGAATTTGGTGAGATTATACCCGGCAACGTCCTTGAGGCACTTGGTTCCATACCGGATTTTGGACCCGTCGATAAAGTAAGTATCGAGCGACAGGACGTAATCACCGGTGACTCCGTATTTGAGTCCCCGTAAGCCACCAGCATTCTCGGCAACATTTCCGCCGATTGTGGAAATCTTCATACTGCCCGGATCGGGAGGATAGAAGAGACCTTGAGCTTCCACAAGCGCGTGAAGATTTGCAGTGATCACCCCCGGTTCCACTGTTGCAGACATGTCATGAGCATCTATTTCAATAACGCGATTCATCGAGGTCGTAACGATCAGTATCCCCCCGTTCACCGGCACAGATCCGCCACTCAATCCTGTGCCGCTCCCTCGAGTGGTTACAGGTAATCCTTCCTGTGCAGCGAATTCCAGAACAAGTCGAATATCTTCCTCGGAATCGACCAACGTAACGACGTCAGGTTTGTGATAGAGCAGGGGGGTTGCATCAAATGAATAGCAGAGGAGCTCTGCATCAGAATCCAGGACTTTGCGCTTACCAAGGATATCCCGAAGCTTACTTACGAGAGGGGAAACCATGATGAATCCTTACCAGCAAAGTGGTATGACCAGTTTAATCATAGAGTCATCAAACTTGTCAAGTATTTTTACAAAGACAGGAACCAAAGGACTTGACAATTCATGTGCCTTTGCTTATGTAAAAGCGTATGAATGCTAAACGCAAAGCGCCCGCCGAACCCGTTTTCGAGCCTATTCGCCTGGAACGTATTTCCCACAAGGTAGCAAGTCAACTGAAGAAAGCTATTGGAGCCGGGGTTTTCAGGGTGGGGGATCGTCTTCCCTCCGAACGAGAGTTGGCCGAGCAGATGGGGGTCAGTCGACCGTCCGTTCGGGAGGCCATTCAGCAACTGGAAATACAGGGATTTGTCGACATTGTGCATGGAGGCGGGAGTCTGGTCAAGAATATCGCCGAGCAGGAAATCCAGCAACCGATGGAACTCGTGCTTGGAGATGACAAGCAACGCGTGCTCGAATTGGCGGAAATCAGAGCTTACATGGAGTCATTGGCTGCGAGGAAAGCTGCGGAGAATCGGACCGAAGAAGAACTGAAGCGAATACGGTACTACCTGAAAGAAATGCAACGCGATTTTGAGAAGGGGCAAATTCGGTACGAGGTTGATTTCAAATTTCATACAGAGATAACGGCAGCTTCGCACAATATGATATTCCTCCATCTAATGAGCAGTATTTACCGGCTCATGAATTTCTCGATCAAAGTTCATAGAGAACAGATGTTTCTCAGCAAAGATTCTCAGAAAAAGATTCTCGATCATCATATGGCCATATTCAAAGGTATCCAGAAGAAAGACCCGGAGGCTGCAGAAGCCGCTATGAAGGAGCACCTCCTGTTCGTCATCGAAGAATTTCGAAGATGGTCTGCTTCGCAATAGCGCTTGCCCCATTCATCCCGCCCGCACCCGCGTAAAACCTTTCCCCCACTTAAGTCTATAGTGCTTCTCAGAAGTTTTGAAGTAATCCATAAAGAAGAGTCTTAGTAGCGCCCGGCGTCCCTGCCGGGCACAATCAACCAATTGATTTATTTACATATTGTCCACCGGCACGGAGGCCGGTGGCTACTAATTTTCGATGAATCGCTTTTCACAATCCGCGATTACTCTTGAAAATCACTACAAGTCTCATCATCTCGAGTGTAGTGTAAGATGTGCTCCGATGTCAGGAATTTAGAGTGTTGAGACAAGTCACTTAACCACCAGGTACGTAAAGGGAGGCACATACGCCATGAGGAAGACCAGCAACCCTACGATTACCGCCAAGACAATGCTGTGAAAAAAGACATATCGCAGGATATCTCCTTCATGGCCGTACCATTGGGTTGCAGTGCTGGCCACGACAATACTTTGAGCGTCAATCATTTTTCCCATAACTCCACCGGTACTGTTGGCAGAAGCCATGAGATTCGAGCTGAGGCCGAGTTGCTCTGCAGATATGCGTTGCAGACTTCCAAAGAGGACGTTGGAAGCTGTGTCCGAACCTGTCAGAGCGACACCGATCCAGCCGAGGAGCGTTCCGAAAAAAGGGTAGAATGGTCCGGTCATGGCAAAGGTAAGCCCCAAAGTCGCATCCAGTCCTGAATAACGAGTGGTAAAGCCCAGTGAAAGCATGGCGGCTATCGTAAGTAACGAAAAACGAATTGATCTGATGGTCTGGAAATATACTCTGAGAAGATCTCGCAAAGAGTATCCCAAGAGAAGTCCCGATATTACTGCGGCCACCAGAATTGCCGATCCTGTAGTGGTTAGCAGGTTAAAAGAGAACACGGCCGGCTCGGCAGTTGGAGCAGACACCACAGGAGGCATCCGTACGACCGTTCCGTCCAGGCCGGGCACCGATATCTTCGCCGAGAAGATTCCATCCAGGAAAGCTTTCACCTGAGGAAGTCCCCAGACGAAGACCAGAACACTCAGGATTACCCATGGCATCCACGCCCTTGCTATCTGTCTGGTAGAGTATCCGTGAGATCCTCGTGCGGAAGCTTCGGAATCATAGCCGTTCAATCCCCAGATGTGCTGGGGATGCCAATACAGCAGAAATATGGTCGTCACCGCCATAGAACAGACAGAAGAAACGATTCCCACGAGCCAGGGCCCATGGAGGTTGGAAACCAGCACCTGTGGAACAGCAAAGGAAATCCCTGCGACAAGAATAGCCGGCCAGACTTCTAACATTCCTCGAAAACCGGCAAACACCCATACCAGCCAGAACGGGATCAGAACTGAAAATAGTGCAAGCTGTCTACCTGCCATTGCGCTCAGAGCCAATACATCCAGATCGGTCACCGCTGCCAGTGTGATAATGGGAATCCCCAGTGCAGCGAAAGCCACAGGGGCTGTATTGGCAATAAGCGACAACCCGGAGGCTTGCAGCGGTCCGAAACCGAGTCCGATGAGAATTGCAGAAGTGACTGCTACGGGCGTCCCGAAACCTGCAACGCCTTCAAAGAACGCTCCGAAAGCAAAAGCGATAAGTACGAGCTGCAGCCTGCTGTCCTGAGTGATTCCGGTCAAACTGTGCTGCAGGACCGTGAACTCACCTTTTTCTTTTGTAAGCTGATAGAGGAAGATCACGTGAAGAATGATCCAGCCGATGGGCAGAAGTCCAAAAGCTGCCCCGTAAATGGCTGTCGCAAAAGCAATTCTCGCAGGCATTCCAAAAACGGAGATGGATACGGTCAGAGCTGCGGCAAGCCCCATGAGAGCCGCCCAATGTGCCCTCACTCGAAAGACGGCCAAGGTTCCGAGAAGCACTACCACGGGGATTGAGGCAACCAGAGTTGAGAGAACAAAATTGTTCAGCGGATTGTACACCTGTTCCCAGGCCATCCAAATTTCTCCTCGCAATGATATTAAACGGCGATGATCTGAAAGCGGCACGACGTACCGTTAAGTTCACAATGCTGAACCATGACGTCGTTTGGCTCCTGAGCGTACCTCATCTTACGTCAGGCAGTCAATCGGAATCTTCTGCGCAAGCCAATCATTTGCAGTCTCCCAAAGGGCCTGTAACATGGGCTTCATAAGACGAGGAACTACGATAGAATGACAATTCTTGGATCGGTCTGGTGGATAACAGATAACAGTATTAAACGCCTCTGCTGCATCTATTCGGTTGAAAGTGGCGAAAATTCCCTGTAAATTCATTGATGCCACATATTACGTCAGATTTCGATTTCAACCGGGAGATCTCATGGATAGTGCATCAGCAGTCAAGATCTTAATTGTGGATGATGAGCCGCATATCTGCGAACTCCTATCGCGTTGGATATCTGCTGAAGGTTATCACTGCACTTTGGTCCACGATGGTGAAGCTGCAATAAGAGAGCTCCAAAAAGAGGCTTACGCATTGGTCGTAAGTGACATCATGATGCCTGGAATGTCAGGATTAGATCTGCTGACGATTGCCCACAAACTGTTTCCGGATT
This sequence comes from Desulfomonile tiedjei DSM 6799, assembly GCF_000266945.1. Lineage (NCBI taxonomy): Bacteria > Pseudomonadati > Thermodesulfobacteriota > Desulfomonilia > Desulfomonilales > Desulfomonilaceae > Desulfomonile > Desulfomonile tiedjei. The sequence goes on from NC_018025.1 coordinate 2,674,356, forward strand.
CCGCTTTCGTCATGGTGACGGCTGTTGACGATCGAAAGACAGCCATCCTGACGCTGGAACTCGGAGCCTACGGGTATGTTATCAAGCCCTTCGATCGCAACGAAATATTGATAAATGTTGCAGGAGCTTTGGAAAGACGGAGGCTCCAGATTCTAAGCCGAGAGTACGAGCGCAGCCTTGAATTACAGGTGGAGAAACGGACGAAAGAAGTGCGAGACAGAGAGGAAGAGATCATCCTCCGTCTGATTTCTGCGACGGGATATCGTGATGATGAAACTGGCGCTCATGTGAAAAGGATCGGGCTCTATGCAGCGGAAATGGCCACAGCGTTCGGATGGAGTCGTCTCCAAATAGAAGAATTGAGGCTTGCAGCCCCCATGCATGACGTTGGAAAAATAGGCATTCCTGACAGCATTCTCCGGAAACCGGGAGGATTGGATCCTGAAGAATTCGAAATCATGAAGACACACACGGAAATTGGAGCCAAAATACTTCACGATTCCAACGTCCCACTTATCAGGATGGCGCAAGAAATTGCTTATTGCCATCATGAGCGATGGGACGGTTCGGGGTATCCCAGAGGACTATCCGGAGAGGAAATTCCGCAATCAGCCGCAATAGTTGCAGTTGTTGACGTCTATGACGCTCTGACTCACGACAGAGTCTACCGACCGGCACTTTCGGAAGAAAAAGCATTGAACATAATGATGGGCGCAAATACCGGACACTTTGGCAAAGAGATCTTTGACTGCTTCTTGAGTCTTCTGCCAATTCTTCGCGAAATCAGAGAGACCGTGAAAGATGAAGTCATTCATGATCGAATATCTTCCGTGTAGCGAGATCGCATTCAGATCATCCGGAGAATCCCCATCCTAATGCTTTGCCGCTGCAAAGTTTTCCAAGAGTACTTGCTGTTTCGTCATCTCGTGTCGCTCTCTCTCAGTCTGTAGGTTAGCGGTAGTCTCAGCCAATTGTTTCTGCAAACGGTTAATTCTCGCCTTGTACTCAGCGAGTTCTTTCCTCAGGCGTTTTTGACCTTTCTGAAACGTATAGTTTTGGGTTCTGTCGGAAGTGATGTCCTGAATTATAGCCATTATGTGGCGATCCGCGGAAAACCGAACAGATCGCAAATGCAGCCGCGCCCATATTCTTTTGTCCCCGATCTTGAGGATTGCTTCCGTGTGCACGGGTTTTCTATCTGCAAGAACCTTTTCCAGGAGCGCTGTGGTCTTTTCCTTGAGAACGAGAGCTTTGTCCGGATCGTCGGGAACAGGCAACGCATCAATGAACCGTGAACCTTGTAGGTTCTCGCAATTAGAACTGATAGAATTCAGTGCGCCATTCGCATAAACAACGAAGAACCATTTGTCTATGAGCATGATGGGGATAGGAATCGCCTCGAGCAATTTTCCGAGAGCGGTGCTGCCAATACTCCTGAGATCGAAGAGTCCGGAAGAAGTGAATTCCGGAGAAAACAGATTCTTCAGATCGATGGAGCACGTTGGTTCATCTCGAAGTCCCAAGTTTTGAGGGCATTCCTCCAGCGTATCGAAGCTGTAAAATGTTTGAGATGTCATATTCTATCCTTATCTTGAATGCAAATTGGATGATTGCTGTGGATCGATGAAATAATCTTTGCGTACAGATCCACTCGTTGCGTTGCTTTTACCGGGTAGTCAGCATCACCGGTTTTTGATCTTGAGAGATCGCCGGAATTACGCCCGAATTCGAATTCGTCGTTCTGTTGGGAACCATTGGGTAAGAGCCGTCTGCCAGGGTGAATCTGCTGGGCATTACGGGTTGCGAGTTTTCATCGTTCTTCACCGCAATCTTCCGGAGCGATTCATGCCCCAACAAAAAGTTCAACTGTTCCATGTTCTGGGTCGGGAGAAAACCGACGCCACCCTTTACTCGATCTACATAGGGAATGATGAGGCTGACATAACGAACTCGAGCAGCTTTGGGAGTCAAGGTAGCCTTGAGCATGTCTTCTATTTTTCCGGTGCTTTCCTGCCACGTGAACACTTTGATCTCCATGTCCGGCCCGCCGACTTGACTCCAGTTGGTATATTCTCCCGAAAACACCTTTCTCAGTTGATCGACGGTCAGAACACGCACGGGATTTTTCGGATTCGTCACAATGGACACCAGTTCACCCCGGGCCAGTTGATCTGCTGCAGCCGTGTCGGAGGCATTTTGTGCCGGACGATGTACTGCCGGATCGGCTGGACGCTGTGTCAACATCTGTTTCCCCAGAACAGTCATGGCGTGTACGGTATCGAAATTTTGGTGCGAAATTTCCGGCTTGCCGGTCTGAGCAAGAAGCTCCGCAAGTTCAATGGGCTGTTTTCCTGAGGTCAGTTCTTTCTTCACATCTGCTACCATTTGCTTCGCGACTTCTTCCATGAGTTCTTTCTTGAGGCGATTGATCACGTCTTTGGGAAGAGCCTGGACCAGGTGCTTTGTCAAATCGCTCATTATGGAAACCTCCTGGGCATTTGCTCCTGTGACTGACGCAATCGCGAAAACCACTATTGCTACAAGAAGTCTTTTCATTTTGAGGTCTCCTTTCCACGGGAATACACCTACTAAGGTATTCTCATAGGCAATTTATATGCCATGCGTCCGTTTTGCTTTCACAGCAGGCTTTGGAGACCGCAACGTCACCCGGACAAACATGATTCAAAGTGAGTATGGTGTGAAAATTTGTGGGATTCGTCCCATATTTTCATGGGACAAAATCATCGACCGAAGGGAAAATACGCGGCAATGCGTCGTTCGAATCAGCAGGGAAGGGGTAGCAGACCGCTCAGTTATCTTCTGTGTTGATGCGGTATTGTTTTATCTTGGCATGAATCGTTGTGTAATCTATTTGCAGGAGACGCGCTGCTTTGGCTTTGTTTCCGCCCGTTTTTCGTAGGGCTTCCTCCAGAATGCGCCTTTCTATTTCAGTAGTGCTGCGGCGCACGAGCTCCTTGAACGAGAGCCCTGTCTCCAGGATGGATTCCATAGAATCGGAGTTGTTTTCGCACCCATCCGTGAGAGTGTCTTCAAGACCGAGGTGGTCCGGATCGATGAAATCCCTGGCTTGCAGAACCGCTCGACGGACCGCAGATCTCAATTCCCGAACGTTCCCGGGCCAGGCGTGGTTCACGACCGTATCAGATGCTGATGGAGAAAACCCTTTGACTTGCTTGCCTAATTCAATATTAGTGGCTTCAAGTATACGATTTGCGATATGCAAAATGTCTTCTTTGCGCCCGCGAAGCGGAGGGATAGTAATAGTGAACTCACTCAATCTATAGAACAGATCGCGACAGAATGAACCATTCCGTACCCCTATGTTCAGATCTTCATTCGTTGCTATCAAAATTCGTACATCTACTGTTACCGGCTTCTTGCCTCCAACCCGAAAAAAGCTCTTTTCCTGTATGGCTCGAAGCAGCTTGATTTGAGATCCGAGGGGCATATTTCTGATTTCATCCAGGAAAAGCGTGCCTCCTGCCGCCAATTCGAATTTTCCCGGCTTTGCAGCATTCGCTCCCGTAAAAGCTCCTTTTTCATAGCCAAATAATTCGCTCTCGAAGAGAGTCTCAGGAATGGCACCGCAATCGACCGGGACCATCTGGGCTTGAGCCCTTTGACTTGCATCGTGAATAGCGCGGGCTACCAATTCTTTACCGGTACCGGTTTCTCCTTGGATGATGACCGAGAAATTGGATGGGGCTACCAGGGCTATTTCCCCGACGATTTTGGTCACCGCATCACTCGGCCCCATCATTTCCTGCAATCTCAAAATCGCAGCATTCTGGTTTTCATCACAAAAGGTCCGTTTGGCGAGACTGGGTCTTCTGTCCTCCAAGGCTTTCCTGATTTTTGAAAGAAAGTCCTGGAAATTAAAAGGCTTTTCAACATAATCGAATGCGCCCAGCTTGACTGCTTCGACTGCTCCGTCAATCCCTCCCCATGCGGTTATCATGATCACCGGCAGATTCGTGTCCAGGGAACGCGCTTGCTTCAGCAGTTCCATACCGGACATGCCCGGCATCCTCACATCGGTGATCATCAGATCCGGCATGCCGAGCCGTATCATCTCGAGCGCGGTAAATCCGTTATGTGCAACTATCGGCGAGAATCCTTCCTTTTCAAGTAGCCGAAAAATAAGATCGCAAATGTCTTCTTCATCGTCAACGATCAGAATTCTTTCTTTTTGACGACCCATATCATCAACTCCTAGCAAACGAACCTCATGGTAGAGAATGGACCAGAGGAAGGCTCATCATGATTTTCATATAAAATATACTTGGAACAAACAAACATACAAGGCTTGTACTGCTGGCAATACAAAAAAAGCTCGGGCGGACCCGAAACGAGAGCTGAAAAATGTGCACACCAGTGCTCCACCCCCAAGCCACATGAACTTTTCGGAATTGCTACTTGGAAGACGCCATCCACTGAGGACTTCGTCCTGTGCGTCCCGCTGCATACGCATCCAAGAGTTGGTTCAACTCGTGTTGTTCAGACATCTACGAAATAGACCAAAATAGGTTAATTGACAAGAAAAATCATGAAATTTCACCCCATATGCAGTATTCTGATATCCAGTTGTTAAAGAGGACACTGAAATCGTGAAAGGCGGGAACCTTTTATCGGGCCGAACAAAGGGTTTCCCCTCAACTTCTCTGTATCGGTCGTCTCTGTCGGATTCCAATTGTGCACGAGCTGACGATCCATACAGGAATCCTTGGAAGAATTTCGTTGACAGCTACTTAAATTGTGCTAAATAGCGACGCCATCCCTGCTCAGTGATGACGAACGGTTTGCGGAACGTGTCGGGATTCGTGACCTCAGAGCGACCGGATTTCTGTACGCCGGAAAGAACTCAAGGCGAAGGGGAAGCGAAGAGTGGTTCCAATTTCCGGAAATCTTCAACGCTGGAGCTATGGCATTATTCCCAACTGCGATGCTGAGCCGTAATTAACCTCAAAACGGAAGGGACCATGGAATCAAAAGAAGTCCCGGGAATTTCTACAGACGTGATGACTGGAACGGGCTGGTTCCGTAGGCTGGTGAGATCTCTACCCAATTATTACAGCACCTTGGCATTGATATTTTTCAATTGTCTGTTATTATTTGTAATTATCAATCTGATTGCAGATGCTGCACTCGAAATGCACTCGCAAAAAAAGAAAGCGGATGCACAAAAGGGAACCCCGTGGTCGTACAGAAGGTTTCACGATTCGTTGACCCGAGTGTATCCGGGTCTTACGAACGACCAAATATCGAAACTAATGGTTGAAACTCGACATCTCAGACAGGAGTACGAATCGTATACCGAATTCAGAGAGAGTCCCTGTAATGGAGAATACGTCAACGTAGATGTCAAAGGTTACCGACCCATAAAGAATCAGGGACCCTGGCCCCCGACTACCGACAAGTTCACCATTTTCGTCTTTGGCGGCTCTACAGCCTTCGGATACGGCGTTGCCGATGATATGACCGTGGCATCACGCATGCAAGATCTGCTTGCATCCGAGTACGGAATCGCTGCAAACGTGTACAATCTCGGCCGTGGCAGCTATTTTTCCGTTCAGGAACGCGTGCTCTTCGAAAAACTGCTCCTTGCCGGATACGTGCCGGATATGGCGATCTTTATCGATGGGCTGAACGACCTGACACTTTACGACGGTGTGCCGGCTCGTACGCGAAACCTGAGGGCATTCATGGATGAAGGAGAAATACCTTTAATAACGAAAGTTATCAAAGGACTTCCACTCATGAAGGCCACCAAGATCGCAATGTCGTCACACGATACCGGGGATGTAAAGATCCAGGATCTGTTCAAAATAGCTTCTCCTTCGGATCGATCCAGCATAATGCAAGGTGTGGCAAAACGCTACTTCTCGAACATCAAGCTTACGGAGGCAATAGCAGCGGGTTACCGCGTGACTCCGGTTTTTGTCTGGCAACCGGTGCCTGTCTATGCATATGATCGTAAATACTGTATCTTCGGTGAATTCGATTACGAAGGGCAACTTCCAGCCTTGAAGCCCGGATACGATTTTATGGCGCGGACGTTTGCAGAGCATCCTCCAAACAAGAATGTGATCTGGGCCGCGGACATTCAACAGAATCTGAAAATGCCTCTGTATGTCGATGCAGTTCACTACAGTCCGGAAATGACCACCATTCTGGCCAAATTCATTCTCGACACTGTCATGAGTCGCGGTCTTTATGAGGAATCCCTGAATCGCCGACAGAACCGCATCGATAAGAGTCACTCTTTCGAGAAGCAATTCCAAGCGGGCCCCGCGCAGGAATGACTCGTGAGGAGCGACTTGTGAACACTGCCTTCCATTCTTGTTCCTCTGAAAAGTATTGGGAAGACAGAATTCGGCAGATTTTCTGGATTGTCGGAATACTGGCCGGCGCCACTCTTACCTACACTACTCGCCACTTCATCAATGGTGACGCCATCAACTACATCGAAATGGGAGAGGCGTTCCGTCAGGCAAATGTCCGGGATTTTGTCAATCTCACTGCAAGTCCGGGCTATGCAGTTTTGCTGGGTCTCACGCAAAGCCTGCTGAATACGAATCCCTGGACCGAGATCCCCTTGTTGAAAGGAGTCAATTTTGTCCTGCTGTTAATTGGCATGTGGGCATGCGATTTTCTCCTCCGCTCTCTGAGGAAGAGCTACGCACCCTTGAGCGATAAGGGGATGCTCCTGCCCTGGTTCATGATAATGGCCCTTGCCTATGCAATGTTCCTGTTTTGTGCTCTCGTTTGGATCACTCCGAAATTGGTTGCTCCTGACATGGCCACCTTCTCCACGACTCTATTGTCTATGGCCATGATTCTGCAGATTCGAGAGAACCCGCAATCATATCGGCCATATTTGTGGCTGGGTGTCTTGCTGGGTATAGCGTATCTCTTCAAAACCTTCTTCTTCTCGTTTTCGCTCATATTCCTGGGGGCAGCCGTCATAGCCTGTGGTTCGATCCAGAGGGCTATTCCGAGAATCACGCTTGCACTCGTATCTATGATTTTGGTGAGCGCTTTGTGGATAATCCCCTTGTCCATGAAACTCGGGACCTTATCCTACGGAGAAACAGGACCGCTCAATTATGCAATATACGTGAAAGCAGAAGGAAAGGGACGTTATTGCCCCGTCATTCTCGACGACCGTCCGGAAGTGTTGCTCTATAAGACTGATTTCGTCGAGAAATGCACGCGCCCTGCAACATTCGACCCGAGCTATTGGAAAGTGGGTATGAAGCCGGTGTTCGATTTGAAGATTCACCTGACACTGGTCTTCGAGCATGCTCTTCAGATCTGCTCGGACAAACCTTGGCTTTTCCTTGCAGTGCTCATCTGGATAGCATGGAATATAACAGCAGGAGGCTTCCGATTCAGAGAGTCGGGCACTTTCGTCATTCCTCTGTATTTGGTGGTCCCATCTCTCGTCGGCATCTTGATGTACAGCGTGATCCATGTGGAAATGAGGTACATCGCTCCGTTCATATTCCTCGTCTTTCTGGGGGTGGTTCTCTGTTTGAGATACGATACAAACCACTCTTCTATGAAGAACGGCGTTATCGGGGCATTCGGAATGCTTGCGGTCATTCTCGTGCTACTGGCACTTTCCGTGATCGATCAGAGTATTCGAGGGTCGATCTCCGGTGGAACCAAACCGACGTACAAAGAAGCATACTCCGAATTATTCGCGGTAAAAGATTACCTTCAAGACCAGGGGCTGCAACCAGGGGATCAAGTAGCAGTGATAGGGTATCCGCCAATTTACTGGGCCAGAATATCGGGGGTCAAGATCTCGGCAGAAATTCCGAACGAGAAAGAAATGATGTCGGCCACAGTTGAAGACAGGAAGAAAGCCCTTGCTACTCTTCGCCCGGCTGGAGTGAACGCCGTAGTGGTTAAAGGCAAAGAGTTTGCCGGACTGATTGCAGAAGGATGGAAGCTCATTCCCGGTACCCGTGATTTCTATGCATTCACTTTCAGATGAAGCAATATTTTCCTGCCCAATCGAAAACCGCAATTGCTCTGCACCGGAGACGGCCCGCCTTTCGTGAAGACGATCTTCTTTCAACTCGGAGAATTCAGTTTCGTACGCCATGGGGTTGGTAAGAAGAAGCATACAGGTGTATGGTGAAGCGGAATTCCGGTGAGGAGTTCCATACCATTTCGCAATATGTATATAAAATGGTGAAATGGCTGTCAAATTTGATGCAAATACAGGAGGTTTCTGCATGCCGTGGTATGAATTTGAAAACAAACGTCCTCAAGTCCACTATGAGGCTTTTGTTCATCCTCAGGCAGTCCTCATAGGAGATGTGCGGATCGATGCAGGATGCTACATAGGTGCCGGAGCCGTTTTGCGGGGTGATATCGGCTTTATTCAGGTGGGACGCGGATCGAACGTCCAGGAAAATTGTGTGCTTCATACGTTTCCGGATAAGGGGACCATTCTTCATCCCGAAACTCACATAGGCCACGGAGCAATCCTTCACGGATGCGAGATTTGCTCCAACGTCCTTGTGGGGATGGGATCCATCCTCGCCGATGATGTCAAGATAAATTCCAATTGCTTGATTGGTGCCCGGAGCTTTATCAATTCCGGGGTGGAGATTCCACCCAATAACCTCGTGATGGGAGCACCGGCCAGAATCGTGAGTCCGATCACTTCCGATCAACTGGAAAACATGGCAGAGGGTAGGGCGCTTTATCAGGAGCTTGCTCGACGGTACCTTCGAAGTTTTCATAAAATACCCGATTACCGAGTCCGCTGAAAACATAAATGCAAAGAAGTATGGTCTGCTGAATACCTGACGATTTGTGGGAAACGAGGGCGTTTCTCGAGATTGGAGAATCATCCGCATGCCCTGGCGAAATTAGTCGCCTTGACTTCCACGGCGACCATGCCCTATATCCATTCCTTGGAGACTCTCAGGCAATAGAGTATGTTACTATAAGGTTCCCTTTATCGCGATGACCCAACTCGGGAGTTCAAATCGTACGGACTCGAGTCGGCCTGCTCGAAGATCTGCTGAAATTGAACAGGAGATCGACATTTGACTGAGGAACCGGTGATGAACGAGAGTAAGAAGCCGAATGAACCGACAAAACTTGATGATTTCCAAATTCCATACGACGGAGCACAGTTTAACGTTCTTGAGTTATCATCGAGAGATGAACCGGAATGGTCGTGGGAGAGATTGCACCAATCCCGACAAATTTTGGATTCCTTGCCCATGGGAATCGGCTTGGTGGTTCACGGGAAATTATTGTTCTTAAATCGGCGAATGGCCGAAATCCTGGCTGATACTGGTGAATCCAATTTAGTCGGGCGAGACTTTCTTGGGTTCATCCCTCTGGGATGCCAGCAATTAGTGGCAAAATCTCTCAGAAACGCACTGGCTACATCCGCTTTGACTCCAGTGGGAGAAACGGATTTTATTCGGACCAATGGAAAACTCATTACAACGCACATGATCGTAAGGGCGATCAAGTTCGAGGAACAAGACGCAGTACTAGCCCTTCTTTCGGAGATTTCCCCCCTCCCTGCGATGCCTGCCTCCACGGAGGTTCCCTGGAAGGAAGCAGCAGATCCTCTTCAGGAAAATGCTCACGAAACGACTGAGGCGGTCAGAGTTCTGCTCGAGAGAATAGACGACCTTACTCAGCAGTGCGAGAGCTTGCGCAGAAGAGGACAACTCATTGGCGCAATCTTCGACGAAGCGCAGGATCTTGTCTTCAGCAAAGACATAAACCTCCGGTACACCTTTGTAAATCCTGCCATGCAGAAATTGCACGGACGCAGTGCGTCGGAGATTCTGGGGCTTTCTGCTGACGATCTGATGCCCGGAGAGGCCGGAAAACGTGTCAATGCCGTTGATGCCAGAGTGATTGCAGGTGAAACGGTCGAAGAGGTCTATACCACCCCCATACATGGAATCCCGCTGACTTTTCATGGGATCCGAGCACCGTTGAGGAATCCTGCAGGACACATCATTGGAATGTTCGGCATCGTCAGGAACATTACAGACAATAAAGGGATCAGAAACCCCGAACTGTCTCCTGCGAAACGCAGCTATCCTTCCCGGGTCATGAAAGAAACATTGCTACAGGCGCAATCTGTTGCTGCCTCGGACGGTACAGTGCTCCTCTTGGGTGAGAGTGGGAGCGGAAAAGACTTCATGGCTAAATGGATTCACGACCATTCCAAACGTGCGGACGGCCGTTTCTTTTCCATCAACTGCGCCGCCGTTTCCGGTGAACTTGCCGATTCCGAGTTGTTCGGTCATGAGGCAGGTGCCTTCACTGGAGCCCGTACGGCAAAAAAAGGTCTCCTGCAACTGGCTGAAGGCGGAACTTTGCTGCTCAACGAAATCGGCGAGTTTTCTCTGCCGCTCCAGGCAAAGCTTCTCACCTTCTTGGACACGAAATCCTTTCTCCGAGTGGGTGGAGAACAAATTATTCACGTCAATGTTCGCATTATGGCCGCAACGCACAGGGTGTTGGCGAACGAAGTTGCCGAGGGTCGTTTTCTTGCGCCCTTGTTCTACCGGCTGAATGTCCTCAAACTCGACGTTCCTCCATTGCGGGAACGAGTGGAGGATATACCGATCATCGCGCGAGAAATCATATCCTCACTGGCGAAAGAAATGCAGTTGAAGAGAGTGCCCGAATTTGACTCATCTTCTCTGTACGCTCTGGCGAATTATCATTGGCCCGGAAATGTCCGCGAGTTAAAGAATGTGGTCGAGCGTGCTCTCATGCTCTGGAAAGGGGGCAGCCTTCGCATAGATACGCGCTCCTTGGACGTGATTCCGGAACCGTGGTCCCATAAGGTGAATCTCGATGCCGACAGATCGCTTCATGAAGTCCTGGACGAAGTGGCCAGAGCCCTGTGTGTTGAATCCGTACGCAGATGCAATGGGAGCAAGACAAAGGCGGCTCGCATGTTGGGCATATCTCGCGGCGTCCTCTATCGCAGCATGAAACGGACGAATATGTCGCGCGATTTTGAAACATAATTTGTTCGGATCGCGCGCTTTTAGACCAATCGCTCTTAGGGGACCCCATGATATATCAATAGGTTACCCCTTGGCACTGTTTCATATTCGCGCGAATGGCCCCGTCAGATTCCTTCCACTTTTGTAAGCTAACCTTTAGAATTCAATAAATACACTGATTCCACCGCCTAAAACGCCACATTTCTTTGGCGAAACCACTTTGGCACGTTACATGCTAACCTGACCTCGAGAGTCCCTGCGAGCAGTCGATTCCCGTATCTGAACAAAACGTTTTCACGAATCAGCAGCACCCATTGCCAAGCAGATCTCGAAGTCTGCTCATCGGCAAATTTCCTGAGGAGCTTATTACATGAAACTTTTCGAAAACTATTCGCTCAAAGACAAGCTCACGTTGAACAATCGCATCATGATGCCGCCTGTTGTGACGAGACTGGCGACAAGCGAAGGTCATGTCACCGATGCATTGGTAGATCGGTACGTCCTCTATGCAAAGGGCGGAGCGGGTTTGGTAGTCACAGAAGCCGTTTCGGTGAAGAAGCAGAAAAGCGGTCAGCTTTTGCGACTCAATGATGACGAGTTCATACCTGGGCTGAAGAAGCTGACTCAAACCGTTCATGATGAATCGGAAGCCAAAATTGCTCCACAAATAATTCATTTCCTCAAAATCTCGCGAAGCGGATACCGGCAGAAGGTTGAAGATCTCACTCTCGAAGAGATCAAGGAAATTCCAACTCTCTTCGCCCAAGCGGCTGAAAGAGCCTGTAGAGCCGGTTTTGACGCTGTAGAGCTCCACTTCGCACATTCCTACACAATGTCTTCTTTCCTGTCACGACATAATCACAGAACTGACGAGTACGGGGGATCCTTAAAGAAACGACTTCGTCTCGCCGAAGAGGTTGTCACTGCTTCCCGAAAGGCCGTTGGAGATAATTTCGTTTTGGGAGCTCGCATCAATGGAGACGAGTTCACGCTCGGGGGAAACAGCCTGGAGCAATCAAGCGCTATTGCTGTGCGTTTGGCAGAGCTCGGTCTTGATTACATAAGCGTCTCGGCTGGTGGAAAGTTCGAGGATGCAATTCCTAAAGAGGGCGAATCGCTCGATCCGTACACGGGATACAGCGGAAACAGGAGCATGCCGCCGAAATGGATGCCTGAAAAGGTCAATGTGTATCTGGCCGCAAATATCAAGAAGGCATTGATGGCCGCGGGATACGATACGACGGTCGTGACAGCCGGGAGAATTCCCACAGCTCAGATTGCAGAGGGCGTCCTTCAAAACGGCGAAGCAGATCTGATCGCCATCGCTCGCCCGATTCTCTGCGATCCCTATTGGCCCAAGAAGTCAAAAGAAGGCCGCGAAGACGAGATCCTGAAATGCATCTACTGTAACAAATGCAGAGAGGCCGAAGGATCTTTCGAAGAAGTCACATGTATTCAGTGGAAGAAGAAAGATGGAATTGTTCAGATTCCGAAGAGCTGATGTGCCGTCGGGAACATCAAAACCTGTCATCATAAAGGGGGATTCTCATGACGTTAGAGGGGTTTACACCGTACAAACCTGAAGCAGCCCAACTTTATGAAAAGAAGCGTTGGTGGCTGGGGCTGACCATGGGAGACGTGTTTGACAAAGCCTCTGATTTGTATCCCAACAAGGAAGCGCTGGTCGGTTCAGGGAAACGCTACACTTATGGCCAACTACGGCGGATCGTGGATCGCTTGGCTTACAGGTTCCACAAGGAGGGACTGAATAAAGGCGATACGGTTTTACTGCAACTTCCTAACTGGTCGGAATTCTATCTGGCGTACTTTGCGGCACAAAAAGCCGGGCTCGTAGTGGTCTTGCTCACTGTTAACCACAATGCAAGAGAGATCTCTCACCTTGCCAATCTGACACGGCCGAAAGGCTGGATTCTGCCCGCAGTCTATCGAAAGACAGACTTTCTCAAAGAAGTGAGGCAGGTCCAACAAACCAATCCTGATTTGAAAAAAGTGATTCTCGTGGGCGATAACGTACCGGAAGACTGTCTGTCTTTTGAAGAACTCCTGAAGACCGAAGGAGATGAGGACGAGATCCGGAAAATATTGGAAGCTTCTCGACCGGATCCTGGAGACGTCTTACAGATATTGCCGTCGGGAGGAACCACGGGACTCCCCAAAGGTGCACCAAGGACTCATAACGATTATTTATGTAACGTGGAATATAAATCTCTGGCATGGGACTTAAACGTGAATGACATTTGCGGTGTGGTCAGTACTGTGGGCCATAATCTTGCGCTCTTGGTTTGTGTTACCGCTCCTGTTCTTCACGGTGCCAAAGTAGTGATGATCGATTCCACTTACGGGGAAGACTTCTGCAAAGCTGTTGAGGAAGAAAAAATCACTGCTACTTGTGCAGTTCCTACCATTGTCAGCCGATTGGTCAATACCCCAAATATAGAAAAATACGATCTGAGCTCGCTCGAGAAGATGTATGTGGGCGCTGCACACAGTGCTCCAGAACTGGTAAAAAGCATCGAATCGAAACTCGGCTGCCGGTACGTCAATGCATTCGGCATGGTGGAAGGTCCCTGCTGTCAATCACGCCCTGACGATCCTGAGGAGGTAACCCTCAACACAATAGGGCGGCCTATATGTCCATACGACGATTTTCGGACTTTAGACGTTGACGGGAAACCGACGCCGCGCGGTGTTGAAGGGGAATTGGCAGCAAAAGGACCGGGAATCTTTACAGGATATTTCAAGAATCCCCAGGCGAACGAAACCGCTTTCACTCCGGACGGCTATTTCCGTACTGGAGACCTCGCTGTAATAGACCACAACGGCAATGTAAAAATAACCGGCAGAATAAAAGATGTCATTATAAGAGGCGGCGAAAATATCGCTGCGCAGGAAGTCGAGGAACTCATCTCTTCCCATCCTCTGGTAGTCCACGCGTCTGCCATCGGTATACCGCATGTGGACCTTGGAGAAGAGGTGTGCGCATTCGTAACAGTCGTAGAAGGAGCCCAAATAGGGGCACAAGATATACTTACCCATCTCGAGGCGGTAGGGGCTTCTAAGCTATTGCGCCCGGCACGAATTGAATTCGTGGATCACATGCCCCTGACAGCCGCGGGGAAGATCGATAAAAAAGCACAAAGAAACGAAATGCAGGAAAAATTGAAAGCCGAACAAGGAATGAGTTAGCTGGCGGTTGACTCGAGTTATTTTGTTCTCTCGATTAATAAGGAGATGAAAAATGAGTTTAGGCGGTAAGAACGCAATCATCACAGGTGGTGCGAAAGGAATAGGAAAAGCTATCGGTATGAGGCTCGCATCTGATGGTGCGAACATTGGAATTCTTGACCTCGATAGAGATTTGGCAGAAGAGACTGCAAAAGAGATAAGGCAAAAAGGCGTGGAAGCGATGCCGATCAAATGCGACGTCACCGACTACGCACAGGTAAAACAGTCCGTCGAATCATTTGTTGCCAGATTTCAGACTATCGACATTCTCATCAACAATGCTGGTATGGACAGATCTGCGTTTTTCATCGATACGGATCAAACCCTCTGGGACAAAATGATCAGCGTAAACTATAGAAGCTTCTTGAACGCTACTCATGTGTGTATCCCTTACATGATAGAGAAGCAAACAGGCAATATCGTCAGTCTTGGTTCAGACGCCGGCCGCGTAGGCAATAGTGGCGAACTCGTGTACTGCGGCACCAAAGCTGCCTTGATGGCCAGTTCCAAGGCACTGGCGAGAGAAGTAGCAAGATTTAATATCAGAGTCAATTGCGTCGCACCCGGGCCCGTACAGACTGACTTGCTCCTCGGCCTGCATGAAGGGGAAAAAGGGAAGAAGATTATGGAGGCTGTCGCGAAGATGATCCCTATGAAGAGACTCGGACTTCCTCAGGATGTTGCCGATGTCGTGGCTTTCTTCGTGAGTGATGACGCGAGATACTTGACCGGCCAGGTGCTAAGCGTGGACGGCGGTCTGACCATGATTGGTTGAAATGGGAAAAGGAGCCAGATAATGGATTTTACGCTTCCTGATCATATCCTCAAAATCAAGTACGAAACTCGAGAGTGGGTGGAGAATGTCCTGAATCCGCTGTCAGCTCCCCTCGAGGAAGAAGAGCGCATCCCGGAAGAACTCGTGGCAGAGCTGAAAAAGGGGCGTTTCTTCGGGCTGACCATACCCAAAGAGTACGGTGGACAAGGATGGTCGGTTGTAGAGTGGTTTACGGTTCTCGAAGAAATCGCCAAAGCCTATGCCACAGTACGACTTATCGCTCATTGTATGAATGGACTCTTCTGGAGACCGTTACAACAGTACGGCACTGAGGAGCAAAGAAGAAAATATTTGCCGAAACTGGCTACCGGCGAGATCTGGGCGGCAAATACCCTTACGGAACCGGAGGCGGGCACTGGAAAAGACATTAACTCCAAGACAACCCGTGACGGCGACGACTACCTCATAAATGGCCGCAAGTGGCTCATCTCGACGTTTCCCGATCAAACGAAACTGCTTTATTCTTTTGCCGCTACAGAAGAGGGGATTACTTCGTTCCTCATCGATCTCCCCACAGAGGGTATCACGTTTGTGCCGATGGAAAAGATGATGGGATGCGTCGGACCTCGTCACTACAACGTCATTTACAAGGATTGCCGAGTCCCGGCCTCCAGTATTCTGGGAGAAAAAGGGAAGGGCTTGGACGTGGCATTCGGAATGCTTCACTTGAGCCGAGTGTCAATTGCTTTCGGTTGCATCGGTTTAGCTCAAAAAATGTTCGACCTCGCTGTAGCATACGCAAAGAAGAGGAGCACCTTCGGAAAACTCCTGGTTCAGCGTCAGGCTATTCAGAACAACGTTGCGCAGATGGCTACCGAAATTCAAGCTGCTCGAATGCTTGCCTATGAAGCTGCCTGGAGGTTCGATCAAGGACAAGATATTGTCACCAACGCAGCCATGGCAAAGATGTTTGCCGAGCAGGTGGTGACCCGTGTATCCGAAATGGCTTTGAGAATGCATGGAGGTGTGGGGTACACGAAAGCATATCCGCTGGAAAGACATTTCCGGGATTGCCGATCTTTTCATTTCGAGGAGGGCACTGAGGAAATTCAGAAACTACTCATAGCGAGAAAATTCCTTAAGTAGGCAATCACGTTCTTAACAAAGCAGCGGAATTGCCTCAGGACATGGGCCCATAGGTGGACGGTTCTTCCGACGATAGTGATGGTCGTGACGGAAGAGCGTTCCCTATGGCGACCATGATAAGACATGGCCGCCGGTTCGAACGTGATTGCTGCACAGCCGGCCCAACCTGGATGTGTTAGGAGGTGGGTATGCGAACGATTCAGGTAAATAAGATGATTGATGAGAGCAAGTACAACAGCTTTCATCTCTCAGTGCTTATACTCTGTCTTTTCGTTATCATCAGTGACGGATATGATTTGGTCGTTTATGGCACAATCGTTCCGGCCCTTATGAAGGACTGGAGCTTAACACCCATTCAAGCTGGCATGATAGGTAGTTACGCCATGGTCGGCATGCTGTTGGGTGCCTTGATATTCGGTCCATTGGCGGACCGAGTTGGCAGAAAAGCAGTCATCCTGGTCTGTCTTGCTCTTTTTGGCACCTTCACCGGAACCGTAGGTTTTGCGCGAGACGCTACCGAATTCGGAATTTATCGATTCATTGCCGGACTGGGGCTGGGCGGTGTCATGCCGAACTGTATCTCACTCGTCACGGAATACATGCCCAGGAAGGTGCGAAGCACGATGGTGGCTATCATGTTCTGCGGAATGCAGATCGGGTCCATAGCTGCTGCAGGCCTAGGCATCTTCCTCATTCCTGCCTACGGCTGGAAGATAATGTTCTGGTTGGGTGCACTGCCTCTGCTCTTGATACCCTTTCTTTGGGCCTATCTTCCGGAGTCCCTCGATTTCTATATGAAACGCAATCAAATGGATAAGCTTGCGCATGTAGTAAAGTCCTCAGTGCCGGAATTTGAGCCGAAGCCAGACGATGTGTACGATTTAGCCACTGTTAAAATCCATAAGATACCGGTGGTCAACCTGTTTGAAGAGGGGCGTGCTTTCAGCACTATCATGTTCTGGATTGCGTATGTTTGTAATCTTCTCATTATCTACGCAATAGCGGTTTGGTTGCCAAAACTGATGCAGAATGCCGGCTATTCCATGGGCTCGAGCCTCTGGTTCCTGGTTGTGAGCAATATGGGAGCAGTAGTCGGAGCCGTTTCAGGATCATGGCTCTCTGACAAAGTTGATGGCAAGAAGATTTTGGTTACCTACTTCTTCCTGGCGTTTGTATCCATAAATCTCTTGGCCTTGAATGTGAACTTTGTGTTACTGTCCATCTTTGTAGCAATATCCGGAGCCACCACCATGGGAACGCAAATAGCTGCCAATGCATATGTTTCTCAGTATTATCCGCTGAGTATGCGTTCAAGCGGTATCGGTTGGGCACTTGGCATAGGGCGTTTCGGAGCAGTGATCGGACCCACCATGGGAGGTTTCCTGCTTGCTATGAACCTGTCACTCGCCATGAACTTCTT
Source organism: Desulfomonile tiedjei DSM 6799 (assembly GCF_000266945.1). NCBI lineage: Bacteria > Pseudomonadati > Thermodesulfobacteriota > Desulfomonilia > Desulfomonilales > Desulfomonilaceae > Desulfomonile > Desulfomonile tiedjei. The sequence continues at coordinate 2,691,976 of NC_018025.1, forward strand.
CGTGTTCGCTGTTCCGGGACTGATTGCTTCCGCTGCCATGGCATTAGTGCAAAGAAGATATGGTTACACATGGAATCAGAGACAAGCTGCCAACATGGAGAAGGTAGCCTAGTCTCACGTGTCGTGAAACGGTCATGGTTGTAAGACAATGACAACAACTATAATGATTTGACTCTTTGAGCGGCTTCTCTGCCCCGGTTACAACTGCCATGAAAGGGAGACTGGGTAGGGAAGCCGTATTCAGCATAGGAGGTCGTGTATGTCGTTGGAATGGTTACCAAGGGATAACAACTGCAGAGATCATATCCTCTTGGGGTCTGAGCATTGGGGAACCGATGCTCCTTGTACAGTATACGAAAAAAAACCTTTAGTCTCTCCGGACGGGAAACAGATTGACGGACTGTATGTTGCCTGGATCCGCCTGAACAATCCGAAGCAGTACAATTCCTACACAACCGAAATGGTCAAAGGAGTGATTGCCGGATTTTTCGCGGCAAGCCAAGATCGTTCAGTTGTTGCCGCGGTCTTCACCGGTACCGGGGATACAGCCTTCTGTTCTGGGGGAAACACCAGAGAGTATGCAGAATACTATTCCATGCGTCCCAATGAATATGGCGAGTACATGGACCTGTTCAATGGAATGGTTGACGCTATTCTTAACTGCAAAAAGCCGGTGATTTGCCGAGTGAACGGGTTGAGGGTCGCCGGTGGTCAGGAAATCGGAATGGCTTGCGACTTGGCCATTTCAAGTGATCTGGCCGTTTACGGCCAGGCCGGACCCCGGCATGGTTCCAGTCCCGATGGTGGTGCTACCGATTTTCTTCCCTGGTATCTGTCCATGGAAGATGCAATGTGGAATTGCGTGAGTTGCGAAATGTGGAGCGCCTACAAAATGAAGGCAAAAAATCTCATTTCCAAGGCGATTCCTGTTCTCAAACAAGGGGATAAGTTCATTCGGAATCCCCTCGTAATCACCGATTCCTATGTGCAAGATGGCGAGATCGTCTACGGCGAATTCAAGACCGGGGCTGCAGCAGAAGAAGCCAAGAAAATGATGAAGGAGCTTCCTCGAGACTTTGAGTTGGTCGACAAGGAAGTAAACAGGATAGTATGGACTTTTGCCAATCTCTTTCCCGGTTGTCTGATCAAGGCTATCGATGGAATCCGAGCCAAGAAGAAGTTCTTCTGGGATCAAACCAAACTCTGCAACCGGCATTGGCTGATGACTAACATGAGTTACGAAGCGTACCTGGGCTTCAATGCTTTCAATGCTAAGAAGATCTCGGGTCGGGATACTATAGATTTCATCAAATGGCGCCAACGTATCGCGGAAGCAGCTTCCATGACACCGGAAGTCTTCTCCGAAGTACTGGGAGAGCCTCAAAAATAAGCATTGGCAAGTTGTCTTGTTTCACGTTTCCAGGATAACCTGAGAACGAAAAATGATAAAGAGCGTTGCGTTCGGTGCGACCTATAATGGAATCGCACCGAACACCGTCTCCATATAGGAGGATTACATGGCCAAGGTCGCAGTAATTGGCGTCGGCCAAAGTGAGTTTGTTCGATCCTACCCGGGGTCGATACGAGAACTGGCCTTTGAGGCCTATAGAGATGCCATGAAGGATGCGGCAATCAACTCAGAGCAAATCGATGCAACCGTAATCTGTTCCGCTCCCGAATACGATAAGCAGAGAACACCCGCAGGCCTTATGGCGGAGTACCTGGGACTCAATCCCCAACCGACGTTCTACGTAGAAAGCGTATGCTCATCAAGTTCCAGCGGGCTCAGAACAGCATACGCACTTATTGCCTCCGGGCTTCACGATATAGTGGTGGTGTTGGGCTTTCAGAAAATGTCAGAAATCACCTCTGCAGATTCTCAGGAGAGAATGGGGCGAGGGGCTGATATTCAATGGGAAGCTCCTTTTGGAACAATGATGCCGGCCTACTATGCACTGTACGCGAGAGGACATTTTGAGAAGTACGGCACAACAGAGGAAGATCTTGCTTTGATTCGGGTCAAGTCTTCCACGTACGGCAGGATAAACGATAAAGCGGTTTTCAGAAAACCCCTGACCTTAGAAAAGGTCCTCGAGCCCAATTACATTGCTACTCCCTTGAAAGTGTTTGATTGTTGCGCGAATGCGGATGGATCTTCATGTATCATACTTGCCTCTGAGGAAAAGGCAAAAAGCCTCTGCAAAAAGCCTGTGTGGATAAAAGGGCTTGGAATGGCCACCGCCCCTATAACCATGACGGAAAGAGATACTTTCAGCGGACTAAGATGTGCACAATTGGCTGCAAAACGTGCTTACCAGATGGCCGGCATAACACCCGGCGATGTGGATGTGGCCGAGGTGCATGATTGTTTCACGATAGCGGAGATGATGGCTTATGAAGACCTTGGATTCGCCGAACCCGGCAAAGGCAAGGATCTTATCCGAAACAAAGAAACTTATAAGGAAGGGAAAATACCGGTCAATGTGGATGGTGGCTTGCTGTCGAAAGGGCACCCCATAGGGGCTACCGGCGGTTCGCAGATTCGCACCATTGTCTTGCAGTTAAGAAGTGAAGCGGGTGAAATGCAGGTTCCGAACGCCAAGATCGGTTTAGTCCATAATATCGGAGGAGTCGGAATCTACGGTAATGTGAGTATATTCGGGGTCGAGTGACATTCCTGGAGGAAAAGATGGGTTTCGAGCAGTTCGGCATTATAAGTTTTACTGGCGTAACGAAGGTTGATGAGTTTGTGGGGTACCTCAAGGATCAGGAAATACGCGGCACCTTGTGCATGCGATGCGGTACCAGATTCTTTCCACCTCGCAGCGATTGCGATGTTTGCCTTAGCAGCATCATGCAATGGTTCCCCATCACCGGCGAAGGGACTGTCATCACGTATACGAAGGCGATGTACGCTCCTGCGGGATTTGAAAAAGACGTCCCATACGTACTCGCTGTTGCAGAGTTTTCCGATGGGGTCAAAGTATTCGGTCGAATGGATCGTACTATTCCGGAAGACCGAATCAAAGCGGGCATGAAGGTGAAAACACGCGTAACGAATCTTGAAAACGATCGCTTCACATATGAATTTGTCGTCAACTAGGAGGCTGTTGCGGAACACGATTTTTTGTAGTAGGTACGATCACCATCTGTTCGGCGATGTCTCTCCTGAGGACGACGGAGAAGATGGCTATTTATTTTAATTGTAGAAGCCTCTCCGGAACGGAATCGAGTCGGATTTTCACGGACGCGGCAAAAGCCGGCGCAGGCCTGGATCAAGCGACACCGGGAAATTTTCCCGACCGCAGTGCAGGTTCGCCCTCTCGGCATGGAGTAGGCTTCCCGACTTGTCGCCGCCTTCATGAACATTCACTGGAGAGCCTGGAGTTGAATAGATGACGGATCTGGTCAAAACTTGAGGTATTTCCCCTCTGGGAGGTAATGGCTTTCTTAACGAATTCGATGTGCCAAACCATCGTCGTACCATGACCCGGCAGGAAGGGCTGTTGCAGCTTTACTGTCGTTAGCACACTACAGGTCTATCGTGTGCATCAGCATTCGTTCCGGTTGTGTACGCTTTGGGGTGGTTTTGTCAACGGGGTTGGCTTAGCGGTTATATTACCCGTTTCGTCATAGTATGGGAACCGCCTATGCAGCCCGGCCCGGAACTCTTTTGTTCCGGAAAATCCTTTTAAGGAGCCTCGCATGAGCGACGAGTACGATGTGGAGTTGTCTGAAGAGCATATAATGCTCCGAGATATGGTTCGTAAATTCGCGGATAACGAAGTAGCACCTGTTGTCGATAAAGATGAGAACGATCACCGTTTCCAGCGTGAACTGGTGAACCAGATGGCTGAATTGGGTCTTTTTGGCTGCCCGGTCCCTGAACAATACGGCGGCAATAACATGGGCTATCTGGCGCACGCGATAGCCACCGAAGAGATCGGTAGGGTCTCGGGATCGCTCAGGGTCGCTTTCAACATGCAGACGATGGGCACTTCGATGTCCATTTTGAAATGGGGAAGTGATGAGTTAAAACAAAAATATATTCCAGCTCTTGTTTCCGCTGAAATTCTCGGTTGTTTCGGTATCACCGAGCCTGATTCGGGATCCGATACCGCAGCCATGGCTACCACGGCAGAGAGGGATGGAAACGAGTACGTGCTAAACGGCCGGAAGATGTGGATCACCTGGTGCCCGGTCGCTGATATGGCCGTCATCTTTGCCATGACTGACAAAAAGGCCAAACACAGAGGTATGAGCGTCTTTGTCATGGATATGGATTCTCCGGGTGTCTCCACCATAGCCACGAAAGACAAACTCGGTCTTTGGGCTTGCCCCACCGGCGAAATCATCATGGAAGACGTGAGAATCCCTGCTGGTAACCGCCTTGGCGAAGAAGGCAAAGGATTCGGTTATCTCATGCAGGAGCTTATAAGCACGAGGCTTTCTGCAGCGGCAGGCGCAGTGGGCACTTGCCAGGCAGCTCTAGACGAATCAGTCAAATATGCAACCGAACGGCGACAATTCGGCCAATCCATAGCCGAATTCCAGATGGTCCAGGAAGTCATAGCAAGGATGGTTGCTGAAACCGAAGCTGCTCGGGCGCTTGTCTGGCGATGCGCAATTCAGAAGGATCGCGGGCTTGTGCACAACATGCGAGAGACCGTGCTCGCAAAGTATTATGCATGTCGAGCGGCTGATGAAGTACCCAACCTCGCTCTCGAAGTGTTGAGTGCATATGGATATTCCAATGAATATCCCATAGCCAGAATCCTTCGTGACGGAAAAGTGTACAAGATTCTCGAAGGCGCTACCAACATTATGAAGATGATAATCGCCCAGGACGCTCTGGGCCTCAAAAAGGCGAACAGATAGTCGAAGCGCGGAGAGATCGACTCCTTCCGGGGTGAATGCAAAGGTCCGGCAGTGGCTGCGGTGATCCGAGAGTTCGAGAAGAACCGGTCCGAGCCGATAAATTAGAGGAATTTCTCGTCGGATCTCGCCGTCACCCCGTACGAAAATAAAGGCGAAGAGGCTGTGAATTTCTTCAGCTCTTCGCCGGAATAACGGTACCGCTTGCTTTAGATGCATGAAGGACCGCGCTGATATATCTCTACTGCCATTTTTTTTGAGAGAGGGATTTTAACAAATTCTTTGCCTCCATCTTGTCCGTGAACATTAAGAACTTATCCTGGAGGGCATGCACAATTTGCTGTGCAACCCCAGGGTGATCGAAGTCGTACGACATAAGGCCGCACAATGGTGACTCTTGAAAGATCGAATCTGCTGAAAAAAGAATAACCTGAACGTAATGTCTTGAAAATGTGCGTATTACGAACAGTGTCCCGGAATCGGAACTGTTTGTCAGGAACACGATTGTAGGAGGTTTTCAACATGGCGGAAATCACCATGCCCATGAACGGCAAGGTTATCGCGATAACGACCGAAGTGGGCGAGGGCGTCTCGGAAGATGCCGAGCTGGTCATTATAGAGGCAATGAAGATGGAATTGCCTGTGGTCGCCACCCATGATGGAACAGTAAAAGAAATCAAGGCCAAAGTTGGCGAGTCATATAACGTCGGGGACGTTTTGCTCATAATAGAGTAAGAATTTCTGTCAGATTGCTGTGGAAGAAGAAGGAAGCGTTATTTCGACCTTTGGACATTCCATCGGCTTTTCACGCAATTTTCAAATGCCGAGAATATGAGGCTGATTAAACCTGGAGATGCACGAAGTTGCCCGCAGGAAGGGGACAAGGATTGTCCCTCAATCCATGAACAATGGCTACCGTGCCTCTATAGCCGAAGAAGATCAAATCTACTCCGTTGAAGTGAGAATGTTCGACGGAGGGAGGAAAACAATGAGACCATACTTCGAAAGCATGGCAAAGATCGGAAAACCGCTCAGCCAGGCTAGAATCAAGAATACGCAAGAAAACGTCGAACAGATCAGGGCAATAGAACAGGAATTGGCAGCAGCCATAGAAGACGTCAAGAATGCCGGAATTCCTGCAAAGAAGATCAATGAAAGAGGACAACTCACTGTTTGGCAACGCCTCGAATACCTGGTTGACCCTGGAACCTGGTGCCCCTTGCACTCAATATTCAATCCCAAGAACAACGAAGAAGGGACTACCGGCGTCGTCAACGGTTTAGGCAAGATAAATGGCAAATGGGCGGTTATCATAGGCTTTGACAACAAGGTGATAGCCGGCGCATGGATCTCTGGTCAGTCGGAGAACATCCTCAGAGTCACCGACATGGCGAAGCGCCTTCGTATTCCTCTGGTTTGGCTGGTGAACTGCTCAGGCGTGAAACTCACCGAACAGGAAGAAGTCTATCCGGATCGAAGGGGTGGAGGAACCCCGTTTTTCCGCCACGCAGAATTGGAACAGCTCGGGATTCCCGTCCTGGCAGGGATTTGGGGAACCAATCCTGCGGGTGGTGGTTACCAGGGCATCAGCCCCACGATCCTCCTCGCGCATAAAGACTGCAATATAGCTGTAGGTGGAGGAGGAATAGTCAGCGGGATGACCCCGAAAGGGTACTTCGATGAAGAAGGAGCTGAACAACTCATCGAAGCGACAAGGCATTTCACCGAACTTCCCCCGGGGAGCGTTCAGGTCCATTATGATAGCACGGGCTTTTTCAAGGCGGTGTTCGAGACTGAAGAAGCTGTTCTCGATGCACTCAAGGGCTATATGGACATGATCCCTGCTTACGACCCGAAGTTTTTCCGTGTGGCAGAGCCGGCGGAACCTCAATTCGGCAAAGAGGATCTGAACCACATCATCCCCGTGAACCAGAAATCGGTGTACGCCTTTGATGAAGTGCTCGCACGACTCACCGACAACAGCGAGCACATGGAGTACAAACCGCAGTACGGTCCGGAAGTGTACACAGGATTGGTCAAACTGAACGGATTCCTGGTCGGAGTCATCGGCAACAAGCAGGGATTTCTCGGGGCAGGATATCCGGAATATGCGCCATATCCCGGCATTGGAGGCAAGCTGTACAGGCAAGGGCTCATCAAAATGAATGAGTTCGTTACTTTGTGCGGCAGAGATCGACTCCCCATAATTTGGTTCCAGGATACGTCGGGGATAGACGTGGGTGACATCGCGGAGAAGGCTGAGCTTCTCGGACTGGGGCAGTCGCTCATCTACTCTATTGAACAAACCGATGTTCCCATGATGCTCTTCGTGCTTCGTAAGGGAACTGCTGCCGCCCACTATATTATGGGCGGGCCGACAGCGAACAATCATACCGCTTTTGCACTGGGTACTCCTGCCACCGAGATTTACGTCATGCATGGTGAGACCGCCTCAGCCGCATCTTTTGCCAGACGCCTCGTGAAAGAAAAGGACGCAGGTAGACCCCTACAGCCGATCATTGACAAGATGAACGCTCTTGCCAAGCAATATTCCGATCAGTCCAAACCAATCTATTGCGCCAAGAGAGGATTCGTGGACGAGGTGGTTTCTTTTACCGAGATGCGCAAATACATGCTCGCATTCGCAGAGTGCGCATACCAGAATCCCGGCTCGATTTGTCCTCATCACATGATGATGATTCCGAGGATAGCAAAAGGATAAACACCTCAGGGTTCAGGATGAAAACAACGTCACAATGAACGTGGAAAACTGAGCTCCACCGGGGAGCGACAGAAGCAGCTTAGACCCCCAAAGACCAAAATGGCAGGACCGCCGCACAGCGGTCCTTTTCCGTTCTGCGAAGTTGCGGTCGTTTATTTTGGCAATGCCTATACGTGTGAGATAGCGTCTGAAGTCGGAAATTGACTGCCAGGCGGTAGTCCGGTAGATTCCAGAACTGAAGAGAGCTATACTGCGACCCCATTATTCTTGTGATCAAACATATCTCCAGATTTTCAGGATGAATCCATGGAAGTGAACAGACAAGCTCGGCTTTATGCAGGAATAACCTTGCTCATTCTTGCGACGATCTCGCCATTATTCGGATTCCTGGTTGTTAAGACGAATTGGTCCGCGGTGATGAAAACCACGATAATCGGACTGTTGACAGCCGGTATTCCTGAAGTTCTCATCTTTGCTGCAGCGGCGATTCTCGGAAAAGAGAATTTCCAACGTATCAAGTCAAAAGCCTTCTCACTTATGAAACGTCTGAGACCGACTGCACGGGTGGGCAAGACCCGATACTCTATCGGGCTAATAATGTTCCTTATCCCACTGGTTCCCACCTATGTCATGGCTTATGCGCCTCAATGGCTTCCCGACGACTCTCCTGCCAGACTTTACGTTAACCTGGCTGCTGATTTCATTTTTGCTGCGAGCCTATTTGTTCTCGGTGGAGACTTCTGGGACAAGCTTACGGCATTGTTCGTATACGATTCCAAAGCACAATTCGACGACAAGGTACAGCCTGGGGCCTCTCAATGATCTCATACCAACTCCCATGGCGCACAACGCCACAACAAACAATAAAAGACCTGATGCAGTATATGGTCTTTTATTGGAATGTGCGTTCAAAGAAGTAATCCCACCATCGGCGGGAGCAAATTCGGTCCCGGCATGCCTCCGAAGCGAAGTCAGGCGGTTCCGTTCGTAGGGAAGGAGATTTGCCGGGACCGGCAACTAACAGGTTTCTCAATATTCCCTCTATGAAAGCACATTGGTACCAGACATTGAAAAGCGTGGTTCTCTTGTTGCATCGTTTCTTATAAGGGCAGGTCTTTAGATATCATTTCGTAATGCCCTGTTCCTTTTGCATTCGAGGCGACCAAATTGACGGATCCGTGCACAATGTCTTACAGTGAGAAATTAGAATTAGTTTCGGCATGATTGATATTGTTGAGAACAGAAAAGGGGGATCATTATTATGAGTGAAATTATCTTATGTGAAACTCGAAGAACATTTCTAACGAAAGCGGGAATTCTTCTTACCGGTACCGCTGTGATCAATTCTACAGCCCACATTGCCCATGCAGAATCAAAAGAGAAAAAAAAGAAAAAAGAAGAGAAGAAAGCCGAAGAGGTTTCCCCACCCGAGGACCTGATGCGTGAGCATGGGGTCCTTCGTCGAATCTTGCTTGTCTACGAAGACATTCAGGGTCGCCTCATGGGTGGGAAAGAATTTCCTGCTGAAGTGCTTTCAAATGCAGCCGGAATAATACGTAAATTCGTCGAGGACTATCATGAAAAACTCGAGGAAGACTACCTGTTTCCTCGGTTTGAGAAAGCCGGCAAGCTGGTCGATCTGGTAACGATCCTCAAAGAGCAGCACAAGGCGGGCCGTCGCTTGACGGAATTCATCAAGAAATCTGCCGAGCCTGTAACATTAAAGGATGCTCCGAAACAGAAAGAATTGGCTGAAACGCTGCACTTGTTCATAAGAATGTATCGACCCCATGCTTCACGCGAAGACACCGTCCTATTTCCTGCCTTGCGAACCATTGTATCCGGGAAAGAATTTGATTCTCTTGGTGAAGAATTCGAGGAAAAGGAAGAGAAACTCTTCGGTGAAGGCGGTTTTGAAAAAATAGTTGCTCAAGTGGCGGAACAGGAAAGAACTCTGGGCATCTATGAACTAGCTCAATTTACGCCACCCAAGTGAGAAAACCGGGGTCACAATGAAAACCAAAGACGTGGTGTGGCTGGTTCTGCTCATCATGGCAATTTTGCTTACAATTTGTCTCAATTACTATCCCTATCTTCCGGGGGACGTGAGCAGCACCCGACTGATACAATCCTTGCTGCCCGAATCTAAACACTGGGCTCAAGTCCTATCGTCAACAGCCAAAAGCCCGTTCGTCTTTATCTTGATTGCGATCACGTTTGCCCTTTCATGGGTGATTGCGGGCTGGCGTGCAGCTTTGTTGTCTGTCGCCAGCTTCATTGGTCTGTGGTTGCTGGGAACATGGCTTGGTCCGGTAATTTCCCAGCCACGACCTTCCCCGGAACTGGTTCAGGTGACCGAAGCAAGTCCAGGCTCTGCATTTCCGTCGATCTTCGCTTTCAATTTCATGGCGACAGTCGGCTTCCTGGCTGTTCTGGCCGGAGTCAAGGCGTCGGGAGGTCTTCGATGGGGTCTGATGGTGATCTGCATCTCGCTTCTTATTATTGGAGGGATTGCAAGAATTGCCCTGGCAGCGCATTGGCCCAGTGATGTAGCCATATCGTACTTGATAGGGCTTCTCTGGATCACTTTGCTCATTCGATTCATTTGAAGAATGAGAAATTCAGAAAGCAGGAAAGCAAGGGAGCGATTGGTGAAAGTGAACGAGAATTATTCTTTTCTGATCGATGTAGCGTCTACATGCAATTTGAAATGTCCTTCCTGTCCGCAGGCAAACCCGAAGAACCCGGTTCGCAGAAATGAACTCATGGAGCCGGAACTGCTGGATTCTATACTGAGAAAAGCAACTTCAGAGTGCCAAATCTCTTTTGTCTATCTCTACAACTGGGCAGAGCCTTTCTTGAATCCCAAACTGCCCGACCTCATCGACATAGTGAATTCCCATAATATTCCTTGCGGAGTAAGTTCCAACCTGAACATTAGACGCAATATAGATCGCGTTGTGGCAAGCAATCCCGCGAACTTTGTTATCAGCACTTCGGGCTTTAATCAACATACATACGGGAAAATGCACGCGGCAGGAAATGTCGAGCGGGTCAAAGAAAACATGATTTGGCTTTCTGAGGTGAGGAAGAATACTAACAGCCGCACTCGGGTAGAAGTTAATTATATACGCTATCTTGGTAACTTGGACGAGCTCGTGCTCATGCGGAAATTTGCCGCCTCACTTGGGTTCTTTTTCAGACAATCCATAGCTGCGCTATTTCCTCTGGAAAGATTGTTAAAGTATCTCTCCGACTCGCAAAAAAAGGAAAGGACGATCGACGAGGAAAAAGAACTGTTTGAAATCCTGCTTTTTCCCTATGAAGAACTGATGCAACTATCAGGTCCCTTCAAGAGATTTCCATGCAGTTATCGGGAAGAGCAAATCGTGCTAAATTCTCGCGGACAGGTCCAGCTCTGTTGTCTTGTTTTCGATCCGACCAGGTTCACCATAACCGATTTCTTGTCTGATTCCATTGAGCGGATACGAGAGCTGAAACGAGGACAGGATTTCTGCAAGTCATGCATTGAAAAGGGAATTCATACCTTAGGCCTGAGATTTGGTCCTAATCTCAGACCGGTTGTTTTAAAGAAAGTCGCCGATTACTACTCCGAGGCTGGCGTGGACTTTCACAACCTGCCTCGAACTTCAAACGGCCTTTGGTTCGATCGGTCAGTCAGACTACTAAAGGAGTCAGCCAGGCGCTCGATCGTACTTCGTCGCTTGACGCGGGAGGCTGTCACCAGATTCCCCGTATTGAAGAGACTGCCTGGAGATATATTGTCTTTAGAATGAAATAAGGGAGGCATGAACTCATCCGTGTCACCTAGACCAACCGAAGTCGCACTTCTATTTCTCAAGTTGGGCATTATCGCGTTCGGTGGACCGGCAGCCCACATAGCGATGATGCACAATGAAATGTGAAACGAAAATCTTTGTCTGGCCGACTGGCTGGTTCAATCAGTGTTTTTGAAAGAGGTCTCGGGGTATCAGAGACTCCATCTACAAACGCAGGTTTGTGGGACCTGAGCCCATCATTCAAGTCATGGGAGCAGCAGGATTTTACCATCGCCCATGTTATGGACCGTGTCTCTACAGTTTTATGGCCGGCTACAGTCAGATCGTGACAAAACACTCCGGTCAGCCCAGGCCGAATTCCTCTTTGGCAGGCGCGGCGTATAGCCTTGAGGTAGACGGAGCTATCAATGTGAGACCTGACATTCTAGTTGGGATATTCGGCGCTTACCATAGGCTTCAGCTTGACATACTTGTTCTGAGAGCTGTTTTTTCCTCTCAAATGATTCCTGCCCCCAAGGCAATCGCCAGCAACAGCAGCATCATTCCGACAATCATCTGCACAGTCTTCATGGTGATCTTTTTCATAAGCCTTGCCCCGATGAATGAACCTGCAAAAGCTGCGGCTATTCCGGCCATGATGAGTCCAGTCCCGTCGTGAGTTCCCAATAGGGCAGAATCCCTTGCGACGAACGTGCTGCTATAGATGACGAGTCGGGACATATCCACTGCCACAGTTGACACCACACCAGTCGCAATAAAGGCCTCTTTGCTCAGACCGCATCGGATCAGGAATGCGCTCCGCAAAGCTCCTTGAAGCCCTGAAAGACCACCAAAGAACCCTGACATCGCACCCCCAACGGGGACATATTTGGAGTCGAACTGCAGCTTCTCGAAATAAGGTAACAGGTCCCACAAAGCGAAAGAAGCAATCAGAGCTCCCATAACTGTCTTTACTACAGTAATCTCATACAAATGGCCACCCAAGCTATATTGTGTGAGAGGTTTCATATCGGAGAGATAACCGAGCAGGAAAGCGCCGACCGCTGCGAACAATGCGGCTGGAACTGTGAATCTCAATGCAGTTTTCGCGTCCGCATGCCTGCCTACCAACAGAACCTTAAATAGATTGTTCGCCAGATGAACCACCGCTGTGGCGGCCACCGCGAAATTGATGGGAAAAAAGATAGCAAAGGCTGGCATCAAGAGAGTTCCCAAGCCGAATCCCGAAAACAGAGTCAGCGCTGACACGACAAGGGCAACGACACAAATGACGAAGTATTCCACGATTAATCCTTATTCCCATTTCTCGGCGTCTTCGAGCTCGGTTTCGTTTGGGCAGTTTCTAACCCGAAAAGCTCACCAAAGAGTTCAATGAGCTTTTCCTTCGCCTCATCCAAGACCGTCTTGCCCAACTCGGTTGTTTTGTAAAGCCGACGAAATTTGCCGTTGTTCAGCTCTTTCTCTGACAGCAATAGCCCCCTTTCCTCCATTCGATGGAGAAGCGGATACATGGTGCCTGGGCTAATTTTGTAACCATGGCTGCCGAGTTCCTCCAGAATGCCGAGTCCGAATATAGGTTCCTCGGAAGCATGGTGAAGTACGTGCAGACGGATGAATCCGGAAAAGAACTCGTTAGGTTCCATATTATCTCCAGTATCGTAGTTCGTTATCGTAATTCGATATTAAATCTCGGAAAGATGCCTGTCAAGTGGAAAGGCATCCTTTGCCGAGATCCTATTGAGATGCTCGGATGATCTTGCCGAGCACGTCTCTCTGGCGCATGAGCTCTCATCATTCTAGATGCATCGCACGGATGGATTGAACCGAACTGCTTGATCATTCGGTGAGCAAAGCTACCGATAATGGCCAAGGGCTGTCTCAGTTCATGAGCTACTTCCGTGCCAGCTCGACACTCCTTACCACTGGGGACACTTCAGGCCCCCAGTGGTTTTCTTCGCTTGTGCCTGAACACTTAAGGCATCGGCTCCCAGGCTCTGATGTTGCCATAAGGACTTGGATGCGTACGCGATTCAGGGAGAGCATCGCCCGATCGGGCCTCTCTCTCAATGGCTTCGAATTTCTCCGATTGTCTTTTCTGCTGAGCCTCGATTCTTTTCCATTTTTTATCTAGATTAAACCGGGTGTGCCCGCCTCTGCCAAAGGCAACAGGAACGGAGACGAGGAACGCTAAAAGCGTCAACATGGTAATAAGCTTCTTCATTTCACTATCCTTTGCGCTTATGCGCTGTTAGATGCAGATTCTGCCAGCAGTTCTGTGGTAATAAGCCTAGTATTTCAGCTATCCTGCTTCATGGCCAAGGCTCCCAGAGCCGTGGCAAATTGTACACATATGTCTTGTAGGCTTCTTCCCTCTCAGCGAGGGTTTTGGCCGTCATGACTGCTCGCCACCGTTTCTGATCGCCCTGCTGCTGTTTCCAAATATGCATGAGATAATCCCGGCTCGCATCCCTGGCCACGGCGAATGGAGCAGGAGCCAACATTGCCAACAACATGAATATGACTAGAAGTTTTTTCATCTATTTTCTCCGTTATCCCAAGTTCTTGTGTCCCGCACGCATTAGCGGATAATGCACGCCCAAGCTTGAAACTGGACTGCGCCCTTTTCGTTCTCGATTGCACAGGTTCAAGCAGGGTATCGGGATAATCTCTTCTTGCGCCAAACGACGCTCATGACTGAGCTCAAATTATCCAAATGCTCGAAACAGTGATAAACAGTGATAAGACTTAAATGAGGAGAGCGATCGTACGAAGTGAGGTAATAAGAGGATTGACAGGCAACTGTCCCTGAAGGAACAAGTTTCCTCTTGAAATTTGCGGGCTAGAGACCGCAGGGGATATGAGGGTGGAGAACCCCCACTGTGCGCCCATCAGGTAAGTACCCTTGAATTGTGAAGTCTGGGATTCCGAACCGTTAGCGACTGCAGAAATGTTCGGGCACGGTCCGCAGTCGCAAGATTCTGAAGCGCCGGTAGACGATCCTATAGCACAGGGAGTATATTCCTGGTGGTGAAACACACAACAACACACTTGCGTACCCATTGTTACCAGGAATATCAGGGTGATGAAGTATGCTCCATAATGAGGTCTCGCCATGATCGTCATGGATTTTATTCTCCCTGATTAAACCATAAGACGTCCAATTGCGCTGTCAAGGTGGCTCGGTACAAATCTGAATGCTTCATGGAATCTATGCGGGTCAGTAACATACTTCTCCATCAATACTCATCAATGATGACCACCGCCGTGATGCCCACGCCCACCCACAGAAGGTTCGTACGGGTCTGATCGTTGCCTCCGTTGGGGCGCTGTGCGTCTTCTGGGAGCCTCAATTGCTTGTTCTTTGGGTTGAGCCGTACTCGGTTCGACTGCGGGAGCCGGCACCTTCTCTTCTGCAACGCTCGGTGGCTCCGTTTTTTCTTTTACTCCGATGTCTGCGGGCTCTTCCTGTGCTGCTCGGGCCACTTCGTGGAGCTGAACAATCCATTTTCCATCGTTGTTAGATGCAAATTTTGCTGCTCCATCCATATTGCTGAAGGCAATAAGCTCATACCCCATGGGCCCTTTGACCTCGCTGCCAAGGACTAGAAAGGCTGTCCGAAGTTCAATCATCTTCTTAGTCACAAAATCGGTGACATACTGGCGGGCGAGATCTGCAACGTTTATATCGTATTTCTGAGGCACTGAATTGTAGATGAATAAGCAGCGTGCCCCATCGAAACCCACCACGCGTCCATCCTTAAAAACAGCAGCAGCCACTCCATGAAATCCTACTACTCGTCCTTCTTTGAATGTGACGGTGACACCCTGTCCGTCTCTTCCGCCTATAACCATTCCGCAAACCGGACACTTATGAGATAGATCCACTTTGGACCCATCGGGCAGTTGAAGAAATTGGTCTGCATGCGAAACATGGATTGCAACAAAAACAAGGATGATCGATATGGTGATTACTCGCGAAAACATCCGGGGACTATGCTTTTCATACATTTCTATTCTCCCTCTTGTACCAACTTGTTCCTTCGTTTAAATTCAATTTCCTTCTCCAGACAATAAATAGTCGGAACGACGAACACGGTAATCAGGTCCAGGAACATTCCTTTTCATAGCCCAAAGCGATCTCACTCTTTAAGGGCCGAGGCTGTGGTGAACGGCGCCCGTAAGACCACCCTCCTCTGTCCCTCTCGTCAAGGCCGTCAAAGGAATCCCGCGTTTCGCGGGGTCTCCCCTGGCGGGACAGGAAAGTGAGGGCGATTCCTATTCTGTTTCAAGAGCGCAATTTTCAATAAGCTTCATCATGCTCCGTTGCGCTCGCAATGACAATTTCCTCCAGAACGCGGCGATCTCATTCCTATTGGTTCGGTTTCTCCTTCGGCGCTGGAGTCTCCTGACCAGACTCCAACTTCTTCCCGGCTTCGTGGACATGACTATGACCTTCGTCCAGCTCCTTTTTTCCTTCGGTCATCTGCTCCTTCTTATCCATCATTTTCATGCCCGACTGCATCATCTTGCAGCCTTTCATCATCTTCTCCATCTTCTCCATCATGGGCTTCATCTTCTCGCCCATTTTACCGCCCATCATCTTCTCTTGAGCGGCATCTGCCAGCTTCTGGCCCTGCTGCATCATCGCTTGGCCCTTTTCCATCAATTGCATGGCGTCTTCCCTGTTCTTGCCCTTCTCCAACATGTCCGCGCCTTTTTTCATCATCTCGGAGCCGTCCATGATGAGCTTTATGCCGTTCTTCAACTCCGGCGTCGCGGATGGAGTCTCGGATACCTTTGGCGTCTCTTTGACTTCCTGTGCCAGCGCTGGTGACGTGGCAGCGAGTTGCAGGCCGAACAACGCCAAGCAAGCCATAAGGATCCATCCCGAATTCATAAGTCTCGATCTCATTTCTCGAACCTCCTGTTCTTTCTATGTGGTTTCCTCTGTAATTCTCCTCTTGAACACGATTTCTTTCTCCAAGCAATAGATGGTGGGTACGACAAAAATGGTGATTGTTGCCACCAGCATGCCTCCAAACGTGGGCAGCGCCATGGGGACCATCACGTCCGAGCCGCGTCCTGTGGACGTCAAGACTGGGATGAGAGCCAAAATCGCGCACGACGCTGTCATGAGAGCGGGCCTGATTCTCTTGATACCCGCTTCAACTGTTGCTTCCCTGATTTCAGAGACAGAATGAAAGGTATGTTTTTCGAACACTTGATCCAGATACGTGGAGTATATGACGCCGTCGTTTGTGGCTATACCGAAGAGAGCGAGAAAACCGACCCACACCGCCACGCTGAGATTGTACGGCCTCACCTGGAACAGATGCCGCATGTTTACGCCGAAAATGCTGAAATCCAGGAACCACGGTTGCGAATAGAGCCATATCAGCAGGAATCCGCCTGACCATGCGACGAATATCCCCGAAAAGACGTTCAGGGAAGTCGGAATCGACCTGAACTGAAAGTACAGGATCAAAAACACCAACAACAATGTTGCCGGAATAACGATCATCATGGTCTTCTCTGAACGAACCTGGTTCTCGTATGCCCCCGCAAACCAGTACGAAGTATTGGGGGCCAGTTTAAGCTCTCCTGTCATTATCTTGTGTTTCAAATAGTTATCCGCGTCCTGAACGACATTTACCTCGGCTACTCCGGGCTTTTTGTCAAAGATCACGTAGCTCACAAGAAAAGTGTCCTCGCTTTTAATCACCATAGGGCCTCGGACATATTCTATCTGGGCCACGAGATTCATTGGAATGTGTGCGCCATTCACGGCAGGGATCAAGATATTTCTTAGCGCATCAACCGAGTCGCGTAATTCTCGGTCGTAGCGGACTCGAACCGGGAAACGCTCTCGGCCCTCGACGGTCGTGGTGATTTGCCTGCCTCCAATGGCTATTTCGATGACATCATTTACATCCTGAATGTTGACACCATATCTGGCTATCGCTTCCCGGTTGATGACGATCTCAAGATATGCAGCGCCGATGAGCCGGTCCGCTATAACTGAAGACGGCTCTATGCTTGGGACTTCCCTGAGATACTTTTCGATTTGGAGACCGGCTTTTTCAAGGTCCTCCAGACTATTTCCTCTGATCTTGACCCCCATTGCCGATCGCATTCCTGTCTGCAGCATGATTACTCGTGTAGCTATTGGCTGCAGCTTCGGGGCCATGGTAACCCCGGGAATATGTGCGGCCTTCGCGATCTCATCCCAGATGTCATCCATGGACTTGATCTCCGGTCGCCAGTTCCGGATTGGCTTGCCCGTCTTTGGATCGATCTCATGGTGGCCTTTTTCTGGTTCCATCTTGTACTCGGGCACTACGGTTATTATTGTTTCCACCATTGAAATGGGTGCGGGATCCAAAGCGCTTTCCACGCGACCGATCTTTCCCACCACGGATTGGATTTCAGGAATTGCCTTGATTGCAAGATTCTGCTTTGCAAGGATATCAAGCGCGACTCCGATGGAGGCGTGCGGCATAAGCGTGGGCATGTACAGAAATGAACCTTCCTCCAGATGCGGCATGAACTCCTTGCCCAGCCCGGGGAAGAGTCCTGCAAGCTTCCTCCACACCTTGGTCTCTCTAATCGGACCTTTGGGCATCTCAGCTTCGCCCGGCTTACCTGTGCCCATGTCGTGGCTCATGCCGGGCATGCCGGCTTTGGGGGTTTTCGTTTGCTGCGTTTCCTTTGCCTCGACGCTGATCGTGGGGCGCACTATACCCGTCCACTCCGCAGCAGCAGGAATAAACGAGAAAACTTTGTCGAACCCGAGCCATATCACCAAGCCAAAAATCACCAGTGATATCGGGATAGTCAGAAAAGTCGCTTTGTGGTCCAGAGCCCAGGCCAAGGCACGGGGATAATAGATGGTAAGGACCTTGTTGAAGGCCAGCAGCACAAAAATGATTCCCGCTGCAAAAATCATATTCCTAGTCAGTCCTTTTTCGACTCCGAGGGGCATCCAGTGCTCCGCTAGCAGAAACACTACCAGAACCAACGCGACCAGATTCATGATGGTAGGGATTTTCCCTCGAGCCTTCTCTGGCAAGAACAGTGATACAACTTTGATGACGCCCATTAGCATGATGGCCATCCCAATGGGCCAGGAGAGTGAATATCCAATTCCAAAACCCGCGACTACTACGAGGCCGTAGACGGTGGCAAGGGTCTTATTCTTGAAGTTTCTCTTGGTAAAGAGAATGTGAGCCAGAGGCGGGATTATTGAGAGGGCCAACAACAGAGATGCTGCAATAGCAAATGTCTTGGTGAACGCCACGGGCTTGAAAAGCTTCCCTTCAGGTCCCGTTAGAGTGAACACAGGAAGAAACGCTATGATCGTAGTGGCCGCCGACGTCATCACCGCTCCACCGACTTCGGTTGCAGCCTCATGGACTATTTGAAATCGGCTTTTTCCCTGTGGCTCATGCTCTATGTGCCTCAGAATATTCTCGCAGAGAATGATGCCCATATCGACCATTACGCCGATGGCAATGGCTATACCGGAAAGGGCCATAATATTGGCATCAACCCCGAACGTCTTCATGGTCATGAACGTCATTAGCACTGCCAAAGGCAGAATCAGCGAAATGAGGCCAGAACTCACCAAATGGTTGACCATCACCACGACGACGATAATGGCCACTAGGATTTCGTCGGTAAGAGCATTTTTCAGTGTGCCCAGGGTCTCATGGATCAGTTGAGTGCGATCGTAAAATGGGACAATTTTGACCTGAGAAACGCTTCCGTCCGGCAATGTTTTTTTAGGCAGGAAAGGAGCGACCTCTTCGATTTTTGCTTTGACATTCTTAATTACCTGAAGCGGGTTTTCGGCAAAACGAACTACTACGACCCCACCTACTGCTTCTGCCCCCGCCTTATTGAGAGCACCCTGTCTGAAAGCAGGGCCTAAAGAGACCTTGCCCACATCCTTCACATAGAGAGGAACATTGTTAGTTACCTTCACGACTGCGGTCTCGAGGTCCCCGATCGAACGGATAAATCCTAAACCACGAATCATGTAGTCCACGTTGTTCAGTTCTATGGTGCGCGCACCAACGTCCAGGTTTGATTTCTGCACTGCTCTGTACACATCCTGGAGCATAACACCGTGGGCCCTCATCGCGTTCGGATTGACATCTATCTGGTATTCTTTCACATATCCACCCACGGACGCGACTTCGCTCACGCCTCTGGCAGACTGCAAGTAGTAGCGCACGTACCAATCCTCTATGGTGCGAAGCTCCTCTCGGCTGAATCCCTTGCCTTCGACCGTGTACCAAAATACCTGCCCTACGGCTGTAGCATCCGGGCCGAGCGCAGGCTGGACCCCTACGGGCAAAACGCCGGGCTGGAGGGAGTTGAGCCGCTCCAATATTCGGGTGCGTGACCAGTAGAACTCGATGTTCTCCTCGAACACCACATATATGGTAGAGAACCCGAAGTACGAATAGCTTCTGATTGATTTGACCCCAGGGATTCCCAACAACTGCACGGTCAGAGGATAGGTAATCTGATCCTCAACGTCTCTTGGTGACCGACCGGTCCAATTGGTGAAGACAATCTGCTGATTCTCACCTATGTCCGGGATCGCGTCCACAGGTACAGGATTTCTTGGGACCAGGGGGAGCTCCCAGTCAAACGGAGCTACCGCTAGGCCAACGAACAGGAGTGTTATAAGGCCCACAAATACAAGAAGCTTTTGTGTCATCCAAAAGCGCATCATTCTCGAGAAGAATGTGTGCGTTGCAACTTCGGTTTCACTATTCTGTGTTGACATCACTGTCCCTCCTTCCCATGGGCGGAATGGGGATCTGCCTCAGGAGCCTTCTCAACGGGAGCCTTCGGCTCCTTCTCAGGTGTTCCATGGCCCGCGTGATCTTCTTGGGGTTCAGGTTCCTCAGAAATTGCCTCTCTCGCGGATGGAGTGGCTTTCTCAGGCTCAGCGGGACTCATCATGCTGGGCTGGCCGGAAATCTGAACAGAACTGTCGATCTCGAAATTCCCATTGACAACAACGCGTTCCCCTTCCTTCAGGCCGTCGGAAATCACATATTTATTTCCCGCCCTGGGCCCCAAAACTACATCCCTCTGTTCGTACGTCGGCTGATCCTGATTCGGTACTTCCACGTACACCAGGGATCGCCTTCCGGTAAAAAGTACCGCTGTCTCAGGAACCACAAGAGGAAGATGCGGATTCTCGACACCGGAATATCCGTATGCTGTAGCAGGCTGTAAAGGTTGTTTGGTTTTGGGGCAAGTTCCTGGAACGTCGCTGACTTCTTTGGGATCAAATGGGCAGATATATTTTCCAACCCATTCCGGTTTTATTACCCTGCCCTGGTCGTCTATTTCCGCTTCCAGCTCGGCATTGACGAACATATGCGGTTTCAACTCATAGTCCGGGTTTTCTGCATCAACCCTTACCTTGACCGTACGAGTCTCCATTTCTAGCACAGGCTCTATGAATATGACTTTGCCCTTGAAAGTCTTTCCAGGAAACGATGGTGTCGTAAAGGTGACCTCTTGTCCGTACCTTATCCATGGGAGGTCCGGCTCATAAGCATCCAGCTTCACCCACACATGGGACAGGTCATTGATGACGAACATGTCCTGACCTTCCTTCACGAATTGGCCAAGAACCGCCATCTTCTTCATTACGATGCCGCTGATGGGAGCTCTAAGGGTTACGTACAGCTCGGACTTCATGCTCTCTCGAATCCGCTTCACCTGCTCGTCAGTCATCCCGTATTGCTTGAGCTTCTCTTCTGCCCCGCGGATAACGCCTTCAACATCTCTGCTCCTGATGCTCTCGAACAATTCCACCTGGCTCTTGATCAGCGTCGGGCTCCATATTGTCACCATGGGATCGCCTTTGTTTACTTTTACCCCGGTAAAATCTATAAATACCTCGTCAAGCCGCCCGTCGATCCGTGCGGTCAGAGTTGCGACTCTCGTCTCAGCGTCGATGACCATCCCCACCATTCTCAACTTCTTTACGGCCTTCTCTCTCTTCACTTCCGTGGTCTGCACTTGCGCCAGCATCTTGGCTTCTTCGGACATGGCGTAGCGGACGGGGCCTCCGCCCGTGGATTCTACCCTCGCGGGCAAACCATGGGCATGTCCCCCGGAAGCAGGACTCTGTGTCTGCTGTCCCGTCTGACTGGATTTAGTCTGAGATTCAGTCGGCGCCTGCTCGTGTCCTGAGCCCTTGATCAAGTAGATCGCCAATGCGACAACGACGATCAGCGAACCCAATAAGACTCTCTTCAAAGTCTTCTTTGAAATGGACACTGTGTCATTCATGTTTTCCCCCATTGAACAGCGTTTCTTCTCTTTGGACACGTCGTGGCGAATATGCCGGCACCACTTACTCGCGAGAGTCAGTTTTCACCATTTGGTCTTAGTTACCACCGAGGAGATGAGCCCGGCTACGTGCCAAGATAATCTTCTGTACTGGAGGAATCAAGAAAGGAAAGAGCAGGTCTGTAAAAGAAGTGACACAGGTTTCTCCGGACGAGAAACGGATGTAAGCGGATTTGACCACGCAAATCTCAGAAACCGGCCGGTATTGTCAACCGCTATAGGCAGGGTCAAAACCTGGTGTTGTGTCAGAAGCGTCTCAGGTTCAGCCAGTTTCGCTGGAGTAGGGCCCTGAGCGCATCCAAAAGACGGACACCCATTGTCATGGTTTGCCACACTTTTTTGATTGCAGGAGGAACCGTGCCGATCGGTTTGACAATCATCACAGGAACACTTCATCATGTCCGGAATATCAACTGGGCAACAGCATATCGCGGACAGTCCGAAAGCTGTATTTGCCCAGAAGAATAATAGCATGATTATACCTGTAACTGGACGATTCATCCTGTAATCTCCATTTTTCCTATAATCATGGTGTTCCTTTGAAAAGTCAAGGTCTGCTCGATTCTTTATAGTAGAACTCAAAAACAACTGAGAAAAAACCGATTTCAACCCCAATCAGGCCGATTACAGTCGCAAACTGCAATTACGTGTCTGCTGAAAGACCAAGTTTCTCGAACGCCGGTTCAGGGCTTTATTCGTTGTTCACTCCGCTGCCTGACTCCATGCTACCTTGCCAAGTTGACCCTGGGGCCTATCGTATGTATATCAATAAGAAACCGTGATCAGAATGACGTGAAATCATGCCAAATCCTTTCTGAGAGCTTTGCAGGGAGTAAAAGTGAGAATCGGGCATAAGACAGTCCCAGGTAAACATAGATCGACCAATGAGGATAATCTGTTTGTGGACAGCAATGTGGGATTATTCATAGTTGCTGATGGCATGGGCGGCCACAACGCCGGGGAAGTGGCCAGCAGAATAGCCGTGGACGTGACTGTAAAGTCAGTTCTTGAAGGACTCAGC
This sequence comes from Desulfomonile tiedjei DSM 6799, assembly GCF_000266945.1. NCBI lineage: Bacteria > Pseudomonadati > Thermodesulfobacteriota > Desulfomonilia > Desulfomonilales > Desulfomonilaceae > Desulfomonile > Desulfomonile tiedjei. The sequence goes on from NC_018025.1 coordinate 2,714,777, forward strand.
GCCGGAAAGGAAGCGGAGCAAACCGTTCGGGATGCTTTTTCAAACGCCAACAGATCAATCTACGACAAATCCCTAAATAACCCTGCGTGGGAAGAAATGGGGACCACTCTCTTGGTGGCCCTCATAAATGCTTACGAGGTGATAATCGGTCATATCGGCGACACTCGAGCCTATTTGATAAGAAACGGCAGGATAGAGCAACTCACAGACGATCATACATTCGTGTCCGAGTGGCTGAAAGAAGGGCTCATAACTAAGGAAGAGGCTCGATCGCACCATGCTCGCCACGGATTGACCGAAGCGGTAGGTATAACTGATGAGGTGGAGCCGGAGGTTGCGGTTTGGCCGTGGGATGGCAATACGTGCCTGCTTCTATGCTCCGACGGCCTGACAGACGTGCTCGAAGACAAAGAAATCCTTGCGATTGTGGAGACTTCTTCAGAACCTCAACCAGCCTGTGACTCATTAGTGAGTGCCGCCCAGCTAGGACGGGGGCAGGATGATATTACCGTCATACTCATCTGTAATTAAAGGAGGAGAGTCTCCTTTATCCGCGAGAAGAAATTGTCCGAACGGCAAGACATTTCAACTACCTGCCGCTTTCATCGATATTTTTCGCACAACGAAATCCCACGTCTTCGAAAGCCATGGACGGGTCCTGAGCAATGCCTGGAATCGGGGTCGATCCAGCCAGCATGGTGCCCCTCATCCCGCCCAGCACCACGAATTGAGGCTTTGCGTTGGGCGCCACCCCAAGTCTCACACCCCATTCACTTACGTTTCTCATCAGGCCTCTGATCCCGTCCACATTCGGTTCAAAGCTGAGCACAGGGTAGGGAATGGTCGAAGCGCCCTGGTTCTCAGACGAATCCGGCAGTCCTTCGTTCTTTGGCGAAATCGATCGACTCCGCTCTGGAGAAGCATCGCCTGAGCTGGTTTCCTCTTTGAATGCTCCTGCCCAGGCTTCCATTTCCTTTTCGAGATTGTCAGTATCGCGGGCTGGGTCAGCACTGGTTTGAGTAGGCTTCTTCAATGCATCTTCCGGCCGACTCGCTGCACGAAGCCATTCTGTTTCCGTTGGAAGTCGCTCACCATAAAATGTGGCATAGGCAGCGGCTCCAAAACCTGTAACTTTCACAACCGGATGCGAAGCTCCACCTTCATCTTGCAATAAGAATCTGCCGTTTCTGTACACGATCGGCTCGTACCCACTGTAGACAGGCCCCAGAACTAGCCATGGCTGCCCATCGACACGAACGATACCGTCCTTGACCTCGACCTTTGAAAGCACCTGGTTCAGAAATTCCACGTACTTGAAGTTGGTAACCTCCGTCTCGTCTATATAGAATGGAGGAACTTCAACAACTTTGCCTCCCTCGGCTCCAACATAACTCGGCAGCTTGACCTGGCCTGCCGGGACCAGGTGCATAATAGTGCCGTCCTTGGCTGTTAGGGTGGGGACTGCGGGCTCATATTCTGGAATTGCGCGTTCGGACGTCTTTTCCGATTCTGTGGGTTGTGTGACTTCTGGCGTCGAAACATGCGAAGGCATGGAGACTTCATGGGTCATTATAAAATGGTGGTATATATTCGACACGGCCACAATGATGAATAACACGACAATGATGGCAATTATCTGCTTGCGGTGCAGACCCCTGAATAATGGGCGCTCCGAAGCCTCCGTTTTCTCCAGAAGCCTTTCCAGAGACTCTCGTAACGCGCTAACAGAAGGAATTCTCTTTTCCTTATCCTCTGCTGTGGCCTGTTGTATGATGGGGTCCAATTCTTTCAAGAAAGGGGTGGAGGGATTTGCAAGGCACACACCCTTCAGGGGACACGCTGTTTTGCTGTCCACCATCTTCCCCTGAACCGCTTCATAGAGCATCTTGCCTAATGCGTACACATCGGCCCGACCGTCAGTCTCCGCGAGATCCATAAATTGCTCTGGTGCCATATAGGTAATAGTGCCCTCGACGTGGTGGCTTTTGGTGAGCTGCGACCACGCAGGACCCCCTGCAATTCCAAAGTCGATAATCTTTGGGGTCTGGCCATCCAGGAGAACATTTTCGGGCTTCATGTCCCGATGCACGATGCCAAGAGCATGGACTGTCTCCAGCCCATCAAATATGGGGAGAAAGTACGTTCGAATCCATTGCCGGAGATCTCGTTCATCTCTATACCCTTCAAAGGGCATTGTATGGCGGAGTGTGCGGCCGCCAGGCACGTATTCCATTACGACGTATTGGACTGTGATTTCTTCCCCATTCTTGCTTATCACCGCCGCATCCTGGTCATACACTTGAGCAACGTATGGATGCCGTATCTGGGCCATAGCCAGAGCTTCTCGATGGAACCGCTGAATTTCGGTGTTCACTTCCTCCGGATCGTCTCCGAACTCGGCCAGATACTCGACTGAGACTATTTTTACCACCACTTCTCGATTCAAATTGGTCTGTCTGGCTCTATAGACTTCTCCCTTTCCTCCCGTAGCAATGTGCTGCAGGATCTCCCATTTCTCATTAAGAACCGTCCCTACTTTCAGGAGCGGCTTTTTGGTTCTGGAACTGGTTGTAGCGCTCACCGACTCCTTCGTTCCGGAAGTGGTTCTCGTTGTCGTGGAATTCATATCAAATTCCTTCAACCAATGCTCATACGTCCAACCAATTTAGACAACAATGAAGTGGACTGAGCGACGAGAAACCACCAGCAAAATGATGGTTCCTCTCGCTCAATTTAATTCTTCGATTTCACGTTTGTTCTTGTCGCAGCCAGATTAGCGCATCGGTGACCCGGTACCGTGATGCACAGGGATTCTTTTGGTCCTTCCCGGAAAACCGGAAACTACTGCGGAGGTTTCCAACTCAAATGCCCTGAGCTTGGATAGATCCTGCCGTTCTTTCACTTGCTGAGCGTTCCACTCACTGCGTAATACGTCCCGGTTGGCATCTCTGGCCATAACGGATGGTACAGCGATAATTGAGACAAGAAAAGCCACTAGCAAGGTTACTTTTTTCATGACTTTTTCTCCTCAGCGTCCCGCGACGCTCTGTGGGAAGGATTCCAAGTTTATTACGCGGCCGCTCTTCAACCTCTTTGACCTTCTCCGGCTGCACGTGCCGAACCTTTGATGCACTAGCCTGCGGACAGACCGTGTATCGAAGAGCGACTCCGGCTGACTCAAAAAGGATCGAGGTCAAAAATGCAATAGCGTCGGCCGTTCCAACCAGCTTCTTCATCGTCTAGCCTCCACTTGTCATGGAAACAACTATGAAAAGGCACGCATGGTTTTAGAGCCACAATAACGCGATGGATTGCTGCGAAATTCTCAAATCAGGAGAATTATCGTCCGAAGAAGGGTGGTCTGGAGTCTCGGATGGACGAGAAAAGGCGGGTCTCCGCTATTGATGGCGGCCCCTATAGTTAACAATGAGGCATTCGGCAGGGTTCCAATCGTCATGCTCTTGCTTTGAGCTGACATCTTCTCCGGAGGATTGGCTATGTGGGGTCGTGGGCCTTGAACAAGAAGGGTGAGGCAATGACAACAATGGGCTGAGATTGATGCATGGTCGAGCACACCGAGACGATCGTGAGTACCTGCGGAAAGCTTCGCAGAGTCGTGCGAGCAACTGTGAGTCACATGACGCTTTTCGCCTTGCTCCCCAACCATACGGCAAGAACATCTGAGAGCCACATTTGTCACCATGAGGGCAATATACGGCACGAGTATCGCGTATCCGAGGATTCTCATTGTTGCCGATGCTCTCATCCGTCGACTCTTGTTGGCCACGTTTCCTTTACAAAAAGGATAGGAGATTATGATATTGATGTCAACTGTTACTTGAGAAAAGTTATCAAGAATAAGCGGTTCGCCCACCCTGTCGTTGCAAAAAAAGCATTCTGAGGAGCGTATTAGAAGTCGATAGTACTCAGATCTTCTCATTATGTTAGAGCGAGATTGTTTATATGATCAGTCATGAACAGTATGAATTGCGTTGACTTTTCGCTAAAAACTGGCATCCTAAAATATATTGCAAGGGGCGTCCACCTCACATGAACGTAAGGTGATTTTTGAAAGACAAAGGGGAGTATCATGATGAAACGTTTCTCAGCTAGCATTGTTCTGGTGATTCTGCTTGTGACGGTTATGCTGGTTTCCGGAACTGTCGTCCTGGCCGCGGACGTGACCGGGGAAGGGCGAACTAAGCCTCACATCAACTGCTGCTTCCAGGACGGCCAATGCCTCAAAACCAGGAAAGACAATTGCGCTCTTAAGAAAGGCATTGTCGTGCAGGATTGTAGCGAGTGCCCTGGCGTGTGGGGCAAAGGCAAGAAAGAGAAATAGACTTTCGGAAACGGATAGCAGCACGAGCAGGTGCCCTATCCGTTTTTTCTCTACCAATCCGTGATTTTTCCAATCCTGCGAGCATGCTTTCCTGGAGATGCTCGTCCGCTCGATCTTTCCCTCTAATCTTACACGTCTGATCCTGTTTGTCCCTCCTGCTTTGAACGCCGATGATCGTATAGATGATCATTGCAGCACGTGGTATTCAGGACCGTCATCAAGACGCAATGCGACGGACTCACTGGAGATTTGTTATAAAAATAGCCATATTTCAATGTATTGATAAGAATACCTCCAGTATATATAATCCTATTTCTAAGTTATAAATCTAATTATTTGAAGCAATAGTCATTTTTGCCTTGACATTCTCTGAGCCCCCTGTAAAAGGGCTGTCAGAAACTTCACTCGGGAGGGCGGGTATGTTGAGAAGGACCCAAACGCTATTGGTATGCCAAATTCTCGTGATCGCATTCGTGGCGCTGTCTGCTCACGCTGGAAACCCCACACAACCTTCTTTTCAAGCCGACGGGGGTGTTGCTCTGGTGACTTCCGCCACCTCACACGCCTCAGGCTCGCAAATCGCCTCAAAACAAATTGTGAAATGTCGTCCCGCCATTGAACAGCATTTAGCGGCCCGGCTCTTCGACAGGCACTCAAGTTCGGCAACATCAGAGCACGGGTTGGAGTGTGCCCTTCTTGAGCACCCCACGAAAGGATGGGAATTGGGTGGAGATGTTTTCTTTGCAAGAACAAAAGGCAAGGTGCGTTTCTCCAGAGGAATGACCGGGGGATATTATGGTTTGGACGATGTGGATCTTAATGCTGATATGGGGCTTGACGACCATGGTGCGATGGGTTCGTTCATGGCAATGTACAAGTTTAAATCGAAATGGGCACTTCGATATTCTGTTATGCCCATGATGATGATGGGGTCAGGACAGCCGGGAAAATCCTTTGTGTTTGGAAATTCTCAATACACAACGGGCCAAAGAGTGAACATAGAATGGGAACGTCTGGAACAACGTCTGGGACTTGTTTACGATGCTGTTCACACCCATTCCTCCAGAATTAGCCTTTTCGGTGATTACGTTAGGATAAACGACCGGATAAAGCTCATGCAAATGCAAATGGGAATGGGCGGCGACGTCATGGACAATGATTTGAACATGGCCATGGCAGGCCTGGAATTCGAGAAATGTCTGAAATCCACTCGCACAAAGGCAGTTCTCTCTTTGGCGTGCAAAGCCAGCGGGGCTTTCCTGGACGATGCCGTCGGTGGTGAGGCCGAAACCGCCTTGAAATACAGCATACCAATGAACAACGGCCGATGGGGATTCGTAAAAGGTGGTTACAGGTATGTGACATACAAGAAGAAATCTGATGATGCCCGGGTATTCGATATGGCGATGGAAGGAGGTTTTCTCCAGATGGGCCTGGTTTTCTAATCGAACCGGACAAACACCATTTATTGTTCTTTGAGGCCCCCCCTCCTTCTTAGCTCGACCGCGCTGTACCTGATTCCCAGCTCTGCAGTGGTCGGGCTTTCTTTTGGGTGCATTTTCCCGATGAATCAGCTCACAACCGGCTTCAATCACCTTTTCACCCCATCCAGTTTTGTGCCATCTAGATTGGCCCCATTCAAATTTGCTCCAGACAGGTCCGAATCCGTGATATCGGCTCCTTGCAGGTTGGCTCCAGACAGATCTGCGCCGGACAGGTCACTTCCCGGCAGGTATGCTCCTGTTAGATTAGCCGCGGATAAATTGGCTCCCGAAAGGTGGGCTCCGGATAGGTCAGTAAAGGACAGGTCCACTCTGGACAGATTAGCTCCGTTCAATCTCGCTCCGCTCAGGATTGCTCCGGATAAATCGGCTCCGGAAAGGTCTGCGCCCGAAAGATCGGCCCTGGAAAAATCCACAGCAGACAACGCTGCCTTCTTAAGCTTTGCACCAAACAGGTCTGCGCCTGAAAGATCGGCGAACGGCAGAAGCGCTTTCGAAAGATTTGCCCCCGACAGAATTGCTCTGGACAAGTCAGCCTGAGAGAGATTGGCTTTAGAAAGATCGGCACCACACAAGTTGGCTCCGCACAAGTTCGCTTGAGTGAGGTTGATCTCCACGAGTTTTGCAGCCGCTAACCTGGCGCCCAATAGACCTGCACAGGAAGCATTTGCGTTAGACAGATTGGCCCTATCCAGTTTGGCCACTGTTAGATGTGCTCGATCCAGACTGGCTCCAGACAAATTCGCCTCCGACAGGTCTGCTGAGCTCAGTTTTGCATTGGATAAATTAGCGAAGGACAAGTCTTCGCCAGACAATTGAGCCAGCGTTAGATCCACCCCAGCATCTATAGCGGATTCTATCAATTCCTTGACAGAGTTTGCCTCTCCGCTGAATATGCATTCATTCGCGCCCGCACCCAGACCCTTTATGTTAATCTTTTTGGGCATTTTCACTCCTATTGCTGTTGAACTCCGCTGACTCCGTTGTTAAACCGGTACTCGTGTGAGACATCCGGAAACATGAAAATTTCCAAGCGACTCAGCAATCAGGCAATTTAAGGTCCGCAATCGCATGTCGTTTAGGCTGCAAAAGGAATTCAAACCTGTTGATTCAATTTTTCAGGTTCTCTCGACCGTCTCTCGGCGCAATGATGGACATTTCCCGTGGCAATCCTTATGTTATCTTGAAGGAAACGTGACGAAGTGTAAGAAGAGCATGAACGAATCAGAATTGCAGATGCTGGAACCAAAGGAACAGGTAGGCCTTGTTGTGGTCATTACAGGACATGGAAAGGGTAAAACGACTTCAGCTCTCGGCACTATTGTGCGAGCTGTAGGTCATGGTTTGCGAGTATGTCTGGTACAGTTTATGAAAGGTGACATGTATGCCGGAGAAATCGACGGATTGAAAAAATTGGCTCCTTATGTGGAGCATCATCTCATTGGGAAGGGATTTGTAGGACTCAAAGGAGACCCAGTGCCGCCAGCCGAACATCGTGCTCATGCCCAAGAAGCAATTAAACTTGCCGAGGAGAAAATGTTGTCAGGGGAGTTCGATATCCTCATATGTGATGAAATCAACAATGCACTAAAACTAAAGCTTGTCGATCTTCCCCAGGTGCTGGATCTTATCCAAAATAAGCCGGCGCTGATGCACCTTGTCCTCACGGGTCGAGACGCCCATCCCAAAGTGATTCAGCGAGCGCACACAGTATCCATAGTCCAAGAAATGAAACATGCCTATCGTGAACGGATAGCACCTCAGAAAGGGATCGATTACTGACGGCCTCCCGTGCCTGTCATATTTCGTAAACATACGCTTTAAAGACCTCTCGATTGCTTTTAGACAGACGCAGTCTCACGGCGGCACTACAGGGACGACTGATGAAGCCACAGCGAAGCCGATAATTAAGGAAGACGCATGAAAGAAGTGAGTTTGAGGCTATGGCACCGTCAGTTGGGGATAATACTGGCGATTTTCATTATCATCCAAGCTGGAACCGGTTTCGTCCTGAACCTCGGGCAACTGGCTGCTCCCCACACCCATGAACAAGACGTACATGAACAGCCAAGTAGAATGAGTAACGTTGCCATCACGATCCATCACGGAGGCGGTATAATCGGCACTCTCTACCGATTATTATTGGGGGCAGGGCTTGTGATTCAGGCGTTTTTGGGGATCCTGATCTTCATCAAAATCCGGTCTCGTTCCAGGGGGCTCTCTGTACGAAACCAATGAGCCCGAACCGAAGGTTCATGACGCCATCCATTCAGATTCAGGCTTCGGTGATGCTTTTGATTTCCGCTATCCAGAAGTTTTAGGGCTAAGTACCGCTACATCCTGTGCTTGAAGACAGTCAGGAATCCATGGCCCAGAGCGTGCGAAGCATTGGCGCTTAAGAAGCCCTGGCCTCGTTTTCACGATCTGCGTCACACGTGAAAGACGAATGTCCGGCGATCGTGAAAGGACCCGGAGATTCGTGAGGCAATCCTTGGCCGTTCTTCCAAACAGAACGCCCTGCCATCAGGATAGCAACCCCGGTGGGGATTGCACAAGAGTTGTCCAAAATAAAGTCCGATTGATTTCTTCAGGGTGTCGGAGCATCCCATTCACTTCGAGCGACGCAAGGCCGTCGAATCTTCGATCACGGGATCTCCCGCCACCCTTCAAAAGACGTCGATTGTGTCAGAACTCTTTTTACAACTGCTATATCAGCCAACCTTGATTCTTGAGTGGAGCAGGTCTACGCGCGAATTCGTCTTTGGTACTTGACAACAGCATAGTGGCATAGTAGTATATTACACTATGTCAGTTGTGCTGCACAAGAAAAGCCCCTTCGGGATAAAGGACCAAATCAAGCGCCAAATTCGAATCATGGTCGATAGCGGCGAACTGTCGGTTGGGCAGTCTCTTCCTTCAGCAAGAGACATGGCCAAGACCTTGAATATAAACAGGAACACAGTGTTGGCGGCCTATCGCGAGCTAGTCACCGAAGGGATTCTCGAAACGGTAGTTGGTTCCGGGACCTTCATCAAGGAGAGGAAAGTGCAACGCGAAACGGAAGCGCTCAAACAAATCGTGGACGAAGCTTTTGAAAAGGCGCTTCACGCTGGCTTCAGTCCGGATCAAATCACTGATTTCTTGCTCAACCAGGCTACCAGTTATTTTCAAGACACGGAAGGCGCCCGGGTCCTCGTGGTGGAATGCAACAGCGACGCTCTTGATGACATCTCGACTACCTTGCGGCGAGATCTTTCCGTCCGGACGACAAACGTGTTCATTCAAGATCTGGAGTCTGATCCACGGCTGGCAGCAAATCTACTCTCCGACATAGATCTGATCGTTTGCGGGTTTAATCACGTTGAGGAGCTGAGAAACGTCATGCCATCACCCCCCGTGGAAGTGGTGGCTGTGCTCCTTAAGCCGGAAATTCGCATAATGAACGAATTGCTGCAACTTCCTCCCGGCACTTCAGTCGGTTTTACGTGCGCCACCCAACGTTCAACGGAGACTTTCTATAGAGAAGCCATTTTGTCGGCAGGCTCCTCACTCATCAAGATCTGGGCAGGTCTGGATCAAGGACCCGAACTCCAGAAACTGCTGGAGAAGTGCTCGGTGATATTCGCATCGCACTATGTGTACGATCGAATAATTCGTATGACAGATGCTGACAGGCGCGTGATCAAGGTGGAGCTGACCATCGACCGGAATAATATCGAGCTGATACGAGAGAGACTTGCTGTGAGCCGGGCACTTAGACGGTGAACGAGTCCACGCATGGCAAGCAAGAAGATCGCGTGACGCAGCAGAACCAAAGCTCTCTGGCGAAGTGGTTATAGGGCCCGGAACGCTGAATTTCGGTAAGGAAGATTCTTGTGGCTGTTACTGATTTGAGCAAGCGTGTCAGACCAAGTCTTATTTCAACCGGAGGTTAATCCCAATGGATAATTACGAAAAGCTGCGAGAAATCCTGCACAAGAACCCGATCGGCGCTCCGCCGTCAAGGGCCTTTGACGAGATTCTCCGAATTTTGTTCACGCCCGAGGAAGCGGAAGTTGCGGTTGGCATGACATTCGTGCCCCAGAGTGTCGAGCAGATCGCGAAATTTTCAGGCGTTTCAAGGGACAAGGTTGAAAGCGTTTGCGAATCGATGGCCACGAAAGGCATCGTATTTAGCCGGCAGAAGAAGGGACAAATGGGTTATTCATTGCTGCCGACGATGCCCGGCCTATTCGAGTTTCCTTTCATGGCCGGCGGCGGAACTCCGGTGCACGACCGGTTGGCCAAACTTTGGACGGCTTATCACGAGGAGGCTCTCAGCCACGAATTCGGAGGAAGCAAGACCCCGGTCATGCGCGTGATACCGATCGAGCAGACCATCAATGCCCACTCCGAAGTACTGCATTTCGAGCTTGTTTCAAAGATGCTGGAAAAGGCCGAGACGTTCGGGCTGGCTCACTGCGCGTGCCGGGTCAGTGTGGGTGCGTGTAACAAGCCCAGGGAAACGTGCCTGATGTTCGACAGCACTGCCCGATTCCTCATCCACCGCAAGTTGGCTCGCGAGATCACCAAAGAGGAGGCTATCGAGGTCCTACGGCTCTCAGAAGAGGCGGCCCTTGTCCACACGTGCACCAACAGTCAGGATCGCCTCGCTGTAATCTGCAACTGCTGCCCGTGCTGTTGCATGGTGTTGAGGGGATGGACCCGACTCAAGAATCCCAATGCGTTCGCAAAGAGCCGGTGGCACGCGTCCGTCGATGCTGAACTGTGCGCTGGTTGCGGTACGTGCCGGGACGAGCGATGCCCTGTTTCCGCAATTGAACTCATCGACGAAACAGCCCGGGTTGAGAATGAACGGTGCATCGGATGCGGTCTCTGCGTGAGCGCGTGCCCTGAACAGGCCATTAGTATGCTCCCTCGAAAGGATCCCGTCTTTCCGTCGGCTACTATCCAGGAGATGGGCGTGCGCGTGTTGACGGAAAAAGGACGCCTTGAAGATTACCTGTCGCTGAACAAGCGATAGTCGCCCCTCCGGACCACGGAGGACCGGGGAGATGATTGTCCCAACGAGAGCCGCAGGATTTCGCACTGCATGTTACGGATAGGAAGGAAAGCACATGATCGTCACATCGCAAGAGGCCAAAAGAAGAAGTTTTCTCGGAGTCGATTTTGTCGTCCTGGCTCATGGTCCGGAGACGATGGTAACAAAGATGCTCTACAAGCAGTCAGACCATGTCCCCTTTCATAAGCACCCAAATGAACAGAGTGGATACGTGATTTCCGGAAAATACAGAATAGTATTCGGAAAGAATGACCAAGTGATCGGTCCGGGCGATTCCTATTCCATTCCGCGAGATACCGACCATCGCATTGAAATAATTGAAGCAGGGGAAGTAATAGACTGCTTCAGTCCTCCAAGACAGGATTATTTGTAGTACATGACCGTCTGTGGCACCTGTCGGCAGCGCAGTTTCCGCTCATGTGCGTCGTTTCTTCTGGAGGCCGAAGATGTCAGCGAGTCAGGCGAGGTGGTCGTTTGCTTTGAGCAAGCCCGGATAGAGGTCTTAAGGGATTCCTCTGCGATTGCATCAGACCTTTGCTCTGTGGAAATTGCTTCAGCGGGCATCAGGTTCCAGGCCTATGGATTTCGGACCGAGCAAATTAGTCGTGCTTGCCGTCGCCCTGGTCATGAAACAAGAATGCCATGTTACGGCATCAACCGAAAGGCTGCACTTGCAAGATTCTGTGCTAAACTATCAGTGAAATCCTTGGAGGCGGGAACCATGCCCCACACACCAGCAACGATAGAAGAAAGCAATCTTTCTGACGCGATTGAACGGGTAAGCACTGAGAGTGAGCGGTTAATTATTGTCCGAGAGGGTAAGGGAGTTGCCGCAATAGTCCCGCTCGATGACTTGGAATCGCTGGAAGAGCTTGACGAGATACTTGACCAGGCGGACATCCCGGAGCTTGAAGTTGCTCGCAAAGAAGCCCAGGAGAAGGGCACGCTTCCATTGTCTGAATTCATGGCCAGACTCGGCCTCTGATGTCCCCGGAGCCATACCAGGTTGAACTCTCGCCGGCAGCTCAACGCCAGCTCGCAAAGCTTCCCCTTGAAGAGCAAGCCCGCCTCGGCCTTGCTATCAAACCTCTTGCAACGGACCTCCGTCCGCAAGGTTCAAAGAAGCTGAAAGGCCAGGCCAATACCTACCGACTCCGTGTAGGCAAATACCGCATTCTTTATGATGTCTATGATCGAGTGTTGTGGGTCCTGATTCTCAAAGTAGGGCATCGAAAGGAAGTCTACCGAGGCGAATCGATCAGCAAGTCCCTGAGAGACCTGATAGAGCGCAAGCTCGTGAAATAGATCATTTGTGGAAACGTGAACAAACTGGGGTCGAGTCTACTCTGGACTCATCTCCCGAGACTCGCTGCATTCGATAGCAAGCACGCCATGAGCGAAGACGAGACTTAACTCATAGGCCTTGACGAGCAACGCCGGCTTCGGTCTGCCGCGACCTTAGAGGTCGCTCTCAGACAGAACTGTCGTTCGAAGCCCACGGAGCGAAGGAATAAGGTTCGCAGGGAGCCGCAAGAAGGAAAGGGGAGATGAAAAAGTGAAAAGAGTTCAAACCTGCCCTTCACTCATGTTGCGGTGGACATACGATGGCATCTGCCTCAGAAATTTACTTCTGAGGACACTATACTCAACTGGTTTGACTTTGGCTGCTGGTGCGGACCCTCTCGCCCGAACTACACAAAGACCAAATGCTGAACAGTCGCTCCCCTGTGCTTGTTGAAAATCATGGGGTCAGATCGAATAAATCAGGATGTCAATCCAACATGCTGTCCAAGAATTCATTGGTGGAGATGAAGGAATTTTCATGAGATCGGGTATTTCCTTCTAGAGCGATTTTATAGATCGTCCTGGCAAAAGGGTTGCCTGAAGATTCACAAGAGAAAATTCTAGCCAAGAAACAAGGCAAGGTGCATTAAGTATGGTGTGCCCAGAATTACAGAATTACAGAATTAGCCGGAATTGACGGAATTGCCATTTCATTGTATTCGACACATTACAATAAACCAATGTGGCTCAATTTGTTTGTAAAGACAGTCGTATTGGCCAAATTCTTGTGGATAATTGTTCAGGGATTCTGTTATCCGGTTATAACCTGCCATGGGAGTAGTGGGGAAAGACAGATTCCTGTTAGTCACTTTGGGGACAAAAGGAATGTAGTAATATTTCTTGGAGATCAGATTACCTTCAATAGTAATTTTCTTGCCATATGTGTAGCCTAATAGGACTCCAGAAAGTTTTCTACTTTGCGCATCATAGTGCAGGTAACCACCTCTTTGAAAACATTTTGGTGACTTGCGTTTTATAATATCGATATCTCTGGAGTATGGATCGGGAGGAATCCATTGGTAGCCGTCGGCGCTCACTGAGCTGACATTAACTCTTCTCATAATCGTATTGATTTCCGGTGTAGGAATCAATGAGTTAAATTCTACGGGAACCCGTGAGTCTTGCTGATAAATCCAGACTAATCGTTCGAATTCCGTCCGATGATCCTGGAAATTTGCAATCATCTCTTCATCACTGGGAAGAGGTCTGAACAATAGCGGCAAGTCTGCAAAGGAATAGAAAGCGAGAAAGAATAACAAATAGCATGCCGTAAACAGCAAAAAGATGCTAAGTCCCAAACAAAGGAGTACTTTCAACCAAGTAAGTCTCTGTTTTGCATGCGCATCTTGACTCATATCACTATCTTTGATGCATTTGACGAAGCCTGAGGGTATATCCCGTTTTGATTTGTTAACTTGCCGGAGACCCCACAAAAACCTAGTTAGCTATTTGCTAGCTAGAACGAAAAAAGCAGGACACTTCCGAAATGGATATCCCGCTAAGTAGTGATCTTGTGGTGGAGATGAAGGGATTTGAACCCTCGACCCCCGCGTTGCGAACGCATTTCAGGGGGCAGCAGTATCAGCTACTTGTGGCAAATCCCTATAAGTGTCAACCACTGTCGTCACGTTTGGTTACGTTTCGTGACACGTCGTTTCGAAATTTGTTAGCTAATGTTAGCTGAAATTCTGACCGCCGACAAGCTAATTGGATTAGACTACCCTTACACAGACCCCTTTGATGGAACCTTGAAAGAGAGAATATAAGCTCTCCGGCGCGCACCCTCTTGTGTCCACCGCGCCAGACACGTTCGATGGACCCAGTAAATTCCCGGAATGAAGAATACGCATAGGCTATATCGGGAATGCTTATGTCTCCCACCACGAATTGACTTGACAACAGCAAGCATAACCCCTAATACGTTTAGGGGTATTGGTTAAATATGTCAAATCAGCCGTGACCATGAAACTCTTGGATTTCTTCGCCCGCCGACCGATATTCACCTACGAGGAGTTCGCTGCGTCCCTCGATGCCGATGGACCTCGAAGCATAAAGACCCGTGACTCGCTCCTTGCTCATCACATGAAAACCGGGCGCATACTCCGTGTCAAGCGGGGGTTATATGCCTCGGTTCCCTTTGGAGCCTCTCCTGATACCTTCCCTGTGGATACATTTCTCCTCGCTGGAAAAATGGCGGACGATGCCGTGATTGCCTACCACACGGCTCTTGAGTTCCACGGTAAGGCTCACTCAGTTCGGGAAGAACTCCTCTTCCTCACCGGGAAGGCGATACGTCCCTTGAGTTTCCGAGGTTACGAGTTCCGCGCGGTGCGCTTTCCCAGTGCCCTGGTGGAAGAGAAACAAGAGTCCTTTGCCGTTGATACGGCTGAAAGGGCGGGGCTTGCGGTCAGAGTCACGAGCCTGGAACGTACCCTGGTAGATGTCCTGGATCGTCCCTCGCTCGGAGGAGGATGGGAAGAGATATGGAGGTCTCTGGAAAGCGTTGAATTCTTCAACGTGGATAGGGTTTTGGACTACGCGCTCCTTCTGGCGAATGCCTCCACAGCAGCCAAGGTTGGATTCTATTTGGAACAGCACCAGAAAGAATTGATGGTGGACGACGCTCATTTGGACCGTATCCGGCGACATGTCCCAAAACAGCCCACGTATATGGCGCGGAATGCCAAGGGGCGTCTGGTGAAGCAGTGGAACCTGGTGGTTCCCTCACAAGTCGTTGACCGGGCGTGGGAGGAAATCTCTTGAAATTTTCCAGAGAATTCCTCCTTGCCGAGTCAGAGTCCACAGGGTTCCGTCCAGAGATTCTGGAGAAGGTCATTCACCTTATCGGTCTTCTGAATGGCTTCAACGTCCATCCCTTCCTCAAAGAACGGCTGGCTCTCAAGGGAGGGACGGCTTTGAACCTGTTTCTTTTTGATCTTCCCCGACTTTCCGTGGACATTGACCTCAACTACGTCGGCTCTCCCGATAAAGAGACGATGCTGTTCGACCGTCCCACAATAGAGGAGGCGATCAGGGCAGTATCGAGCAGGGAAGGCTTGAGTGTCCGCCGTGCAGCGAGCGAACACGCAGCCATCACCTTTTTTCTTCGCTACGACAGTGTTCTTGGTCAAGGCGGTGATCTGAAGGTTGACCTGAATTTCATGTTCCGGATTCCCCTTTGGCCCTTGGTCAAGATGGACTCGCTGCGGATCGGACCCTATGAGGCAGGAGGTTGTTCCTGTCCTGGACATCCACGAACTTGCCGGAGGCAAACTGGCAGCGCTGCTCGCACGAAGGGCAAGTCGCGACTTGTTCGATGTCCATGCACTTCTGACAGGGAGCGGCCTGCATCCACACCGTCTGCGTTTGGCTTTCGTTGTCTATGGAGCCATAAACCGGAAGGATTGGAGAACCGTTCAATTATCCGACGTGGATTTCACCGAGAGTGAGTTGAAGAGAGTACTGATGCCTCTATTGAGAAAAGATGCCGAGGGGTTGGAGCCCATCACTCGTTGGGCTGAACGTCTCGTGGAAGAGACGAAGAACGCTCTGGAATCGTTGCTCCCATTCACAGAGCCAGAGAAAGAATTTCTGGACAGGCTTCTGGATTATGGTGAAATCAAGCCAGCCTTGCTCACTGAGGACGAGGGTCTCGTGGAGCGGATCAGACAGCACCCCGGTCTTGAGTGGAAAGCCCTCAATGTCCGTGAGTTCAAGAGAAGGTAGTCGTCGACGATGTGCGGAAGCCAATGGTTATCATGAATAAGTGTGAATGGTAGGATCGCGACCTGGGAGTTTTTTTAAGATGAGCTAAAGGACGTTGCGAGATGGCAGAAGAGCAAGGATCAGAGTGCAAGATTCGGAAGGCCGAATCGAGAGATTTGGAGGGGATTGCGGAATTGTTGACTGTCGCTGGCTTATGCCGACGAGAAGGCCTGATCCCTCGTTTGGAATACATGTTGCGCAATAGCCCCGGCTTGTGTTTGGTTGCGGAACGGCACGACAAAGTAATCGGAACGATTCTAGGCAGCTACAACGGTTTTCATGTTCTACTAAGCCACGTAGCATCTGACAATTCCGGGTCTCGCGCCGGGATCGGAGGAAAGCTGCATCACGCTTTCGCTCAACAAGCCAGTGCGTTGGGAGCTGTGGGGATTATCGCGGACTCGTGGCTAACCGCAGCGGGATTCTTCTACAAGCTTGGCTACAGGATACCAGGGGCAGTTTTTCTAATAAAAGACCTGGCTTGATGATATCCAGAAAAGAATCCTTTTCCCGACGCAAGGTCGGAACGTAATTCTTGCAGCGGGCGCCGGGGAGGGCGCTGAGGGTCGCCTGGTCTTCTCCGGTTTCATTTCGTGGGTCATTGTGTGTATGAACTCGGTGGCGTTGAAACCGAAGACACAGATCGTTTCGAAACCTGTGAGCTATTTTGTTAGCTATACACGAAAAACAGGATATTCAACGTCGAGAATATCCTGCTAAGTAGGTGATTTTATGGTGGAGATGAAGGGATTTGAACCCTCGACCCCCGCGTTGCGAACGCGCTAAGTTGTAAAATGATTTCAACGCCTTAAACGCTTTTCCTTAGTGATTCCAGTTACCTTTTGTCTCGATTCGTCCTGTTTGGTCTTGATAAAACTGGATAGTTTCGACCAAAATGGTAACTAGATGGCAACTAATCTATGTGACACATTTTGGTCTCTTGTCACTTTAAAAAGGCGTCCTTTTTCCCCTTTTCTCCTTCCCTCGTTTCCCCGTATATGTTAGTAAACCTATTTAGTTAAGCGGCTGAAACCAGCCTCCGGCACTCATTTTTTCAATGATACAAAGACGACACGGCACACAGAAATTGATAGGACAGGCTACATACATGATAGCAGACCAGACGACAGGCGCGCAGTCTCTCACACCCACTAACACACCATCACACACACCATCTCTTCACGACCAGTTTTACGGAACAGACGTTTCCGAAAATGACCGGCTCTCATTCAGTCTACTACTTGAAAAAGTGTGCGATGGGCTCGGCCATTGGTATCTAGGGATTGACAGCGAATTCCAGAAAGACATATTGGCAGGTAGCAAGTTGTTTTGGGAGCGGCAAAGCAAACAGGCCGATGTGAAGGGTGAAACGGATAGCCGCACGACGGACACGAACGACCAGACAGCCGCTACCGTCAAAATCCAATGTGCAACAGAGCAGGTATGGACCGATCCGACACCTAATCATTTTGAAAAAATGGATGCTGGACCAGAGAAGCCGCGTTCGCGTAGACGGTCCAAAACAACGCAGAATCTCACACCGACAAGACTCAAACGTCTTCGCGAACAGATGGGTATTTCACAGTATCAGTTGGCGAATATGGCAGGGTGCATGCAACCCAGCATTTACAGGTTTGAGTATGGTCAAGTGAAAAACATTCGGAAAATAGAACCATCGGTTAGAGAGAAAATTGAACAGATTTTCAACACTCCATTTGCAGAATTGATGCAACCGTGTTCGGAATAACGGGAGGGAATTAGTATTATGGCAGATAACAATATTGGTATCAGTCTCATCATTAAAGCGGTTGACGCGGGAAGTCCTATACTTGAGAAGATCTCGGGTGCATTGGACAAGATCGGACTGAGTTCGACCAATGCGGGACAAAAAGCGGGCACGGCTGGCAATCAAATCAAGAATGCGTTTTCAGCGATCCCCGATCACCTGGACAAAATGAACAAAGCGGTTGAGAGCTTTTCAAACAAACTGGCCAGTATGGGCGCATCATTGACCGCCCTTGGCGCATCAATCACCGCGCCAATGGGTCTTGCAGTCAAAACCGCTGCTGATTTTGAAAACGAGATGAACAAGTTGCAGGCGTTTGGTGAGATTGATGTCAAGACGGACGCGGGACAGAAGGCGTTCAAGGCGTTATCTGATAAGGCGAGAGAATTAGGCGCGGCGACGCAGTTCACTGCTGCCGAAGTTGCGGCAGGTATGGGTGAGCTTGCAAAGGCGGGTTATTCTACAGAGCAGATTATCGCGTCGATAGGGCCGGCGCTCAATCTCGCATTTACTGAAGGGCGGTCCATGAAGGACACGGCCGAAGATTTGGTGAAGGTCTTGGCGTCTTTCGGTATGGGGGCGGATCAAGCGGGACGGGCTACGGATGTGTTGTCAAAGACGTCGCTTGCTACTACCACATCAATGTCAGGTCTGGTTGAAGGTCTCAAATACGTGGCATCCATGGCCAACAATGTTGGCATGAACATCGAGGAGACATCGGCGTACCTCGGCATATTCGCGCAAAACGGTGTTGATGCGTCTATGGCAGGAACCGGACTCCGGCGCATCCTGGGAGATCTATCAAACCCGACAAAAGAGGCGCGGGGCGCATTAGCAAACCTGGGAGTAGAGATCGCCAAGAATTCGGACGGGTCCGTCAATCTGACTAAGACGTTTGAACGGCTTGCAAAGAGCGGATTATCCACCGCGGACGCATTCAAAATCTTCGGCGACCAGGGCGGAAACGTTGCGATCACGGCAAGCAAGAATATCGATGCGATTAAGAAACTGACCGTTGAAAACGAAAATGCCAAGGGCAGTCTCGATAAGGTTGTCGGTATCATAAACAAAGGACTCGGCCCGGCCTGGAAGAATTTTTTGTCGGCGCTTCAAGAGGTAGCAATCGCATTGGCGGGCCCGTTTTTGGAGGCCTTAAAAGGAGCGCTTGATCAGGTATCCGCGTTTCTCAGGGGCGTGAGCGAATTTTCAAAGGCCCATCCAATCATAACACAGGCGATTACTGCCATAGTTGCGTCGTTTGGTCTGTTTGCCGCGGCTGCAGGAACTATCAGCCTGTCAATTGCTGGTGTCGGTTATGCTCTGGGTGGTCTGGGCACGGTGTTTGCGGGTAGCGGAATCTTGTCGATAGGATCCACTGTTGCATCCCTTATTCCCTCATGGGCGGGGCTTACCGCTGCAATCGGATCGTTTGTTTCAGCGCTCGGGACGGCAGGCACAGCAATCGCGGCATTCGCAAGCGGTCCTGTTGCCATTATAGCCGCGGCTGTTGCTGCGATTGTTGGTGCGGTTGCGGGCGGATATAAAATACTAAGTGACCGAGCAGAAGCAGCGGCAATCCAGGCGGAAACACTGAAGAAATCACAGGACGATTTACAACGTGCTATTGATGAAGGATTCGACCCCAAGGCTGCTATTAAAAGAGTTTCCGGAGCAGATCTGCAAAATGATCCGTATGTGGATTTAGTGGCAAAACGCAAACAGGCTGTTGCGGAATTCGTTGGTATTGGCGAACAGCTCACGCAAGCCAGAGAAAAAGACGCTCAAAGCTGGTTGCCCGGGAAATCTTCGGACACAAAGGCGGCTGAGAGAAACTTTGTCTTGGCGCGCCAAAACCTGGACGCGATTCAGGCGGAAATTAACGGGCGGATCGATCAGAAAGCGGCGGTTGAGGGGTTGGTGGTCGCTCACGAGAAGCTCGTCAATGCCCAAAAGCAAGAAGTTAAGACAAGCGAGGAACTCTTACAGCTTACCAAAAACCGATCTGAGGTTGAGTTAAAGCTCATTGGTGATTCTTTTAAGGACAAAGAGAACGCTTTCAAGTTGGAATTGGACCAGCGCAAAGTCGCTATTGAAGAGAGCACGAAGAGCACCGTTTTAACAGAACAACAGATCAATAATCTCATCACTTCAAGCTCACAGCAAAGAATACGGATTGCTGAAGCCGAGTATGCGGCAACACGTGCTGCGCGCGAGAAGAGCTTTAGCGAACAGCGTAGCATCTACGAAAACATGTTGAAAAGCGGCGAAGATGTCGCAAGTGCGAAAAAAGGCTTAGCGGAACTTGAAAAAGCGCAAACAGAAGCGCAGATTGCCGACCAGCGGCGACTCTCTGAAGCTGTGATGCAAGAAGCCCACACTCAACTCAATGCAAAATCGGACGCTATCAAAAAAATCAAGGATCTTGAAAAAGAATTGCAGTCCGAACAAGACTCCACTCAAGAAGCCCTGAAGGGGATTAGTGGAGCGTATCTCAATGAATACGGCAAAATAGAAACTAAACTTTTTGACATTAATGAAAAATTCAAACAAGCCACCAAATTAATTCCAACCATGCCTGAAAAGGCACTCGAGCTATTTAAACAAGTGAAGAGCGAAAGTGCCGGAATGGTCAATAATCTCGAGCAGTTCAATGATAAACTGCAAAAAGTCGCAAACAATACTCAGGATGCCTTGCGCCGCGTGAATCGATTTGGGGAGGAAGGGGCTGATAAATATAAACAGGCGGCCGGAGATGCCCGGTGGTTGGCAGAGCGGGCAAATCAAGCGATTGCCGGAGGAAAATTTCAGACGGCTGAGGGTTTATTCAACACACTTATGGCTACAGCAGAATCCCTACCTAGTGCCGTTAAGAAGACTGGGGATGCTGAAGTTGACAAAAGAAATCTTGAGGACGCAAAGCAAACCGCACGCGATTACATAGCCCTAGCAAGTGGCGGTTTAACAGATGTCATTAACCTTCAGAAATTACAAGCAGAAAAGACAAATGAGCAAGCGAAAAAGAACCTTGAGGCGGCTCAGAAACAAATCGAAGATCTGATTAAATCGCAAATTCAGAGTTCAAAAAACTTAATCACTGCGCTGAATGAAAATACCGCGGCACTGCGCGGGACGTCTGGAAACAACCAACAAGGCGGACAAGATGGTCCCGGGCAGGGGGGCGAGTCTGATTTACCCCCCAATTATACGCCGAGCGATTACACTCCACGTTATGACACCGGCTCGACAAACCTGGGGTACGATTACGGTTTTGGCGGCAGCTTGGGCGGCGGCTTGGGCGGTTATGATGGTTCCATGTCCGGGATGACCAAATATGCAGTGAACTCCCCCGAAGTTGGACGGTTGCTTGCTCAAACCGACAAGCTACTTGCAAAATCTCATGCGGAGAGTCAAACCATGGCAGCGCGTATGGATGCGCTAAGATACCTGGAAAGCGCCGCGAAAAATCTCGATTACAAAGAAAGAATGGGTTATTTCGGGACGTTAGGTCCGCAAGATGCGGCTGACCCTGAATTTGGTATGGGAGATAAAGACATCTCCGATGCGTTATATAGAATTTTGGGACGCGACACTTTCGATTTTGACGCAATGCGTGGGAATATAGATCGCATGTTGGGAGGCGCGTACGAGCGGGCAAAAACAACCGTTGACGGGGCGAAGGAAGCCCTTGACCCCCAAACCCAATTGAATAATCAAATCGGAGACATGACCCAAAGACTGGAAACCGTTTTTGACAATTTTAGCAACAAGTTTGAGTCAGTTATGGATGACGCTGGGGGCAGATTCGCAAGTACCACTGAACGTTCAATCGAAGACGCCTTTGGCAAGGGCATGCTCATGGAAGTCAACTTGAGCAATGACGACGGCGCCTCTCTCGGCAGTGTCCGGAGGATTATATAGGGTTAACTGAGTGTTATATCGTCTTTTACCGACTCTTTCGCTGTGTCTAACCACGCGTCAATCGTTTCAAAAAGCTCGGCGGTTTTCTGCAGCGCTTCAACCATTGTGGAGAATCCAGCGGCCATATTACGGACCAGCTCTTGCATTGCGGTAATCTCTTCGATCTTCATAAAAATACTCCGATAAGGATAATGGGGAGCGCGAAACACTCCCCTTGTTCATTTTCAACCCCACACTACCAAGCTCCGGTGAAGGTCCCGACAGGTGCATCAAATTTCTTCACGGGCTCGGATTCGGGAGAAACGTCAACACTGATTGAGCCACTCGTGAACAGACCATCAAATTTGCCCGCGATTTTCTGGAAATCGTAAGATGCTTGCTCGGATTTCGTGGTGTAAGCTGTCTCGCGGGGCGGTTCCGGTTCGGCCTGCTTCACTTCCGGCTTGACTTCCGGGAACATTGAGCTGATTCGAGTCTCAATCAACCCCAAGTCTTTACGCAGTGTCAACAATTCCGGACTCGGAAGAGGGGCGTTGCCACTCTTTTGCTTCAATTCCCGAATGCTGTCTCTTACACTCTGCATATTCTTTACTGCTGCAGACAAAGCGGTCATTATCGGGCCTTCCATGTGTATTCTCCTATCGTTTTTTACTATTTGAAAAAGACGCTGACGCACTATGCCACGTCAGCCACTAACGCTTGTTCTGTCCCGTCCACGGATGGGGAGAGGGGAGAATCAAGCGCATCATTAGCGGCGCGTTTCTCTTTGTTCCTTTTTTTTTCGGTCTCGGGTAGCCGATGTTTGCGAGGGTCCCGATTGCCGGTAATCTCGCACATCAAGTCTTCCCAAGATAGCTTCACACCACATCGATCTGTGAAAAATCTCTCGAAGACCTCGACAAATCCGCTTTTCCGACTTTCGCGGTGCGGTCGGGTGCGTTCGATTAGTTGAATATCATCAGCGCCAATGTTCCGAATGTTCGGCTGCGGATGGTCGCGTTCCCACTGTTCCAGGGATCTCACATTGAGATTGTTCATTTTCCACATTTTGAAGTCAGACGGGCGTAACATTGAAGCTGCAAAACGCTCGCGCTCAGAGCGCCACTCGACAGTCTGTTTGGAAACATCCAGCCGATGGAACTTGGAGACCTCCGCGGCAAGTTCGGCCTGGGACAACCCAAGTTCCGACCGTATTTTCTGCCAGAGACAAGGGGCCTTGGCCGTCTTTTGCGTGCAACGATGATACTGCAGACTAAAGCACGTCCCGATAACCTGTTCCAATATGGCGGGCTCCATGGCGTCACATGCGGCAAGTGCTTTGTGGAATCCCTTGTCTAATAACGCACATCGCAGCTCGTGTCTGTCTCTCGTGTATGCCAAAATACTTTCCATGTGAAATATTTCCTCTCTTACTATTGCAAAAGTGTCGTCAAGATCGTTTTCAAGTGACTACCATCCACGCAACGGGCGCCTGCGTTGTATGGCTGGCCTGTCTTGTCGATCTCCGGTAGACCGCAATCCTGCATCGATCAAATTGCGGATATACGCAGAGACTGTAATACCCCTCTGGGCGGCCAGATTGGCCAAAAGATCAGCAATGCTATTGCTCACCTTAACTGCAATGGTCTGATTGAATCCTTCGCGCTCCATAACATTTTGTCCTTGTGTGTTCGGCCTGTTTTGTAAGCAATTTGCCGGTCATCAGATATTTGAAATTGTGTCGTACCAAGCTCCCCATATATTGGGGTTCAATTCGAGAAAAGGTTTACCAAACTACGGACGGTTTGCAAACAAAAATATGCAGAATATGAGCGGATCCACGTAAGATTCCACATTCCATGATGCGCGCACAAAATCACATTGCCACACATCCACCGTTTCTTATACCCCAAAATGCCGCCAAAATGTGACAATTTACGTCAACCACTATCAACAAAGTTTACAGAACCACACGTCAAAATGTGTAAGCATAAATAGAACATATGCACCATGTGACAATAAATGTCATACTGCTGACGTCAAATGTCATTAATTGTGCCAAAGAGTGTCATAATACACATTGAGCACACATTAAACGCACAGTGAAATGTGGCCTGATACATTCTACTTAACTCTAACAACATTCATATCACACTTACCACACATTTTGGCATATCTTTTGCTCTATAAAACGACAACAGCGACACACAAATGGAAAAGGGAAGGATAGAAACAGACAAACAGAACGCAGCCAAACAGAGCAAAAAAGGACAGCGAAAGGCAGTAAGAGGCTGCCGACCCCGAAACACCGGAGAGGGAACAAAATCCCCTGGACACGGCGAGGAGAAGGGGGAAAGAGAAAACCGGACAACAATAAAAATCAGAAAGGATCTTCACCATGCGCCACACATACCATAGAGCATGGCACCTCACCGCCCCATGGAAACGAATCTCAAAGGAACACCTAACAACAGCACTGAGACAACTGTTTCCACCTCACGAAGTGCCCCACATGATAGACAAGATTGACCGCGGAGACATCCTCGAGACGCAGCACGCTTTTTATAAATGCGAAATGTGCAGATAATCACCAACACTCTATACCGGGGGGACTTCTCATACCCCCCGTTTACCCAACACATCCAAGGGAGACACACCCATGCCACACACGTTATACGCTGCAGACACCTACCGGGCCGCGCTAATGATGGACGATATACAGAACATCGTTGACTTGCTCGGCAAGGAACAAATCGACCTCGCGCGCCTGAAGTGCACCTACCACCTACGCGCAAACCTCCGGACCAATGAGCAAGATAAATACCGCAATATTGCCGCTGCAATTTGGAGCCGGGGTTATATGTGGCGGATAGCAGATTGACGGGAGAACGCGGCGCGCAAGCGCGTATGCCTGGGCATTTGAAAAGGATGGGAGAGGGGAGAGACGACAAGATCGCGCGACGTTATTCCGACTTCATAACGACTTCATAACGACTAGAGAGAAAGCTAGTCGCGCGAAATGCTTACGCTTTCAGAACGCGCCAATAAAACGAAAAGCCGGACTGGTGCTAAAAAAGCACTATGTTGGGCTTACTTATTTTTTGTCAAATCCGCTAAATTTAGTTTGACAGTGAGAACGCGCAAGAGTTACCATTTCATTAACCCCAAAACGGAATCGGGTGACTAAAAGACTGGTACTCTTTCAGTCACCCTAAGCCGCAAAACCTAACAAGGAGGCATTGCAGCATGGCCAAATCTTATTCTGCCCAAGACAAGAAATCAACAAGCGAAACAACTTATCAACAGGGGACGGGTCAGCCCGCTACCCTCGCGGAAACGTCCCCACTCACCGACCAGCTATCAACAGACGATGATATCGAGATCACGTTTGCCGACGAAACAAACCCCTCTCTTGATGATCCCACGTGCTCCGATTCTGTTTCCCTCACCATGGACACTGACAAACCCCTCACCCTGGACGATCCCGACGACGACATAACCACCCTGGACCACGAACCCCGAGATGTTCCCGACGACGAAAACGATCCCGACATCTCCATCGAATGGAACGATGAATCTTTCCCTTGGCCTACAGCCAAACCACTATCCGAACTCGAGCTTGCTGTCTGGAAAACATACCACATCCCGCTCCCCATCCTACCCGAAACAGGACTCCCCCCGTTGAACCATCTAATCGCCCCCCTCACTGAATGGGCTGGACCCGTTAAGGCCCTGATTGCGACTGCTACAGATTTGAATCTCGAAAGTATCGATTCAGACGATCTTGAAGCAGGAAAACGGGCTGAACGAGCCTTTTGCACTCTCAAAGCTGTGGAGCGGTTGTTTTCGGACCTGGACGTTTTGTTCGACGTATGGGGGAAGGCGCTGCACAAGAGGTAATCTATTATGACTGACGACGCTGCCCATGACCCCAAATATTCCACGTTCGTCAAGCGACTCGTCTCGTTTAAGAAGCGCAAGACGAACGGACAGAAAGCTGAGACTGACGAACAATTCTGCGACCGCCTGGGAATATCCATTTCCCGGTTCAGGTCTTGGCTTTACAAAGGCACTGAACCAGATATCCCAAGTCTACTGCATCTCTCGGAAACTCTCGACGTGTCTCCCGATTGGCTCTACCTAGGACGCGGCCACTCCGTCGAATATCTGAGAGACGAAGGGCTGAGAGTCACACGGATCCCAAGAGAACCGCTCGAGATTGTCGAAGAAATCGAAGCGGAAGAAGCGGCAAGAGAGACAGAGCCCCACAAAAAGAGGCGAAAAATTTCGTAGAAATTGGTGACAGGTACCCAACCACCCCATAGGGGCAACACTTTTCAAAAAAAAATGAAGCTGAACCCGGGGGGGGGTGACCATAGAAGGTCCGCTCCCCTCGGGCTTTCCACTCGAAAGGATGTGCGACAATATGAAGCGAGCTGCCATATATACTCGAGTCAGCACAGAAGATCAGGCTGAGAACGGAGTCAGTCTCGAGAACCAATCCGAGAGGATTCGGGAATATTGCTCATATAAGAATCTCGAGATTGTGGTTGAAATCGAAGATGCTGGTGTGTCTGGCGGTCTGAACAAAAGCCGTGAAGGATTCATGAAACTCCTGGATCTTGCAGAGAACGGTCAAATCGATTGCATCGTCTTCTATTCCCTGGAAAGACTCTCGAGAGACATGTTGACCATGCTTACCCTCGAGCGCCTGTTTGAAGATCATAATGTAGAGCTACATACCGTTGATGGACAGGTTGATACATCCACTCCGGACGGATTCATGCAGTTCGCAATGAAGAGTTTTCTCGGGGAAATGGAGCGCAGGCAAATCAAATACCGGACCAAGAAAGCCATGCAGCACAAGAAACAGAATGGACACGTAACAGGCGCCGTATGCTACGGTTACACTGAGAAGATCGTCAGTATCAATGGACGTGAGAAGCCGCTGAGAGTTTTACAACTGTATGAACCAGAACAGGAAATCATCCGGTCCGTCAACACGATGTATCAGACCGGGAAACGTCTGTCTCAGATCGTATGCTCATTGAACAGCAATGGAATCACGACTCGAGAAGGAAAAGGCTGGACACCACAACAGGTCAAGCGGCTCATACCTGGATATGAGAACTGCTTCAAGAAATCCAAGACACGGATTTCCGTTGCCGCTCGAGCCTTCATCGAAGCTATAGCATGATCGAAAAATAACACGGGGTGCGCCTCGTTATTTTTTTGAGACATCATGTCGAATTCCAAACAAAGAAAACCCCGTGGAGAGCGGGGTTTTTCCCATTAAGGGGAAACAAATATGGAAAGAAACTGACATCTTTCTTATCCGCTTTTCCGGTATTTTGCCAACAAATAATGAGTAATCGTGAAGAAATTCCCGCTGTTCCTGCACTCTCTCACCCGGGTCTATGCCAGGTTGTCACCCGTCTTTTACCCGACAGTCACCTGACGATCACTCCAATGCTACCCATGCCGCACTCACGTCTCACCTACCAGACACCCAAGGTCCAACAGGGGAGGTGTCACAGCAATTGGTGAGCGGGTGTCACTGTGTTACATTTACGCCAATTGCGCCACATTCACAAATAAGAATCATTACTATTTAGATATTTGTGGCACTTTTAATTAATGTGTGCCATTTCAACAGAATCGCCTTGATGATCGAACCGCCACCAAGGATCGGGTTGTTTGTTCCAATCGAATCCGTTGAGACTGAGTATTCGGAATCGATTTCTTTGGCTCAATCTCACCCATCCAGGACCGGATTGACGTTTCCACCTCGTGAAGGTGGACTCTGTGACACCGATAGGTTGTCTCCGTGAGTCATCACACACAGAATGTCGTTTCGTAACACTCACAAGGAATCGTGCCAAGTGTTCGTCTGTGAAGCACTCAATGGATTCAACACAGAGCCAGTTGGCGTTTAGTGGATCATCTCCGCACATCCACGACTCTTTTTGTGCCAGGTGAGCCATGCGAAAGACGAGATTGTTATAGATGTGTGGAGCAGGATCAATGATTGTGCGGGACGTGGACAGGTCACAGATCACAGTGCTCCACCGGTTGCGTGCCATGACACAGATGAAGGGGATTTGGTTGTCTGTGCAATACTGATAATACGTGGAGATTTCTGGAATGTCTCGGGACGTTCGATGTCCAACAATCGAATAGAGATAATCATTGTGGGTAATCGCACGTTCGATTGTTCGGCGTCCACGATAGTCCAGGTGAGTGAAGCGAGGGTCCGAATCTGCCCATCTATGAACAGGTTCGTTGCGGGCATTCAAGGGGATAGCATTCGACAAAGCCGCGTAAGTTTTCATAGTGACTCCTGGTAATAATTACGTTCAAATCCTCGAAATTCGAGGTAAGGCAATTCAAGTAATAAATTTGAAAAGTTAGCTGTTCCCTTTCTCTTCTTTGTTTTCACATCCGTTGAGCCACTCGAGCCGTTCGGGTTTGCCGGACTTCATGCAAAAATTGCCGGTCGGGACCTGGGGAGTGCGTAAGTGTGTGCAGTAGAGGCATGATGTTTGCGGGGCGTCGGGAAAGGGATTGATTCCGAGTTTTTCCATGAGCGTGAAATAGTCAATAAAGCCGAGTCTACATTTTTTTAAAAGTCCTTCTAATTCTGGTTGTTCCTCGATTCTTCGCCTTACCTCTTCCCGCCGATCTTCCGGGATAAGGAAGAGGGCGGAAGCTGGGGTTGTTTTGTGTGCGTTAATTTGGGTTGTTTTTGGATTGGGATGCTGTTGTTCTTGCTCGTTTTGGTCTGGTTTTTCTGTTTCTGTTTCCGATTCTGTCTCTATTTTTGTTTCATTTGGCACAAATTCATGTTTTGTGGCACGACCATTAGGTGCTGATTGCATGCTGCTTTTGTCTTTGAATAACTCGAATACGTTGACCATTTTAGACCTCGTTTTGGCTCGTTTCTACATTTCTACATTGAATCTACATAAGTTCCTACATGTATAAGTTACTGTAATTCCGTTGCAATTCGCTTTTTATGTAGAAATGTAGAAACACTTCTAGTTTTAAATAGGGGGGGGGTAGTTATTATTTTTGTCTCAAAAAAAAATCCGTAAAAAGAAAACTGGCATCCTTTCTACATTTCTACATAATGTCCGAATTGTGGTGTCATTGTGGTTGTTTAGGCATGTCGGAAGCCATGTAGAAAGAAAATCTCGTTCTACATTTCTACATAAACCCGCTTCTGGACTAGGCGGCAAACTTAACTCCTTTAAAAAACACGCCAAATTGGTCACGGTCTTTAACAAAGGGGCCTTTGTTGTTTTTAAGGGACTCCAGATGCTTCGACAGTGTTCGTTTTTTCACGGGGAACTTGATCCCGTTGTCTTTGCTCCAAGCCTGATAGTCGGAGTATATACTTGTTAGGCTTAGGTGTGCTCCTTCACAGTAGGATAAACGGTCTCTAGCATAAGCGGCAATGGGGTTGATGTCTTCAAGGTAATCGTCAAGTTTCTCTTGAGATGAGGCTGGTTCGGTAAATTTTTTTTGGGCTTGGAGCTTCATGAATCCTTGGATTGCCCAATTAAAGACCCCACTGAGTTCATTTTGGATTATATCCCGGTTGATGCCGATAATCTTAGGCTTCTCGTATGGGTTGTCAGGGTCCACTGAATCGGGGTCTTTAAATTTCACGCGGAAGTTTATAATGCAGAGGCGCCGGGCGAATCCGTATGAAGTGTCATTTGTTCGGGGGAGAGTGTTACAAGCAACGATCATCTTCACGAAGAGCCGGACCTTCTGGGGGTCCTTCCCTTTGCGCTCAATGACTTGGGGTTCTCCTGACACGATGTTTTTAAATTTGCCGTTTGACAGCAGGCGCCTTCCATCGTTGTCGTACGTGATATTGACCAGTTTCCCTTGAAGCTGTTCAAGGCGGAATCGCTCCGAGAGATCATCAAGGGAAAGAGCGGAGCAATTGTCCGGTCCAAGCATGTGTTCAATTATCTCGAGAATAGTGCTTTTCCCGTTTGCGCCGTCTCCGGTGAGAATTAAGCATTTTTCATAAACTGGTTTAGTGCAAAGCAGGTACCCGATGAATTCTTGCAACAACAGTCTTTGATCATTCTCGGGCAATGCTGTAGTAAGCAGTTGTAACCATTTCGGACACTCTGCGTTTGGGTCAAACCGGACATTCGCCATGATTGTGGAA
This sequence comes from Desulfomonile tiedjei DSM 6799, assembly GCF_000266945.1. NCBI lineage: Bacteria > Pseudomonadati > Thermodesulfobacteriota > Desulfomonilia > Desulfomonilales > Desulfomonilaceae > Desulfomonile > Desulfomonile tiedjei. The sequence goes on from NC_018025.1 coordinate 2,744,663, forward strand.
TAGTTCTTAGGCGAGTGTTGTTCGGTGAAATCGCCCGTTTCGAGGTTCAAGACGCCATTTTGCAGCGTAATCAGTCCAGGCTTATTCACCTTTTCGGGACGCACAAAACGGTCGATTGCCAAGAGCTTCCGGACCTCCGACACCTGGGAGAGATAGACCTCTGTGTTGAAATCCTTTTGTAACTCGGTAATGATCAGCTTATCAACTTCCTGATCGTAAAGGTGTTGATATATTTTCCCATCCCACTGATAGAATTGTTGTCCGTGGTTAATAAAAAAACCTTTGGATGTGATACGGGCAACGAATTCGAGCGGATGATACGGCGGTTTTTCGTCCCGTTTCCGGGATTCTTTCGCCTTAGCAATGGCTTGTTCAATTTTGTTTGCGGGTGGAATTTTGAATCCGAGGTTGTACCTCAAGGCCTTATCGTAAAGGACTTGAGAAAGGGTTCCCCAAGAGGAGCCTTTTCGGCGGGATATCAAATCAATGATCTTGTCGTGAAACGCTTCCTCACGCTTTGAAATGGATTCGATTGTGAGCAATTCGTTGAGCAGGGCGTCAAAAATATGCTGTCTGGGTAGTTTATCGAAAAACGGTATCATTACAGGTTCCTCTGAAAAAAGCTGTTAATATCGACCTTATCTTCATCGTCTAGTAATGGCAGCGTAATAATTTCGACATCGAATCCGGCCGCGAACAAAGCTTTTCCCTTGTCCAGGGCGGCGGCTTGTCCGGATCCACTTTGCCGGTCGGTATCCATGGCCATGATGATTTTTTCGGCCTTGGTTTTCTTGAGTTCTTTTATTCTTGCGGGCGTCAAGCCTTGCGTTCCGAATGTGGAGACGGCAGGATATCCATGTGCTTCAAGTGTCCACTTGTCTGTCACCCCCTCGACCAAATAGACCTCTGATTCGTTCCGGACGTCATCTAATCCATAAAGGGTTTGGGGCATCTCGGGATCTGTTGCGGCTGTACACATGTATTTGGGGTTAACATCGGGATTTGTGGTTCGGCCAAGGATGGAAACGATTTGATCACCGCGGACAATCGGTATTATGATGCGGCCTTTGAAAAGGAAGAATGTGTCGTTTTTATTAATCAGTCCGGCATTGCGCGACTCGTCCCAATTCGAGGGATCAGAGCCGGACGTGATATACCCCACCTTTCCTTTGATGACCGATTCGGGAATGCCACGGCCGGCGAAATACTTATGCGCTATATCTGCGTTTTTCAATGATGACCGAAACAAAAATTGATATTCTTTAGAGATTCGTTCCTGTTTGGCGACAATCTCCATTTTTGCAGGGTCCATGTTAAACTCGGGCAAGCTAAACAGTGCTGTGAATTTTTTGAGCGCTTCGGACCGGCTACATTTCAGAATTTTTTGGATAACGTCTAATTTACCGATCCACTCTCCGGGGCCATAGTCATAACAGAAGTGTTGATTAACGTGGACAGAGGGCTCTGTTTCTTCACGGTCGAATGCTGCGGTTTTATTCCCGCGAATCTGTTTTCCGAGTTTTTCCAGTAATTCAGGCATAGAGACTTCATCTAGATAGTCTATCAATTCCTTGCTTTTCGACATTGGCTATTCCTCGTATACGGCAATGCTCCGCGCAACGCTGCACGGGCAGAAAAAAATTCTCTGACTAGGGGGAAATGTAAAAAAATTCGCTTGATTTTGGGGATTGGAAAGGCTAATCATTAGACACCCTTTAAAAATTTACCACTTACCCGTTCAAAGCTTGAGGCTGACACCTCAAGTTTTGCTTTGTTGGGCCTATTACGCGACGAGTTTCAGCAATTTCTCGTGGTCCACTCCGGCCAGCAATTTCTTGATGGGCACTCCGAAAAACTCTTCCAAGCGTCGGACTGTCTCCCGTGTCAAAAATCGGTTCTCTCCGATCACCGGATTGCGTTCAACATGGCAGATGACGGCCGGGTCCAGGTCAATGAGTTTTGCAAGTTGACGTTGGTTCAAGCCCTTCGACACTCTAAGAACCCTCATGAGAATCATTGTTGTTACCTCTCTAACATGTGCTCTATTGTTGTGGTGTTCGTTTGGGTTGCTCTCATAAATACCTATTTTGATATACTAATCTATTCAATAATGTCTCTTTGGGGGGTAAGCCCCCCGTAATTGATGTTTCAGTATCACATCAAAAATTGCGTTTCAAGGAAAATGACGATATTGATGAAAATAGTTTAGAAATGGTCTGTGTGTGGCTCTGGTAGCTCTTGCACCCTCTCTTGTCGTCCGACAAAAAGTAGGCTGTAGGCTACACCCTATTTTTCTGGTTGAATTTTACAACCGTAATGTGAGTTTAAAATGACAGTCTGAGAGGCACAATATTTAAGTCTGTTGATGTCTTTTACGCGTCTGTTGGTGACAATGTGAGGTTGTTCATACATTTGGAGGGGAGTGAATATCGGCACAGCATGTGTGGACAGATTAGCGAACCTGTGGATAACTTTGCCGGGCGGCTGTGGAAGCTGGTTTGAGATTTTTTAAAGTGTGGCTTGGGTGGTTTGTATAACACATCCCTTTTGCCATACGTACGACAACAAACCCATGCAAAACTTGTGCTGAAATAAAAATACGGGCTGAACGGAAAGCGGGCGAGATGTTGGAGGTAATGGATAGACAAGGACCAACACGTCCAAAAGAAAAAGTGTCGCACGATGAAACACTTTTTACTCCAAAACTTTCAGACTTCGGAATCTCTCGCTCTTCTTCCTCCCGCTGGCAATCGGTGGCGGCGATTCCGGAAGAACGTGCAGATATTCCCCATTATCGGTCAGGTACGGGCACTCGTTTTCATCATCATCTGCGTCGGCCGTTCCGGTATAGTGGGGGCACGTGGACGGGTTGCGGGGGCAGACAGACGATGCATCTTCACTTCTTCCTGATTTCGGGAAAAGGTTGTCGTTAAGATCGTTGCGTGTTCCTTGTTGCTCTTTTGCCACTTCCCGCACAATCTCTTCGAGTTTGAGAGCCAGTTCGGCCCTTTGGAATGCCTGTAAGTTCCTTCTCCCAAACTGGTTATTGATGATCCATATTTTGGCTTCATTGCGGGTCTTGAAGCTGACCGTTGTCGTGTCGAACGGTATGTTACGGCCAATTCAGGAACTGGTTCCTGAATTATGTAAAATCAGCACCTTAACTTCCGAAAACAGTTTCGGAAGTTGAAAAAAGGTAATGATTTGTCAAATGAGGTTCCGGAACCTCATTTAAACCCATGCCGGCAAGAAACAGTTGACACCGTGTGCACGCCTTTGATACTGAACGATCAATCCCCGGCAGATTAGGTGCTTTGCACGCTACCGACAAAATGAGGAGAAGAAAATCATGTGGATCTCTGACACGTGATGTAATTCGAGGGCTAAATGCCTCGAAAAAATGGTGCTGGTCGCGATGACCGCGACTTGAGAAGAGAAGACGAACGTAATCAGTCCACCACCTCACCATCCACACAACCATTCCAGCTCTTAACGCCCGCGCAAGTTGCGGGAATGCTGCAGATCCCCGTCAAATCTGTACACGCTCTGTGTAGAGCGGGGAAGCTGGGCTATATTCGGATAGACGGCAAATCCCGGCGCTTCACCCTGGAAGATGTTGAGACATTCCTGAATGAGCGGCGAGTTTCCGGCCAATCTGCGCGAGTAACAGCAAAAAGCGGTCTCTCTTCCCATGTACGCAATCATCCTGTTGACAGATCTCCAAAACCATCCGTAGTATCCAGCAAAGGGGGCAAACAACAGGAATCAGGAAAAGCGTTTAGGGCATCTCTTCGGCGGGAGATGCAAGCATGGGAGTAGTCAAACGGAATGGATCGTTCTTTGTCTATTTCAGGCCGTTCAGGAAAGAAAAGATCGGCTTAAAACTTGATTTCTGCGATTCAAAGCGGGATGCGGAACACGTTGAGACTTTGCTGGTTCGCGCATGTCGGACGGGAGAATATGGGATATTGGACCCTGTTACAAAAGAAGTTGCTATACGGATGTTTGAAAATAGGGGCTGGCAACTTCCACCAGGCTTATGTCCACCACAAACGCCCGAAAACGATGTGACTCTCTGGGAAGCTGTTGAGATCTTCCTGAAATACCCAGAGATACGGCGGCGCTCATGCAAAGATCGTTATAAGATGTGCATTACGCATCTTGTCGAATTTTTCGGGAAGAGTCGGCCAATGAAGTCAATTCGTGTTCCTGATATAAGGCGTTATCAACTTGAGAGGACTGATGCCAAAGCTTCACCTTCAACGGTGAACTGGGAAAAAGGCACGCTCTCAAAGATTTTTCAAGCCTTATGTGAACTCGAATACGTGGAAATCAACCCTGTGAGACAGGTCAAGAATCTGTCTCAGAAGAGTGAAGAGAGGCGAGTGTATCTCTCTTATCAGGATGTGATTCGGATATCGGACGCAACGCCCGTATGGTTTAGGTCTATGATCATTGTGAGCTATTATTCTGGTTTGCGTCGCGGTGAAATCATGAATCTGTCCAGGAAACAGGTTCATCTTGCAGACCGGATGATTTATCTCGGGCCTAAAGATACTAAAGAGTTCGGGTGGAAACGTGTGCCGATCAGGCAAGAACTTGTACCTGTCTTTGAAGAGGCGCTAAAGGTCACGGCTATAAAGTCCGACCAGGTGTTTCTCTTAAAAGACAAGAGCGGAACACGTTCACTGAACCTGGAAGCAACAAAGAATCCTTGGGGGCGAGCTATCCAATCATTGGCTTTTCAAAAACCTTGGCCTCGTTTCCACGATCTGCGGCATACATGGCGAGCAAACGCCCGACGGTCTGGCATGGACCCTGCTTTGGCTGAATCTATCCTCGGGCACTGGCAACGGGGTAGAAATGTCAATGAACGATACGGGTATGTGTCTGATGAAGAACTTTTGCGGGCCGTGGATTCAATGACGTTCGACAACGGACAGACAAACATCCTTATAGCAAAGTGAAAAAGAATGGCTCTTTTGTGGGTAACTGAATGGCAACTGGAAGCGGCGCAACAAAAAAACCATGTCTTGCAACATGGTCTAAGTTATTGTTTTCTTTGGTGGAGATGAAGGGATTTGAACCCTCGACCCCCGCGTTGCGAACGCGGTGCTCTCCCGCTGAGCTACATCCCCATCCGGGGCACATTAGCACCCGTGTTACGGTCTGTCAAGGTTACAAACCACCGGGTTCGGCCCGAACGCTGAATCCGGAAAGACAGATTATTTGCTGTCCAGAATCTTGTTCCATGAGTCGAGATCACTCTTGGTCTTTGCAAACAGGTCGGTCGTATCTCCTTCGATGATCACGGATTCAATTTTGTCGCCTTGTCGTATACTATCCACTACGGCTTGATCCTGTTCGCTTACCACTTCACCGAAAACCGAATGCTTTCCGTCAAGCCAGGGAGTCGGAACGTGTGTGATGAAGAATTGACTGCCATTAGTGTTTGGCCCGGCATTGGCCATGGAAAGAATTCCCGGTTTGCTGTGCTTTAGCTGTGAAGCAAACTCGTCCCGAAATTTGTATCCAGGCCCGCCAGTGCCTGTACCAAAAGGACATCCGCCTTGTATCATGAATTCCGCGATAACTCGGTGGAATTTGAGTCCATTGTAGTAGCCCCTCTTGGCTAGATTTACAAAATTGGCCACCGTGACAGGTACGAGTTCATCAAAGAGCGTTAAATTGATGGGGCCTTTGTTGGTGTTGATCGTTGCTTTCATTGTGCGTTCTCCCGGAAAATCTTTTCACGTTTCACAAAACTAGTGATATCAGAAAATCGGGAGAGAATCGAGAGATCGGTTTGCATTGTCCGGTTTGGACGATTCCATGCAACAGTAAATTCTGTACATCGATTTGAGAACCAACCCCATCCGATTCTTTCAGTGCTGTAGCATTTTCCGCTATAATGCGAGTGCGATTTAGCCATAGCGTTTTCGGAGTCTCAGTTAAACATGAGTAAAACTTTCTTGTTTTTTGTAGCGATTTGCACATTTGCGATGCTCTGCCAATGGTTCGTTTTCAGCAGAACACGCCAGTATCTTTTTTCCAGGTATTCTCCGGTCACAAGAAAAGTAGCCTATGGAGTGCTCTTAGGGTTCGCCATCGCAAATCTGATGGGAGTGACATTCGGTCTGGATCCGGAACTGTTACCAGGAGCATTTGCACAACAGTTCGCTGTTGTCGGCTATTTTTCGTATCTCGGGATTATTCTCGGGCTCTGCATTGTTTTCCTTCTCATAGGGCTGGTTTCCACGGCACTCGATTTGCCTGCATTGCTCGTGCGAACTGCCGGGAACATGAAGCAACGCGTCATGAACTTTGGTCGAGACGAAACGGGATGCGTGCATTCCCCTTTGAAACAAGGCCTCAGAGAGTCTTCGTCGTCATCACCAACCAACGACTCTCAAGAACAGAATGCAACCACTGAAAAGGGAATGCCCCGGGGCGACTCAGACGGCCCTTCTTTGGGCAGGAGGACGTTTCTCAAGTGGTCTTCTGCCACGGGTTTTTGTCTGATTGGAGCAGGTGCGACTCACGGGATTGTGGAAGCCTATGAGGAACCTACCATAGAAGCTTTTGACGTGCTGCATCCGAAACTCGACGGCCTGTCCCAACCAATAACTGTCCTGCAGGTAACTGATTTCCATTTTGGATTGTTTCTCAACGATTCGGAACTCGAGTATCTTGTAGAAAGGCTCAATACGTTGAATGGCGATGCTGTCCTTCTCACCGGCGATCTATTCCATTCGCCTTTGACTCCGGTAAGTGTTGCCGCACCGATTCTGAGAAAATTAAAGCCCAGAAGCATAGGGAATTTCGCAGTTCTGGGAAATCATGACTTTTATGCCGGAATTTCGCGTTCGCTGGAATGCATTCATCAGAGCGGGATTACTCTCCTCCGGAATGAATGGATTACCTTTAAGAGCGGGAATGGTTTTCTTCATCTGGGGGGCATCGACGATCCGCTCGGCAACTGGATGTGGGGAACCGAATTTCCCAAGTTCAATGAACTCACAGAACAGACGCCTGACATTCCCGGATTCAAGCTCTTGCTTTCTCACAGGCCCACAGTCATGCCCTATGCTGCAGAAGGTTTTGCCGATATGGTCCTGGCGGGCCACGTTCATGGAGGTCAGATCGTTTTTCCGGCAGGAGGGCAGGGCAGAGGTGTCAGTATTGCTCGAGTCGCCTACGAATACACCCACGGATGGTACAAAAAGAACGACGTCTCCATGTATGTGAATCGAGGTGTCGGGCTGACTTTTCTCCCGTGGCGAATTAATTGCTCGCCGGAAATATTGGTACTGCATCTGAAACCATCACAAGACGGAGAATCAAAGATCGTAGATTCCAGGAATAGGGTTATTAAGATGTAATACCTATTCGCTTTTATGAACCCAATTTTGGCCGGCACGGAGGCACGGCCACTACTGGCTGATGCTAGGGTCCGGCGTCTCTGCCGGACCTCTCGGTTTTATTAAATTTATCGGGGGTTGGTATAAGGCGGAGACAGACTCGACTGGAGACAAAATGGACGCGAAGTCCATGAAAGAACTTCGAAAGAAACTCGCTGATGAAGGCTGGATCAGGAGATTCACAGCAGAAGAGCCGCGTCTCTCCGAAATGAAAGAATTGTACGAATCACTCGGATTCGAGGTTCGCGTAGAGGCCGCTTTGCCTGAAGAAAGTCAAGATTGCCGGAGTTGCTTCGATGCGGGCGAATTCAGTGGCAAGTACAAAACCATTTTCACCCGAGGAGAATCCTTTCACGACAACAAAGACGACGATCTGTACGAATAAGGGGCTGTGCGGTCGTTCGAAACCAACTTATTGCGGAAGCAGGCGGCAGCCGCTCATCCGGAAGCTAAGAGCGTGGCGGACATGGAAGCAGGGGAGAATCCTTTTTCCTGGGCCAATATATCAAGGTACACGAGTCCGAGCGATGCCACTTCCCTGACCACGTCATCAGCGAGATCTCGCAAATCGATGCTCACCAGGTATCTCATGCATTGATAGCAGAGCTCGGCGCGTTCATGTGACCGTTCCTCGGAAAAATAGAGCTCCATTTTTTCATGATCGTCAGTCTCGCAAAAAGGACATTTTGTTCTCATGAAAGTCCATTCATGGCTGCAGAATGAACACCGGAGCCATCTTCGCCCTTCCTTGCCTTCCAGAAATCCCAGCTCGGGCCAGGAACCGCAGACCGGGCAGTATCCTTTTTGCCAGCTCAGTGCATCCAGACTGACTGCGGCCATTTCCGCCTGTTTTGCGGCAAAAGGTTTTACCAATTGCAGCATGGTAAACTTGAGGATGCCGGAATCCATTTGCAGTCTCGCAGCCAGTGTTTCCAGTTCAGTATCGGTCCCTACAGGCATGACAGCCAAAGACTTCAGCAGAAAAGAGTCATTTCGACGTAGAGCCTTGTCGAGAAGCTCTAATTGCTGCTGGATTGAAGGAAACCCTTTTATCATGGCCGGTATCATCCGATCGGCAGCTTGTCGCAAGTAACTGAAATCGACCGTGAAATCTTCTTTTCTCAACAGAGGCAAACCATCCCGAAACTGTCCCGGATCTATTACGTATTCCTTCTCATTGTTATTCGGCAATATTGTCCTGAATGCTTCCTGCTCCGCGGAAAGATCCTCGAAAGCATCAAAAATCTCGGACAATTGGGGCAATTCTTTTCTCATACGGTCAATAGCGCGTCTGATACGAGTAGCCTGATCGGAAGAAGTGGAACCGGTCATTCATTTTCTCCTGTAAGTTCCTGCATGATTGTCTGGCATCATCGCATCTTAGTGAGAATTTTTCCAGTGGTTCGAAACGAAAGACCGCCCCGAAAAAAATCGGGACGGTCTCTGTTAGATCCTCGCAAGAGAAGGTTTACTTTGGAGTAGCGTATTTGAAATACTTCTTTGGATCGTCCGTGACAATATAGATTACGCGCACATCGTCGGCATTCAGAGCCTCTGCTTTGGGATAAGACTTCTTGAGCTCGTCAACCCGCGCTTTGGCCGCTGTCAGTATTTTGTCACGTTCACCGAACGCAAGGGCTCCTGTCGGACATGTCGTCACGCAGGACGGCTGCTTACCGTTCGTAATGCGGTCAAAACACATGGTACATTTGGCCATTTCTTTCGTCTTCGGATTTTGACGTGGCACGTTGTACGGACAACCTTCGAGAGTCTCTTTGAAATTCAAATCCTTTGTCTTTGGCGTGAAGAGCACTGCTCCGGTCTTTTCGTCCTGAACAATCTCTTCCTTTTCAACGGCAGCCATACAGCCGGGAGACAAGCAATGACGGCACTGCTCGCTAAAGAAATACCAGTATGGCTTTCCGTCACCGTTCTTGCCTTCCGAGAATCGCACGACCTTATACGTGTCGAACGACAGATCCGGTGGATTCTCATGTGAGCCCGAGTTCTTGGTCTCGGTCCCCGGCAGTTGATTCCACTGCTTGCATGCTACCTGACACCCCCGGCAAGCGGTGCACTTGGAGGTGTCCATAATTATTGAATATCCGTCAGCCATGTCGCACCTCCTATGCCTTCACGACGTTCACCATGAACGCCTTGGATTCAGGGATCATGGTATTGGGATCCCCCACGGTCGGGGTGAGAAGATTTGCATTATCGCCACCGTTTTTCGGAGCAACCCATCCGAAGCACCAGGGCATTCCCACCTGATGAACTGTTGTGTTCCCTATTTTGAAAGGCCGGAATCTGGTGGTTACCATGGCAACACACTCCACCTCTCCTCGGGTTGACGATACTTTGACTTTTTCACCGTTCTTGATTCCCCGTAGTTCAGCAAGCTCCTCGCTCATTTCGACGAACATCTGGGGCTCCGCTTCCACCAGCCAGGGCTGCCACCGTGTCATACACCCGGTCTGCCAGTGCTCGGTGACACGATACGTTGTACCCACAAAGGGGAACCTGGGATCGCAGGTGAGATGCTTATCCATCTCGCCTTTGAATATCTTGATCGTAGGGTTAATGTACTGTCCCGACATCAAATTATTGGGAAGAGGACACTCGAGCGGTTCATAATGCTCCGGGAACGGACCGTCGTTGAGCCCGGGGCCAAAAAGCCTGCCGAATCCTTCAGCGGTCATGATAAAGGGGTGCTTCCCTTTTTCGTCGCCGAACGGTGGGGCAGGACCATCAGGAATATCACCGACCCACTTGCCGTCTTTCCACGTAAGGAGGGCCCGCTTGGCATTGAAGGGTTGTCCGTTCTTGTCAACTGAAGCCCTGTTATAGAGAATACGTCTGTTTACAGGCCAGGCCCAGGCCCATTTGGGATAGAGGCCGAGCCCTGTCGCGTCTTCCTTTTCTCTGCGAGCCATCATATTGCCTGCGTTCGTATAGCTCGCGCTGTAAATCCAGTTACCGCAAGACGTGCTTCCGTCTGCCTGGAGCATCGGGAAAGCCGGGACAAGGTCGCCTTTCTTGAACTCTTTGTCACCGACTTTGGTATCTTTAAGGAAATACCCGTTGATCTCTTTTGCCACTTTATGCGGATCGAAATGGCCTTTTGCGTCCGTGTAGTCCCATTTGAGCTTCAGGATCGGTTCAGGGAATTTCCCGCCTTTCTTGTAAAGGCCGCGAATCTTGTCCATAAGCTCAACTGCTATATCGCCGTCAGGCTTTGCATCTCCCGGCGGATTTGCAGCTTTGTAGCGCCACTGAGCCCATCGACCGCTATTCGTGATACTCCCTTCTTTTTCAACCGAAGCGGCGCAGGGCAGCATGAATACTTCGGTCTTGATCTTCTTTGGGTCCATGCCCGGACCTTTCCAGAACGATCCTGTTTCATTGTCGAAAATATTCACGTTTACAAGCCAGTTCAGTTTTGTCAGAGCCTGTCTGGTCTTGTTCGAATTTGCGCCACTGCAGGCAGGATTCTGTCCCCAGGCAAAGAAGCCCTTGATCTTTCCGTCGTACATGGCGTCAAACAGGTTCAACCAGGAGCAGTTCTGACCTGGATCGAGTTTGGGCAGCCAGTGAAAACCGAAGTCGTTTTCAGGTGTAGCCGCATCGCCCCAGAAGGATTTTAGCAAGCTCGTTGAATACTTCGGATAGTTCGACCACCAGTTCACGGATCGAGGATCGTTCGTTTTGGGAGCCAGATCATTGTACTCTTTGAGGCTTTTCTGTCCTGCAGCCGGTGCTCTGAGGTAGCCGGGAAGCAAGTGGAACAGAAGAGCCTGGTCTGTCGACCCTTGAACGTTAGATTCACCGCGTAGAGCATTGACTCCGCCACCCGGGATACCGATATTCCCCAGGAGTAGCTGAATAATAGACATAGCACGAATGTTCTGAACTCCGACCGTATGTTGCGTCCATCCCATCGCGTACATGATGGTTCCGGCTTTGTCTTTCGCTCCGGTTGCAGAATACATTTCGTACACTTTGAGCAGGTCCGGGACAGGGGTTCCGGTGATCTCGGAAACCTTTTCCGGCGTGTAGCGAGAGTAATGCTTCTTGAGTTGCTGGAAAACACACTTCGGATTTTCAAGTGTCGGGTCTTTTTCGATTGCGCCCTTGTCGTCTTTCTTGTAAGCCCAAGCACTCTTGTCGTACGCTCTCTTTTCCTTGTCGTACCCGGCAAACAGGCCGTCTGCAAAGTCGAATTTGTCACCGATAATAAAAGAGGCGTTCGTGTAATCGACAACGTAGTCCTTGAAAATCTTGTTGTTATCGATGATGTACTTGATCATTCCGCCCAGGAAGGCGATATCAGTGCCGGATCTGAGAGGAGCATAAAGATCCGCTTTAGAGGAGGTCTGAGTGAAACGGGGATCGACGGAGATAAGCTTCCCTCCGTTATCCTTGGCTTTTTGTACCCATTTCATGGATATGGGATGGTTCGATGCAGCATTGCTGCCCATCACGAGAATGCAGTCACTGTTTCTGAGGTCGATCCAGTGATTCGTCATAGCACCGCGCCCGAACGACTCTGCCAGAGCCGCAACAGTGGCGCTGTGTCATATTCGGGCCTGATGTTCGATATAAACCAGACCCAAAGCTCTCATCATAGCCTGAAGAGGCCAGAGTTCCTCGTTATCCAGAGCAGCGCTTCCAATGTGGGCAATTGACTCCAGGCGGTTTACGGTATCGCCCTTTGCATTCTTTTCCATGAAATCGGCATCTCTGACTGCCTTGACGCGCTTCGCGATCTCGGACAAAGCCCAATCCCAGGACTTCTCCTGCCATTTGTCGCTGTTTGGAGCCCTATACAGCACTTTTTTCAGTCGATTGGGATTATTGCCGCTGGTTTGAAACAAAGAGGCGCCCTTAGCACATAATGCGCCTTCATTGACGGGATGATCGGGATCTCCTTCGATATTGATGATCTTACCCGCTTTGGTGTCCGTGCTGCAGATGAGACCGCACCCAACTGCACAATATGAGCAGATAGTTGTGGACTGCTTGGCTGTCTTCATCTTGTCAGCTTTTAATTCCGCGGCATATGCCCGGGTCGGGCCCATATCCACGCCCAAGGATGACAAAGCCAACCCTGCACCGAGGGCACCCGAGATCACGAAAAATTCTCGGCGTGTCACACTCATGACGCTTGCTCCTTTCTTAGATTAATGAGAGGTGTTTCCTAGCGACGAACAAAGAGACTCAAATCCAGTTCTGAAGAACAAAAGAAAAAACACCTATTTCAGGACCTTGCTCTCCATCTTGGATAGGTAGCGTTACCCGAATAGGGGTTTTAAATCCGGATATTATGTTCGTACTAGATCAGGAATAGGTTCAGCCGTCAATGACGATTTAATTTGTAGGAAATATAGGTGCTGGGTGTTATTACGTATAATTGCAATGAGGAATCGGATGCACCCATGTCAAACGAGACATAACGAGAAAATATTGTCGTATGTTATGCTGGGAAAGACAGTGCGACTCTTCCGATTAAGTCCTACTGTAGAACAGTAGATTGACTCCGGGTGATCAATGGCATTGGAAAATCATTCAAGTCAATCGAGATCTCGACAATACAACCAGGGACGGAGTGTACATACGAATGCTGGCCGGATTTCTCCGTCCCCGGATAGATTACGTCTTTAGGCGAGCACGCTCCAGTCCCATGGCTCGAGGTATCCTACGTAATCATACGAAGATAGATTGAATGAAGCGTATCCCCAGTTTTGAGAGTTGTCTTCAACCAGGTATCCATCATAGACCCCGGAGTAATAGTAAGTGAACGTTCCACTTTGCCAGATCCAGATATCCGGCCCAAATGTGGTATCTCCGACGTAGTACCATTCACCGACAGGCGCCCAGACTCCGGTATTGTCATCCCACTGCCATGTAGCCGCATTGATCAAGTAGATCAGCGGATCACCTCCATTATTTTCTTGCCATTCGACATAATACCAGAGTTGTTCCCCAAACCAGTCTTGATACCACCACTGGGTATCTTGATTATACCACCAGTCGGAATCCCAATCGTACCACCAACCGTTGCCGATAAACTGCCAATTTGTCAGCGGATCTACGGTGGCACCCGCTTCTGCTTGCGCATTATTTGCTGCCTCTTCAGCTAATGGCGCACCATCCAGGACGATCCTTTGCTCGAGTTCTTCGCAGAGAAAGCTTCTGTCGAAGGACCTGCCGGCGTCCATAGTTGTAGAAAGTGCATTCATATGCTCCCCCCTTTTCTTTTGTGGCCAGCAAACACCATTGACGCTGTAGACCGGCCACATCATTTTTTTGTTCCAAAAGGTAAGTCTCTTCTTTCAAGAGCAGCTCAGAATGAAGGTTTTTGCACATCAATTCTTCTAAGTAGAAGCGAGAAAAATTGTTAAGTTTTCGAAGCATCTACATTCAATGGATGGCTCGCACTATCCTTGGAAAAAATCTTCTGCAAGGTGTAACCGGGGAGTCTCTGCAAACACTTTCTGTTTAAAGAGGCAGATACGATCGATCGAGCCTGTCCTGGTTCACATGATTACTGGAGGCAAAAATGGTCAGAAAAACAATTCTTATCGCAGCAATGATGTTTTTTGCGGCAGGTCTCATGTCCATTCCGGCGCAAGCAGCCGATACACAAACGCATTCTGAGACAATCGGTGCATCTCCCCTAGGCAAGCTTATTATGGGAAAGATCGGGCGCCTACTGGTGCTCCGGTCGGAACTGAACATTACCGGCGATCAGCGCAAACAAATTGCAGCTCACCTAAAGAAGCACGCGAATGAAATCAGACCTGTTGCCAAAGATGTCTTCGACAAACGCGTGGCATTGCGAGAAACCGTCCTGAACAAGCCCGGAGATGAGCGAGCGATCATGGCTGCTGCGAATGATCTGGGGACAGCCATAGGGAAAGCCGCTGTGCTTGCATCCACAATCGTAGCGGATATCAAGCCGGTGCTGACACCTGAACAGCAGGAACACATCAAGAATTTCAAAATAGGCTCCGATCAAGCAGTTTCACAGTGGATCGACCAGATCGGCAGTCGAAAATAGATTCACGTACGTCCGAGACTTCCCCTTATGAGCAGTCTCGGACATCGGTTCGTTTCTTCCTGGTGAGTTGAGGAATAGACAACTTCTTGAGGGTCTACTAGGATAACGACAGATTCCGACGAGAGCATGCATGCAACGGCAGAATCTCAGAGTCAGAGGAACAGGTTCCACGGAACGGAGGGAATCGACTTTCGAGGCGAAGAGCTTCGCGTCTCCCAAAATAGCCGTGTGAAGACAGTGTATTAAGACAATGTATGATGAATAATGTGTGTCCCATCGGTATTGAAGAACGCTTGATCACGGATGCCGCATTACAGTAGACGGGAATCGGGGAAGACGATATCCGGCGGAGAGAGAGCACATCCCGAGATCTTGAAGACATCCGGCAGACCCTGGCTGGTGACGGCACTGCGTACGCCAGATTGGTCGAACGGCATCAGGAGAAGGTTGCAGCCCGCATGTGGCGCTTCACCCGAAATACATCCGTGCACAAAGAATTGGTCCAGGACGTGTTCGTCGAAACATTCACGAGCCTGCGAACGTACAAAGCGAAAGCTCCGTTCGAACACTGGCTCGCCAAAATTTCAACAGCAGTAGGATATCGTTACTGGCGGAAGAAAAGCCGGGAACGTGTCAACCCTACGATTCCCATCGAAGACTGGGATCAGGTCCTCGCTGTGGAACCTGATTCTCTTGATCCGGAAAAGGCGGCCGGGATTTTGCACACGCTCATGGAGCAACTTCCGCCTCGGGACAGACTGGTCCTTATGCTGCGATACATCGAGGACCGAAGTGTCGAAGAAACTGCCGAACTTACCGGATGGACTCAAACTATGGTCAAAGTTCAAGCCTGGCGGGCCAGGAGCAAGCTGAAACGGCTGTTCGAGACTTCAGGTTTGGAGGTGTAAGCATGAAACATATCGAAATCCTCCAAAAACTTGCCAAATCCGCGAGCAGAGAAGAATATCCGCAGGTAGATGTCTCACGGACAGTGATGGCGGCCATCCTGCAAACGGAAGAGCCTGACATGAAACCTTTGCTGTGGATTGCAGGTGTAGCATCTGCATGTGCGTTGACTGCATGTGTGTTGGGAGTCCAGGCATGGGATCCCTGGGTCGATCCCTCACTGATCAACCCCTTTTCTCTTGTCGCGTGGGTGATACTATGAATGATACGATGTCCAAAGAACCTGATATCACGTCGGATGTCGAATCTCCCGGACTTCCGCCGAAAAGAAGACGCTGGCGAGTAGTTCTGTTAGGAATTATTATCCTGGTGTGCGGAGTAGCCATTGGTGCCGGTGGTACTGTTGTTATCATGAGACATACGGTTCTCCATGCAATTCAGCATCCGGAAGAAGCGCCCCAGCGTATTGCAGATCGCGTTCGAAAGAAGTTGGGCATTTCCGACGAGAAAGCTGTCAGGATAGAAGAAATTCTTTCGGAGCGGCAAAAAAAGATTCAGGCATTACGACGTCAAGTACAACCTCAAATCGACGACGAGTTAAACCAAGCGCGGGAAGAGGTAGCCGCTCTCCTCAATCCCGAACAGGCCGCAAAATGGCGGGAACGATTTGATAAGCTGAGGATGTGGTTTCCAGCGCTTCCCATGGAATCCAATTCTGGCAAGACGAAAAAGAACTGATGGTTGCGCCATGCTTCAGAGAATTATCGTTTTCGCCCGCTATCCCGAGCCCGGTAAAACAAAGACTCGCTTGATTCCAGCTATCGGACCGGAAAAAGCTGCAGCTCTGCAACGATTTCTCGCGGAGCACGTATTATCGGTGATTAAGACATGGGGTGCTCGGCGGTCCGTTTCCGTCGAGGTCCGCTATGAAGGGACGGATGAGACCTGCATGACGGAATGGTTAGGCTCCGGATTCGTGTACAACGTACAGCGAGGAGCCGACATCGGTGAAAAAATGCATAATGCCTTTGAAGATGCATTCAATGAACAATTCGATCGTGTCGTCATTGTCGGCACCGATCTCCCTTTCCTCGATTCGGAAATCCTGGAATCGGCTCTTAACCTTTTGATTACACATGATTTGGTTCTTGGCCCGGCCAATGATGGTGGTTACTACCTAGTGGGTCTCAAAGCACCTGAGCCGGAGCTGTTCCGGAATGTAGCCTGGGGAACCGATCTGGTGCTCGATCAGACGGTGCATGCCGCTTCATCTCTTGGTATGACTCCCGGGTTTGTGCGGGCTCTCGATGACGTGGATCGACCGGAAGACCTGCAAAAATTAAAGTCTCTCTCCGAATTCGTGAGGAACCCTGCGTTTCAGGGTCTGTTGTGACGTCTTGACTATCTCAGTGATAATTCCCACCTTGAACGAAGCGGAATATCTGCCGCGTACCCTGGAAAGACTCGCCAATAAGGAGGATCTCGACATCATTGTCGCTGACGGGGGAAGCACCGATGGAACCAGAGAAATTGCTCGGAGTTTTACGGTGACTTTCATGGAATGTCCGAAGGGCAGGGCGCTCCAAATGAACAGTGCTGTACGATCTGCTTCGGGAACTGTCTTGCTCTTTCTTCACGCTGATACTCTTTTGCCCGACAATTGGGAAAAGGAAGTCTGTAACGTTCTTTCCCACAATACCGTCTGTGGAGGTGCATTTTCGCTGAGAATCCGGGGAAACGGCATAGGTTTACGCATAGTAGAGGCTCTTGCCGATTTCCGATCTAAAGCTTTTTCTCTTCCGTACGGCGATCAGGCGATTTTCGTAAAGAGAGAGATCTTTGACGATTTGGGAGGCTTCGCTGAAATACCCATCATGGAGGATTTCGAGTTCATGCGCCGATTGCGCATGAGAGGGAAAATTCGTATTCTGCCGGACAGTGTTATTACGTCGGGTCGTCGTTGGGAGAAACTCGGGGTACTGCAGACTACCATGATCAACCAGATGATGATTATGGGGTATTACCTGGGAGTGGCTCCGGAGAGCCTCGAGAAATTCTATCGGAAGCCTCGATAAGGGCTTCTTCCGAAAAGTGCAAGGTTTGAGCAATGAGATTCCTGGTCACAGGAGGAACCGGATTCATCGGCAGCCACATGGTGGAATTTCTGGCCGGCCGCGGTCACGAGGTGGTGTGTCCGGTTCGAGATGTCACAAAACTGCGGCATTTGAAGGGTCTTCCCGCACGAATAGTCCTCTTCAGTGAACTTGAAAAGGAAGTTGGAAGCAGTGACGGAATTGATCATGTGATACATCTAGCAGGCGCAACCAGGGCCAAAGATTTGGCTGCTTACCGATCGGCGAACGTGGAACGCACACGGGACCTCTTGATGATGTTTTCCAGTGGGTTGTGCAGGGATCGTATCAAAAAGTTCGTGCTCGTGGGATCACAGGCAGCCGCAGGCCCATCCTTGGATGGGATCACACCGACACGGGAATCCGACGTTCCCCGTCCGGTGTCTGATTATGGCCGTTCCAAGCTGGAAGCCGAGCAGTTAGTGCTGCAATTTCAGGACGTATTACCGGTTTCTGTTATCAGGCCTCCCACAGTGTTTGGCCCCAGAGATGCAGATGTCTTGGACGTATTCAGGTTGGCCAAGTACAGGATTGCGCCGTGTCTTGCCGGGCCTGACCGCTATGTGAGCATCGTATACGTAGAGGATCTGGTGGAAGGTATTTACGCTGCCTGCGTATCGCCTCGGTCCTGCTCAAATGTCTATTTCATCTGTAATGCGGAACCGGTTATCTGGAAACGCTTCGCAGTGGATGTTGCGCGAATATGCGGATATTCTGCCGTTTCTTTTCCGGTGCCGTTGCTCCTCATGAAGGTAGTGGCTGCTGCAGGAGATCTGAGAAGCAAACTTACCGGTTCCGTGCCGCTGCTCAGATCGGAAAAACTTGACGAAATGCAGCAGACAGCATGGATCTGTTCACCGGAAAAAGCATACTCGGAACTCGGCTGGCAACCGAGGACTTCTCTCGACAAAGCAATCGAGAAAACTGCCATATGGTATGCCGAGAACGGTTGGATATGATTGTCGTCCCTACCCCTACGGATTCATCTTACTTCGAAACGTCCGAATTGCCGGTTTGGGCAGCCGCTGGACAGCTCCTTTGACAAAGCGTTGGATCAAAGGCCACGAAACCCGGGCCGCAGCTTGCCCGAGTGAAAAGAGTGCAGGACTTCTCACCGCAAGGCCGTACGCTTTCATGGCCACTTGCTCTTCCTGCGGTGTAAATCCTTCGCGAACACGGCGTTCCCTCAGCTTGTAGAGTATGTCCCGAAGCGGTACTCGCACGGGGCAGACTTCATTGCATGCCCCACACAAAGTCGTTCCGTCGAGCAGCGGGTATGAGTTTTCCATTCCTTCCAGCAGCACTGTCAGAATTATCCCCATAGGTCCGGGATATACCGAACCGTATGCATGACCTCCAATGACCCTGTACACAGGACATACATTCAAACAAGCGCTGCATCTGATGCATTTCAGGATTTCACGATATTCGCTCTGATTGATCTGAGTGCGACCGTTATCGAGGAGCACAAGATGATGCTCCCGGGCTCCGGTGTTTTCTCCTTCTTTTCTCGTACCCGTAATCACCGACAAGTAGCTCGAAAGCCCCTGGCCCGTAGCCGAGCGAGGAAGCAGCCTAATGAAGGTCGGAAGATCCGCGAAGGAAGGGATGATCTTTTCCAGAGTGAATACCGATATATTGAGCGGAGGCAACGTCGTAACCATCCGGCCGTTACCTTCATTCGTGAACATGCAGATGCTGCCGGATTTCGCCAGCGCGAAATTGGCGCCGGTAATGCCCGCGTCTGCTCGGAGAAACTCTTCCCTGAGAGCGGCTCGTGCAATCTTCGTCAGGACGGTGGGATCGTCCGAATATTGGACCTTGAGCTTTTCAGCGAATAATCGTCCAATCTGGAATCGATCCTTGTGAATGGCTGGAGCCAGTATATGAGATGGAGTCTCCCCTGCCAATTGTACGATGTACTCGCCCAAATCGGTCTCGACAACTCGCATTCCCCGCTGTTCGAGATACGGATTGAGATGAATCTCCTCTGTGACCATGGACTTTGCTTTGACAATATTCTTGACCTTGTGGTCTCGGAGTATTCCGTGCACGATGTCCCTAGCGGCCTGGGCGTCATGAGCACGATGGACCGTTGCACCTGCAGCTTCCGCATTTCTCACGAACAAATCCACATAATCACTGAGATGATCCAGCACTTCCAAGCGGATTTTCGATGCCCGATCGCGCCATTCGTCCATAGGAACCGAGGCAACACCGATCGCACGTTTCGTCGTGAACGTATCGGTGGAGGTCTTTATGGCTCCTCGGAGTTGTCTATCGCGTACCGCTTCTGCGGTGTTTTCCCGAAAATGTAAACGTGATTTGCCGCTCATAAACCCTCCGCAAGCACTTGTGCAAGGTGCTTCACTTTGACCTCGCTACCGGCTCTCGTGAGTGCATCCTTGATATTCATGAGGCATCCCATGTCGCACCCGGTCACGACATCAGCTTTCGTATCGATAATGTTCTGCGCTTTCTCTTCTGCAACCGCCAAAGAGACCTCGGGTAATTTGCCCATGAAAGTACCGCCGAAACCGCAGCATCGGTCGGCGTGTGGGAGATGGACGAATTCCGCTCCGCGTAATGATTCCAGAAGAAGCAGCGGCTCCTCTTTTACTCCCAATTCGCGGGTTAGCTGGCAAGACGCGTGATAGGTTATCCGGCCCGAGGCTTCCAATCCTGCTTCGTGAACCTTCAGCACGTGAACCAGAAACTGGCTGAGCTCATAAGTTCTTGCCGCCACTTTCTGGGCTTTTGCTTTCATCTCGGGTTCATTCTCGAAAAGAGCCGGATAGTGCGTTTTGACCATCGAAGCACATGATCCCGAAGGTATCACTATCGGATCGTCAGCCTTGAACACGGAAAGAAAACGACGTGCCGCGTGCCTGCTCTCCTCTACGTATCCTGCGCTGTTGGGAGGTTTTCCGCAGCAGGTTTGGCCTCTCGGAAAGACGATTTCGACTCCAAAATGTCGCAAGAGTTTTACGACTGCCTCACCAGCCTCAGGGAAGAAAGTGTCAACGAGGCATGTACCGAATAATTGAACTCTCATATGGATATGTGACCTTCTTATTGCAGAGCGTCTTTAATTTTGGACGCGTTTTGGGAAATCTCGTTCTTGTCTCCCGGAACCGGTTCCCACGCACAGATCGTCAGCCCGTCCTCATTCCATCGAGGCACAAGATGCATGTGAACATGTGGAACCACCTGATTGCCGGCTTTACCGTTCAGTTGCAGGATGTTCAAACCGTCCGGTTTGAGACTTCGGTTGGTAGCCTTAGCAAGTATGCATACGGTCGATGCCAGCCTTCCAAAGAGCTGGGGGTCCATATCGGCTATGGTTTCAAAATGCTCTTTGGGAACGACCAAAAGATGCCCAGGGGTCAAAGGACTTATGTCCATGAACGCTAGAACGGAATCGTCTTCGAAAACTTTTGTGCTGGGAATCTCGCCGGCAACAATCCTGCAAAAAATACAGTTCTTGTCGGATCTCATCGACACACCTCCCTGGCTGTATTACTTCCGCTCGGGTATAGTAATATACCTTACCGCTTCTTCCAAACAACCCAACGATCAAGTCTGGATTCCTTCAAAAAGAGCCGAACTAAGGTAACGCTCCGCGGCACTGGGAAGCACCACCACAATAGTCTTACCTTGAAATTCCTCACGCTTCGCAAGTCTGACCGCCGCAGCTACAGCAGCTCCCGAAGAGATACCCCCGAGAATTCCTTCTTCTCTTGGCAGACGGCGCGCAAACTCCAGTGCTTCATCGCTGTGTACCTGCTGAACTTCGTCAATCAACTCCAGATCGAGAATCTCAGGAATGAAGCCTGCGCCGATTCCCTGAATTTTGTGAGGCCCGGGCATGAGTTCCTGACCCTGGAGCTTTTGGCTTATCACAGGGCTTTCTGCAGGTTCCACGGCCACAGAATACAATGACTTTCCCCTCACTGCTTCAAAATAGCGGGAGACTCCTGTAATAGTCCCGCCTGTTCCTACTCCGGATACGAGAACATCGACATTGCCATCGGTATCGTTCCAAATTTCAGGTCCGGTGGTCGATTCATGTATTTTAACATTCGCGGGATTTTGGAACTGCTGGGGCATGTAGAATTTGCCAGAGTTTTCCTCTACCATCTCTTCAGCTTTCTGCACCGCTCCCTTCATTCCCTTCGATCCTTCGGTGAGAATCAGGCGGGCACCGAGCATCTTCAGGATTTTCCGGCGCTCAAGACTCATAGTTTCAGGCATGGTTAGCGTGAGAGGATATCCGCGTAATGCGCATACATAGGCCAAAGCAATACCGGTATTACCACTCGTGGGTTCGATAATTTCAATTCCCTCATGAATCAGCCCCTGTGCTTCGCCTGCCTTTATCATCGATACCCCAATCCGGTCTTTTACCGAAAACGCAGGGTTTCTCGCTTCCATTTTGGCAAGCACCAGTGCTCGAGCATGATCGACTATCTTATTGAGCCTCACGAGCGGTGTTCGACCAACTGCTTCGATGCTGTCGGAAAAATAAGCTGTCATGCTATCCTCCCTCACAAAAATAACGTCTCACCTTTGAAAGGTAATTACCCGTGGAACCATTCGGAATGAGGTACTCTGACACTTCCCTTGGAAGATAGGAATCTGTGTACCACAAAAATGAATCAAAGAATCGAATTTTATCGTAAAGCCCGTTTTGTAGCCGTCAACTGAAACGCTGAATTTCTCGATGAATTCGTTCCATTCTATGCGATTGCGCGCTCGACGAGTTCAATAAGGCTCTTTGACAGACTTGCTCTGATTGGAAAAAAACGGGTCTGAAAAAGGATCTTCAGCAAACGATCGCCCGGACGCGGGAGGTTTCTCCATTGCCATTGGTACGGAAAATCCCGGATTGAAACTAAAACGATCCGCCTCTTCCGTGCCGTAGGAGGCTAGAGCCGCATGTTCATTCTCCTCGAGTTGCGGTTCTTCGCCTTTTCGAGCAAGATCCGGACCGGCTTCAAGGAGGTCTACTGCCGCGATCTCATGCTTTGAGTAGAATCTCTCGCGAAAAACAATCCCCTCCGGAACAGGATAAGGACTTTGAGGCTCCTGGGACAGAGTGTTCTTCATGAAGTCCATCCAAATGGGGAGAGCTGCTCTGGCTCCATATTCATTCGATCCGAGAGATACTTTCGTATCCATGCCCACCCATACTCCGGTTGAATACTTGGAGTTGAATCCGACGAACCAGGCATCTGCCGCACCATCCGTGGTCCCTGTTTTTCCGCATAGATCTTTTCTTTTCAGCTTCGTGACTGCCGAAGCAGTACCCCGTGTGCAGGTTTCGTGCATCATGCTGACCATCAGGTAGGATGTTTGAGGACTCAGGACTCGAATGGGATCGGCTCGCCGCTGTATTGCCGGCACGTACCGTTTTGTGAAACGTATTTCATCTCTGCTTATTCGGTAAAGTGCTGCTTTTTTCGCTTCGGGGGCGTGCAATTGTGCTGATGAGCCGGAAATTCCATAGTCCGCCACCACCCGTGAGATGTCGACAGGGTCGAGGGTATTGTCTTCCAACACATTGCCGTAACGATCCGTAATCTTCTTTACCAGAACAGGTTGGATCTTAAGGCCACCGTTGGGAAAGACCGAGTATGCTCCGGTCAGATCGAACAATGTTACCTCGGACGCGCCGAGAGCGAGAGACGGGCTTTTGACGAGAGGGGTTCCGATTCCCATTTTGCCGGCCAATTCTGTCACCGGTTCATAGCCTACATCCAAGAGCAGTTTCACGGCTACCGCATTCCTGGAGGCTGCAAGTGCAGTGCGCAAAATCATGGATCCGTAAAATCCTCCACCTGCCGGAGACCACCATTCCGAAGAGTCGCCTAACCAGACGGAAACCGGTCCATCGTCCACGTACGAATAGGGTGAGTACCGGCCGGTCTCCAATGCAGCGGCGTATACGAAGGGCTTGAATGCACTACCGGGCTGCCGTTGCGCTTGAACGGCGCGATTAAACGGAGAACGTTCAAAATCGGTACCTCCGATAAGCGCACGAACGTATCCTGTGTTGTTCTCCATACACACGAGAGCTCCCTGGACAGCCGGGGCATCGATGTGCTTCAGTTCAATCCGATCCTTCGACCGAGCATTGACGATCTGAAATTCCAATACGTCCCGAACCTGGTACCTGTATTCCGACGGTAATTGCGTGCGAACCTGAATATTTCCGGCTAGAGCCACCGTATATTCCTGTGTACCCGGTAATTTCGCATTCTTGGTTTGACCGTGAACCTTGGTGATCATTGCATGGATAAAATCGCCTTTTTTCAGAGCGGCTGGACTCTTTTTCTTGAAGAAAGCGGCGGATTCGGAAGACGACAACTGTTTCACCAGACCGGGCGACCGTTTGTGACGCGATTCCCACGCGCGTAATCCCCTCATAAGAGCTCCCGAAGCGTACTCCTGGAGCTTCAGATCGCATGTAGTCCAGACATGGAGTCCCTCGGTGTAAAGCTTTTCTTCTCCGTATTTTTGCAAAACGTATTGACGAACGGTCTCGGCAAAATATGGCGCTATTTCGTACGTATTCGGCAGAGATTCCCTGAACACGAGTTTTTCGGCTACTGCCATGCGATAATTCCGCGAATCGATAAATCCGTGCCGAGCCATTCGATCGAGAACAGCATCACGCCGGGACCGGGCAGTCGTTAATTCCGAGGCTTTAGAGAGCCTCGATGGATTGGATACCAGTGCGGCCAGGAAAGCACCCTCCCCAAGAGTCAGCTCGGATGCTCGTTTTCCGAAATACGTTCGAGCCGCTGCCTCGACCCCGTACGCGCCCTTGCCGAGATAGATCTCATTCAGGTAGATGTCGAGAATTTGCTCCTTCCGAAGGCCTTTTTCTATGCGAAAGGCCAGGAGTGCTTCTCGAATCTTTCGTGAGACCTTTTTCTCTCGGCTGAGGAGCAAATTGCGCGTAACCTGCTGAGTTATCGTACTGCCTCCCTGGTTGAAATCTCCAGCCTGCGCATTCTTCAGAAATGCTCTGAATATTCCGAATGCATCCACACCGTGATGCAGAAAGAATCGTACGTCTTCAGCCGCAATAAAGGCGTAAATCACGTGAACGGGAATTTCTTCAATTTTGATAGGGAAGCGTTTTTCTTTACAGAACATTCCAATAACTGTGCCGTCCTCAGCGTAAAAGAGAGATGCTGCTTTCGGGCGATATTTCAGCAGATCCGGCACTTGTGGAAGATCGACGGAAAAATACGAAACACTTCCCGCCAGGATACCTGCAGTTCCAAATAGGATGCCGCAGGCGACCAGTATCGGAATCCCGACAACGAGCCAGAGAATTGCCTTTGCAGTCTCAGAGGCCCATCCAATAATTGAACCAGCAAGTTTTTTGTTTGGGTTTAATGCATTTTTTCGAACAGAATCAATTTTCCCTGTATACAAAAAAAGTCCCCTCCGCCGCGAATCGATATCAATTGAAACAACGCATAATAGATGCTGTCATTGAGTAATGAGGCACACCCGAAGAAGGGTGTGCCCCCTTGTTATCTCCTCCCAAGGGCCAAGGGGAGCGGAGACATGAAAATCGGAGCAGGCATCGGAGGTACCGTTACTATCGGAACGGATCTCGGTACGACATTCATTGGTAAGGATGGAAACGATGTTGCGATGGAACTCGGCAAGGTCACTGTAGGAGAAAGAGGGATAGGGCTCAGTGGTCCGGACGAGGAAAGAACGAAGCTGGAAAGCTCCGAATAGGCCGGCGTAGCAGGATACGTTTCGGCCATCACCCCCGCGGCCGCAAGGCGATCTGTCAAATCCGCAAACGGCACCGAGCTCAAAGGGGAAACAGGAACGTACGACGGCCTTCCCTGAGCCTGAACCGAACGAGTCCTGTTGGCTTGCGTTTCCAGTGATTTTCCCACCGTAAGCGGCAGAGTCTCTTTCGCTAAACGGTTGTTCCCTGCTTGTAGGGGCAAACTACCGGTCTGCCCAAGTTGGAGCAAATCGTTGAATGCGGACTGAGCCACTGAAATGCTCGAGTACGGTCCCGCAAGAACGCGTGCGTCGTATGTCGGCCTGCCGCTGACAATGGCCAGACTCCCTGACGGTTGTTCAATGACGAAGTACGGGACCGCAAAAGCCGTATTCGATAGACTCATTCCAGTTAGAAGCATAATTGTAAGAAAGACTAGTGTTTTCATGCGCTGAATCCTTGCAAGGGTTACAAATTAGGAAGTTGTTCAGCTTGTCCGGTCTCACTCTAAATCTAATTCAGAATTGATTTCCGGCAATTCTTCCAGAGTCCAATTCTCTGACATTCACTCCTTATGGACAGGTATGTGCCTGCTGTTGTTCCCCGGGGGAATGCTGACCCTCCTCGATCCCTCTTTCTTTTTTATCCACAAATCACAGATGCGCCCTAACCAAGTTTGCTGCAGTTTATCGGGTGATTAATCTAGGAAAGGAATCAGGAAGGAGCGTAAATCATGAGAATCATGATAATAGGGATGCTAATAGTAGGATTCGTTTTTACCGGTATGTTTGTTCCCATGGTGAGTGCTTTGGATGGAACTCCAGGTACCGATCAACTTCAAATCAAGCCGGATAAACAGATCCCACCGAATCAAGATTCCACTCCAAAACCTAGTGACAGTACTCTGCAACCTGCCTGTCTCCTTGATTCGAGCCTATTTGACGGCCAAGAGCCGCAACCTGCGAAACCGAACGAGCCGACTTTCGGAAGTTTTGATTGCCGAACATAAACGATAGTCTTCGACGCGAGAGGTATTCACGAATGTCTCTCGCGTTGCTTCTCGTGCGTTCCCCCGTGTAAAAGGGTAGATTAGCAAACCAAAAATACCTGATCTTTACCCGTTGATGATTCCGCCCGGGACATCCAGGTTTTCTCATCCTGTCAAAAAATCGCACACGGAGGAAGAAAGAATGGCACCTTAGGCACGCGAGCCAAAACTGGTGAAAAATGTCCGGAATCAGGAATCTGGAAGGTTGTAGGAAATCCTTCGACCACTGCGCCAATAGCAAAGGGCAACATCATGCCGCCCTACAATATCAAGCAGTGACGTGGAAACTGATTCAGTATGCCTGAAAACTGTAATTACTCAGAAACGGCTTGGAAGTTGCTCTGAATATTTCATGAACTAAATCGAAGCGCTCTCCATGAGCCGTTTTTCTCCATTCATCCCCTTGGTCAAAAACGTTTCTGCGCGGGTGAGTATGGCATCGGTAAGATCTGCTCCGGTAAAATCGGCTCGAGTAAGAAATGCTGCTTTGAGATTGGCGCCTGTGAGCCGCGCATCGGTCAGGTTCGCTCCAATAAGATCTGCGCTCGCAAGGTTTGCTCGAGAGAGGTCTGCACCGATCAGCAATGCTCGATGCAAATTCGCTGACAGGAGATTGCTCCCTGCGAGTTTTGCATTCGTGAGATTTGCCTTTGACATCTTTGCGTCCGAGAGGTCTGCATCAGTCAAGAAAGCGCCGCTGAGATCGGCCCCGTATAAGTAGGCCCTGGCAAGCTTAGCATTGCGCAGATCCGCTCCGACCAAATCGGCTCTCATCAAATTTGCCTCGGAAAGATCGACCCCAGCTCGAATGGCACGCTCGACCACTTCACGCAAAGACTTGGCTTCACCTTCAAAGATGTGTTCGTACGTGAACCTGTTTATAATATCAAACCACATTTTCACCTCACCATGTGCTGAAGAGTGCATTTTTCGGTTTCAATTAAATGCGGACGAAGCACCGCAGCAATTCAAACGTCTCAATAGTATAGCACATTCAGAGTACTTGTTTCAAAAGTTTAATTTCATATGTGGACGTCAGATTATAATTTACTACATTAACGGTAATATTCTGATTATCAACTTGGTCAAAACTGTCCGCCGGCAGTGGCTCGGCTGAAGGTGCTTTACTGAAAAGCGTTGAGTGGTGCATATTACAAGAAAAGAGAAAAGACTATCTCAAAGCGGGAAGTAGGATGCACTACATGGATGCAATAAAGATTCAAAGATTTCTGGACGTCTTGGGCCTGACAGAACAACCTTTTGCAGTTCTCTACACCGACAATCCCCCTAGGGATGGCATTTCTCCGAAAGCGGGAACGCTCCCCTCTATCGAAGCCGAAGCTGAGGGCCGCGTGGACTGGCAGTCCCTCAATGCGAATTTTTCATGTGTCATCAGTCTTCTCTGGAGAGCCAGAAAGAAGGGAACATCGGCATTTTTCGATCGAGAGCATTTCGGGTGCCTGGGCGGAGCTTTTTATCTGGGCTTCCTGAAACCTCAACTGAACGGCATTGTTTATTACGTATCCAGTGGAATTCCAGGACAAATGGAAGGCGAACATTACCTGGAATCTCCCGAGGTTACCAGAAGATTTTTTGATGAAATCGATCCGAGACCTGCTCCTGCCCGGTATTGTGTGTTCAAGCCTTTGAATCTCCTCGCACCGGAAGACAATCCCGAGTTGATTGTGGTTTTCGCTCGAGCCGAAGTGATATCGGGTCTCAATCAACTGGCCTCGTTTGTTACGAATGATTTCGATGTTGTCCGCTCCCCTTTCGGAGCAGGCTGTTCCGGTATAGTCACATGGCCTTTGACATACATGGCACGGAGAGAATTCAAGGCAGTTGTAGGTGGATGGGATCCCTCGGATCGCGTGTATATGAAACCGGACGAATTAACGTTTTCCATGCCGACACAGATGTTTCAAAAAATGGTGGACAGGTGGCAGGAATCGTTCCTGACAACAAGAACCTGGGCTCAAGTGAGAAAGAGAATTGAAAGAAGCAAGAAAGCCTGGGGTGAAGCATAGTTGCTCGGCCTTTGAAGGTAACCATGAAGAAACTTATTCTTTTCGATATAGACGGAACGTTGATGGATTCTGGAGGCGCAGGAATTGCAGCCCTCAATTTGGCATTACAGGATTTGACAGGCATACGGGAAGGATTTCGCGGAATTGACTGCGCCGGCAAAACGGATATTCAAATAGTTCTTGAAGCATATGCCAAATGGGGGGTCGTATCCGGAGACGGCATGGTGCGGGCGTTCGTGGACCGATATCTTCACCATCTGCCGGAACAGGTGACCATGCGGAATGGCGGGAATGTCAAGAAGGGAGTGCACGATTTGCTCGCAGCGCTCAGCCGAGTCTCAGATTATGCGCTCGGCCTTTTGACCGGGAATGTGGAGAAAGGGGCACGAGTGAAACTCGCTCCCCATCGTCTGAACGACTATTTTCCTCTTGGTGCTTTCGGTGACGATAGTGCCGACAGAAATGAGCTTCTCCCCATTGCGCTACGACGATTCGGCCGAGTCAATGCTCGTCCGGTAGATGCGAAGGCGTGTCTTGTAATAGGAGATACGCCGAGAGATGTGGAATGTGCGCATGTTCACAGCGCTCCATGTCTCGCAGTTGCAACCGGAAGATATTCGACTCCGGAACTTGTTGCCGCAGGGGCCGATCTTGCCTTGGACGATCTCTCCGACACGACGCGCATACTCGACTGGATTGATGGGCTGGGGACTACCCGCACCCCCTAGTAAGAAAATCAACCGTAAAACTTGCCGATCGTGAAGATCGATATTGGCGTAAATGGTTTGTTCGCCGGGAGCGGTTCGCATCCCCTCTCCCGGACAAAGCGCGGCTCTATTCATTCTCTACAATGTGAAAGGACTCATTTGCATTCGGGAGTAGCAGAGGTATTGAAGCCTGTACGCTCCGGAAATATTCCAGGAATCTCGGTCGGCTACTCTTTCTCGAGATCTCTTATTTTTCTGTCATATTCTTTCCAGAACCTTCTGTCGCAATCTTCCATGCACTGAGCCAAAACGTAGTAGCCTCCCCGATAGCCGCGACCGCCTCGATAGTAGGGCGATGCTCCATATAAAGAACGGCACCGAAGCTCGCATTGCTGCTTGTCGAAACCGTCCTGAAAAAGGCTCTCGGTATCGGAACGTTCCGGCAAGAACTCCCGCGACAAGACCGAATCAGAACCGGCCAGCCCGGAAGTCAACAAAATCAAAACAGCCGACAGGATCATTATTGTTTTCATTGTGTACCTCCACATTCAATTTTCACTGAATGTAGATTCATCTTCTCCGGTTGAGATTCGGATCGAACGCAAAGAAGATGGAGGGTCTCTCTGCTCCGCCATCATTCTTCACATTCTACATCGTTGCGGAGCACATCGTCCAGTTTGGCTCCTTCCATCAGGGCATCCGTAAGGTCTGCGCCAACCATCCTGGATTCGGTCAGGTCGGCGTTGCGAAAGTTAGCCTTTTGAAGACGGGCATTGTCAAGGTTTGTCTGGAATAGACGAGCTCGCGAAAAATTCGATCTCCGAGCATCTGTTTGCGAAAGATTTGCGTTTGATAGATCCGCACCTGTTAGGACTGCATTGGCAAGGCTCGCTTCGGACAATTCCGCTCCGACCAAAATGGCTTCCGACAAATCGGCTCCGTTGAAGTTCGCACGGAAGAGCATTGCTCCGGATAGATTGCTTCGCGTACCGCGTAAGCCGGCGAGATTTGCAGAAGTCAATTCAGCCTCCGAGAGATCCACACCGTCAGTTATGGCCGTCTCGACCAAGTCTTTAATGGTCGCGGCCCTGGCAGAAAAGATAATGCTGTCGGTGAACTGGTTCTTTATGACCAAATGAGAATCGATTGAAGGAATTTTGCCACCCAGTTCCGCCGGTCCGATAGCTCCGGAAGCAATCATCTTGTCGAACAGACTTATGAGTCCTTTCATGGAGAGATTATACTTACGCATAATCTGTGAATAGTCCATTCCTGAAATTATGTCGTTTCGAGCTTCCTTCGCGTCAATGCTCTTCGTGTACACTGTCTGATCACTCCAATTCAGCTCGGTTTAGCAATGCATCTTGTGCAATCGATGGGAAACGGATGTTTTCCATTGATCGGAATATCACAGAAGTCTCCCGGTATCTACACAGTCGCCGAGGTCGAATGCGGTCTGCCTGCCCGATCTCGGTCCGGTTGATTTCGCAGGCTTGCCAACAGAATATCAAATCTTCTATTCAGTGAGCAAACCGAGTCCAATTTTTAGATCGGAGCGGAGTCTGTATGGTGACAGGACTGGAGCGCGGGACCACACTCCTCGAGCGACTCGCCTGCATATTGCCGAGGCTGTTGAGTTATGCGGAAATGGGAGAAAAGGGGGAGGCCGTTCCCTGAGGGTGAGACAACCTCCCCACGTTAAGATTAATGGCCGATTGCCTGTGCTATGCCAACTCCAGTGTTTTGACGAACATAGAGTTCGTCAAATGCATCCTCCTCGCGTTTACTCGGAAATAGCAGCGAAAAGATAATCGCTGCCAGGAATCCTGCAGGTATCGAGAAAATACCGGGGTTCTTAAGTGGGAACAGCGGCTTGTCCAAACCAAAGATGAATGACGATCCGTCCTTGTTCTTTTCGTAAATCGCTTTGGCTTTTGTCAATTCTGTTTTTTCCTGATCGGATAGAACAGCTCCAGTGGCTTGTTTCTTTTCCAGAGTGTCGACAATCTTCTGCTGACCCGCTGCGATCATTTTGGGGTACTGCATATTGGGCGATACGAGCACAAGTAATATAGAGACCGAAGTCCCGATTACCAGACCGCCCACTATGCCGGCGGTACTCATCTTACGCCAGAAGAGTGAAAGCACCACCGTAGGAAGGTTGCCCGCGGAAGCCACCGCAAAGGCCAAAGCCACGAGATGCGCAACGTTCTGGCCTTCGGCGAGAATTCCGATGATGACTGCAACCGCTCCCACGCATATGGAAGCGACTCTGGCGGCAATAACCTGCTCTCTCTGATCCGCTCTGCCGGCCTTGATAACGCTCACGTAAATATCGTGCGAGATAGCCGCTGCCGACGCAAGCACGAGGCCGGAAACAACCGCGAGGATCGTTGCAAAAGCGACCGCGCACAGGAATGCCAGAAGAATGTCACCCATCAGAGGATAAATGTCATTTCCCAACATTTGCGCAAGTAGCATGTTTGACATGTTACCGCCCTTGTCAACTCCGTATGAGACCTGCGGAGTGACATGGATCGCTGAGCCGAAACCGAGAAGAGTGGTCAAAATGTAGAATGTTCCGATGATGAACATAGCGATGATGACTGATTTTCTTGCTGCTTGGGCAGTCGGAACCGTGAAAAACCGCATGAGAATGTGCGGCATTCCGGCAGTTCCCAACACGAGTGCCATGCCCAAAGAAATCTGATCCCAGACATCTTTCAGGAGCAACCCCGGCTCAAGGAATCTCTGGCCGTAATCGAAACCTTCCTTGGGAATAGCGTCTTTGAGGAGCTGTATCCTTGTCCAGTCCTGAATCTGAGGATTCGATGCCACATCATGGAAGAATGTGACAGGATTAAATCCGGACTGATTGGCTACCAGGATGCAGAGAATTGCTGCGCCCGTCATGAGCAGTCCGGCTTTTATGATCTGAACCCAGGTCGTCGCAATCATACCACCCAAAGTGACGTACACGATCATGAGAAGACCGACGCCCGTGATCGCGTATCGGAACGGTATTCCCAGAAGGAGTTCCATCAATTTACCGGCACCGACCATCTGAGCTGTCAAATAGAAGATCGAAACGAGCACGGTAGAAAATGCTGCAGCCGCCCTGACCGGTCTGGGAGATGAGCGGAATGCCAAGACATCTCCCATCGTGTACTTCCCGGCATTACGACACGGTTCGGCAACGATGAGCAACACGGTCACGTACGCGACGAGCCACCCCACCGAGTACATGAAACCGTCATACCCGTAGAGGCAGATAAGCCCCGCAATTCCCAGAAATGAGGCAGCGGACATGTAGTCTCCCGCAATTGCCCATCCGTTCTGGGCACCGGTAATAGCTCCCCGCGCCGCATAGAAGTCTGCAGTAGTCTTGGTTCGCTGCGCAGCCCAATACACGATGTACATGGTTATCAAAACAATGATGATAAACATGGTTATGGTGATAGTCTTGTTCGCTTCGACTTTGGTTGGGGCTGGAGTCCTTTCGCCGACTTTCCCCTTTGCCGTCTGCGCCACCATAGCGTTAGCAATTATCGTATCCTGGCCTGCAAGTGCATTGCTGTGGCCCATAAAGCCTGATCCCAAGCCCAAAGTAAGGGCCAAGGCAAAGATTATCGCAACTTTCTTCATTACCCCGCTCCTCCTACTTGAGATTCAGCTCATCGAGCAGTTCTTTGGTGAGTCGATCGGAAACTTTGTTTGCCCATGATGCATAGTACATGGCAATTCCCCAGGATACGAAAAACTGGGACAAGGCAAAGAGATACCCGATATTGATGTTTCCGATTACTTTCACACTGAAGAATCCCGGAGCAGACCCAGCTCCGATAGGGAGGAGAAAGTAGTAAATGGTTGAGAATATCCACCATCCAAAGAGAAAAACTGTCTTTCTTCTATGCAGCTCTATAAATTTAGGGTTTCTAGCAATAGCCGCCCACGCTTCCGGTTTCGGAGTTTTGGCCACTTCGGGGGCCTTCTGAGATTGTTGCGCCACGTTGGTCACTCCTTCCGTGTCGATGCTGAGAGCCCGCGCATAGGTATCGGGTTCTCGGGCAATCACCTGAGACGCGAATGCCGTCAAGCCTGCCAAGAGGGGGAGTACAGGTTTTCCAGCACTTCACATCACTAAGTTGTAAGTTCTGCTCGTGTTCAGGTTAGGTCGACTGAGCGATCTCTTCAGGATCGCAACTGGTAGATCGAGACGGTCAGTGCGGGAGGCGAACGGCCTACGGCAACAACGAAAAAGACGATTCTTCCGGGAAGCTCCGGAGAATGCGCTTTTGAATAACGGCGTCGCAGCCCTCGTCCGCTGTCGCGTATCAGGTCTACGAGGCCACTGTAGAGGTATTTCAGCAAAGCTCGGCTTCTTAATGCCGCAATCAGGGGACTGGTGAGTTCAGAAGATCGTATGGACGGAATGAGAATCGACGTGAGAAGAAGTAACCTGAGATCCGGAGAGATTTCTATTGGATTGGAAGTCCCTGGAGGGAATGTAAGCCGATTCCTGGCAATATCTGAATCGTAAAAACAAAGAGCATCGTGGAATTGCCACAGACCGGAAGGATCCTCGTAACCAGGTGACATTGCCACCTGCGGTCTTCCCCTGGCCTTGACAGAGCTGTGCCTTTTGCGAGAGGGCTTTATTCTTCTTTTCTTCTTACTTTGCATCAAATCCCCGTCTTCGTGCTCCCCTTCCGATTAAATAACCTAACAAATGGGAGCTGATAGGAGATCTGCAACGCGTCGGCGGGAATCTTGAGTAAACACCGCCAAGATCAAGTCTGGATGCCTGAGACCCGCAATCAACAAAGCGTGGTCTCGGATGATGATATATACAGACTCATTGTATCGCGTGTCAACCCAAAAGTCACAAAAAAATTGCGTAATGGCTGCAGAAGCTGTTCTGAGGCAATTCCTCCTACAATTGTCGGTTTCTGAGGTGTTGCAAAATGCAGCAATTCCCCAGACGCTGAAACAGTACTTGCGAACGATCATGAAAACTGTCATCATAGAATTTCTTTTCAGCAAAGCTCGTCCTGTCAACCGAGTGGCCATGAAGCAGAAGACTTCTTGTCAATTACGTTGTTCAGTCACCTATACCGGATATCTCGTTCCCGAAAGAGTTCTTTTTTGTACGAACGAACTTTGATCGTTTTTTGAGAATTCGGACTATATCTTGAAAACCGCAAATAATGTCGAGTGTCGATCGTTTGATTACCATTCTCCGACAACACGGTGGCGGCTTTATTCCACCAAAGATACAAAACCTGGGGGTTGACTATGAAGTATCAGGAAGCGTACCGAGAATCTCTAGAAAATCCGGAATCCTTCTGGGGAAGAGCTGCTGAAGAGCTCGTGTGGGACCGAAAATGGGATAAGGTGCTGGAATTCTCGAATCCCCCTTTTTATAAGTGGTTTAAAGGCGGCATGCTGAATACCTGTTTCAATGCAGTCGACTACCACGTTCAACAGGGCCGCGGAGATCAGGTGGCGGTCATTTACGATAGCCCGGTAACTAACACCATTCAGAAAATCACTTACTCGCAGTTGCAGGACAGGGTGGCTCGTATTGCGGGTTTCTTGCAGAAATTAGGTGTTGCCAAAGGGCATACGGTTCTCATCTACATGCCCATGATCCCCGAAGCTCTCATGTCCATGCTGGCATGCGCGCGGCTCGGCGCCATTCATTCGGTCGTTTTCGGCGGATTTGCCTCCAGAGAATTGGCTATCAGAATCGACGATGCCAAGCCGAAGGTAATCTTGTCTGCGTCCTGCGGTATTGAAGTGCAGCGCGTCATCCCTTACAAGCCGCTTCTTGACGAAGCAATAGATATTGCGGACCACAAGCCCGAAACATGCGTCATCCTGCAAAGGCCGCAAGCGAAAGCAGAGTTGAAACAAACGAGAGACCTTGAGTGGGCCGATCTGGAAGGAAAAGCAGAACCTGTGGGATGCGTTTCCGTAGAAGCGACCGATCCTTTGTACATTCTTTATACTTCCGGAACCACAGGGAAGCCGAAAGGAGTCGTTCGGGACAACGGCGGACATGCAGTCGCACTGAAGTGGAGCATGAAACACATCTACGGCATCGAACCGGGAGATGTGTACTGGGCCGCTTCAGACGTGGGGTGGGTTGTGGGGCATTCTTACATCGTGTACGGTCCGTTGCTCATGGGAGCCACTACCATAGTATACGAAGGGAAGCCCGTGGGAACTCCCGATCCGGGTGCGTTCTGGCGACTTATATCTCAGCATGGTGTCAAAGCTTTGTTCACTGCCCCTACCGCAATCCGAGCCATTAAACGAGAGGACCCCAAAGGCGAGTACCTCAGGAAATATGACATATCATCGTTCGATACCCTTTTCCTTGCAGGAGAAAGACTTGACCCTGACACTTATTATTGGGCTTCCGAGCTCTTGCAGGTTCCTGTCATCGACCACTGGTGGCAAACTGAAACCGGGTGGGCGATTGCAGGCAACTTTAGAGGTCTGGAGCTATTTCCCACGAAAGCCGGCTCAGCTACCAAACCCATGCCCGGATATAATGTGAAGATCCTCGACGGAGGAACCGCCGAAGAACTGGGACCCAATCAAAACGGTGTGATTGTGGTGAAACTGCCTTTACCCCCCTGCAATCTACCAACGCTCTGGCAGGACGATCGGCGATTTGTAGAATCGTACATGAGCCCGTTTCCCGGATATTATCTTACCGGTGACGGTGGATATATCGATGAAGACGGTTACGTCTTCGTCATGGGTCGTATTGACGACGTCATAAATGTGGCAGGACACCGGCTATCTACCGGAGGCATGGAAGAAGTTCTGGCGACTCATCCGAATGTCGCTGAATGTGCGGTAGTAGGTGCTGCCGACAGCCTCAAAGGGCAGGTCCCGGTAGGATTTGTAGTACTCAAAGCCGGAGTGAGCAGGCCTCATGACGAGATAGTCGGCGAGCTTGTCCAAATGGTGCGGAAGGAAATCGGACCCATCGCCGCGTTCAAACAGGCCGCTGTCGTGAACCGTCTTCCCAAAACGCGCTCCGGAAAAGTGCTCAGGGGAACCATGCGCAAGATTGCAGACGGTGAAAGCTACAAAGTTCCCTCTACCATTGACGATCCGGCGATTCTTGAGGAAATCGGTTCCGCTGTCCTGACGATTGGATACGGAAAAAAAGCGAACTGACCGGAACTGCTTCCAGGCGGGAAACCAAAGTGTTTCCCGTCTGAAAGACCCATTTTCGGTCAACGCGGACACTTCAGGTCTCTACAAAATACTCCTTTTTATCAGTGAACTATTTGTCTTCTCAGGAGACGTGCTATAGAGAATATTTGTGCAGCGCCACATTGCCTGTGCCTGTAGTATTGAGATTCGTGAATTAGCTTCATGTCGCTGACGAGCCTGGGATTAAAGGAGACTGCTTCATGCATCATGCTTCACGCGTATATGAATCTCATTTAAGAAAATTCGCAAAAACTGCTCACGTGAAAGGTATGGAAGAGTACACGTCATTGTATCGACAGTCGATCGACAATCCCGAACTCTTCTGGTCGGAACAGGCTCGGAAACACCTACACTGGTTTAAAGACTGGGACTTTGTTGTGCGTTTCGATCCTGATGAGGCCAGGGCTGCATGGTTCGGAGGGGGAACACTGAATGCGGCGTATAATTGTCTGGACCGACATCTCGACACTCGGGGAGACAGTATTGCTATTTACTGGGAAGGTGTCGAATCGGAAGCCGACAGGACTTTGACATTCTCTCAGCTCAATGAGCTGGTGAACGCTTTTGCAGCGGTTTTTAAAGCGCGTGGACTGGGGAGGGGCGATCGAATAGCGATCCACATGCCCATGATTCCCGAATTCGCTGCGGCAATATTGGCATGTGCCCGGATAGGGGCTGTGCATTGCTGCGTATGCCTGGGATTCGGCCGAGAATCGTTAGTGTCGAGAATCAACGATACCGGAGCAAAAGTATTAGTGACAGCGGATGGATCTCGCGTGGAGGGAAATCCGATCGGCCTCAGCGGAAAAATGAGTAGATGTCTTGAAGCATGTCCCCATCTCGAATCCGTGATCGTGGTGAATCACCTCGGGCTCGATTTGAACCTGAAATCCCCTCGAACAGTATGGTTTCATGAAGTCGCTTCGGATTTGTCTCAATCGCATATAGTTCAGTCGGAGCACATGGATGCGGAAGACCCCCTGTTCGTCTTTTATACCAGTGCAGCCATCGGCAAACCGAGAGGCCTTGTTTACGCTCATGGGGGTTATCTGCTCTGGGCTGCAATGAGCACACGGTTGATCCTGGATTTACAGGATACGGACAGATATTGGTGCACTGAAGATTTTGGCTGGATGCCGGGACTTACCCTCGGTCTTTATGGAGCATTGCTCAATGGGGTAGGGACAGTGATGTTTGAAGGAGCGCCCTGGGATTCGTCAGGCAAGAGATTTTGGGAGATTATTGAAAAGCATCGGATTACCAAGTTATCTACCACTCCCACTCTTGTCCGGACCTTTGCCGCTTCCGGCTCTGCATCTTCATCGCATCCCGGGCATTCGTCACTCGAGGTGCTGAGCAATCTTTGGGAGCCCTTCTCTCCGGATACATGGGAATGGCTTTTCGAGAATGTGGGAAACGGCAACTGCCCTGTGATGAACATGTGGTGGCAAGCCGAATCCGGAGGTCCTATGATTTCTTCGTTTCCGGGAGTGACTCCGGTTAAACCGGGGTCGGTCTCTTTTCCTCTTTTCGGAGTGGAACCGATCATCTTGGACCTCGATACAGGAGAAGAGACCCGCTATCCGAATCAGGAAGGCGCTCTGCTCATTGGAAAACCCTGGCCCGGGATGGTTCGCACGATATTCGCCAATCACGACGAATATCGGGACGCATATTACGCTCCTATTCCCGGACTCTTCATTACAAGTGATGGGGCCAAGATAGACGAAGACGGCTATTATTGGATTACCGGAAGGATTGACGATGTCATTAAGGTCTCCGGCAGGTGTGTAGGTGCGTGGGAAATCGAGACTGCTCTTGGATCGCATCCTGCCGTGAGTGAGGCGACTGCCGTAGGGATTCCTCATCCGCTGAAAGGGCAGGGTATCTATCTCTTTGTTACCCTTAATCCCGGTTATGAACGGTCCGAAACTCTCAGAGAGGAATTGGCAAATCTACTCCTGGATAACATCGGTACGATGGCTCTTCCCGACATAGTCCAATGGGCAAAAGCACTTCCCAAGACTCGCAGCGGAAAAATTCTGAGACGCTTACTCCAGAAGATTGCAGCCGGGCACGTAAACGATCTCGGCGATACTGCAACGGTGGCAGATCCGGCTGTTTTGGAGACTCTGATCAAGGAAAGATTGGGGTTTCTCTAATACCGTTCTGCGTTCAAGATGCTTACTGCACTGACCTGTCTTCGCAGGTCCATGCTTCTGCCTCAGTAGGAACTATCTTGACTGCAAGTCCGCATAAAATTGTACAATTACGGTTTCGCCCTGCCCAATGTGCATAAGAACTGTGATGGATGTCTCTTTCCTGTGCTTTCATCAGAAGTGGTGCGGCCCAAGCTTTCCGGCTGTGTAAAAATCTCTGAGTCGTAGATAGCCTGCCTCTTTTAAGTTCTTAACCAGAAACAGGAAGAGATAAGCTGTCTGGAGCGCATCTTCCAGCGCATCGTGTTGAGTGAACAGCGGCAGGCCGTATTCACGGGCAAGGACCGCAAGATTGTACGATTTGCCGAGACCGGTGATTTCGACATTCGATCTGGATCGGTGGTCCTGAAACACTTCGGCCAATTTCATGGAATCGACACAGGGATTGCTCATTGTGCCTCCGAGGTGCTTTCGGAGCGCTTTGTTGAGAAAGGCCATATCAATACCCACATAATGCCCTATCAGGAGAGCCTTACCGCAAAATGCGACGAATTCCGGCAGCACTTCCCCGATTCCGGGCGCATCTTCTATTTGCTGAGGAGATATTCCATGGATGAGCGTGCTGCTCTTGGGCAGGTTTCCGGTCGGTCGAACGTACGAAAAAAAACTCTCACCCAGAACGATCCGCAGGTCCTTTATTCGGACCGCTCCTATTGAGACAATCTCATCCCGTTTCGGATTTAGTCCTGTCAGCTCGGTGTCAAATGCCACAAAATCGTATGTCTCTATGGCGGAGGTCTGATCGAATTGTGAAAAACAGGACGCGTTTTCCTGCAGAATCGGGTGCTTGGGAACTCGTGTCCAGGGCCACAATTTCACGTCGATTCACCTGTCCCGGCAATCTATTCTTGAACGTTCGCTTATCCATTCAGCTATGCGTGGGAAAAATCCCCCCTTCCCCCCTTTATAAAAGGGGGGGGAAAGAAGGCACCTGCCAATTCCCCCTTAATAAAGGGGAGTAAGGGGGGATTTTGAAAGTCAGTGGTATCATGATCACAGGAGAAGATCTTCTCCACCCTTCGTAACTGAATGGTTACTATTCGGCGACTCTGAACTCATCCTTCACATACGTCTGAATTCTACCGATTACAGCAAAGGATTCCTTGAGTGTCTGCTTTTCGAGATCCGACAACTCAGCCGGATCGATATGGTTGTGCGGTGCCTGCCCTATTTCCATCATACGCAGTTGATGAACAAGTCTGAGTTGCATTTGAAACTCGTACGCTTCTCGAGTCTCCACGTAAAGCTCCCGCGGAATATGACCGTTCTCTGAGAGCGTGTCGAGTCGATCCAGTGTATTGGTCTCCTTTACGCCATGCCTCAAGGCCATGAGACGGGCGAAATCGACGAAGGGCACCATGCCGCGAGTTTTTATGTCGAGACGGTTCTTGTATTTGCCGTCCTTTTCCACCATGAAGTTTCTGAAGAAAGTAAGTGGAGGTTTGCTCTGCAGACAATCTTTCGCGAGATGCATCAGGAAAATTCCCTTGGAAGGCGCCTGCAAAGCAAGATAATCCCTTAAACGCTCACCGAGACTTACCTGACCGTATCCAGGTCTGAAATCGAAGAAGATGGTCGCATTCAACACTTCTTCGGGTTCCGGTGCGGAAATCCATCTGTCGAAGTAACCTTTCCATACTGAATAGGGTTTGCGCCACCGAGGGTTGGAAGCCATCATTTCCCCTTTGCACAAGGGATATCCACAGGCTTCCAGGTGCTGTATCGCCCGATTCCCGAATCGGCGAAAGTACAATTTGGCAGTCTTTATCGCTTCCCAATCGTCTTCGGGAGTCTGATAGATAAGCGCATTATCCTGATCGGTCTTGAACGTTTGTTCCTTGCGTCCTTCGCTGCCGAACATTATCCAGCAGAACGGATTCGGTGCCGGTCCCATCTCTTCGTAAAGCAGAGTCAGCAGCCGGTGCACAATGTGGTCGTTTAGGACCGTAATCATACGGGTCACATTGTTGGCTTTGGCTCCTTCTTCCACAAGTGACCTGACAACGAGCGGCACCTTTTGAGACAGCGAGTACAATCCCTCGATCTGACGCTGGGCCACTATTTCACGGAAAAGGTAGAGTGGCGATGTCCCTTGGTGAACCATTATGTCGTGTGCCGTGACTACTCCGATTATCTCATTGCCGCGTTCCACCGCGAGATGATGCACCTGCTCGTTCATCATCTGCAGAAGAGCGTCAAAACAAACCACATGGGATGGTATAGTCTTCACCGGGCTTGACATGATCTCGGCAACTGGGGCATCGTAGCCCATTCCGGTGGCTACTACTTTGGTACGGAGATCTTTATCTGTGATTATCCCTGCAATTTCTCCTGCCTGGTCCTCGATGAGGAGCGAGCCTATAGCCAGTTCGGACATGTGCTTCGCTGCCTGCTGTATGCTCATGGACGCGTGGATAATCTCGGGAAGTCGCTTGATTACATCCTTGATCTCCAGACTGAACAGATAAAAAGCATCTTGAGACCGAGCTCTGAATTTTCTGCTGCGAAGCTCGTTGTATGCATTGTACACGACGTCTTCCGAAAAACGTTTCAGATAATATTGCGCAAACTTGGGATTGTTCTGGATAAGATCCAGAAAAGCTTCTTTTTCCAGAAGAAAGCAGAAGGTGTCCTCGACCGTTTCTACATTCAGATTGGCCTTCGATCCTCTGATGAGTCCAAGAGCACCGAAGTATCCTCCTTCTCCACGGAAATCTTTCAAGGTGACCGCCCCGTCGACATCCGTCAGGTACACCTTTACGCCGCCTCTGTAGATCAGGTACATGTGCGTGACTTCGCTGACGTCCTGTTGAAGCACCAGGGTATCTTTCGGAAAGAAGTCTACAGTGCAATGATTGGCAAGATCTCTTTGAGCATCGTCATCCAGCTCGTTGAATGGAATCGTTTTTCGAAGGAAATCCAGGACAACTTCCGGATCGGCCTCATGGAAAATTGATTGCTGATTCATGCAACCTCCCACGGGATGGAGAGTGGTCAAATATAGCACGTGATGAACAAAGAATGCACGTACATCCTCTGTGGCCGATCATTCGCATACCCCTGCCTCTATGAGGCAAGGCATCAGACAGCGATCGGAAACTGTTGTTTGACATGGACAAGCATCCGATTGATTACGGAAAATACCTCTTTCAGCATCTTTCTTTCCAATTCTGAAAGCTCGCCGGGGTCTATGAAATTTTCGGGCACCATACCGGATTCTACCATTTCAAGTTGCCGGACCAGGAGGAGTTGCATGAGAAATTCATATGCCTCCCGAATGTCTACATGCAACTCTTCTGAAAAGCAGCCTCTATCCATAAGTAGCTGCAACCGCCGAATCGTATTGGTTTCCGGGATGCCCTGCCGCAAAGCGAGTAATCGGGCGAAATTGACAAAAGGTGCCAATCCCCTGGTCTTCACATCCAGACGATTGCGCTGCAGCCCGTCTTTTTCTACGACAAAGTGTCTGAAAAAAGAGAGTGGAGGCCAGTTCAAGAGACACTCGCCCGCCATGTGCATCATGAATACGGTTTGACGTTCTGCCCAGGAGACGACCTGCTTCCGCAATTCCTGCCCAAGAGACACTGTTCCGGCATCAGGGCGAAAATCGAAAAATGTTACGGCAAGAGAGACCTCCTGGGGATCCGGGGTACAAATCCAGTTATTAAAGTAGTTCCTCCACACGGATACCGGCTTTCGCCAGGAAGGATTTGAGGCCATGAGACCACTCTTACATCGAGGATAACCGCAATCGAGCAGGCGATCCACCGTCAAGCGAGACAGAGTCTCAAAGTAGGCTTCGGCGGTTCGGCGCTCCCGATCGTTTGCCGGATCTCCGTACATGAGAGCGTTGTCCTGGTCGGCTTTCAGAATTTGCTCTTTGCGCCCGTTACTACCCAGCG
The DNA here is from genome assembly GCF_000266945.1 of Desulfomonile tiedjei DSM 6799. Taxonomy (NCBI): domain Bacteria; kingdom Pseudomonadati; phylum Thermodesulfobacteriota; class Desulfomonilia; order Desulfomonilales; family Desulfomonilaceae; genus Desulfomonile; species Desulfomonile tiedjei. Next base: position 2,787,083 of record NC_018025.1, read on the forward strand.
TTATCCAGCAAAACGGGACTGGCGGCGGGCCTATTTCCTGCTGTAAGAGGTCCAGGATACCGCTCAAAATCCTGTCATTGAGAACCGTGATCATAGGAGTGATTTCGCTGGCTTTTGCCCCTTGCTCGAGTAGAGCGCGCACAAGATTCGGGATTCTCCGCGAAAGAGTGCAAAGTCCCTCGATACTCTTGGGGGCCACTGTTTCCCTGAGAAGATACGTCGGTGAAACACCCTGAAAAACCATCATGTCGTGGGTCGTCACCATGCCGATAATCTCTTGCAAGTGCTCCACCGCCAGGTGATCTACTTGCTCCTGCATCATCGTCAATAGTGCTTCGAAGCACGTTGCCTGAGCCGGGATGGTAAGTACGGGCGAAACCATAATGGACTCAAGAGTGGCATTACCGTCCAGAGCTTCAGCCACCACCTTGCTTCGCATATCTGTATCCGTGACAATGCCCGTTACCCTGTAAGAGTCGTCTCCAACCAGCAAGGACCCGATTCCCATGCGGGTCATACGCAATGCAGCGTCCTGAATCGTTGTGGAACAAGGCACTACTTGGGGCTGATTCTTGACAATATCGCGCACTTGATAACTGAAAAGATGCACAGACTTCCGGCGCCCGGGATGCATATGTTCGTCACGTAATTCGGCGTATGCGGAAGACATGAGGTCTTCAGAGATAGGATCCAAATAGAAGCGCTCAAATCGGGGATATTTCCTCACGAGATGAAGCAGATCATCCTTGGGCAGGAGAAAGCAAAACGTATCCTCCAACGTCTCGACATTGAAATCCGCTTTCCTGCCGCGAAGTATGGATGCCGCTCCAAATGTTTCTCCTTCGCAACTGTAATCCTTGAGAATCGTACCTGGACGCGATCCTGTCAGATAAGTCTTCACTGCTCCCTTTTGGATCAAATGGAGGTGCATGACATCCGTTACGCCTTCGCGCAAAATAAGAGTCCCCCGAGGAAAAAAGTCAATAATCCATTTGCGCGCGACATCTTCGAGAGTACGATTTTCCAGCTCACTGAAAGGAAGCGTGTTTCGCAAGACCTCGAAAACAACGGCAGGCGTTACAGAATAGGATAGGAGTCTTCTATTCACTGAGCCTCCTGGGCGAAATTCCGCGATCAATCGGAACTGGAACCCTGTATCAGTGATGGGTAATACGCTTTCTCGATACTGAAAATTCTAACACAGTTTACTCCAGAAAATCTCCATGTAAGCTCAGAATTTGTTTCTAAATTACGCCTCGTGGACATCCATTGTGAAACGGCCCGTATGAAAGGACAACCGTGAATCCAAGTCGCAGGAAATGCCCCAAAACTCAAACCGAGATTTTAGAAACGTACTTGACAGAGGTCTTCTCTGAGGTGTAATTCTAACAATATATAATTTGTTTGTCAGGAATCTTGATGTTTTTCCCGGAGTGCTCCAAAATCTCGCCTGGAATGAATTCTGTTCACCGATTTTCGGGCAAGAGCCGCATTAGTGTCCTCGCATTTTCCAGTATACTTTTGGCGCCGAATGGAACACTCATTATCGGGGATTCTCCTTCTGAAAAGAAGTTTTCTTCGAAGGAAGCTCATGGAGTTTGTTAACTCTCCGTTATCACATATCGCCGGAGTCCTGATAAGAATCAGGCACAGCCATTCCACATTCTTTCCTTGTATGTATTCAGTGAATCCCGGGTCTGGTAGGATTTATTGAGGCCGCTCGGGAAACTTTCGATCCTGAGAGGCTTTGGACGCAGTCATCGTAAGAAACGGACGGTTCAGGCAATTAACACTGGAGTTTCAATCCGCAACAGTCGGCAAAAGACAAATGCGAGCGATAAGTCTCGGGGAATAGAAGGGAATCAATCAAGGGGGAGTACTTTCCTCGAATTCCGAGAGACTCTGTCCTAACAACACAGAACAAGGAGGTTTGAGGCTATGGAGAATACTCCAAAATGGTACGACGCTCATCTTCAAGACTATCGCAAGGTCGCTTACATCAAGAGCAAAGAGGAATACGACGAGCTCTATAACCGATCTATTAATGATATCGACCGCTTCTGGAGCGAGCAAGCCGACAAATATCTCACCTTTGAGAAAAGATGGGATTCCGTTCTGAAGTATGATTTCAATACCGCCGACATCGAATGGTTCGGAGGCGGCATTCTCAACGCCTCTTACAATTGCCTGGATAAGCATGTTGATAAACTAAAGAATAAAGTCGCCTACTATTGGGAAGGCGACAATCCCGCAGAATCAAAAGTGGTTACCTATCTGGAACTCTATAATGAAGTCAACAAGTTTGCTGCCGTGCTCCTGGCCAACGGTGTGAAAAAAGGTGACCGTGTAATTATTTACCTCCCCATGATCGTCGAACTTCCGGTGGCGATGCTGGCGTGCGCCCGCATTGGAGCCGTGCACGGCGTGATCTTCGGAGGATTCAGCGCCGAGTCCATCGCGAGCCGTATCCAAGACTGCGGTGCAAAAATTGTCGTCACGGTGGACGGCGGCTTCAGGGCAGGTAAACCTCTGCCGCTCAAGAAGAATGTGGACGAGGCGCTCACCAGATGTCCCGAAGTCACGAAAGTGATCGTTTTCAAGCATGCCGGCATGGACCTGAAACTCGATCCCAGCAAAGAGATCTGGTGGCACGAAGCAATGGCGGACCCGAATCTGCCTTCGTACGTCAAGCCGGAGCCAATGTCATCGGAAGATCCCTTGTTCATTCTGTACACCAGTGGCAGCACCGGAAAACCCAAAGGGGTACTGCACACCCATGCCGGATACCTGCTTCACGCTGCCATGACGAATCGGCTTGTGTTCGATTTGAAGGATGATGAGACATTCTGGTGCACTGCAGACATCGGATGGATCACCGGCCATAGCTACACTGTGTACGGACCTTTGATCAATGGCTTCACAAGCGTGCTTTTCGAAGGAGTGCCCAATTACCCGGGATGGGACAGGTACTGGGAAATCGTGGCAAAACGTAAGGTAGACAAATTCTACACCGCACCGACAGTAATCAGGTCTCTTGCGCGAGAAGGTGCCGGCTGGGTAGAGAAACACGACCTGAGTTCCCTCAAACTGCTTGGGACCGTGGGAGAGCCCATCAACCCCGAGGCCTGGAGATGGTATTATCACTACGTGGGACGCGATTGGTGCCCCATAGTCGACACTTGGTGGCAGACAGAGACCGGCGGCCAGATGATTACTCCGTTGCCTGCAGTCGCACCCATAAAACCGGGTTCGTGCAGTTTTCCGTTCTTCGGGATCGATCCGGTGATTTTGGACCCTGATACAGGTGAAGAAGTCAAGTACCCCGGACAGGAAGGAGCGCTCTTCATTCGTAAGCCGTGGCCGGGAATGGCCAGAACCGTTTTCGGCGATCATCAGAGGTTCATCGATACCTATTTCAGCCGTATTCCGGGAATGTACTTTACCGGTGACGGAGCGAAACAGGACGAAGATGGTTATTTCTGGATAGCCGGTCGTATAGACGACGTTATCAACGTGTCCGGTCACCGGCTGGGCACGGCGGAAGTCGAGTCCGCCCTTGTTCTTCATCCGGATGTCGCGGAAGCTGCAGTTGTCGGTTTTCCGCATCCCATCAAAGGCCAGGGCATTTACGCTTTCGTGACCTTAAACCAGGGGGTAGCCAAGACTGACGAACTGAGGAAAGGTCTGGTGAACCTCGTGCGTCAACAGATCGGGCCTATCGCAACTCCGGATGCCATCCAGTGGGCTGATGCTTTGCCCAAAACGCGCAGCGGCAAGATCATGCGAAGGCTGCTGAGGAAGATAAGTGCCGGCCAGATAGACGATCTGGGCGACACCACAACAATTGCCGATCCCTCCGTGGTGGATACACTCGTCAAGGGACGCGTAGTTCTCAACGCTTAATCACTACAAGACGGCATCCGAGTCTTTCCAATCTTTTCGGGTGCCGTCATTGTCTCAAGACCCCTAAATATGGCTCAGGTACAGAGGCTGACGTACATCGACAAATTGGGTGATGCGTACGATATGGGACCCGCGCGGGACGAGGATCGGGCGCTGCTCATCCAAATGTACGAATGTTTCGTCCCGAAAGCTGTAACTCAGGGGCTACCTCCTGCCAACCCCGACACTCGCCTGGAATGGATCTTAGGTCTCTTGGCGGATGGAGAGAATTTCCTAGCGTGGCAGGAAGGCAAAGTAGTCGGTCACTGTTCGCTTATTCTCGATGAATCTATGACGAATGGTGAATACCTGATCTTTGTAAGCAATACACATAGAAATCGAGGACTTGGAACCGGTTTGACGGCAATGGCTGTGGAAAGGGCGCGGGAACTGGGCCTGGACACCATCTGGCTCACAGTGGAAGCGCTGAATTTCAGAGCTATCAAGCTGTACAAGAAAATTGGTTTTGTCTTCTGCGACTCGGGAGAACGAGAGCGGATAATGATTCTGCGCTTGTGAGCCGGACCTATGATTCTGAAAGTCGGCGTGGTTCGAGATGATCGGTATTTGCTGCATCAGACAGGGTTGGATCATCCTGAACGGGCAGCACGTCTGAAGACCGTGTATCGCATGCTGGACAAAGAATTCGCCGACGCCTTGATCACTATCGAGCCTGAACCAGCTACTCTCGAACATCTCGAACTGGTACATACTCCGGCATTTATTCGGAAAATCCTCAAGACCTCGGAGCACGATTTCATCAATCTGGCTCCGGACACTCCAGTGAGCTCGCAGTCGTATATCTCTGCCTGGCTTGCTGCAGGGGGATGTATTCGGGGACTTCAGGCATTGCTGTCCGGTCGATGCGATGCCGTATTTTGTCTGGTCCGTCCGCCCGGACATCACGCAACGCCCGATAAAGCAGGTGGATATTGCATTTTCAACAATATCGGAATTGCGGCCAAATATGCCATAGAGCGTCATGGCTTCAGGCGTATCCTGATACTGGACTTCGACATTCATCATGGTAACGGTATTCAGGATCTTTTTTACGAAGACGATTCGGTCCTTTATTTATCGACCCATTCTTTAGGAAGGTATCCGCACACGGGGGAATGGAGTGAAACGGGGACAGGCAGGGGACTGGGATATTCGGTGAACATTCCCGTTCCCAATGACATTTCGGACATGGATTTTCTCTATATGTATTGGAAATTGCTCGGACCGATCATGAGGTACTACAGACCAGAACTGATACTCGTTGCGGCAGGCTTCGACGGCCATCATCGCGATCCCATCGGACGAACGCAACTCACTGAACAAGCTTTTCGTTGGATAACGGAAGCAATACTGGAATTGAGAGATGCTGTGAAAAGTCCTCCGCTGCTTTTTGCTCTGGAAGGCGGCCACGATGCGGCAGCTCTCGCTGATTGCGTTAAACAGGTTCTGGATGTCCTCACCTGGAAGGAACGTCGTCCTCGGATACCTCTGTTGCTGTCGCCGAAAGGCAAGAGTCTCGTGGAACGAGCAGAGGCAGTACATCGAAAATATGGCGTCTGGATTTCTTGATTCCGTACTGACCCATCACCTTGAATTCCTTTGCTTGCAGGATGCAATTCACTGGCAGGGTTGGAGATGATCGAGACAGGAATACCGCCGGACAAAGAAGAAGCGAATCTCGAGACGTATGCTGAGAAAGGTACAAGCTTCTCCTGGGCAGAGTTGGAACGGGAATTCACGTGGTATGAATCCGGCGAGTTGAACATTGTACAGGAAGCCTTGGACAGATGGGCTCGGCTGAGAGATGAAAAATCTCGTAAAGCGCTGATTTTTGAAAAAGCCGGTAAAACCTTGGTGTTCACCTATCAAGAATTACGGGAATCATCGTGTCAGTGGGCAAACCTCCTCACAGAATATGGGTTGACTGTAGGAGATCGCGTTTTTATCTTTCTGCCGCCATGTCCCGAGATTTACTTCTTGATGCTTGCCTGTGCGCGTCTGGGTATCATTTTTTCACCACTCTTTCCCGATCTTTCGTTTGACGAACTTGCGTTTCGCCTGCAAAACGCAAGACCGCGGAGTATCGTCACTCATCCGGATCTTATCGAACGACTCCCGGACCATGCACTGTCCAGCGTCGAACGCATCTTTCTCACTGAAGGAGCCGGAGTCGGTCTCTTTCCTAACGAGTTGCCGATCAAAGACATCATCGGCACGCTCCCTAGGAAGAGCGCTATTAAATGGGTGAGGGGCACCACTCCGCTGTACTTGCTGTACACGTCAGGTTCCACCGGCCCTCCTAAAGGTGTAGTGCACGCCCATATGGATATGATCGGCCATTTGATCACCGCTCGACATGTGCTGAATGTGAAGGAGGGGACGGTGATCTGGACCGACGGAGACCCTGGTTGGGTAACCGGTACCGTGTACGGAGCGTTCGCTCCCTGGCTCTGCGGAGCTACATCAGTGATCCAAGGAGATCGATTCTCGGCATCCACCTGGTACAGAACCTTGGAACGGCACAAGGTGGAGATCTGGTACACGACGCCGCGAACCTTGACGCGGCTCGCCGAAGCTGGAGACGATCTGCCCCGGCGATACGATTTTTCCCGCTTGCGCCACATTGCGACGGTAGGTGAGATGCTCAGGCCCGATCAATTTGCTTGGACCCGGGAAACACTGAAGCTGCCGCCTCACGACACATGGTGGATGACCGAGACAGGAATGATATGCATAGCAAATTACCAGTCCATGAGTATCAAGCCGGGCAGCATGGGTAAGGTTATTCCGGGAATTGAGGCTGCAGTTCTGGACGAGAATGGCGAACCACTTCCCCCGATGACTCTCGGTGAACTTGCATTACGTCCGGATTGGCCGGCACTCATGACAGGAATCTGGCAGGATGCAGCCCGTTATCAAGATTACTTCCGGTTCCGAAATTGGTTTCTTACCGGTGACATGGTTACCATGGACGAAGACGGTTATTTCTTTCACTACGGCCGGAATGACGATCTCATTAAAATTGGCGAAAAGATTATAGGACCGTATGAAGTCGAGCAGGTCCTTGCGTTTCATCCGGCAGTTGCAGAAGCAGTAGCTATATCTGTCGGGTCTGCATCAGCAAAGACGTATGTGAAAGCGTTTGTCATGGTGAGCAAAGGCTTCACGGCCTCGGCAAGTCTGAATCATCAGATGAAAGCATTTCTGAAAGCGAATATCTCTCAGGACTTGCCGCTCGCTGATATCGAGTTTATGGAAGAATTGCCTAAAACACGATCCGGAAAGTTGCTCCGAAGAGTCTTGCGTGCACGAGAAAAGGGATTGCCTTCCGGAGATCCTGCTCGATTAAAGGAATAGATCCCTGAGATTACGATGCGCAGTGCCGTTGACGATTGCTTTGTCGGCTCAATCCGTGGTGGTAGGAACAATTTGCCTGATTAGGTCTATGGTAGGTTTCAATTCCGATTTGAGTACGTTCATGAGTGCCATGCTGAGACCTGCTCCGGCAAAAAGAGCGAGGCACGTCTCTTCTATTTTAATGGAATAACGCGTTTTCTGTCCGCTTCGCAGGTTCGATAGGCCTATCATTGTTCGAACCGGTTCAGAGAATACGGCTCCGCTTGCCAGGAGGTTCACTGCCTTCAAGCCTTCGGAGATTCTCAGGTACGCGTCATCCCAACTCAAGCTCGGCAACACAGGATCGAACACCAGATCTTCGGTTCTCAATCCCGCATTCAAACAGTGTTCCCTCAGTTCCACCGCTATCGCGATCTTTTCCTCCATAGTCGGGGGAGTAAACGATTTCGCATCCATGATCAGAAGAATCAGGGGCGTTCCATGTTCCACAGCCAACGGGAGAATTTCATTTAGTTTTTGGGGCTCCAGGGAAAGAGCATTCAGGAAAGGAGTTGCTTTGCACACCGACAGCCCTCTGGCAAGAACTCCTGCATTTGGGCTATCCAGAATGAGACGCGCCGATACGACTTCCTGGACCGCTTCCACGAGAAATGCCATGCGATCTTCTTTTCGTCTCGAGAGATAGCCCGGATTGATGTCGATGAACTGCGTCCCTTTTTGAACACACGCTTTGGCAAGTTCCTGGATGGGTTCAGGATCGAGTGATTCCATTGCTCGTGAAACAATGGGGTTCATGGCATTGATATTATCTGCAACGACAAGCATCTCACTGTCTCTCTGTGCGTTCCTTCAGAGCATAGGCGCTAACTTACCGTGTTTTTGGTCGTTTGTTCCGGAGGAACAACTGACAATAGGCCGGCGATTCATCGCCGGTTAAGGAAAAATCTAATGATTTTCGAGTCCCGGAGGGACGGCTGATACACAAATTCCCGGTAATGAATTACCGGGCTATTTTCTTTAGTCCCTGCGGGACAAGGAATTGCAGAAAAGTTAGCGCCTATGCCCCCAGGGTAGACATTGTCTGGTTGAACTGAGTCTCCACTTGATCCAACAAAGTTTGAAACCGCTGCTCATACGAGGATACGTGTCCCCGTTCTCTCATGAGCAGCAGATTGGCCGAAGTTATGTGAGATGCGCCGTATATAGCTGCGCGAGCGAATTCCGCAGCAACCTGCAAATCGGATATAAGATGTTTTCGGCACAAGGAACCCACATCCGCGATGCATTTCAGAATCCTCAACCCTGATTGCATGATGTTCAAAGGACATTCTACAGCCGATTCCATGCTCGAGATCAATTCCGAGCCGGTGATGCCTGCCTTCCGCACTCGTGCCAACTCAAGATATGCTTGCACGTCCTGTTCACACCATTGGGCACAGTCCTTTTGCAGTACGACAACGGTAGAGAGCATTCTCGTTAAGACAGATTCACTTCCTGAATTCTCGTTCCGCTGCAGCTCGATACGGACGATCTTCTCAACGATCGCCACGGAGAGGAGCGCACCGTAAGCCGATGCTGCGCCCCCACCCGGATCGGGTCTCGGCCGGGAAAGGGCTTCTAAGAATGCATCTTTCACAGACATTGCTCAGCAGAATGCGCGGTTATCATGGCAATTTAGTCCCGCACTCCTGACAAAAGCGATCCGCTGCTGCGGCTGCCTTGCCGCACTGAGGACATGATTTCTGTTGTGGCTTGCCACATTCAGGACAAAACTTGGCATCAGGTGTAACAGGTTTTCCGCATTCGCTGCAAAACCGATTGCCTGTACCTGGAGCCGAACTTGGAGCTTGCGACTGTTGCTGATTCTGAGCAACAGAACCTGCCATCTGGTTAGCCATTTGCTGGCCCATGGCAATCCCTGCTCCCATACCGACGAAATCACCCGCTCCACCTGACTTTGCCGCTTCAGGTATCGCCTGAGCAGTCTGAAATTGCGTCAGCCGATTGAGATCGCCGGCTATACCCATTTGGGAGCGAGTATCGAGCATCTTCTCAACTTCAGGCGGCAAAGAGATGTTTTCGATGACGAATCGCGACAAAGAAATACCGTACTTCAGAAACTCCGGATCCATTGACGCTCTAGCCTTTTCTCCCATACTGCGGTAATTGGACGCGAGATCCAGAGCAGCCGTATTGGAAGTCCCCAGTAGTTCGGTGAAATTCGAGACGAGCAAACTTCGCAACTGACCCTGTATTTCGTCTGTTGTGAAATTTCCGTCCGTGCCGACGATTTCTCGAATCAGCAATTCCGGGTCGGTAACACGAATTCCATACGTACCGAAGGCTCGAAGCCGTACGACTCCGAAATCGGGATCCCGCAGCATTACCGGATTCTGAGTGCCCCATTTGAGATCGAGGAAATTCCGTGTACTGACAAAATACACCTCTGCTTTGAAGGGAGATTCGAAACCGTGCCGCCACGATCTGAGGGTCGTCATAATCGGCATGTTCTGTGTCGTGAGACTGTACATACCGGGCGCAAAAATATCTGCTATTCTTCCCTCATTCACGAATACCGCAGTCTGGCCTTCTCGCACCGTAAGCTTGGCTCCCATTTTGATCTCGTTGTCTTTATCCGGGAATCTCCAGACCAGGGTGTCCCCTGTATCGTCGAGCCATGCTATTACCTCTATGAGTTCGCCTTTGATGAAATCTAAAATGCCCATTGTTCAATCCTCTCCCAGTTTCTCCTTACTGAACTATGAATGGCGGAAGATTCAGTTTCTTTGTCGTCATAATATACTACAACGAACAGTTGAAAATCCGATAGGAAAATCGAATTCTACGATACTCGGGGTGTGCTCGGATAATACTTTGAATTGGTGAGCGGAAGAGGCTTCGGAAGAAGAAAAGTCGGGCCGACGTAAGTGTTCAGTTATTCGGGGAAAAATGGGATTCCGAGCTCTGGAGGAGCGAACAAAGAGTAGCCACGGGTGAAACCCGTGGACAGAGCGTCCATAATCCCTGATAAACAACCCTGGCGGGGTCGCCCCTCCGGGGCATTCATCGAACGCCGCATGTAAAGTGAATGCTTACGGGCCGACCGAGATGATCGGCCCGACGAGGAGTAGTTGTTATTCTTCGATAGTGTATTTCTTGGGATCTTCTTTGTCGAAATCCACTTTGCATCTAAGATACTTACCATTCATTCCGGCTTTCTTGAGCACATTGTAGGCCATTTCTGCTCTCGCTCCGGTACCGCAATAGATATACACCGGTTTATCCTTGGGAAGTTCCCCCAAACGTTGTTCCAGTTCATCGAGCGGGATATTGATTGAACTCTCAATTGCACCGGCTTTGGCTTCGGCTGCAGCTCGCACATCGAGGATCACGGCTTTCTTCTGGTTGTCTCCGATTGCTTCCTTGAATAGTGCCAGTTCCACTTCTCCGGGCATGAGCTTACGAACGTACTTTATGGTGGACTCCGCAGGGCCCTTTGCCACCTGTTTACCGGCTTTTTGCCACGCATCGAAGCCTCCGGCCAGGATGCTCGTCTGCTTGTATCCCAGGTCGGAAATGGCTTTGTACGCGTTCTGTGCCGAAGCTATGCTTCCGTCTTGATTGTAAAGTATGATGGCCGCGCTTTTGTACTTCGGAAGCTGACTCTCCAAAGTTTCGATTCCCGCTTCCGGAACCGCGACCGCTTTGGGGATATGACCTTGTTCGATCTGGGATTTGGGGCGCAGATCGAGAAGTATGTACGACGCGTCATTCTTGTCGTAATTCTCTATTGCCGCAACATTCGATACAACAGGGTGACCTGCCTTTTTCCATGCGGGAAGTCCAGCATGAAATACCTTTACATTCTTGAATCCGAGCTTTTCCGCTTTCCTAGCGGCTAATGGGCTAAGAACTCAGGTGTATCCCGCACAGTAGTAGATTTGCAGGGTCTCTTTATCTTTCAGTAATTCATTGGCGAGCTTATCGAATGCAGAGAACGGCATGGAAACGGCCGTGGGTATATGACCTTCAGCATACATGTTTGGGGGCCGACTGTCTAAAAGGAGGTACTTTCCCTTTTCAGGTCCCATAGCTACCAGCTTTGCTATGTCGTCCACTTCCGCAAGCTGTTCTTTCGGGACCTCAATCCCTTTCTTTACTTCAACTTGTGTAGCTACGGTTTTTCCGTCTTTTATCGTGTACTTGATCCGCACGGATTCTTGCTTCGGAATTTCTTTGAAACTCGGAGCATTCTTGAGCACCGTAGCATCGTTAAAGTGGATGATCTCCATATCCTTGTTGATTTGAAGCTGAATGGTGTTTGCCTTGCTCGAGACATCGTAGATCTTGCCAGCGAACAGGTTGGGCGTCTTTGGGTAATCCGCATGGCAATTGATGCAACTGGCGTCGGCCTTTGAGGGGAGCTTGTCATCTTGAGCCGGCGCTGTGAGGGGGTAAGCCGCGCCGATCGCAAGAATTGCGCTCACGAGCACGGATGTGAGCACTATCCGCCACATGGGTACACTCCTTTCCTTCTTGCTTTGAGAAAATATTTGCCCCAAAGGGATATATCGCAATCAGACAATGGGGCTTCGCCTTGGACTGACTGAGTCAGTATATCATAATATATCAATAATCAAAGATCCATTTTTTTCTATATGATGACTCTTTGCAAGATCCCGTGTACAGTCCGAAAACGCCACTAATAAAGCGAAATAGCGTATCGGCAAGGCCGGAATGAACCGAGTCGGAAAAGCGCAAAAAAAAAACCAGGATCCATTCGATCCTGGTTTTCCGAAGTCAAAATTAGTTCGCCTGCAATGTGTCCAACAATTTCCACGTAAGGCGGCGCTACTAATTATCGTGTAACCGGCAACTCATTTCAAGGCGAACTCTCACCACTAATTCTTAGGATACCAATGACTGGCTTTCGGGGGATGTAATAATTGTTTTTGAATTAATGAAAACCCCCGGTCCCCTTTTGAAGAGACGTATTCGGACGCTATCGCCGCCTCACTTGTGGTCTCAATTAAGCAATATGCGTGCCAAACTCTGAGCCGGGGAAATGCTTTATCCTGTGTACCACAAAAATTTGTCACAAACGGGTTTTTGAGTAAAAAAAGCCCGTTTGGTTTTGGTTAGATTCCGGAAGTGCGCGCCGAACCAACAGTACATGCAAGAAAAAGCGATGGATGTTCGGAGAAGCCTCATCACTTCAGTTGGGCGAAATTGACCCATGACATGCTGGGCGGGTAGAATGCGCTCGTTCGAGTAAGGTTAATCAAACCAGCTAGTTGCGCTTCTTTTGGTTTCTGTTAAGGGAGTGTTTTTCTTGCGTTCAGATTAGACAGAGGATTCACGTTCACGCAAATACCCGCAAAATAGAAAGGGAACATCCGAGTGGAGTTCCTTAATGGGGCATAGGCGCTAGCTCTGTTCCAATTCTTTGTCCCAAAGGGACTAAAGAGAATAGCCCGGTAATTCATTGCCGGGAATTTATGTATCAGTCGTCCCCCGTGGGACTCGAAAATCATTATGTTTTCCCTTAACCGGCGATGAATCGCCGGCCTATTCTCACAGTTGTTCCTCACGGAACAACCAACCAAAAACACTTTAAGTTAGCGCATATGCCCTAAAGAGGTATCTGAAAAGTTTGGGGGAATTTTGGGGGTAAAAATATCTAAAAGGACAAAAATCATTACGTTTTTTAAACAAAGTCAATGTGAGTTTTGCCCCGAGATTACCTCTGAAAACCCCCCAGAACCAAATAAAGGATTCGGTAATATGCCGAATCCTTTTTGTTTTTCTTGGTGCTCGGAGTGAGAGTCGAACTCACACGACCTTGCGATCGGTGGATTTTGAGTCCACTGCGTCTGCCTATTCCGCCATCCGAGCAAAACGAGCCATTTAGTTTTAAGAGTGTTATCATAAACTGATTCCGACAAATTTTCAATTCCCAATTTTGGGGAACGAGACTATTTGCTTCCAGGAGAATCGCTTCGTCGATGAAGCCGGAACGGCAAATCAAGCCAAAAGAACCGTGGTCTTCGGATTAGAAGATGGCAGAAAACTCCGGAATGCGTCGCGCACGAAGGATGGTCCACTCTTTAAAGGTACTGCAATTCAGAAATAAATGAGTTAATTTTTCATGGTAACAAAAATATAGGCGGAAAACAGAGCGGTATGGATGTCATCACAACACATGTAAACGCGGATTTCGATGCTTTTGCGTCGATGGTAGCTGCGAAAAAGCTTTATCCCGACGCGGCGGTAGCATTCCCCGGGTCTCAAGAGAAAAACCTGCGGGATTTCTTCATGGAGTCCACTCTCTACATTTTGTCCATTGAACGCGCCAAAGACATCGATCTTGAAAACGTGCATCGTCTCATTCTGGTAGATACGCGTCAGAAAAGCCGGATCGGGCGATTCTCCACCCTGGGAAACCGGGACAACGTGGAGATCCATATTTATGACCATCATCCTGATTCGGAAGACGATATGCATGGCCACAAAGAGACTATCCGGGAAGTCGGAGCCACCGTAACCATTCTCATTGAGGAGATCCGGAAGCGCCGGATAGAGATAAATGCCGAAGAAGCTACCGTGCTTGCGCTGGGCATTTATGAGGACACAGGCTCTTTCACGTTTTCTTCCACCACGAAAGAAGATTTTGAAGCTGCAGCGTGGCTTCTGCAAAAAGGCGCTAATCTCAACATCGTTTCCAACATGATGACGAGTGATTTGAGTCGCGATCAAATTGAGGTTTTGCATCAGTTAATCGAGGAATCGGAAATCGTAAATCTGGGAGGAATCGATGTCCTGGTGACTACTGCAGGTGCAGAAGGGTATGTGGGCGATCTGGCCATTCTGGTGCACAAATATAAAGATATGGAGAACCTGGATGCAATTTTTGCGGCAGTGCGGATGGAAGATCGTGTTCATCTCATTGCACGGAGCAGTTTGGAAGAAGTGAATGTAGGTGAAATCGTCGCAGAATTTGGCGGGGGCGGGCACCCCACTGCAGCGAGTGCTTCCATCAGAAACATGACACTGTTTCAGGTGAAGGACAAGCTCATAGCAATCCTGAAAGAGAAGGTCCGTCCGAAGCAAAAAGCGCGTGAAATCATGAGCAGGCCGGCTATTGTCATTGAAGCCGATAAGACCATACTGCAGGCTTCGGAATACCTGAACCGTTATCAGATCAGCTCCCTTCCCGTGGTACAAAACGGGTCGGTGCTCGGAATTTTACATAGAAATTCAGTTGAAAAAGCGGTTCATCACGGATTATCCGCAGAGCCCGTCAATGTGTACATGAATCCGGGAGTGCTCTCCGTCACTCCGGATGATTCCATCGAAAACGTGCTGCAACTGACGGTGGAGGGACGCTTCAGGTTGGTTCCGGTGATTGAAGAAGGCAAAATCGTCGGAGTGATCAGCAGAAGCGATCTCCTGGAGCATATGAAACTTCCGCGGAGAAGCGACTCTGCCAGTCCGGACGAATACCCTCAAACCAGGCTGCGGGGGAAGAGCGTGCGGAAGCTTTTAGAAGAGCGTCTCCCCAAAAAAGTGGTGGACATCCTTCGGAAAGCCGGTCAGGTCGGTTCCGCTCGAGGCGAAGAAGTGTACCTGGTCGGAGGTGCGGTGCGAGACCTTTTGCTCAGAAACCACAACTTGGACATCGATTTGGTTATTGAAGGGCAAGGCATCCCTTTTGCCAGAGAATTGGCTGCTCAGTTCCCGGGCTGCAGAATTCGCGGTCACGAGAAATTTGGTACAGCAGTGATCTTGTTTGAAGATAACTTCAAAATTGATGTGGCCACCGCGCGACACGAGTATTATGCCCGGCCCGGAGCTCTCCCCACAGTAGAGACCAGTTCCATAAAGCGAGACCTATTCCGTAGGGATTTCACTATGAATACCCTTGCAATCAGCCTCAATACGCGAACAATCGGCCATCTCATCGATTTCTTTGGTGGATCGCGTGATATCAAAGAACGTATCATACGGGTGCTCCACAATCTCGCTTTTGTGGAAGATCCAACCAGAATTCTTCGAGCAGTCCGTTTCAGCAGCAGATTCGGCTTTGCCATAGGAAAACATACGCTCAACCTTATGAAAGCCGCAATTCGCATGAAGTTGTTCGACAAAGTCGAAGGAAAGCGGCTCTTGAATGAGTTGATCCATATGCTGGAAGAAAAGAACCCGCTTTCCCCTCTTACACTCATGGATGGATACGGGATTCCCCAGGCGCTCCATCCGGCTCTGAATTTCACCCCAAAGACTATGGAACTCGTGGAATCGACAATAGGAGTGCTGTCCTGGTGGAAGTATCTCTTTATGAAGGATCAAATAGACTCATGGTCAGTTTATTTTCTTGCTTTGACCGACAATCTCTCGGATGGTGACTTCAAAAGTGTTGTCGAACGCTTTTCCATAGTGGGAGATCTCGGACGGCACATGGCATCGGAACGAATTCTGGTGCGTCAGGCGCTCGCCCTGTTTGCACGGGGCATAATTGAAAAACCAAGTGAAATCTACTCAGTGCTGAGGAATCTTTCGCTGGAAACATTGCTCTTCATGATGGCCAAGACTATGCGCGAAGAGACGCGTATGGCAATTTCCGAATATATTATCAACTACCGGTATGTGAAACCGCTTCTGACCGGAAAAGATCTCATCCGTATGGGGTATGAACCCGGCCCCATTTTTGCTCCGATTCTGAGAACACTAAAGCAGGCTTCTTTGGACAGGGAGGTCCTTACTCGTTCAGAGGCTGAAGATCTCGTCCGTCGCATTTTTCCGATAAAGAAAAAAGAAGCCGACCGGGACACGATTTCTCTTGATTCTTGATCGCAGCCCGTTGGCTGAGACAACATTTTGTGTGAAAATGCCTTTGCAAGTAAGTCCAACTTACTCACCTACACAAAATATGAAAAATGTGGCAAAGTAGACCGGCTATACGGCGACGCACTTATGCCCATTTTTGGGAAAAAAGGAAAACCGGAGGTTTGTATGAAACCGGAGAACCCAAGACGAGTAAAAATATTCGATATTACATTACGAGACGGGTCTCAGAGCAAAGTTGCCACGAGAATAAAGCTTGAAGATCTCCTGAAAGTGGCTAGTTTGCTTGCTGATAGTGGCATTTACGGCGCTGAAACATGGGGTGGTGCGACATTCGACGTATGTGTCCGATACTTGCGGGAAGATCCCTGGGAAAGGGCTCGCAGATTAAAGGCCGCCATGCCCAATGTGCAAAATATGATGTTGATCCGGGGACAGAATTTGGTCGCGTATTCCAATTTCCCGGATGATGTTGTCAATAAATTCGTGCATGTCGCAGCGCGCAACGGAATTGACGTATTCAGAATCTTTGATGCTCTGGACGACATGCGCAACCATGAAGCTGTCATCAGAGCAGTGAAAGAAGTAGGAAAGACCGCTGAAGGTGCTGTTTGCTACACCATCAGCCCAGTCCATACAATAGAGAAATTCGTTTCCAAGGCGCGGCAGTTGGAAGACAAAGGTGTCGACCAGATAGCAATCAAAGACATGGCCGGCCTTATCGACCCTGCAACGGCTTTTGAACTTGTATCGAGCCTCAAGAAAGCTGTGAGTGTTCCCATACACCTGCATACTCATGACAATTGCGGGCTCGGCATGATGTCGGTGCTAAAAGCCGTGGAAGCCGGGTGTGACATGGTGGACTCGGTGCTCAGCCCCTTCTCTGGCGGAACCGGACATCCGTGCACGGAATCGATTGTCTTTTCTCTCCATAAATTTGGCTATGAAACCGGCTGTGATCTTGCCAAGCTCACCAAGGCAGCCGAAGAGGCAAAGAACGTTCGAGCTTTATACAGTGAATTCGAAGCTCCGTACAGCGGAGTTGACTGTAAAATGCTGGTCACTCAGATTCCCGGGGGCGTTATGTCCAACCTCTCCAGCCAGCTCAGACAACAAAACGCGCTGGATCGGATGAGCGAAATAGTTGATGAAATTCCGCGTGTTAGAGAAGACCTCGGCTGGATTCCTCTGGTGACCCCCACATCGCAGATCGTGGTATCCCAGGCTACTTTCAACGTGCTGCTCGGCCGCTATAAAATCATTGCTAACCATACGGCAAATCTGCTCAAGGGGCTTTACGGCGAAACCCCCGCCCCTGTGAACAGTGAACTCCAGAGCAGAGTCCTCAAGACTGAAAAACCTGTCACCGTGCGGCCGGCAGAACTCTTGCCGCCCATGTGGCATGAGCTGGAGGAGAAGTTTCCAGGATTGACCGAAGAGGAAATTCTCATTCACGCGATCTTTCCCCATGAAGCTCCCGGTTACTTCGAGTCCAAGAAATAGGAATGTCTTATCAAGGGAAGGCTTTTCTCGCTGAAAGTCTTCCCGTCCTCTTTCAGATAATCAGAGAAGAGAGGTCCTGCTCATGTCGGAAGGAATCCCCCTGCAGGATAGGCTGCATCTTGAAGCACCTATACGGCATTGCTATGGATGCGGCGCTGACAATCAGTTTGGTTTGCGCATCAAGAGCTTCCTGGAAGGAGACGAAGCTGTGGGAACATGGAAAGCCCAACCGCACCACTGCTCGTATCCGGGTTTTCTCAACGGCGGGGTTGCCTGCACTCTCATAGACTGTCACTCGGCCTGGACCGCCTTCGCGCTCGAATGCCGTTCTCAGGGTATCGAACTGTCTGCACATCCGGAAATCGCCTCGGGTTGGACGAGGGCCATGAATGTGGAATTCCTTAAGCCGACCCCTCTGGATAGTGAATTAACCCTGAGAAGTCGGGTAGTTAAGAAAGGCCGTACAAGCAGAACAGTCAACTGTTCGCTTTTCGCTAACGGAGAGGAAACTGTTCGAGCGGAAGTGGTAATTATTATGAAATGAGGCTGTCCGGCGCTTCAGCTCCCTTTATACCTGCCTGCTTTCATAATATCGCCCTATATCACCCTGTCTCAGGCCTGTTTACCAGATAGATTCCTATTGCTACCAATGAAAGGCCCAGCAATAGCAACGGAGAAAGGGATTCTCCGAGCATCAACCAGCTCAACAGTACGCCGAATAATGGCGCGAGAAACGTGAACGCTGCCAATCTGCTTACTTGATACCGGTGTATCATCCAGAACCACAGGACATAGCTGATCGTTGCGATAATCACCACCTGGTAAAAGAGTGAAATCAAAACCTGTGATGGAAAATGCAAGGGTCTGCCCCACTCGAGAAGCAAGGACCCTCCCACAAGCACGGGAATGGAGAAGAACAATTGAGCAAAAAGAGTCTGATAATGTGTAGCTTCCGTGCTTAAAACGAATCGTTTTATGTAAATCGTAGTGGCAGCCCACAATGCACCTGCACCGATCTCCATGAGATCGCCCACCCAGGCATTCGCGTTATATACATTCGGTCGAGAACCGAAGACCGATACAACTCCGAAAAACGCCAGTATCAGACCTGCTGTTTTCGCAAAAGTGAGCCGATCTTCAGGAATCAGAAGGTGAGCGCCAAGAGCCACCCAAAACGGATGAGTATACAAGATGATGATTGCACGAGACGCGTCCGTATATGCCGTCCCCCAGTAAAGCAGCAAGAATTCCAGACCGAACAGGGATCCTATGGCCACGCCATGCATGAGATGCCGGCGCGGAAAAAATGGATCTTCTCCCAGCAACCGCATAAACATCCACAAGAACAGGGAAGCAAACACCGACCGAACCGCGGCTGCCATGATAGGTGGTATCCCCTGATTACTTATTTTTATGGCTATCATGTTGCCGCCCCACAGAAAGCTCATGAGCACGAGGAGCAAGACGCCGCTGAGCGGAATGTGCCTGGTTTGGGTAAGTGATGACATAATGCGGACCTACTTCATACCGATAGTTAGATGTCGGTCAAAAATCGCGAGAGATTACAATATATTGAGCTTCAATTCAAAAATGCTGTGGATTAATCAGTCTCGGCTCTCAAGAGCTTGGCCAAGGCAGAGTGTATATAACGCTCATAACGAAAAGCCAAGTACGCCGCAATGGGAGTCACAACCGCAAGAATGAAAAAGAGCAGAGCAACCGATGAGAGCTTCCAATTCAGGAGATCTCTGGCTATGCGGACGAAGTCCATCTCCATGTGAGACCCTTTGGCGCCTGCATACGCTCCTCGCTCGTACCAGCTCGTCATGAGACGGTACGACATGGCAAGATTGGAGAATACCATGAAAAAACCGATAACGGCATAAAGAGGTCTTTCGGCATAATGGATGATTGCTCGACCGCTCAACGATCTATAGATGAAAAGCCCGCCAATCAGCAGTTCAGTACCATGCCCCATGGCGACCATTATCAGTACATGGTACTTGGTGAGTGTGCAAAAGATGTGCACTGCCGCTATTACCGCAATGCAGATCACTGCCGCCGTATTGCGCCTGAAGAAGAATATCAGTCCTGCCAACAAAAAGTAGATGACAACGAGCAATATGGGCGAGCGGTCGACATGCACCGTTACTCCGCCTCCCCAGATGAGGTCGAAAGCGGGGAGTGAAGGATAGCCGAACGTCCAACCGAAGATGGCATGCCCCATTTCATGTACGAGCGTGCCGAACACGGAAAGTATCCACCGCGGCCAGAACAGGAGAAAAGCCAGAAGAGCGACTGTGGGCCCGACCAGGAGCATGATCCAACCGTCCCTATCGAGTGTACGCGGCTCCAGCAAATCTGGCTCGTCAGAATCCCATTCGTCATCCTCACAGTTGACCGCCGGAGGTTCATGCAGTTTGCCCTGAATTTTCGAAAACACTACGCCGCATCGTGGACATTCCGGTCCAGAAGGCTGTTCCCATCCACATTGCGGACATTGTACGGTTTGGGGTCTTCTCATTCGTGCGCCCCGGCTGAGAACCTCTCACATTGACATGCATTATAACGATAGGTTAATCGAGACTCTTCCGATTCAAGAAGCACCTCTATTGTTGCACTCTTGCGTCCTACAATCGAGCATCTGAAACAAAGCACCAGGCCGGATTCTGTTGTACAGGTTTTGATCGCGGGACCAAGCGTCTGTTCCAATGTGGATCTGGTCTGCGTTTCTTTCTGAGCCGCCAAGCTTTTCAGATTCCCGAGCATCTTATGACAGGGTGGATCAGGCTGTGTCCGGACCGGATCGGCCGGTGATTCAGGCATAGCTTTTGTTTCTGTAGGTTCCGAATGAGTTGCTCTTTGGGGAACATTATCATTCTTTTGTTCGGTAGATGGAGCCAAAGGATGCTCCGGTTCCCGGGGCTCAGGTCCAGGAATCGGGGATGACTGCTCTGTCGAGCTCTGATCCTCCTTCCGGGAAAGTCCAGCAATTCCTTTTCGCTCATTGCCTTGGTTCATTCCGGCAATTGAACCGGACCTTGTCACCCATGGATGAACGGGTTCCCGGTCGCGGTCTGCCTTTTCAGTGATTGGCGTTTGCTGAAATTCCCAGGGTGGAACAGCATCTGCGTGTGCCCACAATCCTGTTTTGTTCTCTCTGGCAGTGTCTTCCAGGTGCTTGTACCCGCGCTCGAAAGGAACGAATGGTTTATACCACCATGCCATGCCTCGTTCGAGAAACTCTTCGCTCACGGATTTTCCATCCAGATAAACCAATCCTATGACACGCGTGTATTTCACCGTGCCTCGCTCCCAGTGGAGATCGTCATACGCACGTATTGAGGGGTAATACCAGCTTCCCTCTACACGTCCGGGCAACGGCTGTACGGTGACTTCCTTGCCCTGAAGCAAGTCTGTTGCAAACTGCATCGCCTCTTTCGCAAAGGGTTGGCCGGATTCCAGAAGAGGGCAGTCGATTCCGTACAGGCGAACGTTTACCTCGTCTCCATTGGGTCTTTTGACTCTCACTTCATCCGGTCTCACGATCTTGATGACAGTCCCTTCCCAGGAAGCAAACTCCTCAGGGCTGACAAAGGTGAGAATCACAATGAGGAGCCACCTGGCTGCTGCGAGCAGGTATCCAAGAATATAATCCAACAGCTCTTTCCTTCAACGATGCAACACTTCAACCATTTTGAACCGTCCTATGCCGGATCTTCGTTTCTGTCTTGTCGTGGAAACGAGAGCGGTCACAGGTAAGATTCGACGTTCGCTGCCAGATACTATTCAGCACTCTCCTTCGAGTCAATTGGATTATGGCGTTTCTCGGAACTCCTTCCGTAATCCGGAGAGACTCGGTTATTCATTGCATCGAAAGAAAAAAAGAAAACTTTGCTTCTCTGCGTCATGCAACAGCGGCCATTCTTCATTGTCCTAAATAAAAGAAGTTCTCAGAGAAACGTAGTAAGATCGCAGGCAGTATTACAAATTAACTGCATATTTCTCGTTACGCCTGACGATTTGAAATAAGGAAATTGAGCAAGAGTGGAGTAGGGAAATGCCCAGAGCAATGTGGAGCGGATCTATCAGCTTTGGATTGGTGAATATTCCGATAAAGATGGTTTCTGCGACGAAGAGTGTGGATATCCATTTTCATCAGATCCATGAGAAAACCCAGTGTCGAGTCAGGCAGAAACTGTACTGTCCTCAGACCGACAAAGAGGTTCCCCGGGACGAACTCGTTAAAGGATACGAGATTGCGCCCGACCAGTACGTAATCCTTTCCGACAAAGAGCTGGATGCAGCCGCGCCCAAAACCGGCAGAACCATAGAAATAAGCGAGTTCGTGGATCTCGTTTCCATAGATCCGATCTATTATGACAAGCCCTACTATCTCTTGCCGGAAGAACGAGCAGCCAAGGCCTATCAACTTCTGGTGAATGCAATGGTGAAGGCCGGAAAAGTAGCCATCGCAAAGTTCGTGATGCGAAACAAAGAGTATCTTGCCGCTCTGCGACCTCTGGGAAATGTCATCTGTCTGGAAACCATGCGGTTTACAAATGAGGTCATTCTGGCCGAGCAATTGGAAGGCATGCCCAAACCGGTTCCCGTGGATGAGCGTGAACTGAAGATGGCTCAGCAGTTGATCGATTCGCTTTCCGAAAAGTTCGAACCGGGAAAATATTCCGATGAATATTCCGGACGTCTCCAGGAGCTCATACAGAAGAAGATCGAGGGAGAAGAGATCATAACCGAAGCTCCTCCAACCGAAGCCGAAGGTCGAGTCATCAATCTTATGGCAGCCCTGGAGGAAAGCCTGGCCAGGGCAGGCAAGAAAAAGAAGGAATTCAAACAGCCGAGAAAAAGACAGAGCAGGGCAAGTTAGATGCGAGCAGCCCGAGCGCGGCTGCCCGGAACAATCAAGGTAATATTTCAAAGAGAGAAGATCTGGGAAACCCTTCTTATAAGAACAGTGTTTCCCAGATCTTCTCTCTTTGAATGCAAATCCGCAACCAGTCTTCTGCTATTCCAACTTTGTCAGATAGGCATCTCTGGTCAGCCAAAGTTCCTCCATCCTGTACATGTGCCAGTAATCATGCATCAGGACGTGTCTCACCAGAATGTACAAAGAATAGCTCTCATATTCCGGGTGTATTGCTGTCTTCTGCCATATTGAGTTATCGGCACCTTCAAGGAGATCGAGCTGTTTATGGCGGTACAGTGCGAACCGCTCCAATGCAGCATCCATATTCATGACCAGAGGGGTATTGGAAGCATCCTGGTCATCCTTGGGAATGTACGGGACAAACTCCGGGTGAGTTTCATCTATGAATCGCTGAAACCGCTCAAACAGCATTGCTTGGACTTCAGCCAGGTGGCTGACATGTTCGGCAATTGTCCAAAACCCATGACCTCTTCGCAAATGCAGTTTGCTTCCGGTATGGCTCTGACGAATTCAGATAGTATTGTCGGGGTTCGTCTCAGCCCATCCAACAGGTCTGGTATGTCATGCATCATTCTTCTCCCGCGCCTGAATCGTATCGTGCCCGCCTGCAGGATGCAACAGGAGATCGTTGCACAGGTTGTTGAGACGCGAAAACGGCGGCTGAACAGCCGCCGTAGAAAGAGAGTAGTAGATGGGCCTAAAAAATGACCCGATGATGGAAAGGACCTCTGAGCCCTGGATGGGGGGGTTATGGGGGAGGGAGGGTGTCCATCCAGGTTAGAGGTCAAAAGCTGCAAGGGCCATCGGCTCTCGCCGAATCACGCCCTCACAGCCCGGACTATAGGAGAAGCACCTTTAAAAGTCAAGAAAATACTTTAAGAAATAGATATAACATATCTAAATCACATCAGTTATATCTTGGTTAGCTGTAAAAAATACCCCGTAACGCTTCCGTCTGATTCGCGAAATATTATTTGAAATGCCTTGAATCTTTCTGGTGGCAACCCGGTCGGCTACCTCATACAATGAAAGGATTCAAGGCCTTGGAGAAATATGAAGTGAGCGGCGCCGGTTCGGATGTACGTGATCTCGTAAATGCCTGCAATCGCGGAGACAGGGACTCCTGGCAGGAGTTTTATTCGCGTTATTTGCCGCTTGTGCATTGCGCGGTCAGGCGTTTTGCCCCTTCGGACGAACTCGAAGATTTATCGCAAGAGGTATTCATACAACTTTTCAAGGCGTTACGGAGTTTTGACGAAGAGAAGTCACTTGAAGCATTTATTATGGAAATAGCGCGCCGCGTCGCGATAAGCGGGTTTCGCCGGGCAACAGCCTTCAAACGAGGGGGACCAAACCGTAACCGGCACGTGGATATTTCTCAAAATGGAGACTTACACCACGGATTGTGTTCCTCAGCTTCCGCGGAGAATCAGGAGACGCTGCTCATTCGGGCCGAAGAGATGAAGTTCTTGAGATTCGCGTTGGACGCGATTTCCGAAGCATGCAAAAAACTCCTCGGCTTTCGCTACGATCAGGGGCTTTCGTATCAGGAGATTTCAGCATTGCTAGGGACCAAAGAAGCTACTTTACGCGTCCAGGTAGCCAGATGTTTGTCAGCGCTGTCCACACACTATGGAAAGGTCGCTTCCATGGAGGACCTCGAGAAATGACCGAATCCGTAACATGCCCACAGGGATGGGAATCTTCTCAATTATTGGCTTACATCGAAGGCGATCTGGATCCTGCTACTGAAGGGGAACTGCTGCGGCACATTGATACGTGTCCAGTTTGTATGCAGGAACTGCATGCAATCAAACGCGTGGATGCACTGCTCAGAGAGTATCCCGAGAGTTTTCATCCTGGAGAAGAGGCGCTTTACAGATACGCCGTTAAGGGAAACGATCCGGAAGCAAGCATTTCCCGTCACGTCGATTCCTGCTCAGAATGCCGAAAAACTGTAGAAACTTACCGTCAAATGCACGGTTTGAAAAAGGCGGTGACGGAAACGGTTCCGTTGCCGCAGGCTCTCGAGGATGCAAGATTGAAACGAATCCCATCTGTGGGTGCAGAAGTCCCGAAGATCTGGAGCGAATCGGTCAGAGAGATCTTCTCACGCTTGTTTACGATTCCTGCACTTGCGCTGGGTTCCGCTGCCGCGGCATTATTGCTGGCAGTTCTCATAATTCCTTTGTGGCAGCACCTTCACGAAAACACACTCAGGACTCTCGCGCCGCTTCAAGGACATCCGCCTGCTCCCGGCATCGGAGAATCGGCTCCGACACCACAAGCTTTGCCAGCCGCTCCTAAACCGGCTTCGAACCAACTCCACGACGAGTCGCGTGCAGCACCGGAAAGCGCCGGGCCTGCAGTTCAGTCTCGGGAAGGTTCGCCTAAATCGTCAGTCGGGTTGAAATTACAGGGCGAGGGAAAGGCTGCCCGAGAAGCAACACCAGCCCAACAGCCTTATGGAGAGTTACATGCTCAAGCACCCCCGAAGGAAGCGCCCGCAACTGCAGAGGAACTGAAAGAAAGACTCCATCAGTTGGATACGAGGCGTTTTACGAAAAAAAGGGGGAGCGCCGATTTGATGAGCCGATCTCCTGAATTGCTCGAGAAAACGGACGGCGTCGTCGTGCGCATCGTGATTACCGATTCTGAGGGCAGGCAAATCCCTCTTTCACAGTTTCAATCACGGCAGGTACCGGAGCAAGAGAAGCAGACTGCGGTCGAAGGTGACGCTGTATCCACATCGGGCATCCCTCACTATCGAGTACATATTCGGCTTCTCGAGCGGGCAGAAGAATTTGACATCGATGCAAAGCTGTTCGATGAATCTGCGAATGAAAAAGATCCCTTGAAAACCGTCATGGAGTATCATGTAGGCAAAGAAGAACTTCCGAAGAGGATCTATATTGTTATCGATTCGCTTGTTCGGTTCTGCAAGGATCTACAAAAATAGTGTCGTTTCCTCCGGAATTTGAAGGATCGATTATGGGATTGCCAAAAATTCTGACGTTTATCCTATACTCCAATACAAGCTACTAGTGGGGATCGGCGTCCCTGCCGGCCCATTTTATCGATATCATTGATCATATTGAAGATGTGCCGGCACGGAGGCACGGCACCCACCAATATTCCTAATCTTCAATCGGACACTGATTTTGGCAATTCTTATAAAACGGGAACCTCTTGCCAGAACATGAAAACGGCCACATCCAAATGGTGACCGTCTTCGTCTCATGATCTTGCATGGCCAAATCTCCCGGGTTGGAGTAAACGGCCACACGCGGGTAAGACCGAGTAGCGATACAAGCGTAGTCGCATCCGTTAAGTAACGGACTCTCACGGTCATTGTCTCTTGCTCCGAATAAAAATGGAGCAATCGATGAGAGGGAGTTGTCAGCATACCGCCACGAGCGCTCCAAGTCAATTGAAAAACGCCAATTTTACATGAGACAGATTAGCTAATTACTTGAATTAGATTATCTTTTTATGATTTCAAAGGGAAAAAGCTTTACCCTGCGGATCGGGAGACACGACTTTTCACCGGGTTGCATTAGCGGACGTATCTCCAGGTTTTTCTTGAACTGTCTGTATTTCTCCTCTGGCGAGTGACGCAAATATTCCTGCCAAGCACAGGATTACGGAAATCACAAATGCAATTTCAATACTGGTCAGGAATTCTCTATGATAAGCATCGGTTATCTTTACTCTCCCGATAAAGATCGAGAAGATCATAGTCGTGATGCCCATGCTCGTCATCTGCCCGAGCAGCCTCATGGAAGAGACAGCTCCAGACGCAAGTCCATAGAATCGCGGTTCCACGGAGCTCATGATCGCGTTCATGTTAGGAGAGGAAAACAGCGCAAATCCCGAACCAAGCAATACGAGATTGGCGATAATGTATGCTATTGACGTTTGGTCTCCGAGAAAGATCATCCCGAAAAGCCCGGCAGCAGAAATGGCCATGCCAGAGGAAGCCACAATCCGGGGAGCCACCTTATCCGAGAGCCTCCCTGCAAACGGCGAAAGCACTGCCATGGTGACCGGCTGAAAGATGAGGACGAATCCGGCCTGTCGCGGGTCAAGCCCTTTTATGTACTGAAGGTAAAGACTGAGAAGAAAAGTCACCATGAATGTTGCGCTATAATTAATGAGTGCTGCCAGACTGGAAAAGGCGAATCCTCTGTTATTCGTAAAGAGACTCAACTCAAAAACCGGCCACCGTGAACGCTGTTCCCATCGAACAAACACAAAGAACAGAACGAGACCTGAGACAAGCTCGAGAACGCCTGTTACGTCCGGAATTGTGGAGAGCCCGAGCATGAGCAAGGTCAGAGCTATGGCATAGAGTACCGATCCAAATACATCGAGTTTTTCCCCACGCGCTCCGTACCATTCTGTTTTCAATTTCCAGATTGAAAGATATACGCTCGGAACTCCGAGAATGCCTGCGAAAAAGAATACGCTTCTCCATGTGAGATACTGTGTCAGGAATCCTCCGATTACAGGTCCTACGGAGAGCCCTATGTAAACAGCAGCCACAGTCAGTCCGATCGCTTTTCCTCTTTCCTGAGGCCGTATTGCCGAAGTGAGAATTGCCATTCCCGTCGTGAATATCATGGATGTCCCAATTCCCTGGATAATCCTGAAGGCCAACAGAGTTGCAGGATTGGGAGCAAGTCCGCACAAGACCGAGAACAGTGTGAAAATCAACATACCGGATATAAAAATGCGTTTTCTGCCGTAAATGTCCGCGATTTTGCCGAAGGGGACGAGAAACACGGCGCAGGAGAGTAGGTATGCCGTGGCAATCCATGCAAGCAGAACTGCGTCCATATGGAGATCGTTTTGTATGGCCGGAAGTGCCACCGTTATGGATGACGCCATGAATGGAGTTACAAACGAGCTGACTATAGTTACGAACAGGACTGAGTTTTTTAGTTTCGCGTCAGGGGCTTGGTCTGATGGGGCCGTCCCTTCACTTTTTGAATTATCTGTCATCTAATTCTCTTTCCTACCAAAATGTAATCTCCCGCGGCTGAACCTACATTCAGGATCTGGATTCCGGGAACCGGATCGGTCTGGAATCGTTACCGAAACATTGGTAGATTCCCATTCCCGGGATCGCTTTAAAGCGGGAGATTTCCTCTATAAGAAATGGAAAAGCCGGAAGAGATGTTAATCAACTCTTCCGGCCTTTTTTTCGGAACTCGAGCAGTAGTCTTACATTCCGGACCAGTCTCTCTTGTCCCCGAAAGCGAGCCACAAAACGGCTGCTGTAATTGATACGGCAAATAATACTTCCATGTAGTCTCACCTCCGCCGCATATCATCAGGTACATGAGTATTCTGTCCATGTCAATAGCTTTCTTACGTAAAAACTGGGTCCTCAAGCTGCTGAAACAACAATCTATTCTCGTTGTCATGTCTGTCAATGGGTATACAAAATTGTCATACTATATTTTACTGCCGAGAGATCCCGCGTACCCGGTAAGCTCAACATATCCCTTTCCGGCAATTTCGCTTCCTTTCTTCGTTCCTTTCACCCGGACTGCACCTTCCCAGTAGACCACCCCGGTGGACCGAATTGCAGCGAGTTCCTGGTCCGGTATGAAGGGCTCTATTTCCAAATTCAGGCCCAGCTCCGGAATCTCGATGGACCAGCGCGCAGGGTACACTGCGCCTGTTCTGGGACTTTTCCAGGTGCTCGATGGCTTAATGACAATCTGTTCACCGGACAAATGCATCGGCTCGCCCTGGACCGGAACAAAAGTGCCGAACGGCCGCTCTGTCGTTCCATCTGCTTTGCGCATATGAAACGCCATGAGTTCCGTGCCGTCATCCATTTGTATACTGAACCAATCCCATCCAGTCTGATCAGCGAGAAGAATACTCGAGCCGAATTCATGATCCATCCATGCGAGTCCGCTCACCTCATACGTTGAGCCCTTGAACGTAATGTGTCCCCCAGCCTTCAATCGTGTAAGAGAATAATAGTATGAAGCCTGGCTTTCTGAATCTCCTTTAAGACTGTACCCGTCTTTGCCGTGCAAGACAGTCGGCTTTTCTTGAGAAAGTAACAAGTCCAGGCGGTATTCGCCTTCTTCTGCGAACAACCGCATTCCGGATGAATCGGCTTTGACGTTCCAATCGCGTACACGCACGTCCAAGTGGCTCTCGGATGCGCGGGCAAGTCCCGGTCCCTCACGTGAAATCAGCTCGCTATGGAAGAATTCTTTGGAATCCACTTTGGTGATGGCGAAATGTGCAGGGTAAACATCTGTAACAGCCCATTGAGATCGGCGCTTTGTTTCTGCTGTCAAACCGCGACGAAAAAAGGTGAGCTGAAATCCGAACTCTCTTTTATCGGCGGTTGCGAGGTTTCCCGTGAAATACCACCACTCGGTCTTGAATTCGGGATGTTTTCCATGATCTTTCGGGAAGCTGAACACTCTATTGGGGACAGCGCTCTTGAAACCGGTATCACCAGCAGCAACAGCCAAGCTCCAAAACAGAGAAGCGACTATCAAGAATAATGCAGAAGTGCGAATCACGGCACAGGCCTTTCGAATACGTTCAATATTCAATACCTCATGTTCATACGATTTGAAAATATACCGCCCGGATCGAATTGCGACTCCGCCGGAGTTCAACTGAATTTTCTCCCTGCAAAAGCCGCTCTGTGGTATAGAAGCCGTCGAATCGGGGAGTTCCTGTGCCGTGTTGCTTTCATGTGCATGAACTGTGAGATGCGTTATACCAAAGTGCTTTCATAGAAGGAATATTGAGAAACCCGTTATTTTGCCGGTCCGGCAAATCTCCTTCTGACTTCGCTTCGGAGACATGCCGGGACCGGATTTGCTAGACGTTACTTCTTTGAACGCACATTTGTATTACGAGAGACTCCCGAAAACAGGGCCAACGGTTTCGCAATGAGATTCATCCATGCCGCAGACATTCATCTTGGGAGACAGTTTTACGGACTCACCAGATCCAGTCCCGAGTTGGGACAATTGTTCCTCCAGGCCGGTTACTCCGCGTGGAACAACATAATCGACCATGCAGTTAAACATAAGGCTGATTTTCTTACACTTGGGGGAGACATCTTTGACGCATCCAATGCTTCACTTCGTCCTCGAGTGGCTTTTCGGCAAGGACTGGAGCGACTGAGAGACGCTGGAATCCCCGTTTATGCGGTTCTGGGAAATCATGATCCACTTCAGACTTTTCCCGAATCACTCAGATCTCTTCCGGGCTTGATTCTGTTCGGAGCCGATCCCGAGCAAAAGGAGATTGTCCCGGGAGCAGTAATATACGGGGCAAGTTTTCCGGTTCCAGCGGTTAAGGAGAATCTGGTCGCTGCAATTCGGAGAGATCCCGGCCAGGAACTGGCTGTCGGCCTATTGCATACGAATGTATCCGGCGCTTCCGATCACGATGACTACGCTCCGTGCTCACCGGGAGATTTAAGGGCTTCGGGTATGGACATGTGGTGTCTCGGCCATGTCCATACTCCTACGACGGTCATGGAAAATCCCCTGGTCTTGTATTCGGGGTCGTCTCAAGGAGCACACAGGAATGAAAGCGGTCCCAGAGGATGCTTTCTCATTGACCTGGAAAGAGGGCACATAGAAACCGAATTTCTCCCCACAGCAGCAGTACGATGGGAGTATCTGAATGTGGATGTCAGCGACTGCTCGAATCCGGAAGACGTGCTTGAAGCCATTGAGCAGGGTTGCTCTGCACTGGTTTCAGACCGGAACACGCTCGAAGCCCTCGTAGCGGAAATCCGTTTCGTGGGCTCGATTCCGCAGCTTAATATTCAAGGTCTGCTTCAAGACGAGGAGTTTCGCTATGTGGTTCGCGAGCGCGTCAGTGCCCTGCCTGTGCCTGCGTTTCCATCCCGATTCGTGGATAATACATACTCGCAAGCCGATTCGTTGACCCGGGCTGACGGACTTCCGAGAGATCTCCAAAACCAGGCAAAACGTATTCTGGACGACCCTGAAGAGACGCGGAAGTTCGTGCATCAGATTCGGAATGAACTGGTCAAAGTAAATCAGGAATACTACAGAGATCTGCTGCATCCGGAGCGTTGGAATCAGCATCCCGAGGTTGCATCCGAGTTCATGAATCAGGCCGTTGCACTGGTGCTCACCATGATTTCCGAAACCGCGGATTAACCGTTCGACTGTTTGATCGACCAAAACTATGTGGATTCAAGAAATAGTAATCGAACATTTTGGAGCACTGTCCCGGATTCGCGTGTCAGACCTGAAACCTGGGCTCACGGTCATTGTAGGACGGAATGAAGCTGGGAAAACCACGCTCATGGAATTCGTTCAATCGGTATTTTTTGGATTTAGAAAAAGGAATTACCGAGGGAATCCATATGAAGCTATGAACAGCAATTTTCGGAGTGGATTCCTCGTTGTCAATGACCCACAGGCAGGTGTTCTGAGAATTTCCCGCAATGAGAAACATGGGCTGAAAGAGGGTGAGCTGTCTATAACGGACAGAAACGGTGCTCATGTCGATCCTTTCATGGTGCCCTTCTCACCGAGCGGTTTTCGGAAATATGGATACGAAAATCTGTTTGCTTTCGACCTTGACCAAATGCGTCAACTCGATCGAGAGGCCTTACGGAGCAGAATTATCACTGCTGCCCTGGGGTCGCCACGGATCAACCCGTTGAGTATTCTGGAAAAACTCAATGAACGCTCCCGCGCGTTGTGGAAGAAGCCGACTGGCGGCAGGGATTCATTGTGGAAAAACCAATCGCGCGTAGGGGAGATCAACATCAGGCTCCGGCACCTGCAGGAACGTCCCGCAGAATGTGCAACATTGAACAGGGAACTGGAAGAAGCAGGACAAAGACGCCAGGAACTGGCAGAGGTCATCAGATGCGCGGAATCCCAAATGTCCGAACTGGAGGATGTTTTACGTTTTGAATCTGACTGGGAGCAGCTCGTGTCTTTGGAACGCAAACGAGCGGAAGTTGAGGCCGCCCAACGTTTTCCGATCGACGGGATACCGCGTTATGAAAGCGCTCTCCAGAAATACGAAGAAGCCGATCAGGAGCGCAGCGAAGGAGAAGCACAATTACAGCATCTCGAGAGACAACTGGAAGCGATTGCAATAGATTCAAATATTCTCGAGCACGCAGACAAGATTCTCGCGTTGTCACGCAAGGCTGCAACTCTGGCCAATGTTCCGGATGAAATAGATCAGGGGCTCTTACTCGCGGAACGATCTCGTGCCCGACGTGCGCAGGAAATTAACGGTCTCGGGCATGGCTGGGATGCGGAACGCATCCGCGGACTAAAGCTTCCTCTTTCGCTGGAGCAGGAAATTCAGTCCTTTGTCGATACGTATCAGGATCAGCGGGAACGTATCCGAGATTTCGAGAATCGGATTGCATCCACTCAGGATATTTCGGAATCTCTGGAAGAAAAAATCTCTGCCAAGAAAAGCGAACTGCAATTGTTACTTGGTGAAAGCGCAGGGTACCTGACGCAGAAAGACCGTGCGAAGCTGTACCAGTGCAAGAATTATTTTCAGAAAATGAGCGAGCTTGCCCATAGATCCCAGGATGAACAACGCGTATTGGATGCGCTGATCCAGGAAAAAATCGAATTATCGCAAAACCTGCAAGGATTGGAGCTACAAAATCCTCGTTCCATATCTACGCCGGTTTTTTGGATGATCGCCGTCGCAACGCTCGCAATTAGCGGCGGAATTCTCCTGTCCTCAATTATGAACGGTTCCGGTTGGATGCATGGATTTGCCGGAACGGCGGCTCTTCTCATCGCTCCAATGCTCTTCGCCTGGCGTATGAAAGAAGAGAGAGCGAGAAACATGCGCATACAGAATCAACGTGAATTGCTCATTCGGAAATCGCACTTTGTCACTTCTCGTCTGACGGACACTGAAAAAAGACGCCGCACCTATCTTCAGGAAATCGACTCGATCAAACGGAGAATCCGCGACACTGCCCGGGAGGTGCTCGACACACCGTCAGTGAGTCTCGAAGAAATCGAGAGGGCAGAGCAACGTTCCATTGCTTCAGAAAGTGCTTTCCTCAGGTCTCAATTCTTAAAGACTTCTCTTGGCAACGATCTTGCGGAATTGGAAATCCAGAACACGAGTCGCGCCAAATTGGAAGCGCTCTTATCGGAAGAATTGCAGGAATTGACAAAGCATGACGAGAATTGGAAAATCTTCATTGCAGAATGTGGATTAGGTCCCGAATTATCAGCGGAAATCGCCATTGACTTTGTGAGAAACCTCAGGAAGATCGGCGAAGCAAACGAGCAGGCTCATCGAGAATCCGAGGATCTGGAACGCATACAAACGCGATGGCAGGCATTTCTTCAGGAGATCCTCGATTTGGCGAATTTGATGGGCAGGCACGTGAACGAAGATCCACTGCAGACTCTCGCCCTGTGGGAATCGGAAGAGCGCAGCGTGAGAGAACTACTCTTGCAGAAGAAAGGGTGGGAAGAAAAAGCACAGGATCTCAGGACCCGCATGGATGTATTAAACTCCCGGATCGCTCATTCCCGTCAAACTATGGAGCGACTATTTGCTGCTGCAGGAGTTGCTGACGAGGAAGCCTTCAGGAAACAACATCTTCACTTTGAACAGTTCGTCAAAATATCCGGTCAGTTGGACACCATCACGGATCGGCTGACAAAAAGCATGAAATTCGCCGACCGGGAGGCTATGCATAGTTTTTACTCTGTACTGGACTTTTCTTCTCGGAAGAAGCAGGCCGCACACTTGAGAGGTGAGATCGATAACGCCAGAATGGAATCGGAAGCGCTTCTGGAACGGATCGGTAGTATCGGCGCGAGAATAGCAGCACTTGAGGCCGAGAATGAAACAGATGTGCTTCTTGCCGAAAAACAAGAGTTGTCAGCGCGGATTCATGAAGACGTAAAGGCCTTGATAACGACCAGAATCGCACATACTCTTTTGGAAAGAAGTCTGCGCGTGTACGAATTGGAGAAGCAGCCGAAAATGCTCGAACGTGCATCAGAGATCTTAAGGAGTATTACCGGTAACAAGTTCCAACGAGTGATCATGCCACTGGAAGGAACTAAAATGAAGGTCGAACGTGAAAACGGAACCTGGATTGATGAGGAATTCCTCAGTCGGGGCACTCTGGAGCAGTTGTATCTGGCGTTGAGATTGTCAGATCTGGAACTCTACCGGAGCGATAAATACGTTCTACCCCTGATCATGGACGATGTTCTCGTGAATTTCGATTTTTTTCGTGCCGGGCTGACTGCTATGGAACTCGCGAAGTTTTCGGAAGACTCAGGAATACAGGTGCTGTTTTTCACCTGTCACCCGTCGGTTGCAGCACTTTTTCCCGAACGAGTCGCGCAGAAATCACTGGATAAGAAACTGGAGTAAAGGATTCACTATGCTCTCGAATACGCGCTCTTTTTTGACGCCCATAATGCTTCCGATCGTTATGGCTGTCGTATTCTTAATATTTTTACCATCGATCCAGCCGAAAGCAGGTGCTCAAACTGTCAACCGCAACGGACTGAGAGACCTTCAGGAAGCTTTCAGAACGGTGGTGAAAGCCGCAAAACCGGCAGTGGTTAACGTTTCCGCGGTACGAAACGTGGCGAGTAACCAATTGGATTCAAGTCTGGATCCCTTTTTTGAGAATCATCCTTTCCGCGATCTGTTCAAAGATGAGCTTTTCAGGAGATTCTTCGGAACACCGAATCCCGGAAAACAATATCGCCAGCAAGGGATGGCTTCAGGCTTCATTTTCGACCCGCGAGGGTACATTCTAACAAACCGTCACGTAATCGGCTCTGCAGATCAGATTGTCGTGACCCTGGA
This sequence comes from Desulfomonile tiedjei DSM 6799, assembly GCF_000266945.1. NCBI lineage: Bacteria > Pseudomonadati > Thermodesulfobacteriota > Desulfomonilia > Desulfomonilales > Desulfomonilaceae > Desulfomonile > Desulfomonile tiedjei. The sequence continues at coordinate 2,821,545 of NC_018025.1, forward strand.
ATCGGACAAAAAGTACAAAGCGCGCGTAATCGGAGCCGACAGCAAGACGGACGTGGCAGTCATAAAGATCGATGGAAGAGGTTTTCCTTCCGCACAATTGGGTGATTCTCGGACTCTCCAGGTCGGCGATTGGGTCCTGGCTATAGGGAATCCTTTCGGACTCATGAAAACCGTTACATCCGGTATCGTGAGTGCCACGGGACGGAGAGAAATGGGCATCCTCGATTATGAGGACTTCATACAAACCGATGCAGCAATCAATCCTGGCAATTCCGGAGGTCCTCTTGTGAACATAGAAGGTCAGGTCATTGGAATGAACACAGCCATACTTTCCCGCAGCGGCGGTAGCATGGGTATCGGTTTTGCCATTCCAATCAACATCGTGAAGAGAATTCTTGAACCTTCTATGGCAGGTAAGCTCGATCCGGGAAAACAGAAAGGAACGAGACCGGCTCAATTGGATTCCTCTGCGGACCATGTGGACTTCTTTGACAGGTTTCTCCGTTCGGGAAGTCTCAAGGGTGAACCTACAGAGAACGTATTGCGTGGTAACCGAGCTGAGCAGAGTCTTCCATGACCCGCTTCTTTAGGAGAAGATTTGGGCGTGCTCCGGACTGAAGTTTTGAGGCCGAGAGTAAATTTCCCTTTTCTATTTTGAATTAAAATAGTATTATTAGGCAATTGTTCCCCAATCGGAGGTTTTTATGAACAAGAAGACGGCCTGTTTGGCCGCGGCTATGGTCGTATGCTTTGCGATGATGGTCGGCGTGGCTCATTCAGAAGCCAAAGTTCCCGATTCGTTCAGGGACATTAAACTCGGTATGAACAAAGCTCAGGTTGTCGAGTTACTGCGGAAGAATCCTACCCATTTCTCCTTCGAAGATATGGGAGATGAGGTTGGAGAAATTATCCGCGGACATGATTTGTTCCGCTACGCCACATACCGTTTCGACAAGGCCGGCGTGCTCGTCGAAATCGGTTTGCAGATGCGGGAAATTATAGGCAGGGATAAATGCATCGAGACATTTAATCAGCAACACGGTCTCCAGTTGACCCCGCTGTCCAAAACCGTGGATTCGAATCATATAGTAGAGGTTCGCGACAACACTGTCATTCTGCGATTGGCAGCAGAGAAAGACATGCGGTCGGCTGCAAAATGACGGTATTGCGAACGGGTCCGGAGAAAGGTTTTCTCCGACCCGGCGCATTTTTTGTCGATTTCGATGCAGATATCAGAAATCTATTCCCTTCTGCGGCTCAATTCCCTCCCGATACGCATGTTTTATCTCTCTCACTTCGGACACTGTATTGCTGCGCTGCAGCACTTCAGGATGAGCGTCTCTTCCGGTAAGAACCAGGTGAAGAGATGGCGGTTTGCTCTCAATCAAGTCGAGAACCTGATCCAGATCCACCAGCTTGAGTTTTAAAGCATTATTTATTTCATCACATATGAGAACATCGAACAGACCTGAGAGCATCCTCTCTTTAGCTAATGAAATCGCATATTGCGCATTCTCGCGATGTTCCGCATGAGGATACGGATTACCTTGAATCCCGCAAAAACCTTTTCCGGTCAGATGATGTTCAACCTGTGGTGCCAGGCGTTTCAAGGCTTCAATTTCTCCGGCAAATATATCGCCTTTCATGAACTGAATCACACAGACTCTAAGTCCATGTCCTACTGACCTCAGAACGATTCCCAGGGCTGATGTTGTTTTTCCTTTGCCGTATCCGGTTATCACGACGATCAAACCAACGTGTACTTTCGGTTCCAGCTTTTGTAGCTCGGGTGTGACCATTTGCCCCTCCATTTCATCTATCATAGTAAATGTATTGTTGCCGGTTCAAAGGAGCAAAAAATGGAAAGAGGCGAGACTCGCTTCTTTGGAGTTGAAGGAGATCGAATCGACTCATGCCATTTCGCAATTATGCACATAAGATAGCGAAGGATACCTCCAGTCTCTCAGATAATGAAAAGAAAAGCGAATCTGTATCAGATGAAATATTGAGACGATTTTTCAACAACTCGGCAACAGGAACTCCAAAAAATTCAATTAGTCGTCACGAGATTCGGAAGCCTGATCTATTACGGTCTCTATTGCTTCCACCAGATAGCGAACGCCGGTATTCCCGGTGAGTATACGTTTCACTTCACGATGCTGGTACACGGTGCCCATAACCACTACGTCCGTAATGACCCCTTCTTCCTGCCGGTACGCTGCATGACTTATTGCCGCTTCGGCTCCGATGTCGTTGTATGTCGTTTTCAAGACCCATGCTTCTTTGCCAGGAACCTCTTTGAGCAGCACATTCAGGTGTATGGCACGTTCTGCCATTACCCGGCTGTTACTCGATCCCACGCGATCCAGTTCTTTTACTGCTTCTGAAATGGAACGAAATGTCAGTTTGTGAGCCTCCATTGGATCCTCCTTATGTCGTGCCGCCCCAAAGGGAATAATCCGTGGAAACGATCGGGCTCTATTCGGTATCGTGAGATACAGAGTCAAGATTGCTGAATACACAGCTCTTGTGGGCTCTTGCAGCTCTGTCTATGCCCGATGCGACCAAAATTTTGGTTGACTTTCGCGCCTTCGAGGGGGAAAATTTTTCAGACCATTCTGAATAGAATCGATTCCGAATTGAAGAGGCATTCTAACATATGAGATTGACACTTACTATGCCATTGCTTAAGATTCAGACTGGCGCGGATGCATTCCCTGGAATGCATCGTTTTACGAAAGAAGTTCAGACCTGTGCCTAGGTCGGGGAACTCATACGGATTGCAGCTTTTCATGATCCTTGAATGTAATTCATTTTGAGAGGGAGTATCTCCTCATTTGAAATCAACTTCCGTACAAGAATCTTTGGGGACCGATTCAGCGGATGAGAGCCTTCTTTCCACGGGATCTATTCTTGCCATAGATGATGACGGGGTGACTGTAGGCATACTGAAAGATCTTCTGGAGATGAGCGGGTATACTGTATTCACGGCCAATGAGGGACGTGAAGGGATAAACGTTTTCGGGCATACCCGGCCGGACCTTGTCATTACCGACATTCAGATGCCTCATATGGACGGCCTTGAGGTCTTGGCAAAGGTCAGAGAGATCGACAACACGGTTTCTGTAGTGCTTCTTACCGGACACGGCGACCTTGACAATGCGCTCCGTGCACTCCGAAGGGGTGCTCATGATTTCCTTCTCAAACCGGTCAATACGGACATCCTCTTAAATACGGTACGGCGAGGAATCGACCACTGTCGGCTTAAGCGATTTGAGCGGAATTATAAAAGACTTCTGGAAGAAGAAGTCAAAGCTCGGACTCAAGAGCTTGCCAGGACCAACGATTTCCTCAAGAGCATCCTTGATAGTTCAACAGGCGTATCGATTGTTCTGACAGGGTTCGATGAGCAAGTCCTTTTCTGGAATCGCGGAGCGGAACGAATCTTCGGCTATACCGAAGAAGAAATGATCGGAAATTCCATAACTAAACTTTATCCGGATGAGACAGTCGATCCTGAGACTATTGCACGCCTGAACAACATCATGCAAAACGTTCAAGGCACCGCTCATGCGAATGTCAGACATATTGCAAAAGACGGCCGCACACTGACGATTTCTTTGACAGTCACGCCGGTAGTCGATTCAAACGGAGATCTGCGAGGAATCCTCGGCCTGGGACAGGACGTCACCGAACAGGTTAGACTCCACGAGGAACTGCTCAAATCATTTCAGCGGATAAAGAAAATACAGGGCGCATCCATTTTTTCATTGGCCAAACTTGCAGAATCACGCGATGGAGAAACCGGTTTTCACCTCAAGAGAATACAGGCGTATTGTGACGCTCTCTGCCGGAGACTGAGCAAACGTGAACGCTATAAAGAAGTATTGACCCCCGAATTTATCGAAGACCTCGTGCAGTGTTCAGTGCTTCACGATATCGGAAAAGTGGCCATTCCGGATGCAATCTTGTTCAATCCGAAAAAATTCGGCATTGATGAATACGAACTCATGAAACAACATGCGATGTATGGCGGAAAAGCTCTCGAAGAAGCTGCCGCGGAAGCAGACGAACCTGACGGCTATCTGTCTCTCGCAAAAGACGTCGCCTATTATCATCATGAGCGATGGGACGGCAGCGGGTACCCGTTCGGTCTGAAGGGGGAGGAAATCCCTCTGGCTGCTCGTATTGTAGCGGTCATCGACGTATACGATGCACTGATCACTGAACGACGGTACAAGCGGTCCTACACCCATGAAGAAGCACGCACGGTAATAGTTCAGGGAAAGGGTACGCAGTTCGATCCCGAACTGGTTGAAGTGTTTCTTGAAATCGAGGACGAATTTCAGCGCATCAGGGATAAGGTCTCCGGCCAAGACTCTGCGCTCGAACTTGCCGGCTGATTTCGACTAGCCTTCCGTCCCCCAGTGTCCTCTCAATCATCGATCAATCTCGCGTCTGGGTGCAGAGCGGCAACCGGCCGGCGGATTGGCAGCTCACAAAGCTGTTTTTTGTGGATCCTTCGGAGGAAAAACATTGGCTCAATTAGATTCTATACTTCAGACAGCGGTTCAAGCCAAAGCTTCCGATGTGCACGTGGCAACCGGCAGTCCATATCTTGTGAGACAGTTCGGACAGTTAAGGAAACTGAAGTCTCCAAATCTTACTTCAGAAGCGGCTCGGAAGATCATCTACGAGGTTCTCACGCCTGCGCAGCAGAACATGCTGGAAAAGCAGCTTCAGATTGACTTTGCCTACGATCTAAAGGGCATCGGACGGTTTAGAGGAAATGTTATCCTGCAGCGCAAAGGTCTGAACGCGACCTTTCGCATAATTCCTTCAAAAATTCCATCTCTTTCCGAATTAGGGCTGCCTCCGGTGGTGGCCAAGTTTTGTGACTATCATCAAGGTTTGCTTGTGGTTACAGGAGCAACAGGGCAGGGGAAATCCACCACTTTGGCTGCAATGATAGATCTCATAAATTCCTCACGGCCTGTGCACATTCTCACGATAGAAGATCCTATAGAATTTATCCATCCCATAAAAAAAGGATTAGTGAATCAGCGTCAACTGGGGTTGCACACGAAATCCTTCGAGAACGCTTTACGTGCCGCTTTGAGGGAAGACCCGGATGTGATCATGGTGGGAGAATTGAGGGATCTGGAGTCCATCAGGCTCGCGATTACCGCTGCTGAAACAGGTCACTTGGTTATAGGAACCCTATCCACTTCGAGTGGCCCCAAGACCGTGGACAGATTGATAGATTCCTTCCCCCCTGACGAACAGAATCAAATACGCGCTATGCTTTCGGAAAGCCTTCGAGCAGTCATCACTCAGAAGCTGCTTCCCAATATCGACCGGAACGGGCAGGTGCTCGCAGCGGAAATCATGATAGGGACTGTTCCGTTGGCGAATCTCATACGATCCGAAAAGACGTATCAACTGCCATCCATTATGCAAACCGGCCGATCTCAGGGCATGCAATCGATGGACGACGCAATCATGCAACTGCTTCAGGCAAAGAAGATTTCACCACAGGTGGCTCTAGAGTACGCCGAGACCAAAAAACGTTTTATGTAGAGGCGCATTTTGCCCAAAATAGACAGTCTACTCACTGAGATGATTCAATCCGGGGCCTCGGACCTGCACATGGTCCCTGGAATGCCTCCTCTGTTGCGACTCAAAGGGGATTTAGTTCCTACCAAACACAAGCCGCTCTCGCACAAACTGAATGAGGCCCTCTTTTTTGAGATGATGACCAGCCAGCAGCAGAAGGTTCTGCAGACAACCCTTGAACTTGACCTTGCGCATGAAATCGTCGGCTTGGCTCGTTTCAGATGCAATTATTTCTACCAACGCAGGGGTATATCCGCGGTATTTCGCCAAATCCCCACCAGGATCAAGTCGCTTGAAGAACTTGGCATGCCGGCTGGGGTTCACAATATTCTTGGAATCAAGAAGGGATTGGTCCTGGTGACCGGTCCGACAGGATCTGGCAAGTCCACCACGCTTGCTGCCATGATTGACTACATAAACAGAAACGAAGAAAAACACATCATTACCATCGAAGATCCGCTTGAATTCGTTCACGAGAACCAAAAGTCCCTCATCACCCAGCGTGAGATAGGTGCCCACGCGAAAAGCTTTGCCGATGCTCTTCGAGTAGCGTCAAGGGAAGATCCGAACATCATTCTTGTAGGTGAGATGCGGGACCTGGAAACCATTGCGCTTGCCCTCAGCAGCGCAGAATTGGGAATTCTGGTCTTCGGCACGGTCCACACCAACTCGGCCGTAAAGACCATCGACCGGGTTATAAATGCTTTCCCTGCAAGCCAGCAGAATCAGGTTCGCACCATGTTGAGCGATTCCCTCAAGGCGGTGCTTGCTCAACAGCTTCTCAAGACTGCAGACGGCAAAGGAAGGTGTGCTGCTGTAGAAATACTGATCAGCAATTCCGCTGTGGGAAATCTCATCCGGGAAGGAAAGCTTGCTCAAATAGCTTCGATCATCCAGACAGGAAGCTTGGAAGGCATGCAGACAATGGATCAGGCGCTGCAACAGCTTGTGGATCAGAAGCGCATTACCCCCGAAGCGGCTTATTGGAAAGCAATCGATAAATCGATTTTTGCCGCCCAATGTCCAGCCGGATTCGTAGAATAAGAAGAGCCGTGCTGCCGACTATAGCAAGTGTATAAAACAGTGTTCAATTTGCGAAAAGCACTTCTCGGCAATTGGTAGGTGCCGTGCCTCCGTGCCGGCACATTTTTCAAATACAAATCAACCGGTGGGGCCGGCAGCGAAGCCGACCCCTACCGTTCATTTAGAGCACAATGTGTTCAAAAGCTCAGAAATTATGTCATTATGCTATAAAATGGGTTTTGACTCTTCAAAGACTGTGGCTACTCCTGCGTGACAGATCCGTGTAATTTGGCTTCCCGCCCGAGACATTGTCTGAAAAACTCCACGATTCTAACCTCTTCATCTCTCGTCATGAAATGTTCCGGTAAGGTTGGGGGCTCAAGATCGAGTCTCCGGAATTTGGCCAGACCTGTGGGATTGTACGGCAGGAGGACCACATGAGGTGCTCTCATATGATGCAAAAGCTCGGCGATACGCTTGAGATTCTCCGTCGTTGCCGTAGTCTCCGGGATCAAAGGTATTCTCGGAATGACTGCATCTCGTCTGTGCCGGAGAAGTTGGCGCAGATTCGAGATAATCGTCTCGTTTCCCTTCCCCGTGTATTCCCGATGCAGTCTTGAATCACCAAACTTCACATCGAAATACATGAGATCCACATGCTGCAAAAGACTGTCTGCGAATGATGAATAATCAAAGAAACCGGAGGTTTGTATTGCAACATGAATGCCCTGATCTTTCAATGCACGTGCGAGCTTTGTCAGAAATCCCATGTGCATGGTGCATTCACCACCGGAAAAGGTAACGCCTCCACCGGAAGCTGCATAATAGTTCTCGTCACGCAGAAGAATCTCCAGCAGCTCATCCACCGTATATGCATCGCCCACCTTGCGGATACCGAAGCCGGGGCACACTTCAGCGCACAAACCGCAATTATTACAGCGTTCACGGTGAATCCTGAACGGAGCAGAGAAGTCGATGGCCTCTTGCGGGCAAACCCGTCCACATTGCCCACACTGAATACAGTCCTCTTCATGGAAGGCTATACTGGGGCCTGTAGTCCAGCACTCGGGGTTGTGGCAAAAAACGCACCTGAGCGGACATCCTTTAAAGAAGACTACAGTCCTTATGCCCGGCCCGTCCTCGCGACTGCATCGTTTTATATCCGTTATGAGGGGAACGGAAATCAAATCGTTTGCTCTCTCCAAAGTCTTATAGCGATGGTCAAAGATTCTGGCATTTATCTGACACTCAAATGCAACCTATTGGTAGGGACCGGCGTCTCTGCCGGTCAATTCTATTATCCATCGTTTGGAAGATGTGCCGGCACGGAGGCCGGCACCCACCACCATTCTTATCTTTAATCGGGCATTAATTATTGCAATTCCCATAATATCTGTGAAGGGATTCCAAAAAGTCTAAGGATTATTAGCCTGTTCATTTGAGTGGACAGGCAAAGATTCCGGTATGGCAACTTCTGTCCTGCTGATCGCGGCCGATGCGGATTCTCTTGTAGGTGCCACGAAGCGTCCGACCTACGTGCCGATCAATAGGGAAGGGCAGGCACGAGACCAGCCCCTCCATCGTCTTCGCTAAGCCAAGCTGCTCACACCGAGCCTCTGGCATAGGTCGCGAACCATAAATCCGAACTTGAACAGATAGTTCAGATTCCCTTCCGTCTCCACGTCATTCTTGAATATGGCATCCATTGCATCGTGTTTCACACTCAGGAGAAATTTCCACAATGCCTGATTATCTTTGAATGTCACTTTGAGATCCCAATCATTGATGGGATCGTCAAGGACATCCATTTGGCCTCTGTGGAAAATGACTGATGTTGCAACTCCTTCCTGCGCCTGAAACAAGTACCTGCCGTTAAACGTTTCGATATGCTTTTGATATCCATCCAAAGCCGGAACGGGGTTCAACGGGCTGTTAGACATAGTAAATCCAAATCCCATGATTTTGAGGAGGAGTTCCAGGAATTCATCGGTTGCCCCGGAAAAGACCCTATCCAATATGTCGTCAAGCAGGTTCATGCTGAAATTCCTTCCAGTCGAATTGTATTCTCTCAGGCCATCTCGTCTCATGCTTCCGTATCGATATGATACGAATGCGATGTTCCTGAGGAGAGGTCGTATTCGGTACGCTCCATAATTTCTTTCTGCATCTGAGGATTCAGGTCGCGGAAGTATGCGGTATATCCGGAGACCCGTACGAGCAAATAAGGATAATTCTCGGGATGCGCCATGGCATCAAGGAAGGTCTCGTGATCCATAACGTTGAACTGGATTTCTATGCCACCCGGATCCGGCTTCTCTCCGGCAAAATACCCCTTGATCAACGGGGCAAAATGGTCGAGCATTGCCTCCTTATCCTGTTCCGGGGCGAATTTGATGTTCAATGCAACACCGCTCGATAATGCGCGGGAAGGCAGCATCGCTGCTGAATTCAATGCAGAGGTTAAGTGGGGCGCAACTCCGGATACGGGAGTTATTCCGCTGGCAAAATTTTCACCATCTTTCCGACCGTTCGGGAGTGCGCCTGTCACTTCTGACAACCCTGCATGTATGGTCATTGTCCAGTATCCGACCCGATACTTGCCGCCCCTGTAGTTGTCTTTCCCTCTGAATGCTTCATCCAACGTCGTAACAAGCCACTGAGCATTTTCATTCGCACCCGGATCGTCGTTACCGTACTTCGGCACTTTTTGGGTCGCTGCATAGAGATCTTCGAAACCCTCGAAATTAGCGCTAATCGCTTCCATCATTGTGGAAAGGGGAACCCTTCTGTGCGGAGTTGCATTAAAGCAAAGCTCTTCGATGACATTCAAGGAATCCGCAGTGTCTGCCAAAGCGATTATAGAGACTCCGGAAGAATTGATCCTGGCGCCTCCCTGTATGACGTCCAGTCCTTTATCCATCGGTCCCTCGAAAAGAGAAGACAGGATCGGAGTCGGATAGAAATCCTGATGCACCTCGCCCAACAAATTGTTGAGCCGCACAGCCCTGTCTGCAACCCATTCCAGTTGTGCCCTGTACGCATCCCGGAATTGTTCGAACGTTTGAAAACCACCTTGAGGATCGGTTTCTATGGTGAGCAGGCGAGATCCCGTGTGTCTCATGCGACCGTTGTACAACGCAAGCTCGAGGACCGCGGCAACGTTCACCAGCACAGCCGCGCAATGAGCATAAGTCCTGCCGGCGCTTACGGGTTCCACGCAGCCGACGATGCCATAATCTCTCGCGTGCTCAAGGCTGTCACCCTTGTCCTGAAGGGCGAGAATGACGGCTTTATCGTTGTGAATGGCCGGAGTCGCTCCGGTGTTGATATTCACTTCACAAAGTCTACGCAAATAGTCTTCTGAATTTATCCCCGGAAAATATCTCGCGTTCAGATTCGGATCGCGAAGCTTCATCAATTCCGTGGCTCTTAGAATGAGGTATGTGACATCGTTTACGGAATCGTTCCCCTGGCTGTCGATACCCCCTATAGTAATAGCCTGGTTTGCTCCGGTACCGCCGAAAAGCTGTTCTGCAGCCTCGGGCATCATGGGAACGTGGTCACCTATTTTCAGCCAGAAGAAGCAGAGTAATTCCAAAGCATCAGCCGGATGCAAGCGCCCCCTGTCCACATCCTGACGGTACAGGGGATACAAGACTTGATCCAGACGTCCCAGACTGAAGCCGACATTGGGATTCTCCAGATTCAACGCGGTCCAGCATACCCAGATGGTCGTCAGGGCATCTTTGAACCCGATAGCGGGATGTTCGGGAACTCTTCGGTATCTTTCGGCGATCTCAAGAAGCCGACGTTTCTTCTCTGAAATTGTTTGCAGTGGTGCCAGCAATTCCGCCGTATTCGCAAGATTTCTGGAGTAGGCGATAATGCCTTCGAGGACTTCGACTATAGCCGCGTAAAAGTCCCGTTTCGCCGGGGTATCGGCGGAAGCCATTTTCTGTTCCGCCTCATTGATGACTCCTCTGAGACCGTACTTGATCGCCCGGGAAAAATCAGGAATCGTATGGGATATGCACAGCGGTTTACTGGTCAGGAAAAGCACCAGGAGCTGCATAAGCTTCAACTCTTCAGATGATTGATGATAAGCCTCGGAATGCTGTGCGTACGATCTGACGCGAGCAATTTCCAGTATGCTCCGATCCATCCAGTGTGGAAATATTTCTAAATTGAGCTTTTCAATGTCCGGAGCGGTTATCTGGTACGGATTGTGTGCTCGTTTCGGCAGACCATGCAGTTCCGGCCATAACATAAGACCGACCAGTTCGGGGTACAACAGTACTCCTTTGAACTTGCTCGTAGTAGAACCAGCGAAAGGTGACCAATCGTCGAAGAAGAACGGGCGCGGGTCGGGATAAGGATCTGTTCCCCTCTGGTACGCCTGATTGTGCCAAACAACCGGTTTTCGATTCTCCAGGACTTTGCGGTAGACTCTTGCTTTATCCAGGATTGAAATTCTCTCCTGTTTCAAGAGATTGCTTTCCATATGAAATCTGGTTACCAGATCAGGTCGTTCGATGCAGACTTCGGGGATGGCTCTGAAATAAGCCTCCCTCAGGAGCATGAGCGGGCTGCCCTCAGGAAAACCGTATTTCTTGAGATCCAGAATCTTTGGTGATACTCCCATATTTGCCCCCTCTTGTGGTATGCATTAAGCTGACTGATGAACGGAGACTCGCAATTATAACCTCTTGCACGTCAACGTTATAGCGATGGCCAAAATTCTGACGATTATCCCATGCTCCGATACAAGATACTAGTGGTGACCGACGTCCCGAGACTGTCTCAAAAGTTAGAATTGAATCACTGATCGTAGCACGGTTTTCTCATGATCCGCTCGGCCTGGTTGTAGCTCACGTAGGATGTGGTGAGCGAAGCGAATCGCATCGATCGCGAAAGACCTCGACGGATGCTATTCCCGCTGGTCATCGCATCCTACATTGGCCACCTTGTCTGCTCTACAAGGATGGAGAATCGTGGCACGATCTGTTGTGCATCCAAGGCTTTTAAGACAGGCTCCCCCTGCCGGTCCATTCTATCGATATCATTAATCATATTGAAGATGTGCCGGCACGGAGGCACGGCACCCACCAATATTCCTATTTTCAATCGGACACTAATTTTGGCAATTGCTACAGAATAGCAATGCCTTGGAATTAGATTAAGTGGAAGAAGTTGTGAGGGCCTTTGAACGGCCCTCGTCGAAAGAAAATTATGCCTTCATGGTCTCTTTTGCGGCAGTAAGGGTATTCTTCATCAGCATGGCGATGGTCATCGGGCCCACACCACCGGGTACGGGGGTGATGGCTGCAGCCTTTTCCTTTACTGCGTCGTATTCGACATCACCAACCAACTTCCAGCCCTTTTCCGTTCCGGGAGCATCCACACGATTGATGCCGACATCGATAACAACCGCCCCTTCTTTCACCATGTCACCTTTGAGGAATTCGGGCACGCCGATTGCTGCGATGATAATGTCGGCTTCCAGGCATCTTTGTTTGAGGTTCTTCGTTTTCGTGTGGCACATGGTCACCGTGGCATTCATATCACGCTGGTCGAGCATGTTCGAGAGAGGCCGACCTACGATGTTGCTCCGTCCCAGGATTATCACGTCCTGACCCGCAGTCTGGAAGCCGCCGCGTTTGATAAGCTCGATAACGCCCGCAGGGGTGCACGGGAGGAAGCGCACTTCTCCGATGCTTATCAATCCCACGTTAAAGGGGTGGAAGCAATCCACATCCTTCTCCGGGAGAATGGATCGAAGAATCTTGGTCTCGGGAATATGTTTCGGAAGCGGAAGCTGGCAAAGTATTCCGTGAACGGATTTATCTTTGTTGTATCCATCGATCACTTCCAGGAGCTGCTCGGTTGTCGTATCCGCGGGGAGTTTGGTTTCAAGGGATCTGATGCCGATGTACTCGCAGGCTTTCTTCTTGTTCAAGACGTACACTTTGGAAGCAGGATCGTCACCCACGAGGATAACTGCGAGGCTGGGTTCAAGTCCCTGAGCCTTCAACTGCACGACTTCTTCCTTCATTTCGTCCTTGAGCTGTTGGGATACTTCGTTTCCGCTTATAACTTTAGCCGACATAAAGACCTCCTTATCGATAGAAAATTGACTTTGAGTGAAGACTTCGCCCGCGCAAGACGAAAGCCCGATTACGAAACTGCAATCGCACCCGGTGATTGAGTGCGGAGAATCAAACTAACTCGCCTCGGATTCCAGAGCCGCGGCGATTTCTGCTATGGCTTTGTGGATTTGTGGGTCGTCCAAAGAAGGCGGTCGACTTTCCAGATCCGCCCTGGCTATTTCTTCCGAAAACGGCAGAATCCCAATGAGCGGAATGCCATCAAGGCTCCTGTGCAAAAATGCCTCTTCTTCGGAGTTTCGCACTTTACTGCCTACGGCTGCCACTTTGTGCAGTCCGATATCTTTCGTCAGTTCTCGGACCTTCGCAGCGGTTTCAATGCTTCTCCGACCCGGTTCCACAACAATCAGCAGGCGATTGACCCCCTGGGCCGTACCCCGCCCGAGGTGCTCGATGCCCGCTTCCATATCCATGATCACGAGATCTTTTTCATACAGAACGAGGTGCGATACCAGAGCTTTCAGCAAGACGCTTTCAGGACATATGCACCCGCCGCCTCCTTTTTTCACCGTCCCCATGATGAGAAGGCGGACTCCATCTTTTTCGCGACCGAGAGCTTCCGGGAGATCGTCGACTTTGGGATTCATTTTGAAGAATCCACCAACCGTGCCGGGACGAAGTCCTGTTCGCTCGGTAATAAGATCCTCCATTTTTGCCACGGGCACAATGCCTGCGGTTTCGATTCCCAGTGCAGATCCCAGGTTTGCATCCGGGTCCGCATCCACTGCCAGAACTCTGTACCCGTTCCGAGCCCAGTACCTGGCCAGTAGGCTGCTCAGGGTTGTCTTTCCTACTCCACCTTTACCGGATACTGCTATTTTCATTGTAATCCTCGCTTTGCTCCGCCGAGAATGTCATGTAGAAAAAGAATGTGCATCGGCACCTTCAGGCGGAAGCTATCCACGGGACGCTCTTACCAGATCGAGAACCGACATTTCACCTGCGACGGCCATATCTTCGGCACTAAAGAAAATATCGGCAGTCTCATCAAAGAGTACTGTCGCCTCGGCCGGGAATTCCTCGTCTTCTTTCCACAAAATGCACGTAATCGGCATACAGGGAAAATAGGACAATTCAACTGCAGCATCACCGGTTTCAAGGATTTTTCCATGCAATTTTTTCCCCGCGTTTACCAGAGCAGCGGGGTCCGAACCGAAAATACTGACCAGCACGTCTTTTGTCTGGCGGTTAAATGCAGGCTCGTAGAAGTGCCCTTCTTTGAACTCTCGAAAATGTTTGAGCTTTCCGGTCGGCTGGCGGCCGTCCGCATTATTGAGGTAATGAATCGCCAAAATGGCGAGCCAAATGGGAGCTTCCTCATCAGTCTCTTTTATGGAAAAACGGTGAGTATCGGCATTCAGGATAATTTCTTTATCCAGATGGGGAATTATGACGGATCGTCCCACAAATCGGGCGGCTGCTTTCTCCGCGACTCGTCCGGGATCTCTTCGATCGAAAATCTCCAGACCGATCTTCAGGGCCTGTTCATAATTCTCCTGCTTAGGAAGCTCCAGATTTGACAAGTCTTTGATATTGAGCATAGTCCAGATCCACAAGTCAGATCAAATCGTCAACCGTCGAGCAGATTCCACGTAGTCGAGCGACCGGAGCTCATCCAGCGCAGCGTCTTCCACCCGGGAATCCGTATTCAGAAAGAGCAGCGCTTCTCCACCCGGGATTTTTCGGGCAAATTGAAAATGGGAAATGTTGACTCCTTTCGCTCCCAGAGCCGTGCCAACTTTCCCGATGACTCCGGGTTTATCATAACCCTGGAGCAGCACCAGATTGCCGGAAAGATCGAATTCGCCGCGGAAAGGTCCATACCGAACCATCCGAGGCTCGGATTTACCAAACAGCGTCCCTTCCACAAGGTGTTCTCTCCGTTCGGTAACCACGGTGAAACGAAGCAAAGACAAGAAATCCTCTCCCCTGCTGACCTTGGTCTCGGACATCAGGATTCCTCGCTCTTTGGCAACCATGGGAGCGTTTACCTGATTGACTTCATCCGCAACGATTGGGGTGAGAAGGCCCGTGAGAAAGGAGGTAGTTATGGGCTTCAACTCCATATCGGTCACAACGCCTGAATACTGGGCTTCCACGCTCTTTATTCCTGTTTGGATCGTTTGGCCGAGGAACGATCCCAATCTTCTTGCCAGATCCAGGTACGGCTTGAGGTTCTCGAGAGCTTCTCCTGCGACTGCCGGAGCATTAACCGCATTGCGGATGGTTCCATCGAGAAGATAGTCACGGATCTGAGTTGCAACGGCAACGGCAACGTTGTCCTGAGCTTCTTGCGTGGATGCTCCCAGATGCGGCGTGCAAATTACTTTGTCGTTGGAGACGAGACGGGTCAGTCCCGGCGGCTCGACAGCGTACACGTCCACTGCTGCACCGGCAACTTTGCCTGACTCAATTGCGGCTGCGAGGTCGTCTTCGTTGATCACCGGGCCTCGTGAACAATTGACGATACGAACTCCATCTTTCATGATAGAAATGTTCTTCTCACAAATCAAGTTTCTCGTCTCATCAGTGAGGGGCACGTGCAGAGTGAGGAAATCGGCTTCCTTGAAGACTTCCTGTAGCGTGCAGAGTCGGATTCCCATTTGCTTGGCCTGTTCTTCCGAGAGAAACGGGTCATACGCCACCACTCTCATGCCAAGCCCCATGGTGCGGTCGGCTACAACGGAACCAATCTTACCGAGTCCTACTATGCCGAGGGTTTTGTTGAACAGCTCTGTCCCCGAAAATTTCTTCTTTTCCCACTTTCCCTGTTTCATGGAAGATGTCGCCTGCGGAATGTTCCGTGCCAAGGCCATCATCATGGAGATCGTGTGCTCGGCTGTTGTAACGGTATTCCCTCCGGGGGTGTTCATAACGACAATACCCCGTTTTGACGCTGCAGGGATATCGACATTATCAAGTCCGGTACCGGCACGTCCGACCACTTTCAGATTGTCCGCTGCGGCAATTATGTCTGCGGTGACCTTTGTGGCACCTCGGATTGCCAAACCGTGGTATTGACCGATGATCTGCTTTAGATCGTCAGGGCTGAGTCCGACTTTGACATCAACTTCGATTCCCTCTGCCTCTCGAAAGATTTGCACTCCCAACTCGGATAGGTTATCCGAAACAAGGACCTTCACAGCCCATACCTCCTTTTTTGTGAGATTTTTGACACAAGATTTATCACTTTGAGCCCGGAACGCGACATGCCCTCATCACGAGGGCCCAGGCATACTCGTCTTTTCAAGCAATGGTGAGGGTTATGAAACAGCATTCGAATGAACAGATGAATTACGCACGAGATCCTGAAGCTTTTATCAGGAACACGAAAAAGTGTCAAGAATCGATGCAATTATCATCATTGTCGGACGGCAAAATCAGATTATAAGGCCGACGCAATTCATGAATTCCAGCAAAGTAGGAGGATCATACCCAACAAAGCAATTGCCATGAGTGCAATAGGAGGCTCTTGATGCAAGATTCGAGGGATCGGCGCCGTATTGCGCACATTCGATATCAGGGGAGCTTCCACAGAATCGAAAATTATCTCAGCCCAAGGAATATCTTCTTCTTTCAGAACGGTGACTTTCCGAACCGAGCTACTACTGGCATAGCTTCCTTCGGAAGGGCTGAATGACAGCGGGGCGGGTCTCTTTATGAATTTCTTGTAATCCGGCTTCTTCTTTTCTGGGGCTTTCAAGTCGGATCATTCCTTTCCTTTGATGATTTCTGTGAGCTCGTGCATCAAGTTTTCGAGATCGCGGCTTCCTTTGCAGGAAGGAGACAGGAGAAATACCGGCTGCCGCAGGGCATTAGCCTTGTCGAAACTCACGTCCTGGCGAATGACCGTCCGAGTTATATACTCTCCATAGCTTTCCGTCAAACCCTCCAGAATCTGTCGGCTCACAGAGTAGCTGCTATTATAGTTATTTGGAATTATGAGTATTTTTGGGATTATGTGCCTGTATGTTCCTGAGATGTCACGAATTGAATCGAAGAGATACTGTAGTCCGTAAAAGGAATTGCCATCGAGTTTCACCGGAGCAAGGAGAATGTCACAGGCCAGAAGAATATTGAGGCTGGTCAAATCGTACGATGGCGGGGAATCTATGACCATTACATCGTATTCAGCCGATTCGCGGACGGACTCCAATGCGCGGCGAAGCCTATATTCTCTCTCGGGTTGCTGGAACAGGTAGAGATTCATGGAGCACATGGACAAGTTCGCAGGAACAAGGTGCAGATTCGGCGAGAGTTTGCAGGCGACCTCGCTCAACCGGGCGATGCTCTTCTTGCCGTCGGGAACCAGCATTTGCATGAGCGTGAGGTTGAATGCTGAAGGTTCTTCTCCGAGGGAAGTCGTCATATGACCTTGAGGGTCAGCATCCATAGCGAGTGTCCGATACCCGGATTCGGCCAGTTTCCACGCGAGGTTCGAAGAAACCGTGCTCTTTCCGACCCCACCTTTCATGTTGAAGACGGCAATACAAATCGGGCGGCTTGACAGCACCGGCCTCAGATTGAATAGATCTCGGATGTTCTCAAGATCTTGAAACGTATAAATCCGATTTCCATTTTCATCCCGCTCTGTTTCAGGGATTCTTCCCTCGCGCTCGTACGAAAGCAGCGTTTCTTTTGAAATGCCGAGAATTCGAGCAGCTTCGATGGGCCTGTAACGTTTCGTTTCCAAGAGATTTCCCCTATGTTGGAGGGCTTTTCTCCAATGAGAAGCGATGATAGATCGCTTCAACTCGCGGGGCTAATATAATTGCTTGATTATACGTATAAACCAGTATTTTAACTGTAATCGCGATTTGGAGTCGCTTGTATGTTAACTCAATGGATAAGTCAAGAGCTTTTGTTGGAGTGCATTTGTCCTTCCCACTCGAACACCTGAGATTCGGCTGCAACTCACGTTGACACGTAAAAAAGCCCCACGTACTATGAACATATGTTGGTGTCCGAGTTGATGGATGGCCGACCTAATTGTTGACATTCCGGCTACCGAATTGCATGTGAGGCCGAAACATGATTGTGTACGGGGATTTGTGTGAGGACAAGAATACCGTTCAGTGCATAGATGGCCTGATGCACCTTGCTTCAACGTTCGACGCAACCCGTGAACATGAACTTGCTACGGATTTGCTTATCCAGTACGGGGAATTCGAGACTGGGGTAACCGATCGTCTGTGCAAAGATTTCGATACGCTCAATTCAGTGATCCGGCAACTCAGGAGTGGTGGAGTCATGACGGGCCGCTTGTTCGCCGGCTCATGGAGACGAAACAGGCGAATTTCAGTAGTGGATCTGGTGGACCTGCTCGATCGGTTGCGCTGTATTCCCTTGCCCGAATCAATCACGGTCAAGGTGCCGGAAGGATACGCCTTTTACGGTCTTTATCCTGAATTCTACTATGAATCTGCACTCAAATTCGTCCGCGATGTGCAGTTAACGCATGCCGTATGCATCGGAATCCGCAGTATAGGAACGAGTCTTGCTTCGGTTATTGTTGCTGCACTGGAATCGGCGGGTTGCCCGGCTACCAGTTTCACCGTGAGACCCAGAGGCGATTTTTTCGATCGGGAGATACATCTATCAGATGAACTCGCGATGGAAATAGATGGTAACGCAGGTGCATGGTTTCTCATCGCCGATGAAGGGCCGGGATTGAGCGGTTCGTCTTTTGCCTCTGTGGCCGGAGAACTTTCGCGACGAGGAATCCCTGATGAACGCATCATACTGTTCCCGAGCTGGAATCCCGATGGAAACGGATTCATCTCCCGAAAAGCGACGGAACAATGGCAAAGGCATCGGAAATTTCTGACCGAATTCGAGGAATTGTGGCTCGATTCAGGGTTATTCCGGCAATCCTGGGCTTACGACTCGGTCAGTGATATTTCGGCCGGGAAATGGAGACCGATCTTCCTTGAAGATGAATCCGAATACCCTCCCGTGTACCCTCAGAATGAACGGCGCAAGTACCTGGTTTCATCGAATGGATTTTCAGGAAACAAGAAGATCCTGATCAAGTTTGCGGGTCTGGGGCATTATGGACGAGCCACATACTCACGAGCTTTACTCCTGGCGGAACGTGGGTTCTCTCCACGAGTCTTGGGCCTGAAAAACGGATTTATCGGATATGAACTCGTTTCAGGTAAACCTCTGACGAAGGAAAACGTGTGCCGGTCATTTATGCAAACTGCAGCACGTTACCTGGCTTTTCTCAAGAGACAGTTTCCTGCCCGTGCAACGAGAACTCCGGAACAGATCAGAGAGATGATCGTTCACAATCTCACTGAAACCGCCGGCCGATATTGGGTAGAAAAGTTTGTCGAAACGTTTCCGGACATATCGGCATTGAAAGACGTCCAGGCTGTTGCCGTCGACGGTAGACTATTGCCGCACAAATGGATAAAGACCGAAGCCGGATATCTCAAAACTGACGTGACGGATCACCACGCGGACCATTTTTTCCCCTGCTGTCAGGACATAGCGTGGGATGTGGCAGGCTTATGTGTCGAGTTCGGACTCGATGACGATTCACGATCGGAATTTGTGGAGATGTACTCGAAATTATCTGAAGATTCGGATATCAGGTATCGTCTTCCGTTCTATACCATTGCTTACATCGTATACCGTTTGGGATACAGCGTTTTGTCCGGAGATATTATGCGGAACTCTCCGGAAGGATTACGCTTTAACAGAGCTATACAGTATTATTCTGTGTTATTCCAAAAAGAGATGTACAAACAGATGACTCAATAAGGATGTGGTGAGCGAAGCGAACCGCATCGGTCGCGAAAGGCCTCGACTGATGGGATTCCCGCCGGTCACCGCATCACTTCTTTGCACCCACGGCCGTGAAGATAGGCCTTTCCTGAGAATACCCGGATTCGCTGTGTACATAGCGTCTGACCACTTGTACGGCAAAATCGGCAAATTCATGAGGATCGACCGGTGGACTTGTGTGATGAGGTCGTTTTCCCTTCGATTCAGGGGTAAAGCACAGGGTAATCGTTGTATCGAATTCCCGGAGAGCCTCCATCTGGCGATCAAACCAGTCCAGTGCATGGGGACGCAGCCAATCTGCCCAACTGATCCCGGTCCTGAGCTTTTTCACGTTTAATTTCCTGAGCCAATGAATGATAGAATCGAACCGAGGGTCCTGGAAGTGAATCCATTGGCAGATGCCCATTTCAGGATTGAACTGCTGAAACGCCGGTTTCGGCGTGTTGTCCGAGCGAATCAACCCCATGTAAAAGTGACGGTAGTAAGAGCTGCCTTCACTTTCTTTGTGGCGAGTCGTGGCATCCCACGTAGGAGGTAAATCAAGCAGGCTGTACCAATACACCCGTTCGAGACGGTCAGAGAGAAGCTGGGTAGTCCGCTCGATCCCGAATACTTGAACTTCTTCTGCGCCAAATGAGGATGCTCCGACTTCGGTAATCCAGACCGGAAGATTCGCGACTTCTTCGATTTCAGAAATTTTGTCCGGCCAATCGTGAATTCTCCAGTGATTCCAATCCAAGGGAAATCCGTGGACAGCCACGGCGTCGACATATTCCAGCAAACCATATCTCTTGAGAAGATCGATGAATTTGGGGTCAATAGGAGAAATTCCCCCAAGAACTAAGGTGAGTTCCGGGGATAGACTCCGTACGGCCTGTGCCGCCAGCATCGTCATTCGAGTGTATTCTTTCCATTCAGGGTCCATCTCGAAATCCCAGTGCGAGAGATTATTCGGCTCGTTCCAGAATTTGATCGCTTCTATCATAAACATGCTCCATCAAATAATTGGATGCAGTTATTTCGTTTTCATTGAAGGACTGTTGAGCTGTGCCACGCTTTTTGCTGCAATTGAGAGCTCTTCCCGGTTCACATCCGTTTTGCACTGCTCGTCTCGACGGCAGAAATAAATTTCGTGACCCGGATTCTTTAAAGGACGGAGGCCGCACGAACGAAGCATTGCGAGAACCGCTGCATGATTGGGAGCCCACCAATTGGTGGGATCGCCTGCAAGAGATTTTTCGATAAAAGCCATTTTCGGCCATGCGGGATGCAGGAGGAGCAATCTGTCATCTATCGTCAGATCATCTTCAAAAACAAACACTTGCTCTCCAGGCATTGTCAGCGTCTGAAACACCAGAAGTTTCTCGAATTTCTCCGACACGATATCAAGAGCAAGCAATGGATGTCGCAAATGATAAAACACACCCATGAACAGTATCAGATCATAGGAGTCTTCCGTGAAAGCTAGTTCGTACACCTGCTTATGTAAGAATTGGATACGGGAACCCAATGCGAACTGCTCGGCAGCCCATCTGGCCTGATTCAAGTAGTGATCGTTAATATCTATTCCGGTAACATCGGCCCCTCGGGCTGCCAGTTGGAGCGAGTAGAATCCGGCATTGCATCCTATATCCAAAGCAGTCCAGCCGGTCATGTCCTCCGGTAGATTGGGAGATATTACACGCCATTTGTAGGTCGGAAAATCCCCGAGCGGATGTCCGGGGGCTGTCTGCGTGCCGTCCGGCAAGTGGATATTGTGAAACCACGGTCCCAGTTCGGCTATTTCATGCTCCAGAGGAGTTCGGGGTTCGGATAGGTCCGTTTGTAACGTAGTAGGCATGAGCACCCCCTGGTTTCAACGTTGCCGATCGTGTCATCAACTAATTATCAGCCACAGCATGCACTAATTGCCCAAGGAAGCCACGCACGATCACATGCTCGACAGGACGAATAGACTCCTGTTAAGGTTTTCGCCATACGGCACGTCCCCTGGAATATGCAGATTTCGACAAGGCCGGCTTCTTCAAAGCCTCTCGAGCATATTCCTCCAATTCTGCAGCTCTATGAGCGGAGGTGTGAGCACTGAGAATCTTTTTACGCGCAGCATACCCGATGGATTTGCGCTCGCTTTCCGAAGTATTGTGAAGATACACAAGAATGTCTTCCGTCGATTGAGCCACCAGGATCTCTTCACCAGGAACGAAAAAGTGATCCAACCCTTGCCACCAGTCGCTCACAATAGGTATCCCGCAAGCAGCGGCTTCGAAAAGCCTGATACTGGGAGACCAGCCGGCTCTGATCATGTCACTGCGGGTGACGTTCAGCGTGAATCGTTGTGAATTATAAAAGCTTCTATGATCCCCGGGAGGAACATGATCGATTCTGTGCACATTTTGAGACCAGACTACGGAAGAGGGGTACTGAGGACCTGCCACGACGAACTTACCATTTTCCCATTGAGATGCCGGCACATTCAAAAACTGCTCTACTTTGGGTTGTCTATCAGGGCTGTACGTTCCGAGGTATCCCAAATCCCATTTTGCAGCTCTCGTTTCCGGCCTGTAAATTGAAGGGTCTACCGAACAGTACAAAGTTCTTGCACAAGGAGAACCCATTTCATCTTCAAGGATTTTGAGCACAGGCCCGCCGGTGAATGAAAGATAAAGATCGTATTCGGGAATGAGATCTGCAGTGAGATACTGACAGGCTCCTCTGGCGATAGCCGCAAGAGTCACGGGGGTATCGATGTCGTAGAAAGCTACTACACCAGGAGAATTCTGCAGAATCCAATTGCCGATCTCTATTCCTGCGGACACGTAAGACCCGATAATAACCATGTCGGCAGATCGGATCCGCGCTAAATGGAATCTCTGTACGTCCGAGAATCGTTTGTACAGTATTATTTTGCAGCCTTGAGGATAGGGCATGTCCCGATGGGAAGCGTACCATTCCGCATCCTGTTCCAGAAAGGTCACCTTGTGCCCCAAGCGGGCGAGTTCCGCCACAAGTCCTCTGTATGTCACTGCATGCCCATTGCCCCAGGAAGAGGTAATGGACAGACCGAAAATCACAATGTTTAGTTGACTCATCTCTCCAATTTTCCGGATCCCGTTTGCCGGCACCTTCTAAAGTAACCGAGATTCATATTGCGTAGAGGTTCCCTCGTCATTCGGATTTCCAGCATCAGAGTACCCGTATGACATACGTCGCAGCAGTATTGTTCGCCATAAGCACATTTCTCGACACACATGATTAAATTCAACTGTTATTTCAGGCTAGAAAGAACATCAGATGAACAAAACATTTCGGGGCTTTTCTCAGTGACTTCATCATTGGACAACTCCACCTCTTCAAGAGACATAGGCTGTTGATTCTGAATGTCGCTGAAATGCGAATGCTCGGCCAGGTAGTATCTGTGGGCACGCTCCCAGGAACAGGAATCCGGCGATCCCCACAACTGCCGGTATGCCGGTGAACCAGGGTACGGGAACATCGGCACAGGATCGTTCGCCCAAATACCTTGCTTCTGCAAAGTTTCTCGCCACTCACGTATGTCTGCCAGATTGTCGCCGGGTACTCGAATCAGGTTGGCCTGGACAAACGGAACAAATTGTCGGGTAGTCACGAGCAAGTCAGTGATTTGTTTGGTGCTTTTTCGGCAATCTTTCTGCAGGCTATTTCGCCCATCATCGGTAATACTTTCGACACCAGCTTCGATAGAGACGCATCCGGCTTTGCCCAACAACGCAAGGGTTTCTCTGTTCCATAAATCGATTCGCGTTTGAATGCCGAATTTTATGTCCCTCAGAGCGAGTTCGTTCAACAACTCCCTTCGGGGAAAGAATGTTTCGTCAATAAAGTACAGGTACTTCACCCCCTGCGACTGCAGGCGGTCGATTTCGTCGAAGAGAATCTTCAGAGGTCGTCTTCTATACTTCGTGCGAAAGTATTCCTTCGCACAGAAGATGCACCTGAAAGGGCACCCTCTGGACGATTCCACTTCAGCCCCCGGTCCTTCCGGAACAGTCTCGAAACGATGGTGATGATGCGCGTGTCGCGCGACCCACTCATCCGGCCAGATAAGCGCAGGTATCCGGTTCAAATCCACTTCATTGGGTTGTGCTGAGTATGTGCGTCCTGGAAAATGCAGTGAAGGAATTTCTTCCCATGCCATGAAAAGCCGCGACACAACGTCTTCGCATTCTCCCCTGATCACAGCATCTATTCCGAGCTTTTCCCGTGTGCATTCAGGAGTTATCGATCCATGCGGTCCGGCCGCAATGAGCCGGCCGCCTGTTTTGCGAAGTGCACGGGCTACGATCTGCGGTTCGCGCAGTTCCGGAGGTGGACACCGCCAGAACAGGTAAGTCGGTGCCGTAAGAAGTATCGTAAAATTCGGAGCAAATTTGGAGACTGTCCTATGAAGATCGCTCAGAGCCAGGTCGAACAAGTGAGCATCGATGATTATGGCCTCATGACCCTCAGACTCCAGAATGGCCTTTGCATAGCCCAATTCGAGAGGAAAGTGAGCAGATCGACAACCAAAGTAAACGCTGGAATGAAATGTCCAGTTGGGGTTGACCAGCGCAAATTTCATCGGATTCGGATCCGCTCCATACGTGGAGTCCTAACGAGAGCAGTCTCGTGAATAAGTCCTCTACACTGAAGCTCGTAACCTGCCTGTTCACAGCGATCTACTGCTGTCTGACCGGCAACCCATTCGGCAAGCTCAGTGAGACCGTCTTCGAGTCTAACACGCGGTTCGTATCCCAGTACTCGCCTTGCAAGGGAAATATCAGCAAAACAATGGCGTATATCGCCGAATCGAAAACGTCCCGTGATCTCGGGGATCAAATGTTCTTTGCCGAGGATTTCAGCGAGACGGTATCCTATCTCCAAAATGGTGTACCTGTTTCCGCTTCCAATATTGAATATCTGACCTGCGGCTGAAGAGACTTCCAGCGCGAGACGACACGCTCTTGCCACATCGCTGACATGTACGAAATCCCTTTGCTGAAGGCCGTCTTCGTAAATCAGAGGGGATCGGTTATTGAGAATCCGACTCGCAAAAATGGCCAAAACACCAGTGTAAGGATTTGAAAGAGCCTGACGAGTGCCATACACGTTGAAAAGCCTTAGAGCCACAACCGGAATCTTGTATGCTTTACCCACGATGAAACTCATCTGTTCCTGACTGTACTTGGATAGTGCATATACGGACGAGAGGTGAGGGGGTTTGGATTCCGGGGTATAGACCGGCGTCAAATATCGCCCGAAATGATCGCTCAGCTCCCATTCGCCTTTCTCCAGATCCCGTAAGACTCTATTATGGGGAAAAGTCGGCCTGCCATCCATGTCCCTGTAGAGACCCTCACCGTAGATGCTCATAGAAGAAGCGACTATAAGCCTTCGGACCGGTCTTTCCACGAGAGCCTGCAGTAGGGTCGCCGTCCCGACGTCATTCACATCCGTGTAATCGCGAATAGCGTACATGCTTTGGCCGACACCGACCATGGCTGCCAGATGGTACACGTCATCGACATTCTTCAGAGCAGCCTTTACAGTCTCAAGGCAACAGACGTCCCCAACAATCAGCTCTGCGTCTCCGGACAGATACTGAGGGCGCTTGCAGCCGGGCCCATGCACCTGAGCGCACAGATTGTCAAGAACGCGAACCCTATATCCTGTGTGAAGCAATTCGTCAGTAAGATGTGAACCAATGAAACCTGCTCCTCCAATAATTAAGACATGACGAGCCATACTAATTCACCTCAGCCTTACAAAAGAATAATTGCCATCAAAGTGTGAATTATGGGACCAAAAACTCAGAATATGACGGACCTTAAGTTGCTGCGAGCCACATGTGCAACTTAGATGCCATTCAGCTTCTCACCTCGGTCCGAGAACGCAGAAGATTCTAATCGGTAGGGATTTGTTGAAGCCATTGCCCTGACGACTGAAACGCGTGAATCACAATCTTTAACCATATGCGCACAAAACACCCAAAGATATTTTCCTGTGGGCACAATGCGCACTGCACAGTGAAGGACGTAATACAAATTTGCATTCAAAATCCCCCCATTCCCCTTTTATAGAGGGGGTAGAGGGCATATGCGCTAACCCAGAGTGTTTTTAGTTGGTTGTTCTGGAGGAACAACTGAGAATAGGCTGGCGATTCATCGCCGGTTAAGGAAAAACATAATGATTTTCGAGTCTCGGAGGGACGACTGATACACGATTCCCGGCAATGAAGAAAGTGTCTCAAAATTCTCGAATGCGCAAAAATCGTGCCACGATTCATCATTCCTGTAGGGGCAGGTCTCGTGCCTGCCCTTCTGCAATGACCGGCACGGAGGCCGGTCACTACCGGGCACCCACGAGGGGCGCCCCTACAATAGGGCCGGGACATGATGAGAAAGTCGTGCCACGATCCAGAATAAAATCTGACTTTTGAGACAGTTTCTGAATTACCGGGCTATTTTCTTTAGTCCCTTTGGGACAAAGGATTGGAACAAAGTTAGCGCCTATGGGAGCAGGGGATTTTCGTCTAACTTTGAAAGCAAATTGGCGTTATCCGGTATCCTTTGAAGAGTGAGCAAACCGACTACATTTCTTCTCTTGTGATTAGATGAAATCGCAGAACAGGGCCTGTTGCGGGCGGGCACCAGTGTACCATAGAGCTTATCCAGGAATTTGAAAGATAATTAGTAGCGATGCCGTTTTCTTTTCTGTGCAAGCCAGGATTCGGATTTGGAGGAAGAATTGGAATTTGCGTTTACCTTAAGATTACGCCTACTGTTTTATTGCAGGGTTTTGATTCGACGGTTCTCGAACTCGTCTTGTTCGCTCGATTTTCTCGATGAGCCGGCAATTCTTACTGGATCTGACTCACACCTTTGGCAACATCCGTCGGACGCTTATACTCACTGTCCGGGAGGTTCTTGAGAACTGCCATAATGTCCTCAGGAGCGTTCTGGCCTTTCGCATGCTGGACGAGATCCTTTTTCTGAGCGGGATAGTTCATCCCTTTCAGATATTTTTGAATCTGGATCGGATTTGTTTTTTTCTGCGATGCCATGGTGTTGTACCTTATTATTTGAAATCATACCCGTATGCTGGGCTTTGTCTTTTTATGCAAACTACGTGCCAAACAAAAGACCTATCGATTTTTCCCTATGCCGAGCACAATGACGAGAATGTTCAAATGATCTGTATAAGCCATTGGTTGACAGAATTACGAAGATCAACTAACATGAACTACAAAGATGTGCTCGAATTGTTTCCGTGTATTTTGTCTGGTAGGCGGGCAGTTGAAATCCGGTGTTCTCTTAAGGGCCGATTGACTTATAACGGATTTTCGCCTGTGCATGAGTAAGATCCGCATCAAAGCGGGTGCAGACATGAAATTGACTATTTTCGGACTTACCATCAGTTCGTCATGGGGTAACGGCCATGCTACGATCTGGCGAGGCTTATGTCGCTCTTTTGCTCGTCGCGGCCATGAAGTGACATTTTTCGAACAAGACGTATCTTACTATTCTCAACATCGTGATCTGACTGAAATGCCAGGGGTGACTATTTGTTTGTACTCGGATTGGGATTCCGTCGAACCCCTGGCACGAGAGACGTTATCTCAGTCAGATGTGGCGGTGGTTACCTCTTACTGTCCGGATGGAGCTGCTGCGTCGAATGTCATGCTCGAATATCCATCCCTTATCCGAGTCTTCTACGATATGGATACCCCTGTCACTCTTCAAGCTCTGGAGCGCGGAGAAAAAGTACCTTACCTCAGTCCGCGAAGATTCAGGGATTTCGATCTAGTGCTCAGTTATACGGGTGGAGCCGTGCTCGACAGATTGAAGCGTCGTTTCGGAGCAAAACGGGTATCACCGTTGTATGGCTGCGCAGATCCTGAAGTCCATGTACCGGTACCGGCTGCGGAAGCTTATCGAGCGGATCTCTCCTATCTTGGCACGTACGCTGAAGATCGTCAGTCCATTCTGAATCAACTGCTCATCCAGGCCTCAAACGAGCTTCCGCGAAAGAAATTTCTTGTCGGCGGTGCCCTGTATCCTGCGGATTTTCCATGGAAAGAGAACATTTGGTTTATTCGTCATGTACCTCCTCCCGAGCATCCTCAGTTCTATTGTTCGTCTTTTTTTACCCTCAATATCACGAGAAGGATCATGTCCACCTGCGGGTACTGTCCTTCCGGTCGGCTGTTCGAAGCTGCGGCCTGCGGAGTTCCCGTTATAACTGATTGGTGGGAAGGCTTGGACAGCTTTTTCGATCCTGCTTCAGAGATCATAGTTGCAAAGGATACTCGTGCGGTTGTGTTCGCATTGACTATGTCCCGGGAAGAGAGAGAAGAAATAGCGCGAGCGGCCCGGAAACGTATTCTGTCCGATCATACGGCAGACCGGAGAGTCCAGGAATTGGAACGCATTCTCATGTCCTGCTGAACAAATGAAAATTGAGAACAAGAAGCGAGTGCGGCACTTGAGGAAAACGATCAGTCATACGAATGTGCGTTCAAAGAAGTAATCCCGCCACCGGCGGGAGCAAATTCGGTCCCGGCATGTCTCCGAAGCGAAGTCAGGCCGTGCCGTTCGTAGCGAAGGAGATTTGGCGGGACCGGCCAAAAACAGATCTCTCAATATTCCCTCTATGAAAGCATATTGATATCAGGGGGCTTGATGACAACTTTTCTCTTGGTACGTCACGGTAACAGCACTGCAGGAGAGAGTATTCCGGGAAGACTGAAAGGCGTGCATCTCAGCGATTCAGGCAAAGAACAGGTGAACCTTTTGGCCGAACGTCTCGCCTGTATCAACTGCGATGCAATCGTGGCCAGCCCGCTCGAACGCACGAGCGAGACTGCGGAAAAGATTGCCGAACGCATGGGCAAAACGGTGAAATACAGCGATGCTCTCCTGGAAATCGATTTTGGCGAATGGGTTGGTATGCGCTTTGACGAGTTGGAAGGGACGTCGGCTTGGCACCTTTGGCATGCGTTTCGGTCCGGTACCCGCATTCCCGGCGGAGAAATCATCGGAGAAGTTCAGGCCAGAATGGTGTCTCAGGTGGAACAATTGTGCAGACAGTACCCTGACGGAACAGTGCTTGTTGTGAGCCACGGAGATCCCATCCGATCTCTCATTGCGTATTACATTGGATTGCCGCTGGACCAAATGCTTCGCATACGCATTGACACTGCTTCCGTGAGCACTCTGATAGTCACTCATTATGGAGCAGAATTGGTCGGTCTGAACGCAAGAGGAAACGGAGTTGTGGCGTTCCCGTGATGCCTTTTCTCCTATTTGAAGCTCAATGTGCCGGATAGAGCACGTTCCGGCACATTTGAATGTGAAAATATCGACCCGAAAGACTGCTAAACAGGAATTCGTTCGCTAGCTTCAGGAGCCTTCTTTCTCTCGCGATGCATTTGGGCCCGTCCAGCTTCGGTGATGCTCTTGAATACATCAAGAAACATGTCGCTGTCTTCGGTCTTGACGGCGAGATCTCCAAGGGAGACTATCCCCACTGCTTTTTGGGAGCGGTCTGTAACGATCACTCTCCTGATCTTGTGATTTGAGAACAGTTGTGCGAGTTTCTCAACAGTGTCTTCCTTGTCGCAGGTCACCGGATTCTGCGACATGATATCCCGCACCTTCGTTTTGTTCAGATCTTTCTTCTCTGCAATACCCCGGACAACAATGTCTCGATCTGTCAGGAGACCGGAAATGGAATCTCTCGCAGTTACAACCAGAAAGCCTACATCCAATTTCTTCATTTTCTGTGCGGCTTCGGTCAGCGAAGCATTGTCATCGAGAACCAGAACTGTGGGCGTCATAATTTCCGAAATTTTCATTACCAATTCCTCCCCTGCGGTGTTAAGTCAATTGTGTCCATGCTTCAAGAATCATTAATTGAAAAGACCACAACACTTCGAGAATGTTCCGATTACGCTCATAACGGCATTGTACGGACAAGATTCTGTCTTCTGTCCGTTCCCTGTATCGATCCGATCGAGCGTTCGAGCCACGGCAATCAATGCGATAACTGCTCGCAATGGCTGCTTTCTGTAAAACCATCACTCAAAAAACAATGAAAGAATTCGGAAAGCTGGCAGTCCTTACAAACCATGCAGCGGAACAGCATCCGGTAGCACGGGTTTCGGTTGCTCATACCGATTCGCTTTTGTTTTTGTAATCTGGCAGGCTTGAGGTATCCTTCGCTTCGGACGACGCAAGGCCGTCTAATCACTCCGCTCAGAACACCTCAGCCTTCGCCATCTTATATGCATAATTGCGAAATGGTATCAGCACGTATTTTCATAGTCTTCAGGAGCAGAAGTGGGCGGGGTCCGGGTGATGTTTAAATCCGAATCACCCGGACCTGTTTCGAAAATTAATGGCTGTACAAAAAAGGCATTTCCTCAAGCGTGCCAGTCCGATCAAGCTTTGCGGATCAGTTCGTAAACGCGTTCGGCCGTCATCGGCAATTCATTGACCTTTGCGCCCAGCGCATCGGCCACGGCATTGGCAATGGCGGATGCCGGACAAACGAGGCCGCACTCACCGACGCCCTTGGCGCCATAAGGACCTGAAGGATCATTGCCTGCCACAATTATGGCATCTATCTCGGGAATATCCTCGGCCGTCGGCAGCATATAGGCGGAGAAGCTGGTGTGTGCCTGATGTCCATTGGGTTTATACAGGATCTCTTCATTCAGTGCAAAGCCGATCCCCTGGACGACGCCTCCTTCAATCTGTCCTTCTACAATCTTCGGGTTGATGGCTGTGCCGACATCATGCGCCGCAGCCATTTTGATCACCTGAACCGTCCCCAGTTCCATATCCACTTCCACTTCGGCCGCGCAGCAGTGCCAGGGAGGAGCGTTGAACGGGATAGTCCTGCCAATCCCGAGAAATTGCTTATTTCGTATGTGGGCATAATAGCTCAAGCCTTCCAGGGATATCCCTTGCTGGGCACCTGTAGTGTTCACGGGGCTGATCATTTCATGATCCACTGGCGGAGGAACAGGTGCGGCCTGGGCCTCTTCGATGGCGCCGGGCAGAGTGGCTGGATCGACTACGGTTACGTCCTCGCCTGAGGAGGTCAGCTTTTTGATGATTGAGTCTTCGATCGTCAACTCTCCAGGGGACACTTTGAATAGGGGTGCCGCATATTCCAAAATCTGCTTTCTGGCATCTTCAGCAGCCGCCTTGACCGTAATTCCCTGGGCATAAGCGCCTCGGCTCGCATGGTTGCCGATGGTGAATGGGGTGGATGCCGTATCCCCGAAAGTAAATGTCAAGTCTTCGAATTTTATCCCCAGTGTCTCAGCGCATACCTGGGGCAGACAGGTGCTGGTACCGGTGCCCATGTCACAACAGCCCACCGACAGGTTTACGGAACCGTCCTGCTGCACGGCCACATAAGCATTGTCATAATCGACGCAGAAAGGCCAAGCATTGGAAACATGAGTCCCCACCGCCATACCAAGTCCGCGTCTAATGGTACCAGAATTGTTCTTGAATTTGCCGCGGCGTTCCCAGCCGATGCTCTCTGCGCAACGTTTGATACATTCAGCCAGTTCGGAACTGCTGCATGGGTAAGGCAGGAACCAAGGCTCGCCGGCTTTCATGATATTCTTTTCGCGGAGGTCCTTGGCATCAATGTTGAGCTTCTCAGCCATCATGTCTACTACCCGTTCCAATGGAAAGTTGCCCTGGGGATTGCCAAAACCCCGCATCGCTCCTGCATGGGTGCAGTTCGTGTACACGCTGTGGCCATAATACCGAATGGCGGGAATGTTATAGATGGCTAGTGTCATAGCGCCCAGAACGCCCGGAAGCTCCGCGCCGAAAGTACAGTATGCGCCTGTGTTCGTATAACCTTTCAGATCGAGGGCAACAAAAGTACCGTCTTTCATGGCGCCCAATTTCACACGTACGATGGCACCATGCCTGGTGTCTGTGGCCAAAAAGTCTTCTTCTCTGGTGTATACGACTTTCACAGGCTTCTTGGCGGCCAGGGACAGCGCTACGGCCATAATTTCCGCTTTGGCACTCAGACCGATACGAACGCCGAAACCACCCCCGACAAAAGGCGGGTTGCTCACCCTGATCTTGCTCGCCGGAACACCGAAAACCTTTGCCAGGATTGCTCTGGCAGGATGAGGTGTCTGGGTGGTTGAAATCACATTGATTTTGCCATCAGGCTCCACCACGGCCAAGGCAGCCATAGTCTCCATCTGGCATTGCTTCACAATATTGATGTTGAACTCTTCCTCTATGATGACGTCAGCCTTCTCAAATGCTTTTTCGACGTCGTCGCTTGGCGGGCCGGGAGGTAGACGGATGATCTCCGCAACGATGTTCTTCCCTTCCGGGGTAATCTTGGGATCGTGGATCTCCGGCGCATCCTCAGCCAGTGCCTCTTGAATGTCAAATACTGCTGGTAGCACTTCATACTCGACTTTGATCAGCCTGCACGCCTCTGCAGCGATTTTTTCAGATATGGCGGCCACAGCGGCCACTTCATCTCCCACAAAGCGAACCTTCTCGGAAAATATCTGTTGATCCAACACCGGTTTCAGGTAAGGAACCGTCAGGTACATAGGGGCGGCAGTATTGAAAGGATTGTTCGGCACGTTTCCACGATGGATGACCGCCTTGACACCTGGAAGTTTCTCAGCTTCGCTGGCGTCGACTTTGAGTACTCTGGCATGAGGATGGGGGCTTCTCAGGATTTTGCCAAAAAGCATACCTGGCGCAATCATGTCACTGGCAAACGTTGCCGATCCCGTAACCTTTTGCACTCCGTCCAGTCTGTTGATGCTTTTTCCGACATATTTTCCCATGGCTACTTCCCCCCGCCTTTTACTATTGTCTCACACATGATTCGAGCGGCATGGTTGATCGCGTCTTCGATTTTGACATAACCGGTGCAACGACAGATATTTCCGCCGATGGCCTCCCGCACCGCATGCTTGTCCGGTGTCTTATTTTTGTCGAGCAGCGCTTTAGCCGACATGATGATACCCGGTGTACAGAAACCGCATTGAACTGCGCCCTTTTCGATGAAAGCCTCCTGAATGGGATGGAGTTTATCGCCATCGGCCACACCCTCAATAGTTTGGATGTTTTTGCCCATGGCTTTTGCAACCGGAATGAGACAAGAATTCACAGCTTCACCGTCCATGATGATCGTGCAGGCGCCACATTCGCCTTCGCGGCAACCGATTTTCGTTCCTGTAAGAAAAAGGTTGTCACGGATGACATCTACCAGCATCTTGTCAGGTGCGCACGATACCTCAACCGCTTCCCCGTTGATTGTAAAACTGACGGTTATGTTTTTCATTCTGTTCAATCTCCTCAGAAATGGATTGTTATGCTTTGACGCAGGCGATAGCTTCTGTAATCGCCCGTTGAGCAAGAGTGCCGATCACTGCCAATCGATAGTGTCTGGAGCCGCGCACCAGGCTGTTTCTGGGGTCACATTGATTGACAACCAGTTGGGCGGCCGCTCGCGTGTTCTCCTCTGAAATGGTGCGTCCGGACAGTCTGTTTTCCGCATCAAATGCCCGTTGCGGTCCAGGCCCTACCGGCCCCATGGCAATGGATGCCGCTTTAATGGTCTCCCCTGTCAAGACGACCTTGCAGGCGATGTTCAGGATGGGTAAAGAGAGGGCTTTGCGCTTATCAAGTCGCACGTACGAAGAGCCTTCTCCTGCCCCGTGTGCCGGCACAGTGATGAAGGTCACAATCTCTGAGGTGCTGTCGATCGTCGAAGTGGCAAAACCCTTACCATAGGCATCCAGGATATCGATGATGCGCGAGCCGCCCGCCGAGACAACCTCAACTTTCGCTCCCAATGCCACGAGAGGAACCGCTGTGTCGGCTGCAGGTTGGGCGCGAACGATATTGCCCGCTACGGTCGCTATATTTCGGATTTGCTTCGAACCCAATCTACGAGCACCTTGGTGCAATGCCGGGGCTTTTTCTTGAATCAGCTTTGAATTGACGATTTGGGTGCAAGTTACATTGGCGCCGATTTTTATGTCTCCATTCTCTTCCGTAATCCGGCCCAACTCTTTAATTTTGCCCAAATCAACAAGCTGTTCGACCACATGCCGCCCTCTTTGGATGTCCAACATGAGATCAGTGCCGCCGGCAATGATCCTTGCCATCCCATTGCTACCGTTCAAGACCGAAATAGCCTCTTTGATCGTGTCTGGACATAAGTACGCTTGCCACATTCGAGGTTTCCTCCTTGTTTGTCAGTACGAGTAGAAGCAGATCGGTAACTCTCCCGTACAGGAAATCGTTACGAAGGCTTTGGCTCACGCGGAGCCGCCCATTTGGAATCTTTAGGTGTAGAAAGGTGTGGCTGATGTAAACACTTGAATCGCTACCGATCTCCAACTGAGCCGGATGCATGTCAATATGTGTGCCAAGTGCGGTGAAGGTTAGTGTTTGAGGCAAGTAAGCGATATTACATATAAATATCACTCTGCAGTCATGCGTACAGGGGAAGAGAACGAATCGTTAATTATGATATTTCAGAAGCTGTTATGATATTTCACAAGAGACAAGACGCAAAAACATACCGGGTCAGCAGAGCAGCTATTCTCGACAAAGAGCATTTTGCGAGAATCGCGGAACGTGAAGGGGGAGCTTGTTCTTTTTGTTAAATATAATAATACGAGCCCAAGGCCCAACTCCGGGGAACGACCGAAACACCACGCCCCTATGCCAGCAACTGCTCACGTGTGATCCCAAGCCGTTTCATCTTTGAGTACAGGGTCTGAGGATTGAGACCGAGAATCTTTGCGGCACCTTTCTCACCACTCACAAGCCCATTCGTTATCTTCAACGCCTTGATAATATGGTTCCGCTCGGACTCTTCCATTGTTACCAAACCACATTCCAATGGTTCGATGCGTTTGAAAGGCAACCAGTCTCCAAATTTGAGTTGTTTCCCCCTGCAAACAATTACACCACGCTCGATGATATTCTGAAGCTCGCGAACATTTCCCGGCCAATGATAGTTCTGTAGCGCTTCCAGGGTTTTCTGCGGGATGGATTCTATCTTCTTGCCGCACTTGGCACTGTATTTAATGGCAAAATGATTGGCCAGCACAGAGATGTCTTCTTTTCGATCCCTGAGGGGCGGCAAGAAAACAGGGAACACATTCAACCGATAAAACAGATCCTCCCGAAACTCACCTGACCTTATTAGTTTTTCAATATCTCTATTGGTTGCCGCAATGACGCGAACATCCACCTTAAGCGTTTGCGATCCGCCAACCCTTTCATATTCGCCGTCTTGAAGCACACGAAGCAGCTTGCTTTGCAGTGTCTGGGGAAGTTCAGCTACTTCATCTAAAAAGACTGTTCCGCCGTGAGCCAGTTCGAAACGGCCGATACGCCGAACCGACGCTCCTGTGAAAGCCCCTTTTTCATGACCGAATAATTCGCTCTCGACAAGATTTGCAGGAAGAGCGGCACAGTTGACCTTCACCAGAGGCCGGTTTTTTCTTTTGCCGATACTGTGTATTGCTCGTGCAATCAACTCCTTGCCGGTGCCGGTTTCACCCGTGATCAGCACACTGGAATCGGTGACGGCCACGGTCTCCACATTGCTGAGCACTTTCCTGAGCGCAATGCTGCGGCCGACAATCTCGCCAAAATTGTGCTCGATATTGATCTCTTCCTGAAGGTAGATATTTTCTTGCTGGAGCTTGTCTTTCAGCCTCTTCAACTCTTCCACCGCTTGTTTGCGGATTGTGATATCACGCATAATGGCTAAGATGTTGGCAGTATTTGCAAGCTCCACAAGAGCGAGACTTACTTCTGCATCAAATAGAGTCCCATTGGGACGGCGGTGTTGCCATTCAAAGAACTGGTGACTGCCGGAGTAAGCCTCTGTGATACGTCTGTCGGCTTCCAGATCCGAACATTTACCGTTTGGCTGTAATTGAGGGGACAAATCAAAGGGGATCTTGCCAATCAGTTGATCGCGGTTACAGGCAAAGAGCGTACATGCCTTTTGGTTCAGATCGACTATTCTTCTATTTTCCAGAATAAAGATGCCGTCCCCGGCCTCCTCGAATAAGATCCGGTAACGGATTTCACTGTCCCTATGTTCAGCGAGTGTTTTGGCATTCTTCCGGGTCATTTTGGTTCGAAGCCGCTCGGTGCTATTGGCGTCATCCCTGTTGGGGATTCTGGGCGAGTTATGCCATCTCCCCTTTGTCTGTGCAAAAGGGCAAGCACCAAATATCCACATTGGTTCACTATATCGTCAAAATATAGCATCTTCCCTAACAAAAACAAAAAGAAAATGAATATTCATCCAGGCATCGTTGAAACGCCTTTTTTCTCGTTATGATTTACTTTCCTTTCTTCTTCCATTACAATGATTGTGAGAAATTCCGTATGATAACGACAAACTACTGTTTTCAACCTCTCGCGACAAAGCCTGGCTAAGGCGCAGGTGAACATTATTGCTCGGCTGATGAGTCTTGTAACTCCTTGAATTGTAATCTTGAAAGAGTTGGTGAACTCAAATGAGCCTGGGAGAATTACAGATTTGGCCGTCGATTCTCGATCTAGTTCATTCATTGATTCGTCTACGAGCCTTTCGATTGGCAATCGCAGGGTGGCACTTTCAAGTTGATGCCGTAAGCCTCGTGCATGACCACATCTGGGACGGTACTTCGCTTCTACTGCGGAAAGGGATCAGGCGTTATGCTCGGGACGGGTACAGGGTTCTTGACCTTGGAACCGGCCACTTGGGCTTGCTTGCCGTGTACTGTGCGAGAACGTACGAGGTGAGGACTGTAGCTGTAGACATCAATGATGAGTTTGTAGCCAACGCCCGGATTGTGGCAATGGCCAGCCATGTTCCGGAAATCGTTTTTAAGCAGAGCGACTGGTTTTCCAATGTTGATGGCACTTTTGATGTGATTTTCGGCAATGTCCCCTATGTCCCGACCGAGTGTTCGACGAATGCGAACTCGCGTGAACATCCGGAAATATGGCAGGGAGGCAAAGACGGGTCATCCCATGTACGTTGTATCCTCCAGCAAGTAGCCGATTATCTCAAGCCTCACGGTCTTTTGCTGCTCGGGATTAATACCCGTTACCTTCCAAGAACCTCAACCATGGGGTTGATCGAGACGTCTCAAGAACTTGAATTACGCACAATCGTGGAATCATGGATCTCCCGCAACGAGATTTACGTATTGGGGCTGAAACATCCCATCTATGAACGTCTGCATGAGACACCAGGCATAAGAGCGGAGTGTCCGGAAAGCTTTTCACGACCCCACATCTGGGATGCTCATTTTATGATCCCCACCAGTAAACCTCTTTCAGCCTGGATCAAATACTGGCCGGCTAATAGTCGCGTGCATGAGTTGAATCACTAGCTCGGGTTCAATAAATGGTTATGCAAAGAGCATTTTCGTGGGCTGATAGCGGCTAGACATCGAATGAGTTCTGTTCATGCGGTGTTCTCAAAAAGAAATCCCGTCTCGTTGCAGTTTCAGCGAGACGGGATTCTTTTTCGATTCATGGTGCCGAGGGACGGAATCGAACCATCGACACAAGGATTTTCAGTCCTCTGCTCTACCGGCTGAGCTACCTCGGCGTAAGCAAATATTTTATTCTGAATCGTGGGGCCTGTCAAATGAAATTTGCGCTAAATTTTTTGCTTTTCCGATCCTTCGTCACTTAGCCGATCTGCAAAAGCAGTCTCATAATCTAATTTCTTGACAAACTTTGTAAATACGAATAGATGATCGATCATGTTAAAGAAGTTTCTTAATCAACTTGAGAGACGCTATCCGGCCGAAGCTTTGGTGACGAACTTCCCATCACTCTTTTTGTATGATTCGGAGGGTCGGCAGTTTTCCGACGCTGCGTTTTCTGAATTGCTGTCTTTCCTGGAAAACGGGGAAGGATCCTATCAAAGCGTTGCAGTGCAAGCTGGAGTTCGATGGTGCGCCTCAGGCCAGAAGATAGTGCTCCGGAACACCATTTCGCGGCGCGGTTTTCTCACCCCATCATGTTTGTGGGCGTACCGCCAGCTCAGGGGGGGCGCCGATGTGCTCTTCAAGACGTATCCTTCTGCGGAAATGGGCTTTATGCAGATTGTGCTTTTGAAGGAAGCCGATCCTGCTCAGGCAATTCCTTTTCTGATCGAAAATTTCTTTACCCGAAAGGATGTGCAGGAAGAACTACGAGCCGTATCCAGGCTCTGTATCCTGAGATTGCTGGAAGGAGGTATTTCCCCCG
Organism: Desulfomonile tiedjei DSM 6799; assembly: GCF_000266945.1. Taxonomy (NCBI): domain Bacteria; kingdom Pseudomonadati; phylum Thermodesulfobacteriota; class Desulfomonilia; order Desulfomonilales; family Desulfomonilaceae; genus Desulfomonile; species Desulfomonile tiedjei. The sequence continues at coordinate 2,859,451 of NC_018025.1, forward strand.
ACCTCCTTTCTGAGCTGAGATCCCGTTTTAAAGGTGTAGAAATCCTGTACCAGTGGCGTCCAACTCTTCCAACGAGCAATCGGGAAGCGAGCACGAGCGCTCAAGGAATCGTCGATTTTCACCAACTCCTCCGCTCCGTGCACGATATGAAGGAGTTGTCTTCACTCACGAGAATCGTGTACTTGCTCTCGCTTTTTTATGTTCCCCTCACGGAAAAGGAATGGGCATCCCTTTGGCTGAGTCGCACGGACCGATTCTTTTTTCAGAGACTGAGAACAGCAAAGATGGTGGAGGCGTCCAACGGCGGATTTCTGCTGTCTACGGAAAATGCGAAGCAAAGCTTAATCAAGACTTTTCTCTTCGAATCTTATTCCCTCGCGAAGGAGTCGGTCCACCGCAATCGGACGGAGCGACTCCGGGAAGAAAGAGAAAAGAGAGTCCGCAACAGCGAACTGGACAGGCAAGCACTGGAAATGGTCCCTGAAGGAATCATCTCCATCGACCGCACGGGCCTTCTGTATTACATGAATCCTGCTGCGGAATCGCTCCTGACCGAAAACAAACAGTTAACCGAGTTATTGTTCGGAAGAGGTTCCCTGGAAGATACCCTGAAGCGCTATTCCCGCAATGATGTCCTGTCCAGAATTACCGCGTCCGTCAAAGCAAATCGAGAATCATGCGAAATATTCGGCGACCGCATCATCGTGCATATTGGAGGAAAGCGATTCGAGGTTGAGCTGCAACCTCAAGTGGTTCTCCTCAGAGACACCACGGACCAGTTTCTCATTGATGAAGAGATCGGAAGACTCTACAGGCATGAGCTAAAAGCCGCCCTTGACGTCATGGGTATCGGCCTGGAAACGGCCAGACAACTCATCGGAGAAGGGCGAGGTGACGAGGGGACTCAGATGCTGGAACAAGTAGAGCAAAAGCGGGTGGAACTCTTCACGATGCTCGAAGAGCGTATGGATTTTATCCGCCTGCACTCCGATTCGTTTCAGATCATGCCTTCCACGGTGAATCTCAATTTTGTAGTCGACCGGTGCGTATCCAATTACAAAGAAGCTGCAGCAGGAAAGGGTGTCCGGATAATCTCGGATCATCTTCTCCAACCAGCCGTATACGTTCGCGGGGAAGAACGATTTCTGGTACGTTCCTTGGATAACCTTGTGCGCAACGCCATAAAATTCACTGACAAAGGTGGAGAAATCGAGATTTCCGTGGGAAGGGAAAAACTCGAAGCTTTCGTGAGAGTCCGGGATAACGGACCAGGCATAGCGCCGGAGCATCTGGGAAAAATATTTCAGCTTGGATTCACAACCGGCGGCACAGGAAGAGGGCTGTACCTGGCTCGAAGGATAGCTGTGGCTCATAGTGGCAGGATCGAGGTAAAAAGCGTTCCGGGTGACGGTGCATGCTTTGTGTTGCGATTACCCGTGATAACGGAGCCGTAAATGAATCGATTGCATGTTCTCGTGGCAGATGACGAGACAATCATACGTCGAAAAGTCTGTCTGATGTTGGAACCGCGTTTCCAAATCGATCAGGCGGAATCGGTCGCAAGCGTCCACAAAAAACCATTGAACTGTTACGATGCTTTTGTCCTGGACATCATGTTTCCTGACGGAAACGGAATAGATCTCTGCAGAGCAATCAAGCAGTCCAATCCTCATAGCACGGTGTTGATCAGCTCCTCGATGGAGACTGTTGATGCCTGGAATGATGCATTTGCCGCGGGTGCGGACGGATACCTGGAGAAAAGGGAGCTGCTTAACCTGAATCCCAGGAAGATAGCTCTCATGATCGAAAATCTGGTCGAACGGAACCGGCTTCGCCGCCAGGCGGAAGAACTCAATCGTCGCCAGGCGGAATTGCTTTCGGTCCTGTCGCATGATGTCAGGGCTCCCTTTCAGGCACTTCTGGGAACAATCGAGCTGATCCGGCGGACAAACGAACCTTCCTTCACTGCCGAAAAAATTGAGACACTGTACCAATGTGCCAAGGATCACCTGGGCTTCATCAATTCCCTCCTGGAACTGCTACGATTGGAATCCGGGGCGTCAGGTTTGCGCCGCATGTCGCTGGACCTCAATTTGCCGGTAAATCAATGCACTCAGTCATTGCGTGTCCTTGCCGAGGCGAAAAATATATCGATTGAAACAGATCTCCATCTGGATATCCCAAAAATACAAGGGGATCTGGGCCGCATCGCGCAGGTCCTGAACAATCTGCTGACCAATGCAATCAAGTTTACTCCGTCCGGCGGCACCGTGAAGATTGTTACTCGGTCGCATGTGGAGAACGGCATAGCTGGCGCGTACGTGCGCGTGGCAGATTCAGGTGTAGGCATCAAACCTGAGGATCTTCAGAAAATATTCCAACGCTTTTACAGGGGACGCGCTCGGGGAACGCAGGGGGAATCAGGAACAGGACTCGGCCTCGCCATCTGTAAGGAAATCATGCAGCTTCACGGCGGTTCCCTGGAAGCTGAATCTCGTGAACAACACGGAACTGTCATAACCGCCTGGTTCCCGTCGGATACCGTCGAAAAGGACTGCGGATGCGATTATTCCAAAGCCAAAAGATTGGCGACGGGTTTTGCGAATTGACTCACGAGCAGATTTAGGTTTGAATAACAGCCTGCAATGAAATCGGTTCGGAGTCAGATTCACCAATGTATCGACAATAAGGGGCTCAGGTAATCTGATGCTCCGCGAATGCGGCCGCGACCGGAAGATGAAACAATTTCCGGCAAGTCGTCGAAAGGAGCCGACCCGATTTAATGGCTGTCCGCAGCACGACCCTTTGCGTACCCTCTCACCTCGGAATCGTACCCGGTCAGATGAGATTTGTGGGGATTTTGGTGATATTGGCGGGTATCCTGGCGAGCTGCCAGTTAATCCCGAGCAAACCCGATGCCGTGTTCGTGCTCTATCGCGATCGCATGAGAAGTGAGAACCTGACGGAAGCGAGACAACTTCTGGATGCAGAGTCCCGCAAGCTCGTCACATCACTGGAATCCGAGTACAAGTTGGATCAGCCCCCGGAGGCGCTTGCTCTTCTCAACGCTCTCGATCCTACAGCCACGCCGGTTGTGATGCAAACGGAAGACAATTTGACGCTCTTGCAGATAAGAACGCTTAAAGGCGGTCAACGAATTGTACGAATAGTTCGCAAAGATTCGGGATCTCCGTGGAGTCTGGATATCAGTGCGGAGTTGAAGTCTCTTAAAGCATTTCTCGAAGCACGAAATGCTCTTGAAATGATGAGGGACCAGGCTGGTGAGTACGCGGCTGGCTGGAGAGCATTTAACGAACAAATCAAGAAGATGCCGGCACCGGCTCCGGAATCGCCGACTGCATCCCCTCCGAAACAGCACCTGCAAAAGCCGCCTGCAAAAAAGACTACCCCCAAAAAAGGAAATACAAAGAAACCCAAGCGGGACTAGCTGTGGATCGCAGCGGCTGCCCGGAAAGACGGGCAACCGCAATGAGCCTTTCTCAGTACCAAAGCACTGGCGCCTTCATAGGACCGCAGGGCATGGGACCGCACATAGGAGGAGGGCAGGGCATGGGACCACACATGGGTTGGGCTTTCACCTTGCTGATCTTCTTGGGCATCATCTGCATTCCAGCGTAAGGAGACACGGAAATGGGCGGACACCCCGTTGGCATGCACGCCCCCCCGGCACCATAAACAGTGGTTGTTCCTCGCTGACTCGTATACGCATCTCCGATGGATGTCAGAGAAAAGATCAGCGCCACAACGCCGAGAGTAATTGCTAAGGACCTGAACATACGGAACTCCTTCCTTCGTGATATAGCAACGTATCAGCCAAAACTGACAGTAAGTCCTATTTTCGGTTACCATATCAAAGTTGAAAGAATATGTCAAGAAACCATTTTGATTCCGGCATAATAAGTCTATAAACAGCAGATAAAAATGAATACGAGAGTTAATTACCTACTTTAATTGATTATTTTTGACATCCTAATACTTCTTGACCGTGGCAGATGACGCGTGGTATCGGTATATACCTGGGAAGCGTTCGTTCAAACAGCCTATCTAAGCCATCTTCGAGTTCCGGGAGGAACGATGTTTTCAAAACTGGTTAACACGCAAGAAGCCATGTATCTCCTGGATCTCCAGGATCGAACGGATTTGGATCGGGCGATCAAGTCCGGTCTTCTGAAAAAGACTCAATCCGGCAAAGCTCAACGATTCAAGATCTCGGAAATTGTGCTGTTCAAGCTGGCACAGACGCTTACCCATGTGGGGGTTGAACCCGACAAGGCTGTGAGATACGCAGAGGCAATTCTTGGTTCCCGCATAGGGGAGCACGAAAACAACGCGATGGAATGGATTGAAAACGAGGCCCAGGAACTCTTCTGTATCATTGCGGACGATCAACTGGCGAGAATATTTCTCCGGAACAGGGAAGATTCCAAAGAAGTGGACGTGGGAGCCGTCCGTCCCGTGCTTTTCCCGACTACAACCTGTGAAATAAACGTTTTTCGGGTGATTCGGCCTATTGTCTACCGCATGCGGAATCTCGAACAAGAATAAAACGCGGACTCTCACGGAAAATCCTGTTCGTGTTCGGTTCCGTTTTTTCGTCTCGTGAGGCACGGCAACGCATTGTGCAGAGCCCGATCTGTCATAATTTCTTCGGCACGACGAAATCTTCTTTGATTGCCTTTGCACTCAATACAAACCCAAATTGTTCTTTCATCACTTCGGGGTTGACTTTTTGCCTTCTACGTTGAATGATTGATCCCATTCTTTTTCTAAAAGTTGTTTCATGTAGTGTGACATTTTGTGAGAAGTTTATGGTTTTACATAACTGGCCGAATCCTATCCAAATCGGCATGACCGAAAAATCAGGATCAGACTCGAACATATCAGTATGGGCTCTCATTTATTCATTTGGTATATTCACAGCCTTTCTTTTTTTAATATTTGTTGAGTGGGAGAGGTATTCTATAGCGGCGGGAACGCAATTTGCCTCATTGAACCCAGCCGATCAGATCGCTCTTGCAATTCTGCTTCTCGCCAAAACGTTGGCTATCTTGACGCCCTCATTCCTAATATGTGAAATCCTTTTATTGTTTAAATTTACCAGAGCATCCAAAGTATTTTTCAGTTGTTCGCTAATAGTAGTCTACTACTTTATGATTTGCGATTTGGTTTTATACGGATTTGCCGGGTATCATGTATTCGATCCAATCTTCTATTTCATCGATATGTTGAGAAGTCCGGATCAGAAGATTTGGCAATGGGCCGGCGACAAACTGAACTCGGAAGTCGGCCTGGTTTTGCTTATCTTCACTATCGGCGTTCCGTTGTGCTTTCTCTGTTTTGAATACTTCTTTAAGAAGATTCCCGCTCACATTACTAATTGTCGTCTACTAAGACCTTCCTATTCTTTGGCCTTTTTGCTTTCATTTGTAGTGATCATGCCTACTGTGTGGCTCAAATGTTTCAACAACAAACCTTGCCTTGACCGGTTCTTGCGAACTCTGCCGCTATTGCCGGATTGGCGAGAGGTCCTTGAGCATATGGCTTTTGATGAAATGGTAGTAATCCCTTCGGCGCATGCTGACATCGATCGCGCCATACCAAGGCCGGATGCGTCAACCACGTGGAGGGATGATGGATCGACCTTGCGTGACGGAGCTTTTGCCCGACTATTCAACCCACTCAAAGATTCCCTGGCTATGAAAGTTTTCACGGAGACTGTCAAGCCCTCACCGGTCGATGTCCGTGCCAAAATAGAGGCCAAAGATCTCCCGAATATAGCTCTGATAATTTTCGAGAGCCTTCGTCCGGATGCGGTCTCGCCTGAAGGAATGAAAGAAATTCACATGTGGGCCGAGGGAGGCTTGAGGCTGGAAAACCATTTTTCCGGATCGAACTGCTCACATTTGGGGTTGTTTTCACTCTTTTACGGCCGGAATGCGTCAGGCTACGATCAGACCCTTGAAAACAAAATACCTCCGCAAATGCTGCATTCTTTGCGCAGATCAGGATACGAAATCACTTTCTTGACCTCAGGCGAAGTGAAGGGTTTCCGGCGAGTCGACAAGTTTCTTAACACCGAATATTGCGATAACGTCGTTGCGCATAATGAATATTTGAATGGGATGAATGACTGGCCTGATTCCGATCGACGCAAATTACGGCAGTTCGTTTCTATTATGAATGCCCGTAAAGACAGGCCACAATTCGTCTTTTTTTATCTGGTCTCATCGCATTATGGGTACGCTTTTCCTCCCGAGTTTCAGATCCATGACGAAACCCCTTCACTGTTGCACTTTTTCGATCTGCAAAGCCAGGTGCAAAATCATAAGAATCGATACGCCAATTCATTGCTTTTCCTGCAATCGGAACTCTTGAAATCCTTGAACTGTTTGGATCCAAACAAAACAGTTGTCGTCCTGACCGCGGATCATGGCGAATCTATGGGTGAAGACGGAGTTTTCACGCATGGAAGTCGAATGTCCGATGTTCAAATGCGAGTGCCGTGTATTATGGTGGGGTCCGGAATTGCACCACAAGAGATAAAAGTACCCACCACTCATGCAGACGTTTTCCCCACTCTCTTTCATGCAATCGCAGGGAAGCATGTTCCGATCGACGGATGCCAGGGGCGGGATCTGTTGGAGGCTCGTGATCGTCCCAATGAAATAGCCGTCGCACCGAGCATAGGGCCGGGATGGGAAGGGTTCATGATCATCCGGGACAATGAACGCATACTTTGCAGAACAAAGACAAAAGGCATGCGAAAACCTGTGATTGAATTTGATGGTATTATGGACGAATTCGGTCAGTACGAGCTGAAAATGGGTCTTGGCGGAACGATACGTTATGGGCAATGAAAGAATTCCATTCACGGCGCAAAGTCAGAATCCTGCACAAATTCTTCCTGCACTTGTAACGTCATCGATGCGCAAGATCGGCCAGCGCTGCTTCTAAACGCTCCCGTTGTTCGGGTGTGGTTATTTCTCCAAGGAGAGCCCGGAAACGGGAATGCTCCACCCCGGAGAAGATATATTGCCACCTGTATGCATCGAGCAGGCAGTTGCGAATTTCTTCGCGTTGAGCCTCATCAAACTTCTGTTCGCAAATCTGCAGAAAATAGTTGGCATCCAACCTGCTCTGTTCCGTAAGAATTTCATCGACAGATCCGATCAACTCTATTACTTCGTCAACAGCCTTATCCCGTTGTTCATTATTCATGCCCGCATCTATTCGTGGCCATTCCAGGGCGTCCATGATTGCATGATGACTCTCTTCTTTCCAATGGAACAGGAAAACGTCTCGATAGAGCTCTGATAAGTCAGGTTCGCGTGCCATGCTTTGGCGATAGTGCTCCTGTGTGAAGAGTTCTATCTCATAGATCAGCGCCATTACCGCCCATGTACATTTCTCAAGAATCGCTCGAGAGACCGTGTTCGGATCCCACGGGAATTTGTACCCCCCGGGCATCTCCGTTGCGATCATGACCTCAAGCCGTCGGAAAAGTTCCTGATGTTTCAACTCCTCATCCGCAAAACGGATCAACGCTTCCAGCGCAATTTGGTCTCCAAACACGTGATCCCCCGCAAGTTCGAGTATTTTTGCGGTGATAAAACGTTCTACAAAGCCGAACATGCTGGAATACGTGCGACCTTGAATCTGACTCAACCGCACCTTACCGAGATCCTCGAGAAAAGGAAGCCGATCTATCCGGGATAGTCCATCGGGCAGAAACTTCTTGGTAAAATCGAAAGTGCGATCGCGAATCACATCTTTATCAATATCCCATCGTATTCTCTTCGATCCTGCGATGCATTTGGCGTACTTTTCCGACTCAATAGGGTAACTGTTCATTGTCAATCCTTTGTGCGAAGCGCCGGTCAAGGTTCCAACTCAACCGATACGTTGACGGGGTTGGCAATGGTGTTATAAACGGGTGAATACTTCTTTGCCATTTCGATCAACTCTTTTTTCTTGTCCACGGAGACATCTGCATCTATCTTGAAATACACTCGAATATTCTCGTAACCGACTTTGACGTCTGGAGACAAACCGAGAAAACCTCGTAAATCGATGTCGCCCTCCAATCTCGATTCCACCGCTTTTACCGTGATACCCTTTGCTGCAGCGTGATAGACGAGTGAGCTCGTCAAACATCCTGCAAGAGCGGTCAACGCATATTCGACGGGATTGGGCCCGATGTCGTTTCCCAGCAAAAGCGGAGGCTCGTCCTCTTCCAATTCGAAAGGGATCTCATGGTTATGTGTTTCCTTGGCACCGTAAAAGTCGATAATAGTCGTGTGGTTATGTCCGCCATCGATCCATTTGTTCCTAGCACGAAACGCAAATTTAGCAATGTCGGGATTTTGTTTTATAGCGTCGATTGTTTCGAATAATTTCTCGACATTGACACCGTTGATTGCGCCGTGATGTGTGTGATGTGTCATATTACTCTCCCAATGGTGTCTTTTGGTACCAATTTCAAAACTAAGTTTTTAGAGTCCCCATGAATGAGGAAGGTTTCGGAATTGCCAAAAACAGTGCTCGGATTGAACCGAGTAACGATCCCAAAATGAACGATAACGGAATCCGGATATCCAACTTTTGCATCTGTTGAGTACAGCCCTCACAGGAAAGGAGATGCACCCATGAAAATACATTCTGTGCTGTTGATCGCTATACTCTATGCGCTTTCAGCAAATCTTGCTTCTGCACAATATGCAGATGTGAATCGCGGGATCACCGGTGCCGACGTGAATCGTGGAATAACGGGAGGGGATGTGAATCGCGGAATCACCGGAGCGGACGTGAACCGTGGTATTACCGGAGCAGATGTCAATAGAGGTATAACCGGCGCAGACGTAAACCGCGGAATTACGGCAGCGGATGTCAATAGACCCTACTGAATCAAGCCACCTGTTACATTTGTAATGGTGTCTTGTTTCAGAGAAGAAGTGTTTGTTCTGCCGTGGAAACGGTCAATCCTCGCAATTTGAGCCACTGAGAAGCCATTTTCGTTTCTTGGAGCGATAGCGGGGAGAGGGAAAGACTGAAAAAGTCGCTCTTTCCCTTTTGCAGGCTCATGCGACCATCACTCTTGGGCTCCGTGACGAATCAGAATCTCCGCTATTTTGTCCCGGCCTTTCATTTTTGCCAGGGTCAGAGCTGTCAACCCTGCGGTATTTCTGATATTTACATCAGCACCCTTTTCCAGGTACAATCTCACGAGATCGTCGTAGCCTTCACACGAAGCTTTCATGAGAGGAGTCACACCATTTGTCGCTTGGGCGTTCACGTCTGCCCCGTGATCAAGGAGCGGTTTGGCCATCTCGGGTTTGTGACAAAAGTGCAGTGCGGTGTATCCATCCTTGTCAGTTGCATTCGCGTCGAAGCCGCTTTGAAGGTAAAATCTGACGGCATCCGGGCAATTGCGTTGTGCGGCCTGAATCAACACGCTCCGACGATCCTCGATCGGTCTGCCGCTATTCGCACCATTCGCAATTAACAGCATAATCATGTTGGTATTACAGGCCTGAGATAACGCATCGTTACCCTTCCGATCCTGAGCATCGATTTGAGCGCCTTGAGCAATTAACAGCTTTGCCAGCGCCACATTGTCGCCATCGGAACACACCTGAATCAGAGGAGTTTGTCCTGATCCAGTGCGCGAATTGATGTCGGCACCATGCCGGATGAGAATCTCGGCGATTATCCGGTATGTATCCCAATAAAGCGAATTCTTGGCCGCCGATTGCGCCAAATGGTTCAGCGCTGTTCCCGAGGCGATACGATCGTTGACGTTTGCTCCATTGGCTATAAGTTTCTCCACGATCTCCGGATTCCTTTTTTCAATCGCCATCATCAAAGGAGTGAAGCCGTTCTGGAATTTCGCATTCGGATTTGCCTTCTTCCTCAATATCGCGGCTACTATGTCCGTGTTTTCTTGGATTATTGCGCGTCTCAAGGATTCATCCAAACCGGTGGTTTCTTCTCCTTTTCCTACGTCGCGAGCCCACCTCAATTGTTTCAATGGAGGAAAATTTCCCAAGAAAGGAAGGGTGATAATCGTGCATGCCAACGGCGTGACGATGCTCATGAGACAAGCCGTCCGGAAGAGCTTCCATCGAGAGAGAAGAGGGCCTTTGTCTGTTGCCCGCAGAAATACAATGTGAGGAATCAGTGTCACGCAAAAGCAAAACGGTATCGTCACTATGGCTGTAACAAGAAAGCTTTGTGGAGTGTATTGAAAATACCAAATGGCCAAAGTATCGGATATCCGGCCGAGAATTCCCAAAAGACGATCGTCCGCCACGAGCCAGGGACTGGCCTTAAGACACAAGGCGACGAGTATCCCTTCCAGAACCGCGATGCCCAGCAGTCTCCATCTCAGTGTAACCTTATCCGTGGATAGAGCCGTTCGTGCGATTTTCCGCTTTCCAAACGCGGCCAACAGCAGCGGCAAGATAAACAGTGCCGCTCCGCCTCCCACGAGAATTACAAACCCCAGCAAATCGGGAGTAGCATGAGCCGACGAAGGTTCGAGCAAAAATTCTAGAGTCAGAAAAATGGCAAGCAGACGGAATAGCGTGAGCGGCCTGAGCATAACTACCTCGAAATCAACTTAATCCGAATCGTAGAAGAGAGACCGCGGCCCTAATCGGCGGGGAGAAAATGGATCGAAATTCTTGCCACGATAGACGTGTATGGTGCGGATAGGCTGCCCGTGATACATGACGTGGTAGGGAGCAAGTTCTTCAACTACTTGGAAATTTTCATAAACCGTGGTTAGCACGTCTGATGAAGGCCGAAGCGGAACAGGCGAAACATAGAGAATATTGGTGCCTTTCATATCGTCAAATGATGGATTCCAAACATCAAACTGGGTCGGACGTTTCCAGGGAGCGAGATATCGCACATACGGCTGCCCGGGAATATTGAACTCCATCAATGCGCAGAGCTGATAACTGTCCCCTGCAAGAATATCCTGAGGCTCCCGCAATTCGTTAATATGACGGCCGAGACCTGCCCAACCTCGCGTCTCCCAGATGACGCGATCTTCTTTGGCGTACTTCTTTTCCAGGAAAGCGGGAATGAGCCCGATCCAGGCATGGAGAATCACGAAGACGACCGGACCTACGGCCAGAATAACGCTCCATTTGAGGAAACGACCGGTGAAGAAACTCCATACCCCGGATTTCCCCTGCTCGCGACGGGTAAAGATAATCTGCACTGCAAGAATGGCCAGAGAAGGATAGCCGATGAATCCCCAATTGGCCTCGACATGCCCTTTGAAAGCCATAATCCCGAACAAGACAACCGGAAGGCCAAAACTCAAGAGCAATGTCTCTTCTGGTCGCGGATTCCTCAAGTTCCTGACCAGTGCCACAAATGCGCCGACACATAAAGCGATATAGAACAACGGGGAGACAAGACCGAACTGAGCAAGATGATACCCGAGCCCGTCGAGCAAACGGCGTGTAATATCAGTGGCTCCGGAACCGATATAAAATATGTGCCCCAGAGAAGCCCAATCGTGTTTGATGTTCCACCACAGTATCGGTAAGCTCATGATTACCGCGATGGCTACGCCGATCCATGGTTCTTTTCGGAATACTTGCCGTCGAAACTCCCGATTCCATATAAGAAAGAGCAAAATGCTGAAGAGTACGAGCAAGCCCGTATACTTGCTCAGTATCGATGCGCCTGCAGCGAATCCCATTACATAGAACCAACGCGAATCCTGTGATCTGAGATATCTGGCAGCGGCCCACAAGGCAAGCATCCAAAAGAAGATTGAAGCATTGTCATGGATAGCCGCCGATCCCCCAAGGAGGAAGGGTGGGGTGAGATTCACCGCAACAGCACAGAAAAGCGCACGAGGTCTACTTTGAAACAGTTGATTGCTGACGCTGTACAAGAGAAACGTCGTGGCCAGAGAGAGCACAAGAAAAGGAAAGCGGACCGAAAAAACCGTCGATTCTCGGAATAGTTCGGTGGAAAGCCGGATCAAATACGCAACCATTCCGGAATTGTCGAAATACGACCAGTCCAGCCGTCTCGACCAGGTCCAGTAGCTGCATTCATCGGGAATCAGGTTGACCCAGGATGCAAACAGAATTCTCCACGTAAATACCGCGAGAAGAACGGCCAACAGCGGCATGAAAAGAGTTGCGGGTTTGCTCTCAACGATTGGATCTTGGATTTTTGGTTCCGGAATCATCGATCGACTATACAGGCAGAGAAGAAAAAACCCAATACCGAGTTATGAAGTTTGTTCCATTAAGATCCACCGGAATCGAAAAGGACTTGACATATATCGATACGATATATAGCCTATACGGCTATAGGAGGCACTGTGGATATTCAATCCATCCTGCTTGGATTTCTCATGCGTAACAGCATGACCGGCTATGATCTGAAGAAAGCTTTCTCAATCTCCTTCGCTTTCTTTTCAGGGCTGAGCTACGGTTCCATTTACCCCGCACTCAGAAAGATGGAGAAAAACGGGCTCATTACCAAGCAGGTGGAGATCCAGGATGGCGCGCCAAACCGCAAGGTGTATACGATTACCGAAACAGGGCGCACGGAATTCCTCAACTCGCTGAAATCGCCGCTGTCCCCAGAGCAACCCAAGAGCACTTTCCTGATGAGGCTTTTCTTCTTTGGTCATCTCTCTCCACAGGATCGAAAGTCCGTTGCGCAGAAGCATCTTGGGGCAATCAAGCAAATGCAGGCGCAACTGCAGTCGGTCCAACCTCAGGTGGCTGCACACGCAGACCGTTTTCAGTACTTATGCTATGAATTCGGTCTCCGTTCTCTCAGCGACCTGGCTCGCAATCTTTCCCAAGTCATCGATGCCCTCGAAGAAGAGCCCAATGTGCAGAATCAGTTCGAGAAGATACAAACCTGATAACTCCGTCAACCTTGAAAAGGAGAACCAGTATGAAAGTCATCGCTCTCAATTCCAGTGCAAGAGATGAAGGAACCAGTAAGACAAGGCTCATGCTCGAAGCGCTCGTAAAGGGCATGGTCGAGGCCGGAGCGGAGGTGGAGACTATCCATCTGCGCGATAAGAAGGTGAAACACTGTGTCGGCTGTTTCACCTGTTGGACCAAGACTCCCGGGATCTGCGTGATGAAGGACGACATGACCAATGAAATCTTTCCGAAATGGTTAGAGGCTGATGTTGCAGTATATGCTACGCCTCTGTACCACTACACGGTAAACGCAACGATGAAGGCTTTCATTGAACGAACACTCCCGGTCATAGAACCCTTCATGTACAGGGAGTCGGATCTGACACATCATCCTCTACGCCATCAACCTCCTAAGGCCGTGTTCATATCAGTAGCTGGTTTCCCCGAATCGGCAGTTTTTGACCACCTCAAATCCTACGCCAATCGTCTGTTTGGTAAGAGTCTGCTGGCAGAAATCTATCGGCCCGCGGCTGAAGGAATGGTTCAGCCCGAATTCCGGGAACAGATGAATGACATTCTGGATGCTACTGTCCAGGCGGGTCGAGAATTGGTCGAATCGATGAAGATCTCTGAACCGACTATGGAACGGATTACCCAACCTTTAGACGCCGACTTCGACTCCCAGGCGAAAATGGCAAACGCGTTCTGGAAAACCTGCATAAAAGAGGGAGTGACCCCCCGGGAGTTTACCGAAAAAGGAATGATACCGAGGCCCGATTCTATCGACACGTTCCTGATGATTATGTCCAGCGGATTCAACCCCAAATCTGCGGCCGAAATTTCTGCCGTGCTTCAATTCAATTTTTCCGGAGAAATTCAGGGTTCCTGTTATTTGGCCATTGAAAACGGCCGAGTCGAAGCTCGAGAGGGAGCGTCTCAGAAACCGGATTTGATCGTGGAGACACCTTTCGAGACCTGGATGGATATCATCACAGGAAAAGCGGATGGCCAGCAGATGTTCATGCAACAAAAGTACAAAACGATCGGCGACATTACGTTGCTTCTCAGAATGAAAGATTTGTTCGGCAAACAGGACTAGCATGAAGGGAGGAGTCTCCGAATCCTCAGGAACCGTCATCAGGGATCGCGCATATTTTGCAGGCCGTTCCTTCACTGCATACCAGGTCTTTTGTGGCGACGCGGAGTTCGTGAGTCTCCTCCAATTGTATGGTGACATGATGTATGTGAAAGCGTTCGGCTAGAACCGCGTTCAGACGTGCGAGCAATTCCGTTCTGCTCGCTCCGTCATCCGACATCACGACATGAGCAGAAAGTCCATTCACGTCCGCGCCGATAATCCAGACGTGCAGATCGTACACGCAGCAAACGCCGTGCTCGTCAACCATGGCCTTCTGGACGTCGGCAATATTCAAATCGCGGGGAACTCCTTCCATGAGCACGTGTACGGATTCCCGAATCAGTTCCCAGGAAGAGTAGAGAATCAGTAATCCCACAAGAACACTGATCGCCGGATCGAGTCTATATTCACCTGTCAACAGGATCAAGATTGCCGCGAAGATTGCTCCCAGCGAACCCAGAGCATCGGAAACGATGTGGACGTAAGCCCCTCGGAGGTTCAAACTCTCTTGCCTCGTCGAAAAGAGCAGGAACGCCATGATCGCATTTACCGCCAGACCGAGGCCCGCAACAATCAACATTCCGCCGCCCTGGACCGGCTCAGGCACAAGAAAGCGGTGCACAGCTTCGTAAAAAATCAGTGCAACTATAGCCCAGAGCGCCAGCCCATTGGCCAGAGCCGCAAGAATTTCGGTCCTTCGAAAGCCGTACGTATGTCGCTCCGTGGGAGATCTGGTTCCTACGCGTATAGCGAACCAGGAGAGTCCGAGAGCGGCAACATCGGAAAGCATGTGTCCGGCGTCCGCGAGCAATGCGAGGGAATTGAATACGAGACCTCCCACTGCTTCGACGATCATGAAAACGCCCGTCAGTAAGAATGCCACTCCCAGCCGGCTCTCAGCCCGATTATGTTTGTGGTCATGGTGGTGAGCGTGACCCATGAGGATTTTTGTCCTCCCGACGGCTTTCATTTTACAATGTGCGTTCAAAGAAGTAATCCCGCCACCGGCGGGAGCAAATCCGGTTCCGGCATGTCTCCGAAGCGAAGTCAGGCCCTGCCGTTCGTAGCGGAGGAGATTTGGCGGGACCGGCCAAAAACAGATCTCTCAATATTCCCTCTATGAAAGCACATTGGTATCACATGTACAAAACCTATGTACATAGTAAACAGCATTCCCACCGGGAATCAAAGATCCTCTTGCACACGAAGGTTGACGGGAATTGAAACCGGTTGCTACAGTATGTCCATTCGAACGGGTTAGGAATCAGGCTTGGACGCATTAACTATCCTGGGGACCGCAGTTGCACTCGGCATGGACGCGTTTGCCGTGGGAGCTGCAGTTGCAGCCGGACTCGAAAACGTGACAGGTCGCCATCTGTTCAGACTGGCATGGCATTTCGGCCTATTTCAGTTTCTCATGACTGTTGCAGGTTGGTTGGGTGGAGATGGTCTCTCGACCTTCATGGGGGGACTAAGTAACTGGATCGCGTTCGGACTCCTTTCACTACTCGGAATCAACATGATACGGACTGCTTCTCATGCGGAAGACGCGCCTGAGAGCTTCGATCCGACTCGAGGTTGGAGTCTTGTCGGTCTGTCTGTCGCAACGAGCATCGATGCGCTCGCAGTGGGGATCTCGCTCGGGTTGATCAACGTCGAGATTTGGGCCCCATCGATAATCATAGGTTGCACCGCACTGGTAATGACATTCACCGGCATGAAGCTGGGCGACAGAGTCGGAATGCATTTGGGCCAGTGGGCCGAGCGTATCGGCGGAATCGTCTTGATCGCCATAGGATTACGAATTCTCATCGAACAGCTCATGCAAAAAACCTCCCCTTAATTCGCGCTCCCTTCTTGCCGATAGCGGAGCTAAATGAGGTAATCGGCCGTGATTCTCGATTTTCAATCCAATCATCTGACTACCGTGGAAGATCTCGGACAGGGACTCTTCCGAATTTGTTCAAGAGCCGACGATGCGCTCTTTTCCGCGGAAATCCTTTTGGATGTCAAAGTTCCGGCTCTTGACATTCGAAAAGCGGATCTCGCCGTAAAGCGGGATGTGCTTGGGATTGTTCCCGATCTTGGCCCAGCTGCGGAAAAATTGATCGGAGTTCGCGTCGGTCCCGGTATGACAAAAATAGTCCGGGGATTACTCGGCGGACCTGCAGGATCGGACCGTATTGCCGAGATGGTGCTTGAAGCCATGGAAATGCTCGTGAATGCCCTGACGGTTCCTGAGTTGAAAAAAGGAATGGAATCCGGCGGCTTATCGACGAGATTGGAAATGGACGGTCCAAAGGTGTTTCTCAATGATGTGCTCATAGGGGAGCAGACTGTCGGCGTAATGGCTGATAATCCTCGTCTCAAGAATAGTTGCGCCGCCTTCTCCGATTTGGATTAATCTCAATTTGCTTTCAAAGCAGTAACATCCGGGAAACTTCTTTAAATGGATTATGTCCTTAGTTCAGCCGAGAGTCAGCCAGAAATTCTGGCAAAGTCTGTTCCTGATCCGGCGGATGAAGGCCGATGTGGAGCCGGGTAGGGGCATCCCTTGTGGGTGCCCGGTCATTCCTGGTGGGCAGGCACGAGACCTACCCCTATCCGAGGCTTTGCCCGCAATACCGGGACTCTATGTCAGTTGATAAAGCACCTGAGCTAACGACATAATGCATTTGTTAAAAAAGGTTTCCCACATCTCATCTCTTTGAATCCGTCAGGAGGCCAACAATGCTCTTGTATTCGCGCATGAAATCAATTGGCGTGCAAGTTCAGGGTCCCGAATCGCGCGTTGTCAGCGGAGTCCTGGAAGACGAGTTGTACGGTATGGAATGTCATATCCAGGTGAGCTGCCCGGATTTCACGATTACCTCCGTTCAGGCTCGGATGAAACGGTTCACGACCATCAGATGTCCGCGTGCGATGGAGGCTTTCACACGAGCCGAAGGATGGAAATTTGACGCTGAGTTGAACGGGAAAATCAAGAAAGAGATCGGACGGCTCGGCTGCCGACACATGGCCGTGCTCATGGTCGATTGTTGCAGAAGTCTTGCCAGAGCGGAATTTGCCAGAGAACTGCAGGCTGCGCAGAAAAGCGATCCCAATCTCGACAAGAAGTCCTTTATTCAGGATTTTTTCGGAAAATACCCCTCACTTTCCGGATATCTGAAGCTTCAGTAGGAGTAAAGCCTGGATGAAACTCGATCTTCACATCCATACTACCGAATTTTCTTCTTGCAGCACAATGAGTCCCGATGAGTTGATGATTGCAGCGCGGGAGAACGGACTCGACGGGGTCTGCATTACCGAGCACAATCGCATCTGGACGAAATCTCAAGCCGAAGCTCTGAGCAATAAACACGGTCTTGCTGTGTTCCGCGGCATGGAAGTGACCACAACCGGCGGTGACATTCTGGTATTCGGTTTAGAAGAAGAGCCTGACGGCATGTGGACTCCTGCGATGCTGAAATCGAAAGTAGATGCTGTTGGAGGAGCGGCCATAGCGGCTCATCCTTTCCGCGGCTTTCTCTTGTTCGGATTTGGCGATCTCAAGATGCAGGTGCAGGATGCCCTTGATAACCCTACGTTTTCTCAGGTTCATGGACTGGAGGTCTGCAACGGTCTTGTAACGGAAACCGAGAACAATCTGGCTCGTGAAGTTGCGGAGGCAGCAGGCCTTATAATGATTGGAGGCAGCGATGCCCATCGGCCGGAAGCGGTTGGAACGTGCATCACGGAATTTCATGACTTCATTGCCAATGAAAAAGAGCTTGTTCAGGCGATTCTCAGCTCCAGGTTCAGTCTTCGTAAGATAAAATGATCCGAATTCCAGGGAGGTGACAATGGAAGGCGAAAATATCAAATGGTCCGAATGGACTCGCAGCATGGAACGCCTCTTGCGGCTGAAGACGTTTCCTGTGGGGCTGAAGCTGCTGGAGAACCCCGACGATCTCACCAAGAGCCCGTGGATCCGACGATCTCCTGAACCTCTGTCTCTCTGTCAATTTATCACCATAGTCCGGACGTTCGACTGGACTGTGGGCGGGACTGCGAACGATCTGGCCACCCCGGGGTGCGCGAGTATCCTGGGATTGAGCGAGCTTCCCGAGTACGTTACCGACGGATCCATGCGCAACGTGGTCTGGCTCGAGAAAAAGGAGGACGCTGCAATATGTGAGTCGGTGATTCAGAGGATTCCGTTCGGAAAGTATAAGGCTTTTCTCCTTGCGCCTACGGCATACGATCCCTTTGTTCCGGATATTGTGCTGATCTATGGGAATCCGGCGCAAATGTCTCTCATGGTCAATGCAATCCAATACGATCGTTTCGAGCGATTAACATTCTATTCCGTAGGGGAGACTTCATGTTCCGACGTGATCGGCCGATGTTTTGTGGATGGAGTTCCGGCGCTCTCCATACCCTGTTACGGTGAGCGAAGATTCGGTCACGCAGCGGATGACGAGCTGGCAATAGGGCTTCCTGTAAAAGAATGCGCTCGTATCCTTGCGAACCTGGAAATCCTGTACAAAAAAGGAATCCGGTATCCTATTTCCCACTATGGAGCACAGGTGAGCCCGGCGGCTGCTTTGGCTGCAGTGTATAAGTTTGCCGAATTGGAGAAGAAGCAAAAATAGAGCGGTCGGAACCCCGTCTTCAAAATCCATGCGTTTGCAAGGCATGAATCGAGACTGAACCTCAGAGTAGGAGAATTATTTCTTCTGGAGAGTTTTGGGGTCTTTCTTGGCTTCTATTTCCTTTCTTGCCTGCAGGTAGAGTTCGCGGATATCATCGAGCCGGTCCGCTGAGACATCATACCGATCTCCCAGAGAAGGTGGCGGCTGGTTCATCTGATGGCTCACTCCTTGATCCCGTGTAGCGGGGCCAGTCTGGTGAGCAGTCTGGGCAATGGCTTCAAAGCCGAGGGGAAAGCAAAGAAGCAATCCTGCGAGTAATCCTGTTCCGTATAGTTTCAGCAACTGATTTATGCTTTTGTCGGCAATGCGGATCTTCATTCGAGAGTCCTCTGATTTCAACACACGGTCAGCCAAGAATCTCCATCGGGACTCGTCCCGGGGTTGTCCAGGAACATGGGATAAAACAAGCCCCTCAGTGGCTTCCCAATAGCACAGAAAATCGCCCGGATCAATGGCCGAGTGCGAGTCTCCGATACCGAGTTCGCACTATTCCACAAGTTTCTGCTGCTGGCTCTGAATGGTATGAGGCTCTTTGGTGCGGACCTCCCGAACAATGTTGTCTATCCCGAGAATAATAGTATCCAGCTCATCTGAAAGTCGCGACGTCTGTTTGTAATCCTGATCGAGACTACCAAACCAGGTTACGGTTTTTTCCAAGAGTCTGAAAAGGTCGTCAAGTTCACCTCTGAGCCGTTGGGCTTCTTCCGGGAATTTTGTTATTTCATGACCGATCCGCACTGCAGAGCTGAGAATTTCTCGCAATTTTACGTACAGATCCCCCATTTCCGATCCCGCGGCCGCTGCAGGAAGGGATTGGTCCTTGAGTCGATTTCTCAGATCAAAACCTTCTTCCATGATCGAGGCCAGCTTGGATCTGTCGTCGACGGACAAACCCTTTACCACCTCTGCATAATCTCCGGCTAGAACACGCCAGCCCTCAGAGAGCAAACCCGGTCTGGTCCCCGAAACGAGCGGTCTTCGATATTTCATCCGAAACGCTGCAACCGCGATCGGTGCAACAAGAGCAACGAGCAACAGCAGAAATGCGGTAAGTCCACCAAACAGCGGAGCTCCAATCAGGGCAGCAGCAGACAAAATAAGACCGGGATTCCAGAGTTGTTCCCAAACCTTCTTTGGTCCGCCGGGAACAATTGTTCCTTCAATGTTGATTGCTTTGAGAGCACGAATGAGGCGTTCCGCCGATTCTTCGTCAATTCCGCTTGCTAATAGGGACCTGCCCCGGAATAGCCGCGTGTCCGCCTCGAAGAGATCGACCTCAGGAAACCAGCTCCGAATAAGTGATACTGCATTGGTTCGCAGTATTTTCGAGGGCACTTCCTGAATCTCAACCGCCAGATCTCCGGAAGAAATCGATGACGGAGACAATTCTCCGCAAGCCGGGCAAAACGGGTAGCCTTGCTTTATGCTCTTTTCACATGATGTGCAGGTGTGTCCGATGGAATCCAAAGCAAAAACCTCTCCTGGAACAGATTCTTGCGTATCAACTACCGTTTTGAAAAGGCTGTGGTTCTCGCATGTGAACATCGGAGAATGCATTCATGAGCATTCGAGCTTGGGAAAGACTTTCTCAGGTGAACGATTTTCCGATGGTCACCTCCATTTGGGTGGCACTTCTCCATCGCTGAGACAACTCCTTCTCCAGGCACTTGAGAATCATAGCGTCCAGCCAGGCCGGAATTTGCCATCTGTGAACCCGAGGAGGCACAGGAAAAGTTTTCAGATGAGCGAAGCGATATTCTTCGATTTCTGCAGCTTTGAATGCGCACTTTCCTGTGGCAAGCCTGTAGAGAGTCGTTCCCAGAGCATAAATATCCGCAAAGAAATGATTTACGAACTTGCTATCCAGCACGAAGCACTCGGGGGCAAGGTTTGCCGGGTCCACTTCGGGCTCCTCAAACATGCGTCGCTTGAATCCCCGGACTTCCACAAGTGCCTTCCAAATGCCACATTCATCCAATTTCACAGTATTAGTGTCCGGGTCGAAGAGGAACTTTCTTGGGCTTAATGCTCCGTGAGGCAGTCTTCGTGCTACTCCATCAGCCCCCCGATGCATGTGGGAATATCCAACGGCATTCAGCAATTGCGGAAGCAGCTCCATGAACAGATCGAGAGAAATCCCGTCTTGGGTGGACTTGAGTAGAGACTCCAGATTGGACGGCATGTGTTCGTAAACGAGCGTTGGCTTGCCTTCCACAAATGTCTTTCCGTACACCTTCAGAATATTCGCGTCTCTCATTGCGAACTGATATGCAAACGCCTTTTCCATGAATTCGGAAACGATACCGTCCTCGGTGTCTTCGAGATGAAATACTCGCACATTGAGAAGCGGCCGTTCTCCGTCATAAGAATCAAGTGCAGAAAAAAGAGTCGATCCTGCAGAATGCTCCAGTATTTCAACAAGGTTGTATGAACCTTGCGAGATTTCTTCCGGCGTTTCGTCAGAAAATGCAACTTGCTCCAACGGAATGCCGATCATATCCTGTACTTCTTCAGGGAATGACTCTTCCGGCACGGGCTCGGACACCGGTTGCGCGGGTACTGCAGGCGGGCTCGTCATAAGAGGTTCCGGAGCAATGGCAACGGGATCTTGGGGAACTTTCTCTTTTTCGGGAATTATGACTAAAGCCGTGTCATTCGAGGATTCGGATTCCACGGCTTGGAGTCCGGGGTCGGGGATAGATTCCTTCGTAACGTCGATCCCGCACGCGGGACATATGGTGAACGCAGTAGGGTGAATATGGCTGCAGACCGGGCAATGATAGAGAGATTTCAGAAAATCCTTCTCCTGTCGAGCCTCGATTTCCTGAATGACTCTGTTTCGATCGAAATACTGATCTTTCGATATGTGACCGTCGTTTATGAGCCGTCTCACGACTCCGATCAGCTCTTTAGGATTCAGGCCATACTTGACCAGCAGATCTCTATCCTTGAGTCCTCTGCAATAATCTTTGACGAATTCTTGAATATCCAGTCTTGTGCCCATTCAGTTCCTCATCCAAAGACGTGCCGGGCAAGCGCAGGAAAATTGTAATCGACCCCATTACCGATCGACGATGCTGAGCAATATTTTCGAACTCTTACGGCTTGGCTGATAGAGAGTATACCATCAAATCTAATGGGAGGGGTAATGGAAAGACACTGTCCTTCCCGGCATGGGGTACGCTTCTAGTGTCCTCTGAGTTGATTCTCCCACCATTGAATATCAGAGTGCACCAGACCGGTCAAATCGTTGGATCTCAATATGCCTCTTATCCATCGCAATGATTTCTCGGGCGGGTGAAGATAAATATGATTCCAAGCATGGGCCCCGGCTATTCCCAGAACCAATACGGTAGCGACGGCATTTGCGAAGTCTTCCGGCACCTCTTTCGGGATATGCAATCTTCTCTCCTGGGGCATGTGAACTCTCTAGAACATAATGCGGCGGTCACCGGATTGACGCAAAAAGGCTCAACGTTTCATTGCACGCAAAACGCTCCTCTGAGCCTCAGGCTGACACCGTCGACATTACTTTAACAGATCGTTCTTCATGAAGAAACCTATGGCAATTCCGATGAATCCCAGAACCGAACCGACCCAGAAAGCCCAGGCCCAGTAAGAGAACAAAGAACCCCATTCCGTTCCATGAAAATCGGCAGCAGCAATTAAAGAATAAGCCAGATAATCCATAGTACGCTCCTCCTGACATCAATGTACACGAATCAGCTCCCGCAAGTCAAAGAGACGCTTCGATCGATAGCATGTACGGTCGAACGCAGAACCATAGAGAACGACGGAATTACCGCATCTAAAACTAGTCGAACAAGTCGCATTGATGAGGCGACCGCGGCCGTGCCTTGGATGCTGGTTTAACAAATTCACAGAGGTCCTTTCGAGTTTCGGATATGAAGCGAGAACACGGGAGTTCACGGACCTTTCCTCTGAATACCCGACGCGTGGAATAGGTCATGTAGAGCATATCTGCCGCGCGGGTCATCCCTACGTAGAGCACCCGGCGTTCTTCGTCCCAATCAGTGCAATCGGGACCGTCACCGTTTCCCACGATGTGCGGGATGATTCCGTCCTCGCATCCTGCAATAAATACTACTGGAAATTCAAGGCCTTTTGCGGCGTGTATTGTCATGAGAGCTACGGATTCCGCTCTGGGGTCGTACGCTTCCGCCTCCTCCGTTGGAGAAGATTTTCTGGCTCTCTGAAAGGGAATTCCGGATGACTTGAATTTAGCTTCCAATGCATCGCCCACTGAATTCAGGCGAAAAAGAACTGCAAAATCACGGAATCCGTAATTGCCGGAACCTTCTTCCGCCCTGCCTGAATCTTTGGAAAAAAAAGAAGTGCCGCCAATGATTGCATCGATGGTTCTGGATATGAACTCCGCCTCATAAACTTCGGTCGGCACATGCACGATTTTCGGTTTGGCTTTCCCCTGTCTGTGAGCAGTGAGATTTTCCGATAGACCTGTATGGTCAAGAACGTGTCGTGAAAACTTGAAAATCGGCGCTTTGGATCGATAATTGGTTCCCAGATTTATCTTGCAGACTGAAGGATAATCCTGCTCGAATGTGAGGAAGAATCGGCGATCCGCTCCACGAAAACCATAAATCGCCTGATCGGGATCTCCGATGGCAAAGAGCCCTGCACCGTCAGTTCCAGCGAGAGACCGTACCATGCTGTATTGCGCGAGATTCGTATCCTGAAATTCGTCAATGCACAGGTGACGAGCGTATGTTCGGGAAAAAGCTTCAGCCTGGTCGCGATGGGAGCGTAGCAGATCGGCAGGTTTCATCAGCAGATCGTCCAGATCGAGCAGTCCCTCCTTTTCAAGGTGCTGCTGGTAAAGGGAATATGCCCGCGCAAGTTCAGGGTTTTCGCACCGATCCCAACGTATGAGCTTCTGCTTGCACGAGCTGATTGTCTCAAGCATCGAACGGTGAGTACCGGGGACTTTCATTCCGGCCGATTTGATTGACTCGACAAAAAACTCGAGTGCCTGATCCCATGTGAGTATCGAATCGGGCGGCGGACAGATTCCTTGATCCGCAAAGAACTTCAGCAGCCGAATACCCAACTGATGGAACGTTCCAGCCCAGCACTGCTCGGCTTTTTCCTCTGGAAGTGCCTCTGCCAACCGATCCCGTACTTCCTGCGCGGCTTTACGAGTGAACGTCACAGCAACAGTATGTTGTGGATCGGCAATTCCGTTCTGAACGGCCTGAGTTATCCGGGCAATGAGCGTGCGGGTTTTTCCCGTGCCGGGACCGGCCTGGACGAGAACAGGCTTGTCAAACACAGATGCGGCCAAGTGCTGTTGCTCGTTCAGTTCGACCGCGGCAAGCTCCGGGGCAACACAGTCGATCTTCGGGGAAATCTTTTCACGAGGTTTCCGAGCGACCGGCTTCGATCTGGTACGAGGCGCAGGAATGGGCTTGTGTCCTGGCAGGAGTGATTCCTGTCCCAGGAGTTTTTCCCGTTCCCCCGGGGAGAAGAGTTCCACTGTACCGTATTCTCCGTCGTATCCAGGTTGGATGATAACGTTTCCGTCACGCACCTTTTTGAGTGCTTCCGCAATAAGAGGGGATTTTCGCGCCACGGTTTCGAGATCGAGAGACCACAATAAATCGAGTTCCGGCCCCAGCTTGGAAAGGATCTCCCTGTAAATTGCGTCCACTTTTTTGCTCTGACGTCCGACACCCAATGTTTGTGCGATGATTTCCGGGAGGGACAGCATCCTCCAGAAAGGTGAAAATCCGGGCCTGTCTCCCGATTCCCGGTCCGAAAGCTCGTGCACCCGGTTTACGACTCCCACAGTGACCACATGGCCGCAAACAGGGCACCTTCCGCCGGCTGCAACTGTCTGGGAAGGCTCCAATCGGACCGAACATTTTCTGTGGCCGTCCAGGTGGTACTTGCCTTCTTCGGGAAAGAACTCGATTGTTCCAATGAAACGAGCTTCGTCTCGGCCTTCGCCGGTTCGGCCGCCAGTAGCGGTTCTGATGGCTTCTCTGATGGCCTGATACCCCGCTATCCCTTCGAAGATATTGACTTCTCGCCCCAATCGTGACGGCGAGTGGGTATCCGAATTGGAGATGAGCGTGTAATTATCGAGAGAACTGACTCTCCGGTTCATCTCGGGATCTGAAGAAAGTCCGGTTTCCAGGGCAAAGATGTACGGAGATAGATCCTCGAAGCACTCCTCCACTGAATCGAATCCCGATTTGGACCCCAGGAGGGAAAACCAGGGTGTCCACACGTGAGCCGGAATCACAAAACTCTCGGGAGTGACTTCGAGCGCGATTTCCAGCAGGTTGCGGCTATCCAGCCCTAGAATCGGTCTCCCGTCCGATCGTATGTTGCCAATGCGATCCAGCCGGGCATTCAGTTTCCTCATGGAATCCTTGTCCGGCATGAAAACGAGATTATGGACTTTTCGAGTGGCTCCATGCTTTTTGTAAATCGAGCTGATTTCCACATTGAGAATGAACCGGACGTCTCCCGGGCCAAATCCGCCGGGTAATGGCGCAATGTCAGGCAAATACTCGTCCTTCAACCGAAGCAGCCCATGTTCCGCTTCCTCGAGCATTTCTTCTATTTCAGCAGACCATTGAGGATGCGTGAAATCTCCGGTTGCGAGTACACGGATCCCCTTTAAAACAGCCCAGCGGGTGAGTTCAATGAGGTTGCTGTCCCGGGAAGTGGCTATAGAGTATTTGGAGTGTATATGTAAGTCGGCAAAATAATGCACGAAGACCTCCTTTTAGGCTGATTCTTCGAAACACTCTGAAGAAGAGAGTTCATATCAAGGCTTCTGAAGCGCATCGATCTTTTTCGTCAGTGTTGTTTTGAGTGCCGGATCTTCTGCTGATTCCAGCGCAGTTGTATAGTTCGACAATGCTTTCGACGGATTTCCCGATCGTTCGAACGCCTGTCCGGTAAACAGAAGAGTTCCGGCCTTTTGATCCGGAGTCGACGATCGTTCGAATGCCTTTTTGTAGAAAGAAAGCGCTTTGTCCAGTTTTCCTTTTTCCATCCATGCGTGTCCCAGGCTGAGGAGCACTTCCCTGTCTTTCGGGGCGACCTTCAAAGCTCGTTCCAGGACGGCAATTGACTCGTCCACCTGATTGTCCTTTAAGTACACCGATGCCAGATTCACGTAAGCCAACACATGCTTGGAATCATGCTCTATCGCTTTCGTGAAATCCTGTGTGGCAGATTGAGTGTCCCCACTCATCCAGTAGATGACTCCACGATTTGTCAGTGCCTCCGCATGTTTCGGGTTCATGTGCAGGACCTGATCGAAATCGCGCCCTGCTTTTTCAGATTCCCCGAGCTTGGACAGAGAAACGCCCCTGTTATAAAAATAACGCGGCGTCTGTTCGTTGATTTCAATTGCTTTGGAAAAGGCTTCAACAGCCTCCGTGTG
This sequence comes from Desulfomonile tiedjei DSM 6799, assembly GCF_000266945.1. Lineage (NCBI taxonomy): Bacteria > Pseudomonadati > Thermodesulfobacteriota > Desulfomonilia > Desulfomonilales > Desulfomonilaceae > Desulfomonile > Desulfomonile tiedjei. Next base: position 2,885,659 of record NC_018025.1, read on the forward strand.
ACGATTCAAAGCCTGCATGCAATTGCCAAGATTATAGAATCCTTCGGGATTGTTCGGATCCAGCCGAACGCTCTCGGTGCAATCCTCCAGGGCTTTATCCGGATCGTTCAATTTGAGAAGTGCAGAGCAACGATTCATGTACAGTAATGGAGTCGGCTGCCGTTTCAATGCTTCCGAATAATATGTGACCGCCTCGCTGAATCTGCTGCTCAGGAAATGTGCATCGCCGCTTCCGGCCAGCGCTTCAACTTGTTCCGGATCCCCGGTCAGGACCGTCTGGAATTCCTTAAGAGCTTTGTCAGGCAGTCCCGAAACGATATGAATCTTCCCCAGGAGAACGCGCGCTTTCTTCTGGCGTGGATCGATACGAAGAACCTGATTAATATCTTCGAGTGCTTCTTTGTTTTGATTTTGCCGAGATTTCAGTGATGCACGGTTGTAGAGCGCTGTTATGTTTTGAGGATCGCACACCAGAGCGCGGGAATAGTCCAGGAGCGCTTGCGAAAAATCTCCCTGTTCCTGATACACCATTCCCCGATTAGTGTAAGCTTCGGCATACGCGGGATCGAATTCCAGTGCACGATTGAAACTCTCCAGAGCAGCGTCCCAGTCCCTGTTCTTAGCGTGGATCACTCCTTTGTTGTTACTGATCGCCGGATTCTTGGGGTCCAATTCTTCAGCTTTATCCAGCAGTTCCATAGCCTCGGTTGTGTCACCCGACCTGATCGCTGTCTCGGCTCGCTCGAACAATTCTTCCAGGGAATCCGCAGAAGCTATTGTGCACAGACTAATTAATAAGAAGATGGATGCAATTGTCTTCATCATAGGGCTCCTTCTTTCGGTTGCAAAGAACGGCCAACACGATACAATGAATTTCGAGCCAACTTGACCTGACGGACCAGAATTGTTAAAAGCAGAATCAGTTGGTCTCCAGGTTTATGGTGCATCGATCGTATTATTGCGTACGGAGAAAAACGCTTATTCGGGAGCAAACTCAAATATTCCACTGTCTGACCGCGAGAATGGGGGTATGCATATCTGATGGTCAATCTGTTGTCAATTGTTCAAAGCCGGCGAACGATTCGGAGTCATGGAAGCAGTCGTTTTTTGATGTTTCTTTTTCTGGTTCTCCAACTTTCAGTTTCAATAACGTGCAGTGCAGATTCTTTTGACGAATCGCCACCCGTATGGGAATTCATACTGTGGGGCGGCAAGCCCAAACTGAAGCCCACTGCGGTTGCTCGAGCAGAAGGAAACGGTAGAGAATCTGAACGGCCTGCAAATCCCGTGGCAGATCCGACGCGGAAACCGGATGGGGAGTCAGTTGATTCGACGGCAGGAGAAGATGAGACTCCTCAGCGCACCATCGCCTTGAAACCTCGTATGGCCGATTCCAAGAGTGCCACCGTAGCAGTGGGAGCCCTGGGCGACGTCGGACCCGAACCTTCGCTCGCGCAGCTCCGTGTCTTGGCTCCGAAGAATATACCTCCATTGTACGTCACACCGCCCATGCCTGGAGAAGGAGTGTGGACTTCTCAGGGAATGCCGACCGATAAGGACGGGCGCCCGATCGGGTTTCGCACGAGCTATAGACCCAGCTTGGAATACCCCAATGCAGTGGCTCACATGCTCGTACTCGACATGAAACGCCTTACAATGAACCTCTACATCGGTTCAACCGAGCCCTGGGCAGGAATGGCTGCTTCATCAGTTGAACCGGATTTACGGAGCCAGATGGTATGCGTGACGAATGCGCTCTGGAAACAGAAGCACTCAGGTGAGGGTGGTGCGGTATTCCGCGGCAAAGTGCTGAAACCTCTGGCCCATGGAGTAGCGACAATTGTCACGTACAAAGACAATTCGGTGGACGTTCTCGAATGGAACGAGGGAATTCCTCTTTCCATGGTAAAAGACGCACGTCAACTCCGGCACTTAATCGTTAAAGACGGTAAGGTGGTGGATTCCATTGTAAAAGCCGGGAAGAAGTCCGATTCGGAAATAGGACTCGGTTTTCTTCTTGTGGAAGACCAGCAGCAATCTGCCGAGCAGAACTGGTGGGGCGGCTATGGCGGCGGTCAGGTGAACACCTATGGGGCCGACTGGTTCATTGCCACGAGAAGTGCTTTCGGTATCAGGCCTGACGGGAATCTGGTGTTTGCTATAGGACATCACATCAGTACGAAAGACCTTGCCAAAGCGTTGGTACTCGCAGGCTGCGATCGAGCAATTCATGCCGACGCAAATCCTCACAATGTCGTGGGTAATCTGTATTATTTCGATCCGAGCGGTGGGACCGCAAAGAAGGCTAAACTCTCGCCGGACCAGAAGAATTATACTTTGGACAGATATGATCGTAGTTACTCGAGTGATTTCTTTGGTTTCTTTCTGAGACGAGGGGGGGATGAGTCATGATTCGAACATCGAAATTGAGCATGGTTCTGGTAATTATCTGTGCATTTATTCCGGGTTATGTGTTTGCCCAAACCCTCTGTGATTCCGAACAAACCCGATGGTCGGATGCTTTCGCTTTACTCCAAAAAGATATGAACGAGCATCGCAATGCCAAGCAGGAATCGATTACCCCGAAGATTCAAGAGCTGCTTTCCGGCGCAGCCAAGATGGATATGGCTGGCGCAATTCAATATGTGCTCAAGGATCGGAAAAGTCGTCTATCAGAATTGGAAGAAGCGTGCAGGCGTTCTGCAGAAACCGAAAAAACCGCTTACGATCAGTGGCGTCGTTGCGCCGGTTCCGGCAAGAAAGGCGGTTCGGCGGCTTCCGGTCCCGGAGCCGTTGCTCGCGAACGGGAAAAACTTCTGGCCGAATTGCAGGAATTGCTTCTGGACGAGGCCTATGTCCAATATAAGAACGACCACTCCTCTTCAGGATCGTATTCTCAGGAGAGACAACAGCAGGATCGCTGGATGGGAGGCCAATACCAGAACTCATGGCCCGGGTACCAGGGCTATGGCTATTATCGATAATCCCTGAAAAGGGTACAAAGGACTCCATGTCTGAATATTTCTATCTGAAAAGGCCGCTTTCGTTAACCAGGAAATTCCTGATTCCCTTTCTATACATCGTCTCATTCTCCTTACTAACAAGTAACTTGTGCTCGGCCGCGGATCCCGGTGCATACTCCAGAGCCTCGTATGTGCTGCCTCCGGACCTTGTAAAGCGGGGATTTTCCTTCGCTGACGTGAAGATCCCGCTGGAACGCCAGGACGTCGTCTCTCGCGTCTCCGATCAGATCAACTATTTGCTGATGGATAGAAAAGCAGGGATGATGGAATGGTTCGATCGTCTCGCAGTGTACGGTCCCACAATTAAGAAGGTCCTGGCGGACGAGAAGGTTCCGGCCGATCTCATTTATCTTCCAACGCTCCTGAGCGATCTCATGCCGAATGCCCGCTCTCGGTCCGGGGGAATTGGTTGGTGGGCTCTGGGCAATGCCAAGGATAAGAAAGATTCGGCTGTTCCCTGGGTTCAAACCAATGATTGGGACGACCGCAGAGATCCTGTCCTGTCCACGAGAATTGCTTGCACGCTTCTCCAGACCTATGCTCGAAAGAACCAGTCTTCCGATTGGCTCCTGACGATATGCTCCTTCGTCGACGGGTCTGACAAAATTGAAGCGGTGGTAGCCAAATCGCCGGGTTTCGGTTACTGGGATCTGGTGATGCCACACTATTCGGAAATCCTTATCCCCAGGCTCGTTGCTTTGAAAATCATCTCCACCCATAGAGAGTTCTATGGCGTTGATGTTCCGCCTTTGCCTTCGTTGGCATACCATTTTATGGATCGTCTCAAGCTATCGAAAGAGCTTCCGCTTTACGTGGTCGCCGATTGGTGCGGAACCAATCCCAGATCCATATGGGAGATGAATCCGGGAGTCGATCCTTCCACAGGGGTACTGCCCAAACCTGATAAGAGAAGCCCGTCCGGTTTTCCTCTCAGAGTACCGAAAGGGAAAGAAACCAAGGTTCGCGAATTGCTGGTTCGTGAAGGTTACCTTGCGCCATAAGTGATTATTCTGTGATTATTGAAGTCTTCTAATCCCAATGTGCTTTCATAGAGGGAATATTGAGACACCTGTTATTTTCCGGTCTCGGCAAATCTCCTTCGCTACGAACGGCACCGCCTGACTTCGCTTCGGAGACTTGCCGGGACCGGATTTGCCAGATGTTACTTATTTGAACGCACATTGGTATGACTCACACGAGGTCCTCATGCTTGCGTATGTAAAGACGGACCGCAACGATAAGAATCGACAGTCTTTTCACTGCGCATGGTGCGGGATTTTTATCACCGATTCCGGACAATTATTCAGGATTAACGGCGCAGATTCTCATTCCTTCGTCAATCCTTCCGGCGTGCAATGCAATTTCAGAACATTTCATCATTGCGAGAACGTCATCGTTCACCACGATCTTTATTTCGAGCATTCCTGGTTTTCCGGGTTCGGGTGGCGCTTCTTGATGTGCGCCCGTTGCCTTCATCATCTTGGATGGAAATATGACAGAGGCAACGAACACATGGATATACACGGCTTTTTCGGGGTGTTACAGGAGGCTGTGGAGTCCGTATCGGCAGATGATGGAACGTGATATTAGCGGTGTAAATTCAAGAGCAATTTCTTCATGTGAGTCAGTCCGGCAATAATCCCGCTCAACCATCCTCCCACACAACCTGCAAGAAAAAGCATCGCATCCATGTCTCTGTAGTCGGTCAGCTTGAAATGGAGAAACACATAGGTGATCAAAAAGGATACGATCCCTGCGAGCAAGAACACCCGGATAAAGCTGCGTCCGGAAGTGCTCATGAACTTTCCCGCTATAAAAAAGACCAGCATCAAGGCTCCCAAAGAAAGAGCAAAACCCAGGAACCCTGCTTTCAACAACAAAAAAATGTTCATTCCCGGACCAGTTCTGAATCCTTAAATGCCTGAATCGGATTGTGTTCCCGAGACTTCCCACGGTGTTTGGAGGTAGTTTAAGCCGTAGATGACCGCACCTTCGTCTTTGTCCTTGTAGAGGACACGCACACGGTCGCCTTTAAGCGGAAGTCTTGGCGGGTCGAATCGGGCGTTCCATCTCAATAAAAACTTGCGGGGCTGTTGGGCATCACCTTTGGCAACGATCCAGACGTTTTCATCTTTCACGTCCACAATTACCCCGTCCACGATTTGAATCGGCGCCCCATTCGCGATGATGGCAATCAACATAAAAAAAGAAAGTAACAACGCTGTTCTTATTGATACGCGCATCCTGAGGGTAATCTCGTCATCCAATCGGTGATCTATGGTGAATATAAGACTGCGGTCCCCTGATTAGGTTCCCGTAGGAGACCGCAATCCAGTCGTCTATTTTATGCCGAAGGTATCGAGCATGGATAACGCAGCCTTTCTGCCGGCTCCCATAGCGAGAATGACCGTGGCGGCTCCAGTAACTATGTCACCGCCTGCCCAAACGCGATCCTTCGAGGTCTTACCGGTTTCCAGATCGGCAACAATATTTCCCCACTTGTTGGTTTCCAGATTCTTCGTGGTGCTGGGAACCAGAGGGTTCGCTCCATTGCCGATGGAGACGATTACTGTATCGCATTCGATATCGAAGAACTCATCCGTGGGCATGGGGCGTCTTCTTCCCGAATTGTCGGGCTCGCCCAGCACCATTTTCTGACAGTGCACGCCTACTGCCCAACCGGTTTCATTCCCGATGATTTCTGTCGGGGCAGTGAGCAACTGGAATTTAATCCCTTCTTCCACTGCATGATGCACTTCTTCCGCTCTGGCGGGCAGTTCTTCCATAGTTCTGCGATAGACGATGGTGACTTCTTCGGCTCCGAGGCGTAAAGCACTTCTGGCAGAGTCCATAGCCACGTTTCCGCCTCCGAATACGACGACCCTGCGGCCTTTTGCCGTTGGTGTATCGGATTGCGGAAAGAGATAGGCCTTCATGAGATTTGCACGAGTGAGAAATTCGTTCGCGGAATAGACACCGTTCAGGTTCTCTCCCGGAATCTTCAAGAAGAGGGGAGCACCCGCTCCGGTTCCGATGAACACGCCATCGAACTTCGCTTTTTCCAGCAGGTCGTCGACAGTTTCGATTCTTCCCACAACCCAGTTTGTCTTGAATTCCACTCCGAGTTTGCGCAACTCGTCGACTTCCGACTTGACGATAGCTTTCGGCAAACGGAACTCGGGGATGCCGTAGACCAGAACCCCACCAAGTTCATGAAGCGCTTCGAAAACCGTCACAGCCACGCCCTTCTTGATGAGTGCTCCAGCCAGAGTCAGACCTGCCGGTCCTGAACCCACAACTCCCACGCGTAGCCCAGTGGGTTTGGGCAATTCTGGAGTCTTGCCTTCTCCATGAACTGCTGCATAATCTGCAACGAATCGTTCCAACCGTCCGATTGCGCAGGGCTCGCCTTTTTTCCCAAGGACACACTTAGATTCGCACTGGGATTCCTGGGGACACACGCGGCCGGCAATGCGCGGCAGGCTGTTCTTCTCCTTCACTTTCCACGCAGCGCCGATAAAATCGCCTTTCTTGACCATTTCCACGAAATCGGGAATATCCACTTCCACTGGGCATCCGGCCATGCAATAGGGTTTCTTGCAATGAAGGCAGCGGCTCGCTTCCAAGAGTGCGAGATCGTTATCATACCCAAGAGCTACTTCGTAGAAATTGTGCGCCCGCTCTATAGGATTCTGTTCAGGCATCTTTTGCCTGGGAATCTTCGGTTTCTTCGGTTTTTGTTGTTCGGACATTAGGCACCTCCCGGAAATGTGCACTGGCAGCCCCGGTCTGTTTCCCGGAATTTATTCAAGGCTATCAGTTCCGGTCCTTTGTACATGGCCAGCCGTTTCATCAGAAGTTCAAAATCAACTTCATGACCATCAAATTCAGGACCATCCACGCACCCGAACATGGTCTTTCCGCCTACTTCCACACGGCATGCTCCACACATACCCGTGCCATCCACCATGATGGGGTTGAGGCTGACTACCGTGGGCAGATTAGCTGCTTTTGTCACTTTGACCACAGCTCTCATCATGGGCACAGGACCGATAGCAACACAAAGATCGATCTTCGTACCTTTGTCGATGAGACTTTGCAAAACCTGAGTGACAAAACCGTGAATACCGAAAGAGCCGTCATCTGTGGCTATGAGAAGTTCGTCACTGACTTTTCTCATGTCTTCGGTCATAATGAGGAGGCCTTCAGTGCGTGCTCCCACGATGGTTATCACGTGGTTACCGGCATCATGCATACCTTTTGTGATGGGAAACAACGGAGCGACTCCGATACCGCCGCCTATGCCAACCACGGTTCCGAATTTCTCTATGTGCGTCGGTTTGCCGAGAGGACCGCACAGATCCTGCAGTTTGTCGCCAACACACATGGTTCCCATGTAATAGGTTGTGACTCCCACTTCCTGCCAGACGAGCGTAATTGTGCCTTTATCAGCGTCTTTGTCCGCTATGGTCAGGGGAATTCTTTCACCGTCTGCATGTGTTCTGAGAATGATGAACTGGCCGGGCTTGTGAGCTCGGGCAATTTCCGGAGCAAAGATCACGGCCCTGTTGACTCCGGGGCCGATTCGCTCTTTTTCGAGGATTTCAAACATCTTAAAAAGAACCTCCTAGGGGTGTTGAAGAACTGACTTCTCCTGAGTGAACGATCAAAAGGCATGATCCGGTCTTCAGCCGATCATGCCGACAGTTCTTTTCAAAGGGCTGAACACCGACTGTTCCACCCTATGTGCCAGATCATGTGATTGCGCGGTTTCTGAGGCGACATCTTCAAGGAAATCGCAGACAAGAACCGTAGCATAATTCATTGGTTCGGATCAATCAAATTCCACGTCGGACGAGGGATTCAGATCAGCGAATTCGCTGCAAAATTCTCTCGAATTCCGGTGTACTTCGCACTGAGTGGAAGACCGGGTCGCGAGACAATTTTTCCCAATTTGAATATCCCGCATGAAGCGCGCGGTCCAGCGTGTCCAAAGCTTTTTCTGTCTTCCCGGAGATGGCGTACATACCAGCAAGATTGTAGAGAGCCGCCGAGTCGCCCGGCTCTGCATCTACCGCACGAATCATCCAGGGAACAGCCTCTTCAACTCGATCCGACATGGCAAGTGCCAAGGCATAGGGTGAGAAAAGAACCGATGCATCCGGATTCTGATCCAAAGCATTCTTAAGAAGTGCCGATGCATCCGCTATACGTCCCTGTTCAAGGTACATCATGGCGAGATTTCCATAGGCCTCGGCCAACGGTTTTTCACGATTGATCAATTTTGTATATATTCCCTCGGCATCACTGGATTTTCCCGATCTATAATATGCCACGGCAAGAGAAAACATGAGTTCGGGGTCTTCTTTGGAAAGTGCTACCGCAGTCTTGTATTCCGTGATTGCCTTTTCATGGTCTCCGTCTTCGAGATAGTAGCTGCCCAGCATTTTGTGGATTTCGATATTGTCGGGCAGGTGCTCAGTTGCCTTTTGGAGCGCAAATCGTGCTTCTTCCTTTTTGCCGGCCCATCGTAATGTCTTGGCCAGGTTGAGATCCCTGAGGCCGAAATATTCGGGTTCGAGGCTGCTCATTCCTTTGTCGTACACAACCTGAATGTCGTCCCTGGAGAGAGTCTTTGTGCTTTTGACAAATCCGTTCTTGCGGATTTCTTCAAGAATCATCTCAGCCAGGAATTGATGATTTTCAATTGTGGGATGCACGTGATCCAGGAAGCTCTCGTTTCCCGGAATTCCCGATCTGTCGCCCGATTGCGCAGCTTTCCCGTCCAGAGCATCCTTGAACGGCACGAGAACTGTCTTCGTTTCCTTCGCCACGGATAGAATCTTGTTCTCCAGGACAGACGTGCACCGCAGAGGACAGACGTCCAGATCTTTCGCTCGCACGAATGCCTGTCTTGCCGCATCGTACTGCTTGGCCTTCAGCAAGGCCCGACCGTGCAGGAAGTGCAGTTTCGCATTGAGTCGGTCTTTCTCTATAAGTTCTTGGATGGGTTGGAGCGTCGCCTGAAAATCGCCCGATTCGAAGACTTTCTCCAGTCGACCGGCGTTCGACATTATCTCTCGTTTATCTGCAGCAGATAATTCAGGCGAGCTTTCAGATTTGAACGGTGAAAAGTCTTTGAGATTCGACGCGGGGTGTACGAGAATGAGACGTACACCTGCTTTCGTACACGTAGATATGATGGCCCTGAGGTTGTGATCGAGGTGTTCTTCCACACCTTTCGCAAATACATCATCTCTGTGGTACAGCTCTAATCCTGCACTTCTATCGAGAATAGCCGAGACCTCTCCCTGGAGCACCGGTTTACGGCTGTCTTGCGATAACTTGGGACTCGGACTTGTTTTCCGGTCGGCGGACGTAAAGGGTTGAAGAAGTAGTTGGAGTGCCCGGAACGTGTGAAAGCTTTCCAACCGTGCCCCTAGAGCAAGGAATCCCGAAGGCTTATCCAGTAATCCGGAATATGTCCTTCTCTCCAGGAATTCATTCTGGCCGGTGTATACGACCATCAGATCGGGCTGGTACTTGAGCGTCTCTTCGATTATGGGGAGAATTCTGTACGAAGCGTAAGAAATTCCACCGGCATTCAACACTTCATAGGTGTGTTGAGGATCGGCAGCGTTTAACAAATCCTGGAGCCATCGTGGAAATGAGGTCCTCCCATCGAAGGGGTGACCGTACGTTGTGGAGCCGCCGAAACAGAACACCCTTACGGTGCCCGAGGGTTTGGGTACCTTAAAAGATGCTTCGTTGAAATACCTTAGCTTTTCGGGTGCCGTATGTGCGATCCCGTTTTCCACTCTGAAAAGAGGATGAATTCCGGAAAAACCTACAAACGGATCGCCACCTTCGGTTTGGGGAGGGAATCCGGCCAATCGCAGGGCACTTTCTACCAAGAAGAAGAATGCCAAACAGACAACCAGACCGAATAGCACATCGCGGAATCGAAATCCTGCATGTTGCGTTGGTTCAGTGTCCGAAATCTTCTCTTTTCTTCCGGAAATTTGTGACTGTTCGCTTTTTTGGGCTTTGCCCGGAGCTTTCTTTATCTTGCGCGATTTCATACGGGCTTTCTACGCGTGTTACGAGACGATTCCGTCACGGTATTTAGTGCTTGAATAGTATCAACCTATTGACACAGGAAAACAAGTGCGAAGGAAAGGTCGTTCTGACGGGAACTATTTCTCATTCTCTTATTTCCAAGCATACAGACTCGAGCACAGTCTTCGGATTGCGATCGATCGCGATCGATGTGTGACCTTTGAATGAAGAAGGACTGAATTATGGCTGTAACCCTGATAAATGCATTCGAAGTCCCGCCGGGCAAAGAACAGGAAGCTCTGGAATTCTGGGAGAGAGTTGCAGAATTCATGAAAAGACAGCCTGGCTATATTTCGACGCGATTGCATAGAGCAATCGTGCCATGGGCTCGCTTTCACTTGATCAACATAGCAGAGTGGCAATCGGCAGAGGATTTTCAAGCGGTGATTGGGAGCGAAGAATTCAAGGAACTCACAGAACCTTACAGCGAGATTTTTCCCCACTATCCAGGGCTGTACGAGGTTATTCGAACCTGAGGTGATATGCTTCACAATCAGGTGATACCCATGAACCAAGGATCCACGAGAGATTTCACGAGGAAACGGCGAAGCATCTCTCTGATTCTCCGGGAACACCTTGACACGTGGGGTGTTTTAAAGGTAAGGTTCTGTGTTTTACAGGGACTCTAAAGAGGTGATGCATGCCGTCGGAGACTATCGAAACCAGAAACGAGCAGAAAGCACGATTTATCCAGCAGTCGGAAGCCCGAACAGCTTTTCTGAAAGAGAAGGGGATTCCGGAACAGAAGATCGAAAAAGATCCCCTGTTGAGGAGCATAAAAGCCAGAATCAAACAAGTGGACGCTGCGATTGCACGGATTGGCTTTCTTGACGATCAAACCAAGAAACTAAAGGAACGAAAAGAGCAGCGTTTGGCGGAGAAAGAAGCCGAGAGAGTTGCTTTGATGAAAGGCGAGATCAAGAAGAGCAAGAAGAAAGCGGAAGAAGCTCCCCCCGAGCCCAAGAAGAAGGGTGGAGGCAAAGCTCCCGCTGCAGGAAAAGGCAAGCAGGAACCCAAAAAGAAATCCAAGTAGGTGCCGAATCCGCATTCAAGGAAATCGCCGAACTGAAAGTCCTGATCTCTTCAGGGCTTTCGGATAGCATACATGGACATCACAGATATTTTTAGATGGCTTCAGAGGCTGGCTCTTCTTGCTCCGGGTTTTCTCCTGGCGGTTACGGTCCACGAGTTTACCCACGGATATGTGGCGTACAGATTGGGAGACCCCACCGCGAAAGCGATGGGCAGATTGACGTTCAACCCGATCAGTCACCTTGATCTCTTTGGGACAATCGTGCTCGTGCTCACGGGAATGATCGGCTGGGCAAAACCCGTGCCCGTCGACCCCAGATATTTGCGCCATCCGCGAAGAGATATGCTCTGGATCAGCCTGGGCGGTCCCGCTGCAAATCTTGTGACCGCAATCGCTTTGTCGCTTGTTCTGTATGCTATGATCTTGGGCACGGGTGGGCAGGTCGGACCATCTGCCGCGTACATTCTGATACCGCTGGTTGGCATTCTTCAAAAGGGAATTCTGATCAATGTGGGTTTGGGAATATTTAACCTTCTTCCTGTGCCGCCACTGGACGGGGCCAAGATTCTGGAAGGGGTGCTTCCTGCGCAACAGGCGTATCAGTTTTCTAAACTGGAGCCTTACGGTTTCATAATCCTCATGATACTCATCTTCACGAGAGTCCTGGACTACATTATCATTCCTCCCATCCGTCTGATTGTGAGCTTCCTATTACCAGGCTTGAGCTGATCGCATGTCCTATGAAATCAAGCTGGAGGTTTTTGAAGGTCCCCTGGACTTGCTTCTCCATCTGATTCACAAGAATGAAGTCAGCATTACCGATATTCCCATCGCCTTGATTACCCAACAGTACCTGGAAACCATTGAGCTGATGAAATCGCTCAACCTGGATGTTGCGGGAGAATACCTCATCATGGCGGCGTATCTCACCCATATCAAATCCCAAATGCTTCTGCCTGCCGATGAATCCGAAGAAGAAGGCTCAGAACAGATTGCAGATCCGAGAGACGAGCTGGTAGCTCACCTGCTGGAATACAAGCGGTACAAGGAAGTTGCTGAAATGCTCGGCACCATGCCTCAACTGGAAAGCGACGTATTTGCACGGGAATCCGCTGAAGACTCCGAGGAAATTCCCAAGTCGCATCAACCGCTTGAAGTTCGGTTATCGGATCTCCTGTCAGCGCTCCGGGACGTTTTGGAACGTACCCCCAGGCGCGATCTCATGGAATTGCAGCCGGAAACGCTTCTCGTGAAGGACAAAATTATCGAAATATTGGATCGGCTCGGTTCCCGGCCCTGGATCACGTTTCAGTCTCTTTTCGATAAGGACGAATCTCGACGAAACGTGCTGACCACTTTCCTCGCGCTTCTCGAAATCGTAAAGCTGCAGCTCGTGCGAATCTATCAGGAGGTTCCATACGGGACTATTCTGATTTCCAGAAGGGAAGGTGAGGAGGCGAAAACAGCAGGAGATGCGGCGGAAACAATCGATTCGGCTGAATGATGACCGTGCCGACCTCTAAACGATCGGCACGGAAACAAATCAGACTTCTTTGACTGTTATTGCCTCTTCAGGGCAGACTGATACGCACGATTCGCAACCCAGACAATCTGCAGGATTGGCTACTACGGTTTCATTGTTGTCCACCACCAAAACGTCAGCCGGACAGATATCCACACATTCACCACACTGCTTACACTTTCCTTCAGCTATCTCGGGAACAAACATCCAATTCCACCTCTGATTCTTGGTATGCATGAGGCTTCTTCTCCGGGACGTGTGATGTCAGTCCCAGGTACCTACCGCTGATGCCAGGGAATTTGTCCGGCTCAGAGCCTCATTGGTCGTGACCTGTAATTCTACATCAAAGAAGTACCAAGTCAATGAACAACCTGCCGCGCAAATGCTAAATTCTAAGTAACAATCGTACGGAAGCTTTTTTCATCTTGATCGAGCTTCTAACCCACTCTGCGGAGCGAACCGTTCCCGCAACTCATTGACAAAAGAAGATTCACGATGTTACCTTTTGATGAAGGCACAGACATGAGGCGTAATCGTTCTACTTTCCCCAAGATTGAAGGTAAATATGAAAAATGAAAAGAATTTTAAAGAGATGTCAATCACAGGAATCGCCTCGGACACACGTAATATGCAACCCGTTGTAGTTCTCAAAGAAAAAAACGGAGACCGAGAGTTGTATATCTGGATTGGGCCGGTCGAAGCCATGGCACTGCAAAGAGCAATTAACAAGGAAGTCTATCAGCGCCCGCTCACGCATGAACTCTTGAGATCTATAATAGACAAGACCGGCACCCGAATCGAGCACATAGAAATAGACGATCTCCGGGATCATACGTATTACGCTACCATCTATTTAAAGAACGCTGAATCCAAATTGGTTACGGTTGATGCTCGACCGTCCGATTCACTGGTTCTGGCAACATGGATGGGAGTTCCCATATTCGTTAGTGAAAAAGTGATCGAAGGAATGACACAGGCTGAGCAAGAAGAGGCCCCCAAGCACAAGATCATCTTCACCCAGGAAGACATTGAGCAAACTGACGAGGAACTGACTAAAATCCTCGAGAGAATCAACCCTGACGATCTGGGGAACGCTTGACGTCTGTTTACAATCTCAGTTGCCAACAGAACCGGGGATAATCTCCGGTTTTTTTTATCTTTTGTCTGTAATTCCCATGAATCGCGATCGCATGAAAAAACTGCTCTTGAGTATGTACCGACAATTGGTCGCTGTTTTCGGGAAAAGGAACTGGTGGCCTGCCGGTTCTCCTTTTGAAGTATGCGTTGGAGCGATTCTTACGCAGAATACTGCTTGGGCAAATGTGGCTAAGGCCATAGCAAACCTGAAAGAGGCCTCTGCGTTGGATCCATTGGCGATTTATCATTCGTCTCACGAGCAATTAGCTGCATGGATAAGACCGGCCGGTTACTACAACATAAAGGCAGTACGACTCAGGAATTTCATCAATTATCTTGTGGAACGCCATTCCGGCAGCCTGGATTCGCTGTTTTCTGACGATGTTCAGGTCTTGCGAACAAATCTCCTGAGTATCAAGGGTATCGGAAAAGAGACTGCAGATAGCATGATTCTTTACGCTGCACATAAGCCGATCTTCGTCATTGATGCATACACGGGGAGAGTAATGAAACGACACGGAATCGTACCTTATTCTGCAAATTACGATGTCATGCAGGAGCTCTTCCATGAAAATCTGCCGGTGGATGTTGAACTGTACAATGACTTCCACGCGCAATTTGTGGCGCTGGGCCACCATTACTGCAAGAAGGTGCCTTTATGTCACTTCTGCCCGCTGGAATCTTCTTTGCCCAACGGAAATCCCGTGATCGGCTAGAAACGGAATAAGGGGGCGCGAGTGGCGCAGCGAAGCAATCTCCCAATGAGGACCACGGTACAGACAATGGGGCCCCACCTGCTCATAAGCCTTAAGATAAGAGCATCCACTCCCAGCTTTCCTGGTGGGGGTCGGCGTCTCTGCCGACCCACGTTGATGGAAAACGCCCGCGAACAGCGAGGAATCCACCATTCAGCAACTAACTTAATCCTTGTCATTGCGAGGAGCGCAGCGACGTGGCAATCGCCTGGGACTCAGGTGCTTAATTTCAGGCGATTGCTTCGCTTCGCTCGCAATGACAGTCATTCAGGCATCTTGGCAAAAGGATGCGGTTCGCTTTGGTCATCACATCCTACGCCGGATTCTTATTTTTTGCCTGATTTCCCAATCTCTTGTTAATCTGTCATTCTTACGACCTGCGGCATTCTTATTCTCCAATGATTTTCACCAACACTCGTTTCCGCCGACCTCCATCAAACTCACCGTAAAAGATCTGCTCCCAGGGGCCGAAATCGAGCTTTCCTTCAGTGATCGCGACAACAACTTCTCTTCCCATAATCTGTCTTTTCAGGTGCGCGTCGCCATTGTCTTCTCCGGTCCGGTTATGAAGGTACTTGCTCACAGGTGCATGGGGCGCCAATTCTTCCAACCATCGGTCATAATCCTGATGCAGACCGGATTCATCATCATTGATAAACACCGATGCAGTTATGTGCATAGCATTCACAAGGACCAGACCTTCCCTCACCCCACTGTCATGGAGCGCGCCTTCCACCTGGGGCGTAATGTTTATAAATCCTCTTCTCTTAGGAATATTGAACCAAAGTTCCTTGCGATAGCTTTTCATGGAATCCTCCGTTAGTATAGGATGCTTGTATTATCCTATTTTCAGAGCGCGGAACAACCCTGCGCAACGTGCACACGAATGCAGGAGGAGCAATATGGCTAAGATTGCAGATATCATGACCCGTGAAGTCATCACCGTCACTCCGGACACTCCCATCCGTGAACTGGCGAGAATACTTGCAGAAAAGCGCATCAACGGCGTCCCGGTGGTAGATGAAGATGGAACGGTCCTCGGAGTAGTATGTGAATCCGACCTCATCGAGCAGGGCAGACCTCTGCATATTCCTACCGTCTTCGTGATCCTGGATTCCTTCATCCCCCTGGAAAATCCGTGGAGACTGCAGAAAGAGTTCAAAAGAATCACCGCAACCAAGGTTGAAGAAATCTACTCCAGGCCCGCTGTTTGCGTATCTCCTGAATCGGACGTATCCGAAGCGGCAAAGCTCATGAGCGAAAAAAAGTACTATACGATACCGGTTTGCGATGATGCAGACAGACTGGTGGGGGTATTGGGGAAGGTGGACGTAATAAGGGGACTCGCGTGATAACATCAATTAAATTAAATATATACGTTATTTTTTTAAATAGATTGTTTTGGTATTTAGGATATTTTTTAGAATATGCTTTAAAATATATTGACAACTATCTGGAATCATGGTTTAAGCGATCTCACACAGCGGGAGGCGTAGCCCGCTGCCAAACATACCTTTTCCCCATGCGAAGCCCCGGTTCTCATCCTCCTTTCCGGGGCTTTCCTTTGTACGTTTTCTTTCCCTTCGCTGCCATATTCCTCAACAGGGTTCAAATTCCCGCGAATTTCGAGAGGCAAGCAATTGGATCGTGATCGACTGAAGAAGATAATGGAAGATGTCCGTGACGGATTGCTCCCCTGTGAAGAAGCCTGCAGAATATTTCAAGATCTCCAAACAGAGGATCTGGGTTTTGCAGCAATCGATCATCATCGAGCCGTGAGACTCGGTTTCCCGGAGGTTATTTTCGGACAAGGTAAGACAGCTCAGCAGATCGTCGGTATTGCGACGAGTCTGATGTCCAGGCAGGACGTTGTCCTCATCACGAGAGTTGACGAAGAAAAAGCAGCGGCAATTCTCAAGGAAATTCCCGAGCTTGACTACAACTCTCTGGCCGGAACACTTCTTTTCACCCGAGGCGAAATGAGGAACAGGGGAAAAGGCGAGATTTTGGTGGTGGCTGCCGGAAGTTCGGATTTGAGCGTTGCCGAGGAGGCCAAAGTAACTGCTGTATCGATGGGGAACAGTGTAGGGACGCTGTACGATGTTGGTGTGGCGGGTATTCACCGGCTCTTGACGAATAATCGAAGACTCAGGGATGCTGCCGTGGTCATCGCTGTTGCAGGCATGGAAGGTGCCTTACCGAGTGTAATCGGAGGATTGGTCGATCGGCCGGTCATAGCCGTACCTACCTCTGTCGGATATGGTGCAGCCTTCGGCGGAATAACCGCGCTGCTTGCGATGCTGAACTCCTGCGCGCCGGGAATCGTAGTGGTCAACATCGACAATGGATTCGGAGCAGCCTATGCAGCGACGTTGATGAACAGGATAGCGGAATGAGTGCAACCATTTGTATGTAGATAAGGAGGTCTATGGATATCAGTCGTTTATGTAGTTGAGTTTATATAATATCCCCTCGGGCAGTAAGTTACTCTTTTCATTGATGGTTGTGGCCGCTTCGGCCATGGATGTTCAGTTATGAGCTGGCACTAAGAATTCTGCGCCCTGGAAGGGCGGCCCAATACTAGCCACGGGTGTCAGAAAGCGTCTCAAAACCTGCGCACTGCGGCGAATCACGCAAGCCGGACGGGAGGACCTGCTTCTGGGAAAAAAGCAGTCCCGTCAAGTGAAGATCAGGCGAGGTTCGATCCGAGTGTACTGTCCGTTATAAGGTCATGGTCTCCCTCCGGCTGCTTACGTGAATGCCACCTCGCCGGATACCCAATGGTGGTAGAGCTTCCTGAGATTTATGGTCGTGCAAATAAGGTCCCACTGGGCCTTTACGTTGTCGATTCCGGCCACGGTCCATCGCCGAAAGCTTAATGCGCTCTTGATCCAGGCAAACGGTGGCTCGATAATCTTCTTTCGAGTCTTCAGGCGCTCTTTGTTCTCTGGTTTTTCCCTCTTGCTGCGGTGTCGTTCTAGGGCCGCCTCGTAAACGCTGAGGTCTATGAGGCGTCCGTTCTTGCTCTTGGAGCATTTCCAGCGATTGGGACACGTTAGAAAATCCTTGCAGTGATACCTGCGAACCTCATTGTGGTTCTTGCCGTTAATTTTCCGCTGATGAAAAGGCAACAAGCGCCCTTCAGGGCATATGAAGCAATCACGCTCCTGATCAAAGACGAACCGGGATCGGTGATAGAGATCCTCATCCGCACCTCTCTCGGAAACAATTTCCCCTGACGATTTCCCGATAAGAATGCCGTATTCTCGCTCATGGGCCAGACCTATCTGCCCTGAGGAAAAATATCCCCCGTCCGCCACATTTTCCTCTGCCACAGCGCCCAGATTCTCTTTCACCTTGTCGAGCATGGGGACCAATTGCCCGTTGTCGGCCCCATCCGTGACCACATCTGCGGCCACGATAAGGCCGCTCTTTTGGTCGGCAACCGCCTGAGCGTTGTACGACAAGTCTTTGGTCCGGCGATTCTTCATAAAGCGAGCTTCCGGTTCCGAAGGGTGAACTGACTTCTTGTCCGATTCATCCAACTCCTTCAGAGCCTCTTGTATCCGCTGTTTCCGTTTCAATCCGTCTTGCATGGACTGCGGAAGGCGATACTCACCGGTCTCTTCCCGCTCGGCTCTCTCTATCTCAGTCATCGCATCGGCAATCGTGCGGTCCAATCTCTCCGAAACACTTTCCAGAAACCTCTCCAGGTGCTCACGACCCCGAGCCTTGTCGTTGGATGAGACGGCTTGGATCTTGGTCCCGTCCACGGCATGAAGAGCTAGACCGATCAGATCGGCCTTCAGAGCAACACGAATCGACTGTCTGAACAGATGCCTCAATGATTTCTTGTTCGCCTTGAAGAATCGCCATAAGGAATTATGATCCGGAGCATTCATCCCCGTCAGCCAAATCAGCCCCATATTCTCAAGGCAACCCTTTTCAAGCTTACGGGTACTCCTGATCCGATTGAAGTATCCGAAAAGCCACACCTTCAACAGAAGATCTGGCGCATACGGAGGACGTCCTGTATCGCTGTCGGGAACCTCGATTCCCAACTCGGACAGATCCAAGGAATCCACGAAATCTCGGATAAAGCGCGCCGGGTGATCCTTAGCCACCCAGTCTTCCACTGACGGCGGAAACATCAAGATCTGTTCGTAATCGGCCCGGATCTGTTTGCCCATGACAGCCTCGTGGTTGTTGAATTCCTCTCCTTTCTAGTACATCTCTTGGCAAATCGCGAGCCCAAAATGGAGTTTTGAGACAGTTTCGTCAACCCGTGGACAGCGCCATGCCCATAAGCATGGTTCAACGCCCCTGAAAGGGTCGACCGACCAGACAATGATTCCCAAATGTCATTGGTGGACCCTTTCAGGGTCATGAAGACAAAGGATTTGCCGTTCCGCTTCCGTGGGTTTGCGAAACTGGCTCAAAAATCTTGAATGCACAACACATCGTGCCACGATTCATCATCCTTGTAGGGGCAGGTCTCGTGCCTGCCCTCCCGCAATGACCGGCACGGAGGCCGGTCACTACCGGGCACCCACAAGGGGCGCCCCTACAATCAGGCCGTGAAGATGATGAGAATTTCGTGCCACGATCTGGGACAAATTTCGACTTCTGAGACAGTCTCTTGCACCCACGGCTACTGTTGGGCAGCCCCTATGGGGCTGTAGAAAGCTCCTCCCCGCGCAACTGAACAGATGCGACTGAGTCCTAGTAACAAAGCAACAAAGCTATTGCTGCTGTTTTCGGATGCTTCTGGGAGATTTTCGGGCAGGATTCAGAAACACCATAAAACAATAGATGCTCAATGCCCCCGAGAGAACAGATCCGACAAGGTTTTCACCCTCCAGTTGGACGAACTGTTCGAGTTCACCGGGGATATCTCCCAACGCGTACATGAAGTGAAACAGGTCCCAAGCCTGATAGAAGAACCATCCGCTGAGCAACGCCAGGAGTCCGCAAAAATAAAGATATGCCCATTTTCTCCCCTCGATACTCTTCTGGGACCAGAGAAAGGCACGAATCGCCTGGACCGCAATGTAAGGTGAGACTACTTTGAAGAGCATGCCCCATATGGAGCCCATGGGACCGCCCCCGGACACAATATAGCGGAACACGAATATCAATCCGGTGTCCACAGCTTCCCCATGCAAGAGCACCAGCAGAACCGCGACGGGAAATAATGACAAGGAAAGAATGAGAATTATAAGTTCACGAATGACGATGTACCACATGCTTTTAGTATAACATGCCTTTGAGGGGAATGTCCGGCAAGAACCACCGATAGAAAGGTGATCATGACGAGACGCATCTTTCTCATGGCAAAAAAGGGACTAATCTTTGACAAATACTTCAGGAATGGCAAAAAATGAGTGATGAGACTGCATACAAGCTGGAATTACGAAGAATCGCCACATTGTCCGGAATTCGGATCCCGCGAGTTCGGGAGAGAATACGAACAATATACGGCGTTCATGTGAATGAGGCAGCGGGGGCGGGAAGTTCTCCGGAAATCTTGTTAGGATGGTGACGAATTTCCCGGGAGAGCCGTATCGACCTCCCGGGATAGAGGCTTATGCTGCGGTAAGCTGATAGCTCAAACGATCGCCTTCCAAACTGACCACCTGAAGCTTGACTTTCATTCCTGCTTTCACCGCATCATCGGGGAGTGATTTATCCAATCTGCCGAATACTTTTATCCCGTCTGCGAATTCTGCCACACCGAGAAGATAAGGGACGTCCTTTTCGAAACCTGCGGGTGCATACATGGCTTTGGTAAAGGTGATAAGGGTACCCTCTCCGGAGATACCAAACCAATCCATGTCATTCGACAGGCATTTGTCACAATCGCTTCGCGGAGGAAAAAACTTGGCGCCGCAGCTCTTGCAAACGGTTCCGCGCAGTTCATTATTCTTGAGGAACTCGACGAATTGCTCCGCTTTGGTCACTCCGGTGAAGCTTATAATTCCGAATTGTTCGAATCCCATTTTTCCTTTCTCTCCTTTTGCCGTGGGGGAATCTGGATCATTCTACGCCGAAGATGCTCACGTTACCGTAAATTCCCACGCCGCCAATATTGTGAACAAGCCCGATCTTTGCCCCGGGGACCTGCATCGGTCCAGCTTCATCTCTGAGTTGGAGCACGATTGTCCTGATTTGCGATCCGCCCGTTGCGCCAATGGGGTGTCCCTTGGAAAGCAGCCCCCCATCGACGTTAACCGGTATCTTTCCTTCTTTGTACGTTTCTTTGTTTCGGATCAGTTGAGGCCCTTCACCTTGTCGAGCAAACCCGAGATCTTCATATGCCATCATTTCGGCAATGGTGAAACAATCGTGAACCTCGGCAACATTCACGTCCGACGGGCTGATGCCAGCCATTTCATAGGCGCGTTTGGCCGCGAGCTGAGCACATTTCAGTCCGCTGAAGGAATCCCTTCCGGCCATATTGATCGGTGCTGTGGCCATTCCCAAACCCTTTATCCATACGGGTTTGCTGCACAGGTCCTTGGCTTTTTCCTCGGATGCCACTATGACACAGGAAGAACCGTCCGCGTTGGCACAGCAATCCATCATTTTCAGGGGAGTAGCGATATATTTGGGTTCAAGGATTTTCTCGAGGGTCAGTGATTTTCTGAACACGGCTTTCTCGTTAATGACACCGTACGTAGATGATTTTAGTCTAATGAGCCCGAGGTCCTCTTCGGTTGTTCCGTACTTTTCAAAGTGTCCCCGCGCGTACATTGCATAATACGCGGGCATCATGGTTCCAAAAGGAGCTTCCCACTGAATGTCCGCACCGCGACCCATTCGCTCCTGAGATTCGGCAGAGGATATTTCCGACATTTTCTGAAAACCCAGAACCATAACCACATCGTGAAGCCCGGATGCAACCAGCGCGTACGCTGTTCTGAGTCCGCTCGAGCTCGATGAGCAGACGCTTTCGACATAGAACGTGGGTTGAGGATTCAATCCCAGATATTCGGCCATCAGGCCGGCGGGTGTTCGCTGTTTATCGTATTCGGGTGCAGAACATATAACCGATGCATCAATCTGCTCCGGTTTAATTCCTGCGTCACGCATTGCATCTTTGTAAGCCTCGAAGGCCAATTCGCGAATGGAGCCCGGATACGCCCTCACAAATGCACTTTGTCCGACGCCGATCACCGCGACTTTTGCCATCTATTCCTCCTTGTCAGCAGACTGTATGCTTTTCCTGAGTCGAGATCAAAATAATATCATAGACCGAATTTCCGATCAATGAATGTGAAGCGGTCCTTTTTTGTGGTAAATATTTTATCTGATACGTCCAGAGTGTTTGCAGAAGTTCACAATAGTGGACTCCTGACCCGACCTGGAGTTCTTTTTTTCCTCAAGAAGGACCGTACTTCGGAAGTCCTTGATCCTAGCCCCATTGTTCTGATATTTATGTTGTTTATTGGTTAGTGTGGTTCACCAGTTTTTTCCTTCGCCAACACGAAAAAAAAGTGTGATTTCAAGTTGCCGGATCCGGTGCGGTGCTCTGCATGTGCCATGCGGTTTGCACGGGTCCATATACATGCTGCAATTAAGAAATGGAGATCAGTATGGAAATCAAAAGAATCGGAGTTATAGGCGCGGGGCTCATGGGTGCAGGCATCGCTCAAGTGGCGGCCCAAAGTGGGTTCGACGTTACCCTTATGGATGTGGAGACCAGATTCCTGGACAAAGGACTATCCACTATAGAGAAAAACCTCAAGCGCACCGTCGAGAAGGGCAAACTTAGCCAACCAGATGCGGACGCCATTCGAGGGAGGATACATGGCGTACTGTCTCTGGCCGAGGCAGCTAACGGAGTTGACGTCATAATCGAAGCCGTCATTGAAAAAATGGCACTCAAGAAAGACGTGTACAGTGAGCTGGATCAGCATGCTCCGGCTCATGCGATCTTCGCCAGCAATACTTCCGCATTGAGTGTTACGGAAATGGCCGCAGTCACCACCAGGCCGGAAAAATTCATCGGGATGCATTTTTTCAATCCGGTGCCGGTCATGAAACTGGTGGAAGTGATTAGCGGAATAGCCACAAGCAACGAAACGGTAGCGGCGATTAAAGAGCTTTCCAACAAGATGGGAAAGACTGCCATTGAGGTGCAGGAAGCTCCTGGATTTGTCGTGAATCGTATCCTGGTGCCCATGATCACGGAGGCCATATTTGTGCTTCAGGAAGGGCTTGCCAGTGCTTCGGAAATCGATGAAGGCATGAAGCTGGGGGCGAACCATCCCATGGGACCGCTTGCTCTGGCAGATCTGGTGGGACTGGATACACTGCTTAATGTGCAACAGCACCTCTACGAA
Source organism: Desulfomonile tiedjei DSM 6799 (assembly GCF_000266945.1). Taxonomy (NCBI): domain Bacteria; kingdom Pseudomonadati; phylum Thermodesulfobacteriota; class Desulfomonilia; order Desulfomonilales; family Desulfomonilaceae; genus Desulfomonile; species Desulfomonile tiedjei. The sequence continues at coordinate 2,908,593 of NC_018025.1, forward strand.
GAGTTCGGCGATCCCAAGTACAGACCGCCCGGATTGCTCAAGAAGATGGTAAGGGCAGGCAGATTGGGCCGGAAATCAGGACGAGGCTTCTACGATTACGGTTCGTAAAAGGACGACAGTCATTGAGATAGAAATATCTAAACTGCAGCGGCTTTCGAGTCCGGAAGAATGCCGCTCTCCCCGAGAAGGATATTAACTGGAGGAACTATGCAGCAGAAGGAAAGGTTCGGGTTGACAGAAGAAGAACAGATGCTTCGGGACATGGTCCGGCGGCTTGCCAAAGAAAAGATAGCTGCTGGAGCCGAAGAACGAGATAGGGTAGGCGAATATCCGTACGACATGCTGGAGCTTATGAAGGAAAACGGCCTCATGGGCGTCGATTTTCCCGAGAAATACGACGGCATGGAGGCAGGCCTGCTGGCCCACTGCATCGTCGTTGAGGAACTGGCGAAAGTGGACGCTTCCGTGGCTTTGATCCCGTCCTGCCAGGAACTCGGGAGTCTTCCCATCATTCTTGCCGGAAATCATGAGCAAAAAGAGAAATACCTGAAACCTCTGTCCACAGGTGAAACGTTAGCTGCATTCGGTCTTACAGAGGCAAAAGGGGGGTCGGACGTAGCCGCTCTGAGAACTCGTGCTGTACGCAAAGGGGACAAGTACATCATTAACGGCACAAAGACTTTCATTACCAATGGTGGTGTTGCCGACACCTATTCCGTTTACGCGATCACCGATCCGGATTTGCCTTCTCACAAGGGAGCCAGCGTGTTCATCATGGAAAAAGGGATGCCTGGTTTCACCGTAGGCAAGAAAGAACACAAATTGGGTATTCGCTGTTCGGATACCAGGGAGTTGATTTTCGAGGACGTTGAAGTGCCCGTAGAAAACCGACTGGGGGAAGAAGGAGAAGGTTTTCACATCATGATGAAAACGCTGGATTTCTCCCGCCCGTCCGTTGCAGCTCAGGCGCTTGGTATCGCCGCCGGAGCCTTCGAGTATGCCACGCAGTACGCGAAAGAGCGGGAGACCTTCGGGAAGCCGATCATTCGGCATCAGGCTATTGCCTTCAAGCTTGCCGACATGGCCATGAAGATAACAGCAGCCCGGCAGCTTTTGTACAAAACCTGCGATCTCTTACAGGCACATGTGGGAAAGGATCTCTCCCGAGTTCCTGCCGAAATCATCCGCCATTCCTCTATGTCAAAAGCATTCTGCTCCGACACCGCAATGGCCACGACCATTGAAGCCGTACAAGTGCTCGGCGGATACGGCTACATCTCGGAATACCCCGTTGAACGCATGATGCGGGACGCCAAGATCACCCAGATCTACGAAGGCACTAACGAGATACAGAGGATCGTGATAGCATCGACGTTGTAGAAAAATCTTCAATGTGGGGGGCCTTACTGCCCCCCACTTCTTCACTTTGCGATTCTTACTGCAATTCAAAATCTGAATCGCAGTGTTATATCTGCGATGCACATATTGGTAAATCGGCTGTAGGAGCTATTGGCTCACCGGCAAACGACTAATGTGGTCTCAATTGTTTATCGCTAATAACCCTTGTCGTTTTAGCGCTCATACTTGGATGTAACCTGATCTTTTTTCCTTATTTTTCTATTTCCTTCCTTGCACACTACTTAACTCAATGCCTAGCAAACACCCTCACAAAGCAACTTCGATAACGCTGCTCCTTTTAATCCACCAATTGCAGCCGCTGCAACGGTTGGTGTAATTCCAAATTTAGCTGCTATGTACGATGCCGCAGCCCCCGACGAAGCTATTGATGGTGCTAAGGCAACACAGGCAGCCGTAATAGCCGCTGACAATCCCATATTGATTGCAACACATCTAGCGCATTTCCATCGATCGAATGGGCTTTCAACACCTATGGAGGGGATTTCTCCTCCAAAAAGCTGTTTTAATTCTCTCTCATAAACCTCGTCTGGAGGAAACATAGATTCTAATTCCGACACAGCTTGGTCGAGTTCTTCCGGTTTTCCGAACGCCTGAAAAGGTCTTTCTTCCATTGTCTCCAGAAGCATTTTTCTAAAATCCATTTAAGAAACCTCCCGTAGAGAAAAGATTAGACTTAATTCGTGCAAGACACGAATTCTTAGTGACCCCGAATTTCTTAAAACTAAGAATTCTTCTAGTCAAAGAAACTCCTTTAATATTTCCGCTACCTTGGAACTCGAAACAGCCCAGTTGCCCTCAAGATATATCCCTCCAAAATGCAAACCGACTGCTTTTCCACTATTTATATCGAGAACAACTGATCCCGAGTTTCCTCCTAATGTTGAACAATCATGCTTCAAAATTGAGTCTTGATCAGACAAAGAAATTTTTCCAGGAGCCAGGCGTTTCACATCATAAATACTGCCAAAAATGCGTTCCATTTCTTCAAAATCACTTCTGCTGTCCTTAGCAGGATATCCAATTACAACAACATCTGTTCCGTTTTTGGGTGCTTTATCGGCCAATTCTATTGGAGTGAGTTTTTCATCGGAGTCAATTACTACTTGCAGCAAGGCGATATCGTAGTCATTATTAGAAACATACAAAATCTTGGAAATATCTAATTCAATTTGATCTGGAAGATTGTACTCTTCGCGCATATCTATCCAAGCCTTCATTTCACGATTTCTAAAATTTCGGCGAAAAACGAAGTCCTCACCATTTCTTACCGAGAACTCCTCGGCAATATGACGATTTGTCACTATTATGTTCTCCGCCACAAACCAACCAGTACCTAGCCATTGATATCTCGGATGTTCTCGAAGTTCGATTCTTCCGACAGAACTGATGGCTTTTTCAATTGTGGGACGGTTTGCCTCTAATTTGGAATTCCATTCTGACGACAGAGGTAATTCATACGTGCCATGTCGTATTTTCAGAACCGGCCTCCCTACTAGAAGTACTATCTGTTCCAAAGTTAAATTTGCTGGCAATTCCTTATCAAAATCACCTCTTTTCAGCAGCTCGTAAACCTCTTCAATTTTGTTTCCAAATATCTCTTTTAGCTCTCCAGATCTGAGGCTTCTTATTATGTCATTAATCATACTCGGCTCAGCCAATATTTCACGAACTAACCTTTTCATTGCAAAAACTCCTTTCCACAGCTTTTTTGTGACAGTCTGCGTTAATCATTACACTTCTTAACAACGGCAAATCTTACAGAAAATCGAGGACCTGAAAGAATCTGTGGTTATGACAAGCTTGAACCGGATGACAAACAGATTTTGGACATTAAAAAAGATCGGCCAGTTACTCTCGCCCTAACGCCTCCCCCGACACATCATTAATCCGATACCTGCCAATATAATCTGGCTCTCAGCCACTTTCTTTGCTTCCGCTGTATACCCTCCGGAAGCAATTCGCCATTTTTCTCGATTCCTACTTCTCTTTATTCGCTCACTTCGCCCTTAACTTTTCGTTCAAATAGGTTTTCTCAACCGCAATACTGTACGTCTTTAGCGCCCAATGATTGAAAGGGTTTCACGCTTAACCGCTTCCCAAGACTGTCACGATCCACAACCGGATGCTTCTTCAGTCTGATTGCCTCGTTCTGTACTGACCTAAATTGTCCCTTCATATTCCCCCATCCCAAAAGGCATTTAGTTTGATTATTGCTCCTTCTTTTTCAGGACGTATAAAGACAAATTACCCGCTAACATCTGGGGCTCTGGAGACAGCGCTGTAAATAATTTGATCGTATGGCATGGCTGATGAATATCCCCACCAAGTGAAGCATCCAACATAATTTCTTGGCCCGATCAGCGGTATTATCGAGCATCGGAGACAGCCTTTTGCAGTGTGATCAAATTCATCGCACTGCCAGGAATTAGACTTCGCAGCAAGATTTTAGCGTACACTTTTGCATAAAGAAATTAGAAGTCAATTTCTAAAATTGGGTATTGTTGGTGGTATAATTTTAGCCTCTCGCATATTTGAGACAGTCACTGATGAATACTTTGCAATACTATCTAATTTGGAATGAAGTAAACTGATTGGATAAAAGAAAGGATCGGTTTGGCGCGTATCTCAAACTATCGAGTGGATAGACAGATCAGTTCCCTTATGAATGATGATTCCACCCATTTCTGTCACTTTTTTGCAGGACACATCCAGCCCGATAGTGAGCACCGTCCAAATTTAAACGTGTCCACCTCAGTAAATGCGTATGAACTCCGGCGGTTATCTCTGTGTGGACACCAGATACCTCTTCTGGCTATATGGGGTATTATCCAATAGAAGAAAAAGCACTGTATGATGAAGTGCGCTAAGAAATTCTGAGGGAGGGATACCCCGCAGAAGGTGTCTAGGTTGCAGTTAAATGACCCCCGGCAAAGCCGGGGGCATATTCCTGTTAGCCCCTCAAAGGGGCATGTTCATGTGACAAACCGGTTGCTGTAAAATGGGGTAGGATGGCGTATGAAATTGTTCGTGATAAAGAAAAACTCGCAGACGGAAAATTTGAGTGCGAATTCAAAGCAATTCTTGATGCTGACGATTCGGAATGGTGCGGATACTTCGCCCTGGAAATGCTGTGTTTTGGATGATATTTGGATTGCTCGCTTGTACGGGCACTTAGTTTGACGCTGCGACAAACAGAGAGGCGTACATAATCGCTTCTCTGTTGTTCTTTGGCCCAGGTAAAACCGGACTCTCTAATCCCTCCTCAGAGTAAAATCTCCATGTCGCTCAGCTATGTAGAGTAAGAACACGATCTTTCCACAATGCGGTGCTTGCCCGCGAGTGCCGCTCCGTGTATGATAGCTGACTCAAAATTCGTAGAAATCCGAGATAACCATGAGCCAAAGCTGGGTACCCATATCGACCATTCTGAAGACCGCTCCCAAACTCCTGGAACGGCCTGCGTACGCGAAAAACGTGACAATGATCCAGGTGGACAAGTTCCTCCGAAACATCTTCCCCCGTGCCGAGGAAGGCACAGCTCAGCAGATCCGCCAATGCAGCATCAGAATTACGGATTTGTGCAACCTCCGATGCCACACCTGCGGGCAATGGGGAGACCACGGATTCCTCAGGTCGTGTTCCATTAAAGAATTGAGAAGCCGTGAAGTGACCCCGGAACGGTACATAGAATTGCTCCATGACCTGAAATCCCACGGCCACACCCCGTCAGTCTATCTATGGGGTGGGGAACCCATGCTGTACAAAGGGTCCGTGGAAATCATAGAAGAAGCCGCGCGTCTTGGAATGGCACCGAGTATTGCCACAAACGGAACAGGGCTTTCGGAGCAGGCGGAGCGTCTCGTAGACGCGCCCATGTTCGTGGTGCAGATCAGTGTGGACGGTCCGGATGCGGCAACTCACAATGCGAGTCGGCCCGGTTCCAGCCCAAGCATCGATAATTTCGCGACTATTACGCGTGCAATCGACCGCATCACGGAACTGAGAAAAGATCGGAAGCAGCGCCTGCCTCTCATTGCTGCGCTCACCACAATCAACAACGTAAACTACAATCGTCTTGTGGATATTTATGAGGTATTCAAAGACAAGGTGGATGTGTGCGTGTTCTATCTCGCATGGTGGATTGATGAAGCATCAGCGGAAAAGCACACGAAAGATTTCGCTGAACGTTTCGGATTTCAACCTGAAAAGCATTTCGGTTGGATCGGGAGCTGGCGCCCACCGGACTATCAGGTGCTTTCGGATCAGCTAAAAAAGCTGAACGGCTATGCCGCCCGCTTTGACGGCCCTGCAGTAATCATTATGCCTCCACTCACGGAAGTCCCACAGTTGGAGCAATACTATACCGATCATGACAGCACATTCGGGTTCGATCGATGCGTTTCCATATTCAGTGCGGTGGAAATCAACTCCAACGGGGATATGTCCCCGTGCAGGGATTACCATGACTTTGTCGTGGGCAACGTGAAAGAGAACACCATAACAGAGCTGTGGAATTCCGAGCGCTATAAAGTTTTCCGGAAGAGTCTGTCAGAAAAAGGGCTCATGCCGGTGTGCACGCGATGTTGCGGACTCATGGGGTATTGATCCTCCAAGGCACCGATTATCTTGTGTTTCATTGTTTGGTCTGACTAACCGAAGCCTCGAAGGCACTATCCAATAGCAGTCGGCAGATTCTCTGTCTTTCACGCAAAGCAGCGCGATCGAGTTTGTTTTTGTATTCGCGTGTGCTGAAAGGAAATCTTTCAATGGATCCGTTCATGGGAAATCTCCCGGCAGATAACGGACCGGAGGGGGCGCGCGTTCCCGATAATCTTCCGGAGATCGTGGATGCTCATGTTCATCTGTTTCCGGATGAGCTCTTTGAAGCCATTTGGACCTGGTTCGACAATTTCGCCTGGCCGATCCGATACAAAATGCGGTCTGAGGAAGTTGTTGAGTTCATGCTGTCCAGAGGCGTACAACGCATAGTCGGGCTGCATTATGCTCATAGGCCCGGAATTGCTCGGGATTTGAACCTGTACATGGCTGGTCTGTGCAGAGAATATCCCGAAGTCATCGGCTCTGCCACTGTGTTTCCCGGAGAATCCGGAACCCGCGAAATATTGAAAAGTGCATTCGACATGGGATTATCCGCAGTGAAACTTCATGCTCACGTTCAATACTTTTCTCTCGATAGCCCGGGGATGCATGAGATCTACCAGGTCTGTGCCGAACACGGAAAGCCTCTGGTCATGCACGTAGGCAAGGCACCGAAGAACCCGGTGTTCCCATACAAGATCGACCCGGATGAGATCTGTGGGGCTAAACACGTGGAGCCCGTCCTGAGACAATATCCCGAACTCAAGGTTCTCGTGCCCCATCTGGGCGCAGATGAATTCGACCCGTTTCAGAGGCTTACCGAACAGTATGACAATCTGTGGCTTGACGTGGCGATGGCAATAGCCGATTATTTACCTGTAAAGACATTTCCGCAGCTTCAGGAAATGCGCCTTGACAGAATTTTGTACGGCACGGATTTTCCCCATCTGCCGTACGCTTGGGATAGGGAACTGAAATATATCTGTACGCTCGATCTTTCAGAAAAAGATCTTCAGGCTGTTCTTGGAGGCAATGCGCTGGGCCTCTTCTCCGGATGAATTATTCTCGGAGAACGGAGGGCTTCTGTCACCTCATGAGAGTGAATTCGCAAAGGGGGAGGTAATACCATGAGATATTTTGTATTTTTGGCCTGTCTTCTCGCAATATGGACCGTTGCGGTCGATGCTCAAGAGACCGAGTTGAAACATTATCCTCTGGATGATGTCTCAGGCCTTATTACGCAATCAGACGTCTCAATAGATAAAGATGTAACATCTGACGGTAAGGGGTCTCTCAAAGCAACAGCATCACAGCCCCGTGTAGTGCGCCTGTTCGAGACCGGAGATCTCGGGGTTGACAATGCTCGTCTCATTTACAGGGCTCGTCTCAAAACTGAAGACTTGAAGGGTCAGGCGTATCTCGAAATGTGGTGCCATTTTCCGGGAAAAGGAGAGTTCTTCTCACGAGGGCTGCAGAATCCCCTCTCGGGAACGAATAACTGGGTTACCGAAGAGACACCGTTCTTCTTACAAAAAGGTGAAAAACCGGACAATGTCAAACTCAATCTGGTCATCAACGGGACAGGAACAGTCTGGATTGATGATATACGAATCCTCAGGGCGCCTCTTAAATAACATGCAATGTTTTAGCTTCGGAACAATCTGAGCTTCTTTCCTGGAGTCGGGGAAATACTGTGACTCCAGGAGCACCCGCTAGTTTGTCTCGTCAGGTCTGCCCCTTTTGACTGCAATATGAACGTTTAGATTTCTGTGAACGATGAACTGTAGCCATGACGTGATTGTCTGCATCACTATCCACTGAATTTTTTGATGATTCCGGTTACGAACAGCAGCTTGCGAGGCCGGGAATCGCATTGCCGAATGGAAAGGAGCCACATGGGTAGGGTAATTTATAGAACGGTCGCTTGCATTGCCATAGTAACACTTCTTTCAGTCATTCTTTTCCCGATATGTTTTGTTGCGTATTCTTCTGATGAGGAAATTGCAGCTTCCGCGCTCCAGGGGGAGAAAAAGAATCAAAAAAAGCCTACGGATGCCGCTGCTCTTCCGGAAAAGATAGTATCCATACATACGGAAAAGATAGACGATACCGCCGCGAATCTCGAAAACTCGGTTAATGGCGCAAAGAAGTTTGCCACTTCTATTTTGGGCAATTGGATAAACAAGCCGGTGATCTTCGGGATTACTCTCTGGAAAGTGGCGGCTATGGCCGTGATAATCGTCTGCGTGATCATAGTTCAAGCTCTTGCGCGAACAATGCGGAAGAACCTGAAGGAGCGCTGGTCCAGAAAAAACGGTGCGTGGAAAGCTGCAATCTTTGACGCGATGCAGGCTCCTCTCTCCCTCCTCATTTGGGTATACGGGCTTTATGCTGCATTTCTTCCGATTTCTTCCGTGTTCCGTTCGGCAAACGGCACGAATGTCGTGCATTCGGCAGTCCGAAACGTAACTGATGTTCTTGCGACAATAGCGTTGATCTGGTTTCTGTACGGCCTTGTTAACTTGACCGAATTGCGTGCAAAGAGATGGCTGCTCATTTCAGATAAGCGAATTCCCCCGACACTTGTGGGAGTGACCTTTAAGATCATGCGATTCCTCGTGATAGCCGTTGCGGTTCTCATAATGGTGCGCAATCTTACGGGACTCGATGTAGCTCCGCTCATTGCATCTCTCGGACTCGGTGGTTTGGCGGTGGCTCTCGCAGCGAAAGATTCGGTAGCAAACTTCTTTGGTACTTTGACAATAGTCTTCGATAAACCTTTTCAAGTGGGCGAAAGAATTGTTATTGAGAATTATGACGGCACGGTCGAATCGGTGGGATTCAGGAGCACTCGTCTGCGCTCTTCATCGGAAAACACGCTCATAACGATTCCGAATCAAAAGATCATAAATGCTGCAGTCAATAACATGGACCAGCGGCCGTTTCTCCATTGGACTACTCAGCTTCCTCTTTCGCTGCATTCGACTCCGGCACAAATCGAGAAAGCAATCGACATCATCCGAAGCATTCTCGAGAATCATGAAGGTCTGAACTCGAACATGCCTCCCAGAGTCTTCTTTCAAGGACTCAAAGACGCGGGAATGATCATTGACGTGCATGCCTGGTACCATCCTGCCCAATGGTGGGACTATCAGGCTTGGGTTCATCGGACGTACCTGGAAATTCTCAAGCGCTTCGAAGCTGAAGGAATAACATTTGCTGTGTCTCCAAAGACCGTGTATTTGGCAGATCGAGACTACTTGGTGCAGAATATGTTGAACATAAGTAAATCGAGCACTGAGGCCAGAATTCCGTCCGAATAGAGCATGCGGGCAAGATTGACACCGATTTGTGCCGATGTTAACCTAAATACGAAGTTATTGAAGTGAATCGGATTTAGCTTGATAGCTGTTCAGAGCGCATAATCCCAATTATTTCTTCTGAATTGTTGGATACCAAAAGACTTATTGTGATGTGAAAATCATGGGAAAACTACATTCGATGAATGTCGCCATTTGTTTTTATGTAACGAAAAGAAGATGCCGCTCCGGGGGGACCTGTGGCAAGTGAGACTATTCCGGTAGCCCGTTATGAAGGTAATGGAAAATGCAGGTTTTGTGTTTGGGCTCCCATCAGAAATGCCGTAGAACTGCACATTGTATCGGCACAGGAACGCTTCATCACGTTAGACCGAGACGATCGGGGCTATTATTCCGCGACTGCAACGGATGTACATCCTGGTGACCTCTATTTTTATCGCCTCGATCGTGAAGAAGAGTTTCCCGACCCCGCTTCACGGTTCCAACCCCAGGGGGTGCACGGGCCTTCGCAAGTTATGAGTTCCGAATATGCGTGGAAGAACGATGCTTGGCGCGGAATTCCGTTGAAGGAATACATTTTGTACGAATTGCACGTTGGAAGCTTCACTCCCGAAGGAACATTCGATGGTGTAGAAAAAAGAGTTGCGGAACTGAGAGATCTCGGAGTCACAGCACTGGAAATTATGCCTGTGGCACAATTTCCGGGGGAACGAAATTGGGGATATGACGGTGTTTACCCATTTGCGGTTCAAAATTCCTACGGTGGACCTGAAGGCCTTAAAAGGCTTGTTGATGCATGTCATGGTGCAGGTTTGGCCGCAGTTCTGGATGTGGTTTACAATCACCTGGGACCCGAAGGAAGTTATCTGAGTAAATTCGGGCCTTATTTTACTTCGCGCTATCATACTCCGTGGGGCGACGCCGTAAATTTTGACGGCCCATACAGTGATGAGGTCAGGCGTTACTTCATACAAAATGCTTTATATTGGCTCGAAGAATTTCGATTCGATGCTCTCCGCCTTGATGCCATTCACGGCATTCTCGATTTTTCGGCTAAACCATTTCTTGAAGAACTGTCGAGTGCAGTACATGACCTGAGAGAGCGTACCAATCGCCACATTTACTTGATCGCTGAATGTGACCGAAACGATTCTCGTGTGACTCTGCCCGGAGCTTGCGGTGGATACGGAATCGATGCCCAGTGGAACGATGATTTTCATCATGCATTACACGTTCTGCTCACCAGTGAGAATCAAGGTTACTATGCGGATTTTGGAAGCCTCACCCATATGGCGAAAGCCTACAGGGAAGGATTCGTCTATTCGGGACAATACTCGATTTTCAGGCAACGCAGTCACGGAATACCATCAACCATGCTAACAGGGGAACAGTTGGTCGTATGCAGTCAGAACCACGATCAGGTGGGCAACAGGCTTCTGGGCGATCGGCTGACATCTCTTGTACCCGAAGATGCTTTGAGGCTTGCGGCCGGTGCCGTGATCCTCTCTCCTTTCATTCCTCTCCTTTTCATGGGGGAAGAATATGGCGAGAAAGCTCCATTCCAATATTTTGTAAGCCATTCAGATCCCGATCTCGTGCGTGCAGTCAGGGAAGGGAGAAAAATGGAATTTGAGGCTTTCAGGTGGCAGGGGGAATGTCCGGATCCTCAATCACAAGCCATTTTCCAGACTGCGCAACTTACCCCATCCCTGAAAGAAGCTGCTCCTCATGACAAAATGTATGCGTATTATCGGAAACTCATCGATCTACGCAAGACAGTGCAGTCCTTGGCCGACCTTGATAAAGAGAGTATGGAAGTCACTGAATATGAAGCTCAAAACGTGCTTGTCTTAAGGCGCTGGGCACTGGACGACGAAGTAATTGAGATCCTTCATTTCAGTGCAAGTTCTTCTTCAATTACGCTGCAGATTCCTTCCGGAACATGGAATACGATATTAGATTCAGGCGATCCGGTCTGGGGGGGGCATGGGATCAGCCTGGACGATGAATTCATATCCAGGGGAGAAATAGTGACACGTGTCCATCCATATGCGTTCATAGTCTTGAGAAAGATGAGGTCTGCAGTGTAATGGAAAAATTTGTGTGCATTCACGGCCATTTTTATCAGCCGCCCCGAGAGAATCCTTGGCTTGAAGCAATTGAAGTGCAAGATTCCGCTTATCCTTATCATGACTGGAATGAACGGATAACTGCCGAATGTTACGGACCCAATGGGACTGCCCGCATTTTTGACATGGAAGGCAGAATTGTAGACATCACAAATAACTATTCGAAAATGAGCTTCAACTTCGGTCCGACTCTCCTCGATTGGATGCAAAAGGAACGACCGAGACCGTATGAGTCCATTATCGAAGCGGATCGTTTGAGCATGGAACGTTTTGGCGGCCATGGGTCGGCCATGGCTCAAGTTTACAATCACATGATCCTGCCGTTGGGCAATACTGCAGACAAATACACGCAAATACGGTGGGGCGTGCGCGATTTCGAGACGAGATTCGGGCGCAAACCTGAAGGCATGTGGCTCGCGGAAACGGCCGTGGATCTCGAGAGCCTCGATCTGATGGCCGAGCAAGGCCTGAAGTTCACCATATTGGCACCTAACCAGGCCAGCAGAGTTCGTCACCTGCAAAGTGATGACTGGCAGGACGTCAGTGGAAGCACAATAGACCCCACAACAGCGTATAAGATCGTACTCCCGTCCGGACGAGAGATAGCTTTATTCTTTTATGACGGTCCCATCTCCAGGGCCATTGCTTTCGAACGACTCCTCATAAAAGGGGAAATTCTGGCTGACAGACTGATGGGAGCATTTTCAGAAGAAAGGCAGCGGCCTCAACTCGTAAACATAGCCACTGATGGGGAAAGTTATGGGCATCACCACAAGTATGGGGACATGGCCCTTGCCTATGCCATGAAGGCGCTCGAGGAGAATCCTTCCGTTCAGCTCACCAATTACAGCAAGTTTCTTGCCGAGAATCCTCCGGAGTACCAGGTCGAGATTTATGAGAACTCCTCATGGAGCTGCGTGCACGGAGTCGAACGCTGGCGTTCCGATTGCGGATGCAACTCGGGGGGATATCCTTCCTGGAATCAGAGCTGGAGAACCCCACTTCGAGAAGCTTTGGACTGGCTGAGAGATGCAGTTGCAGGTCCATTCGAAAAGACTGCAGGTAAACTGTTGAAAGACCCCACCGCTGCGAGAAATGACTATATCGACATTATCCTGGATCGTTCGGACGACAGTGTGAATGAATTCCTCAGCCGTCATGCCAAATCGGATTTCAGTTACGAGAATAGAGTGAATTTCTTCAAACTGATGGAGCTTCAGAGACATGCGATGCTCATGTACACGAGCTGTGGATGGTTTTTCGACGAATTATCCGGCATAGAAACGGTCCAGGTGATTCAGTACGCCGGTCGAGTGGTTCAGCTTGCTACGGAGCTATTTGGGGATTCTTTCAGAGATCCATTTCTCGATCTCTTGGAACAAGCCAAAAGCAACATACCCGAACACGCCGATGGGAAGAATATCTATCTAGAATGGGTCGAACCCACAATTCTGGATCTCGGCAAGGTTGCGGCTCACTACGCGATAAGCTCGATTTTTGAGGAGTTCGGCGAAGAAACGTCAATAAACGCGTATTCGGCAACTCGTCAACATTTCAACATGTCTCAAGCAGGCAGAGCGAAATTGGCGGTCGGTGAAGTGGAAGTCACTTCCAAGATTACCGCCGAGTCGGACAAATTCTGTTTTGGAGTGGTCCACCTCGGAGATCACAATATTAGCTGCGGCATAGAGCAATGCATACAGGGACCGGCATTCGACCAATTGGTTGAGGAGATCATCAATCCGTTCAGTGCTGCCGATTTCCCGGAGACCATTCGCATACTTGACAAGAATTTTGGAGATTCCCCTTTTTCTCTCACATCTCTGTTCCGTGATGAACAACGGAAAGTCTTGAAACTCATTCTTCAGCCGACTCTGGACGAAGCGCATGCAGCCTATTCGGCGCTTTACGAGCACCATGCGCTTCTGATGCGTTTCCTGCACGGTTCGGGAACTCCGCAACCCAAAGAACTGGTCATGATGACAAATATCGTTCTGAACACTCGCCTGAGAGCGGCGCTGGAAAACGATCGACTCGACATTCAGAATATAGAGTTGCTCCTCGAAGAGGCACGGCTTGCCGGCGTGCAACCTGATGCTCCAACATTGGCGTACGTACTCGGGGATACGATGGAATCCCTCGCTGATGCACTCTTGGAAGAACCCGAAAATCTGGAGACTGCGGAGAAACTGGAAAATGCCGCAACAGCATTGCGTGTTTTGCCATTTGAGGTCAACACCTGGAAAATCCAGAACACCTGCTTCACAATACTCAAGGAGCATTACTCCGGCATGCTCGACAAAGCCAAGAAAGGAGATGAAGAAGCACAGGAGTGGGTGCGCCTGCTGTGTTCGGTTGCGGAAAAACTCCTGATCAGGGTGCCCCAATAACGGAAAAAGCTTAATGGCGACGGATAAGTCGGGAGAAGTTCTCGCCAAGAATTGCCTTTCGCACGTCTTCACCGATTCCCGATTGTTCTATGTGTTTCACGTAACGGACAACGGAAAGCAAAGGAAAATCGCTGCCGAACAGTATCTTGTCAGGTCCCAGTATTTTTGTTGCTATGTCATACACGCGAGCGTCATACAAGTACGGTGAAGCGGCAGTATCAAAGTATGTTCTTGCGAGCACGCCGGCTACTTCCGGCATGAGACCGTACACGAAAATTCCTCCGCCGAAATGCGCGAGAATGAAAGTTACCTCCGGATTGGCTGCTATGACCTGTAACAAACCTTGAAAATCCACTGATATTTTACCAGGATACTCGTGTCCCACCGGTTCGTTGACATGAAGCATTACGGGAATCCCGGCCGATCGGGCCATTCCGAGACAAGGGGCCAGAGCCTCGAAACCCGCTGTGCTCCACCCTCCATGGTACATGGCAAGCTCGCCGATTCCTGCAAATCCGGCTTTGATGATTCTCTCCGTCTCCAGATACGCGCGGTCACCCGCTGCAGGGGAAAGCACCGCAAATGGATAGATCCTCGCAGGATTGCGCTGAGCAAACTCCCAGACCTCGTCATTGTTCTTGCTGATAAGGTCATGCGATTCCCAGGGAAAACCGAAAACCACGGCCTTTTCGATTCCCGAGTTATCCATGTAGGAGATTATATCTTCTTCCGATGCGAGCCTGGCTTTGGGCGAGGAATACAGACTTCCAAAGGCTTCGTCCGAGTGAACGTACATGGTGCGGTCGCTGCGCACTTCTTTTGGCAAAAGGTGTACATGGCAATCTACAATCATAGAACCAACCTCCGTGAGTTTGGAGCCATCAGCATTAAGGGAAAGAATACAATAAGAGCGACAAGATTCAATCATTTTACCAGGCGATAGGACAACGATGGATTTTCGGATGTCTTAATTCCTCAACATTACTTTGGTGGAATGATTGCAATACGGGAGCCGCTGCAATATATTTTTGTCTGCATCTATCTCCGACATGAGGTGTCTCAAAATTACAATGCCCAGATGCTACGAATATTGTAGGAGACGATTCAATGCGGTGGAAACGCATAGTACGATACTACACCCCGATTCACAAAAATTATTGCAGGCAGTGAATAACTTAATTTGAAGGTAAATGACTACGCAATCCTGGAACCTCCAGGTATCGATGAACAGATGCTTGGCCGGGAAACGTCACAATAGATCACGGGATAGGTAGATATGCAGTGTTCAAATAGACCTCAGGAAGGGATCTTTCGTCGGGCCATGTGCGGAATTTGCCCTGCAGGGTGCTGGGTAGAAGTAAGGTACGACGATTCCGGCCGCATCGTCGAAGTCCGCGAGGATTCCCAATCGGATTACGGAATGATCTGCACGCTTGGCAGGCATTCCCCTGAGATCGTCTATTCTCCCGATCGCTTGCTGCATCCGATGCGGAGAGTCGGCCCCAAAGGAACGTATGCATTTGAACGAATCTCCTGGGAAAATGCATATGATGTCATTGCAGACCGGCTCACATCCATAAAACAGGAGTACGGTCCCGAGGCGAACGCAATCTACACCGGACGCGGCAGTTTCGAACTGGCTGAATGCGACGTGTATCAACCCCGCGGAGTTGCAGTATCCAGCGCATCAAGTGTGCTGTTTCCCTTCGATTCACCGAACACTCTCGGAGTAGGAGCACTTTGTTACGTTTCATTTGCCATGATAGCTCCCCATGTGACCATGGGGGGAATGCTGATCGACATGTTTTCCGATCTGGAGAATGCAGAACTGATCGTGGTATGGGGCGCAAACCCTGCCACGGACTCCCCTCCTCTCGATTTCAACCGCATCCAGAAGGCTCGGAGTCGAGGAACTGAGGTCGTTGTGATCGATCCCCGGCGCACGGGCACGGCTGAAGCAACGGAAGCTGAATGGATTCCCATTCGCCCCGGTACAGACGGTGCTTTAGCGCTTGGAATGTGCAATGTGTTGATCGATGAGGATCTGTTCGATGAAGCATTCGTGGATGAATGGACGGTCGGATTTGAACAGTTCTCTCAGCATGTTCAGCATTTTCAGCCCGAGGTGGTGCAGAAGATTACCGGAGTGCCTGCCGAAAAGGTCCGCTCGTTGGCTCGTCGAATCGTGTCAGCACGCGGTGCTGCCCCGGTCATGTACAGCGGTCTGGAATACAGCGATGGAGGAACTCAATCGATTCGAGCTACATTCGTGCTCTGGGCTCTCGCAGGGCAATTGGATGTCCCCGGAGGACGTTGCTTTTCCATGTCAACCAATGAATTCCCCATGAACAGGGAAGGGCATCTCCCCAACCCTGATGTACGAAAAGCACTCGGTCGAGATCGTTTCCCCATTTATAGCCTCTATCGCGGCGAATCCCATGCAATTGCACTTCCGGAAGCGGTGTTGAAAGCTCAACCGTATCCTATCAAATCGCTGATTGTCGTTGGGGGTTCCATCATCACTGCGTGGCCGCAGCCGGCAATCTGGCGGGACACGCTTCAGGCATTGGATTTCCTCGTATGCGTGGACCGCTTTCTCACGGCAGATGCTGCATATGCGGACATCGTTCTTCCTGCCGCCACGTACTATGAAGCTACATCATACATGCGGTACGGCCCGGTATTTCGTATCAGGGAAAAAGTCATCGAACCACTCGGTGAATCCCGCCACGGCTTCTTCATCATGGCGCAGTTGGCAGCTCGCCTTGGGTACGGGCATTTGTATCCCCAGAGCGAAGAGGAACTTATCGAGCATGCACTCGAAGGGTCAGGATTCAGCCTCGAAGAAGTTCGGGCCTCCGGCGGAACCGTTCAGTTGCAGCCCGAAATGATGCAATACAAGAAGTGGCAAAAAGGATTGCTCCGCAAAGACGGAGCTCCCGGTTTCGCGACTCCTACCGGAAAATTTGAAATCGCCTCCACTGTTCTCGAAGAGCACGGATACGATGCTCTTCCCATTTACACGGAGCCTTCCGAAAGTCCATTATCCCGACCGGATCTCACGGGCGAATTTCCTCTGGTCTTCACTTCAGGTTCCCGCGTCCGGACCGATTTCCGGTCACAGTTTCACAACGTGCCCGGGCTCATGAAAAAACGGCCTGAACCCACGGTGATGATGAACACTTTGGATGCCGAGTCGCGAGGTATTGTCAACGGAGATCTGGTGGAGATCGTGACTCAGCGGGGTCGCGTTCGGTATCGAGCACAGGTTACGGATGGAATTATGCAGGGAGTGGTGGACGCAGACATGGGCGGCGGCGGACCGCTCGGACCGCAAGCATGGCAGGACTGCAATGTCAATGAGCTTACCGATCTGGGCAAATACGATCCGATTTCGGGTTTTCCCGTGTACAAAGCTCTCCTCTGCAATGTGTCCAAAGTAAAAGATGGCGACAGAGCAGTTGTCCCTGAAACGATCGATCCCGAGATCGAAACCGTCAGAAGACAATCCAGCGCAAAGAACTCGACCGGTCGGCGAATTATCTATCTCGATCACAATGCGACTACTCCCATGCATGCTGAAGTTCTGGATGAGATGCTGGAGCATTTGAGAAAAACCGGGGGCAATCCCTCGAGCATACATGGTCCCGGGAATCATGCGCGTGAAGCAGTTGAAGCAGCACGAAGGAAAGTGGCTCGTCTCCTGAACTGCACGGCCCGGAGGATCGTTTTCACGGGGGGAGGTTCGGAGGCGGACAATTTGGCGATTAAAGGAGTGGCTCTCGCGTCAGGAATCAACGGGAACCGCATTATAACGTCTTCGGTCGAACACCCTGCGGTCCTCGGGACATGCAAATGGTTGGAGACCCTGGGGGTTCAGGTAACGTATCTCGGTGTGGACAGTGAAGGAAGAGTCAGTCCGGATGATTTGAGAAAGGCCTTCACTCCAAATACTGTTCTTGTAAGCATTATGATGGCAAACAATGAAACCGGAACGCTCCAGCCTATCAAGGAATTGGCCGAAGAAGCTCATTCTCGCGGAGTCCTCTTCCACACCGATGCGGTTCAGGCGGTCGGCAAAATTCCTGTCGACATCGAAGAACTGCAGGTGGACCTCCTGACGCTGTCTGCTCACAAGATTCAGGGGCCCAAGGGAATAGGAGCAATTTTCATCCGCAAGGGCTGCTCTCTTGCGCCCCTTGTGCACGGGGGAAAACAGGAATACGGACTGCGTGCGGGAACCGAGAACGTCCCGGCAATTGCGGGTCTGGGCAAAGCAGCGGAAATTGCCGTGAAGCGGTTGCCCGAAATGGAGAACGTTCGCAGACTGAGAGACAGGCTGGAAAGCGGAATATTTGAAATAATTCCAACCGCAAGACGAAACGGGCCTCTTCTGGACAGACTCCCTAACACTCTGAATATGACTTTACCGGGACTGCGTGGAGAATCCGTCGTTATGACCCTGGACACGCGGGGCATCGCACTTTCGTCCGGCTCGGCATGTCGCGCCGGTTCACCTGAACCCTCTCATGCTTTGTTGGCAATGGGCATGTCTGAAGAGAGTGCTCACTGTGCTGTCCGTTTCTCTCTCGGTCCTGACAATACAGAAGAAGAGATCGATGCCACGCTCGAGAGTATTCGATGGATGATTGTGAATATGTCCGAAGGGGTTCGGTTTGCGCCATGTCGATAGCATCTAATCAATGTATCCGTCCGAAAGGGCGGAAGTTTCAAAGGAGAGAGTCTCCGATGTTTCAGCTTTCCCCACAAATACCATCCGGTTTCAGGAAATACGATCATCTGAAAACCCGTATGGCCAGAGCCATTGCAGAAGACGTCGCAACAGGGCTGAGTGCGTCTCAGAAATCTATTCCGAGCAAGTACTTCTATGATGAACGCGGATCAATGCTGTTCGAAGAAATCTGTCGATTACCGGAGTATTATCCTGCCAGGACTGAAATATCGTTATTGCGGCAGAATTCCCCGTCAATCGTCCGGAGCTTCGGCCACGGCTATCTCGTGGAATTGGGGTCTGGCGCCAATTGGAAAATCAGGTATCTCATTGATGCCCTTGGGCCGGAGAAACGGTCAAAGACGTGCTACGTACCGGTTGACGTCAGCAGCAGCGCTCTGGAGGCTTCGGCAATGGAACTGCTCAGAATGTATCCAGGGTTCTGTGTTCAGGGACTGGTTGCCGACTTCACCACCGATCTGCATCTGTTACCCGATGACCGGCGGAAGTTGATCCTGTTCCTCGGGAGCACCATCGGAAATTTCGACGATGCGCAAACCGAATTATTCTTACGTGCTCTGTCCAATACGATGCAGAATGAGGACAGATTTCTGCTTGGACTCGATCTTGTAAAACCCGTTGAAATTCTTGAAGCTGCATACAATGATTCGCGACAGATAACTGCCGAATTCAACAAAAATATTCTCCATGTGGTCAATCGTGAACTGGATGCAGATTTCAACCAGAACGATTTCGAACATCTCGCGATGTACATTGAGGCAAAGAACGAAATTCAAATGCATCTCAAAGCAGTTCGACCGGTGGAGGTTCACATCGGCAAGCTGCACATGACAGTCTTTTTTGAAGAAGGGGAGACGATACTCACGGAAATATCGAGAAAATTCACCTTTGAATCGGCTGAAAAAATGCTTCATGCAGCAGACCTGGAGATTACAGACTGGCGTACAGATGCCGCAGGATGGTTTGCTCACGCAGAAATCGTCCACAGGAATGGGGGATAGTACCGATTCACATTCGCAACACTTAATCGGGAAAATCACCTTCAAGAAGAATTTTTTCTCGGCCCCCTTGAAACTTCTTGTGTGTCAGCGCAGCGACCCTGCGCCCTCGCTCATCGCACTATCCGGGTCGCTGAGAAGAGTCAAGGAAATTAGGGCCTCAGGCATGATCTGGTAAACCTCTGGACATGCATCCTATTGAGATGCATCCAATGAGTCTTCTGACGACCTTCGTATACCACTCCCGCTTGACAACCCCGGATCAGTACTTAATTATTCAGCATCGGGACCGATTACTCCAGATACTAAGATGCCATTCGCTTTTGGCCGGCAAGGGAGCCGGGCCATGCGGTTGAGTACATCTACTAACGAACTGGTATGAGATGATCTTGTTCCTGATTCGGTTCCCTGGAGGGTAAAGCATGGCCGAAAAAGATCTCTACGCCGCTCTTGGCGTGAAAAGAGACGCGACCACCGAACAGATAAAAAAGACTTACCGTAAGCTCGCTCGCAAATATCACCCGGACGTCAACCCTGGAAACAAAGAAGCCGAAGACAAATTCAAACAGATTTCGGAAGCTTATGAAGTCCTTTCAGACCCCGAAAAACGAAAAACGTATGATGAATTCGGGGAAGAGGGGTTGCGTGCCGGATTCGATCCTGACCAGGCCAGACAGTTTCGTCAATGGCAGCAGACAGGAGGATTCCGCAGGGGCGCTCGACCGGCAGGCGCAGGTGCCGAATCGTTCACCGACCAGGGTGGATTCCGTTATGGAGGCTTTGAGGATATTTTCGGCGAAATCTTTGGCGGAGGTGCTCCTCGAGGTCCTGCCAAAGGAAGAGATATCGAAAGTGAGCTCGAGATCGATTTTCTTACTGCGATACGAGGCGGAACCACACGGGTTACCTTTCAAAAGCCCTCTGCGTGTTCGCGATGCGGTGGAACCGGTAGAATCTCTACAGGAACCGATTCCGTTTGTGCAACATGCAAAGGAACCGGCAAAACCAGAGTCGCTCAAGGGCCTTTTAATTTTACCCAGACGTGTCCGGAATGCCAGGGAACGGGCCGCAGCGGTGAAGTCTGTCCCCAGTGCGGAGGCACCGGAAGCGTGCTGACCACGGAGACCATCGATGTGAATATTCCTGCCGGTGTGGACGACGGATCACGTATCAGGCTTGCGGGCAAAGGAGGCCCGGGCCAGGACGGAGGCCCTCCAGGTGATATGTTCATTGTCATGCGAGTAAGACCCCATACGGTGTTCAAACGGGAAGGTGACAATTTGAATCTGGACCTGCCCGTGACTGTTTCGGAAGCACTCAACGGAGCACAAGTTACCGTTCCGACACCCACCGGCACAGTAGACCTGAAAATACCGCCCGGCACAAAATCAGGCCAACGCCTTCGTCTGAAGGGCAAGGGTGTACCCAATTTGAAGACAAAAGTTCCTGGAGATCTTTTTGTTACTGTCAGGATACAAATACCTGTAACCCAGGACCCGGAAGCCCGTCAGGCCGCAGCGGTTCTTGACCGCTTTTACCAGGGAAACGTACGGCAGGAAATTCGGCTTTAACGGCTTCGGAAATTTCTCGAATACAGCAGGGAACCGGACATGACCCAGCGATATTACTTCAAGAGAGAAATCATAGAAGAATTCGGATTTGACGAGCATCTTCTCATCAAACTGGAATCGGAGGAGTTGGTCCACTCTGTTGAAGTGGAATCAGAACCCGAAAGAGTGTATCCCCTTGACCAGTATGACCGTCTCAGAGTGATCTGCAATTTAATGAATGAACTCGAGGTGAATTTACCCGGAGTGGAAGTCATTTTGGAAATGCGGGAGAACATGATACGCATGCAGCAGCAATTCGATGAAATTCTTGAAATCCTCGTTCGGGAGCTGAAAATGAGGCTATCGAAGTGAGATCTTCGAATCACAGATATTCGGACAATCTCTCTGATTCAAAGGAACCCCCCGTTTGAAACGCATCAGCAAATTATGCTTCCTCTCCACTGCGATCGTCTTGGCACTCCTTGTCGTCTTTCCAGCCCATGCCTCGGAAAAAGCTCTCCGTCTCTTGAAACAGGCAAAATCCGAAGAAGATCCCTTGCGGAAGATTGAGATCCTGGATCAAGCACTGGAAGATCATTCTTTAAAAGGCGATTTGCTGTCGAGTCTTTTCCTTGAGCGGGCCTTTGCGTACAAAGCGCATAAGGATTGTTTTCGAGCCATACAGGATTTGGATTCATCCATGGCACATTCCCGCAAATCCTCTCCGGCTCTTTTGGAGAAGGTACACTGCCTCATTCTCTTGGACCAACTGGATGAAGCGAACCGTGTTCTGGAACCCGTGCTCTTTGCCGGTCCCGGCAATGCGAAGGCATATGTTCTGAAAGGGATGATTTACGAAAAAGAGGGATTTCTTTCAAAAGCGGAAGACGAGTATGCCAGAGCGCTTCAGTATGAGCCGAACTCTATCCTTGCATTGGACATGCATTCCAAGGCCTTGTTGAAAGCTGGAAAACCGCAGCAGGCCCTGGAGGATGTCAATATCTTAACCAAACTGTCGGCCAAGGACCCGGAAATATTCATGACCCGGGCCAGAATCCATACCAAACTGAAGAATTACTCTGCTGCTTTGGCTGACTATGCCCTTGTGGAAAATCTCCTGCCTGGAGACGATCGCGTTCTGAAAGAGAAGATTCTGGTTTACTTCAGGTCCGATCAGGCGCACAAGGCATTGGAAGCTCTCTCCATTGCCACGAAGAAAAGACCTGACGATGTCGAATTACTCGTATTACAGGCCAGGGCTTATATTCTTCTCAAGAATGCGGCCAATGCTCAGACGGTGTTGAAGCAGGCTCTCAAGAAGAACACGGCGTATGCGCCCGCGTATCTCTACCAGGGGCTCGTGCTCCGCACAGAAGACCCGGATACGGCACTGGCAAATCTCAACAGAGCCCTTGAACTGGATGGATCGTTGGTCGACGCATACAAGGAACGGGCTCGTATTTTCATCGATCTCAACGAGCCGGTCCGAGCAGCATCCGATCTTACCATGGCATCCCGACTGGATCCCGGTGACGGCGAAATATTTGCACTGAGAGGTCTCACGTGTATGCGGAGAATGTTGTACGATGCTGCAATTGCGGATTTCACCCGGGCTCTGGAGTGTTTGCCTGAGGACAGCCGTATCCTTTACGACAGAGCTGTTACCCATTTCCTCAAAGACGATCTGCAACAATCGAGCGCTGATGTGAACAGGATCTTACAAACAAAACCGGATGCTGCACGCGCATTGAGCCTCAGGGGAATACTCAACGTGCACTTCGGAAACAATGTTCAGGCACGGGCGGATTTCGACAAGTCCGTGTCTGTGAGTCCTCACGATCCGGTCGTGAGAAACAATCGAGGATTCTTCTTGTTCAAAATGGGGGATTATCGATCCGCTGCGGCAGACTTCAAGCGGGCTTCGACTTTGGATCCCGATTACGCCACAGCCCGATATAATCTCGGTCTGGCTAACAGCAGAGAAGAATCTCTTAATTCCCGGGAACAAGTCTCACCATGAAATTCAAGTTCAGAGCAATTCTCGCCGATCTTGACGGCACGATCAACCGAGGAAACCGATTGATCCCCGGAGCGGATCATGTGTACCGAAAGCTATCGGCTAATGGTTTTCAGTGGGTGTTCATATCCAATAATGCCATGCGCAAGGCCTCGGAAATCGCACAGAAGATCAGATTCCTCGGGCTCCCGATACAAGACAGTCAGGTGGTAACTTCCGCTTCGGCTCTCTTCCACACACTCTCGAAATATCACCGCGGCGCCAGCATCATGGCTATAGCTGAAGAAAGCCTCATCGCGGGAATTCAAGATTCCGGATGCACGATTACGACGGATCCTTTCGATACAGCCATAGTAGTCGTCGCTCGCGATTCGAGACTCACGTATGAAAAGATCGAAAACGCGTTTTTTGCAATTCAAAACGGAGCTCTCTTTTGGGCGACAAACACGGACCCGACATTCCCTGTTCCAGGCGGTTTCGTACCCGGAGCGGGATGCATGGTTGCCGCAGTTGCCGCCCCAGTAGGACGCCCTCCCGATCGCGTCTTCGGCAAACCGTTTTCCGATATAGCCGAAATTGTGATCGACCAGCTTGGGGTTCCCAGGGAGACTTGCCTGGTTGTGGGCGATAGAATGGACACGGATATTCTGTTTGCCAGGAACTCCGGATTCAAAAGCGCCCTGGTCCTGACGGGAGCCACGTCTAGAGAAGATTTGTCCCAATATACATATGCCCCTGACTTCGTGCTGGAAAGTATCGGAGACATAGAGAAAATATTGCCCCCGAAATGAGCCGGTCTTTTGTGTCCACAGCGAACCGGTGGTATAATTTAGGTAGCCGTAATTTCTATCCATTGCTGAAGATAGGAAAAGGTGCTCACATGGCTAAACGGGTGAAGATGTATGGAATTAGTACGTGCACCCATAGCAGGTGTGCGAAAGAATTTCTTAGCTTTCTCGGGGTAGAATTCGAGTGTACCGATCTGGATCTGATCTCCAAGGAGATGGCAGGTCTGCTCATGGAAGAAGTGAAGCGACTAAACGGTAGATGCTCGTTTCCAACGATCCTCATAGGTGACAAAGTCGTGGTCGGTTGTAGGAAAGAACTCATTCAGGAGGCGCTTGAGAATGACTGAAGCCGAAAAGCTCTATGATATGCTCAAGAAATATCAGGAGCAGAAAGGTTACTGTTTCAACGATGATAAGGAGAAGGTCCTGGAATTACTGGAGGCTCTTCTCGTGAACAAGAAGCGATACGGATATATGAGTTGCCCGTGTCGATTGGCCAAGAACGATCGACAGCAAGATAAAGACATCATCTGCCCATGCGTCTATCGCGAGCCGGATGTAGAAGAATATGGGAGTTGTTACTGCAACTTGTACGTATCCAGCGAATGGAATCGGAAAGAAATTCCTCAGGAGTATGTTCCCGAAAGGCGTCCCCTCGAATTGATGTTCTAATACACGTCCATCGGATTCCACATCGTATGACTCACTAGTAAGTGAGCCCTTCGGAGTGTCCGCCGGGTCTAAGGGATACGTCACTGCTCCTCATATACAAAGTGTGTAAACGGTGTCCAATTGCGAAAAGCACTTCTCCACAATTGGTGGGTGCCGTGCCTCCGTGCCGGCACATTTTCAAATACAAATCAACCAGTTCGGACCGGCAGGGATGTCGGCTCTAACCGTTCTTTTAAAGAACAATGTGTTCAAAAGGTCAGAGATATCAACTGCTACAGAATGAGGTCACCGAGGCAACGAGACGCGTTCTGCCTGCCTATTTCTTAACACAGCCTCTCACGTCTATGGCTCTCATAACTGAATCCAACTCTTTCCGGACGGCTCCCCTCCTCAGCTTATAGTTCTTGATACGGTCCATGTTTCCTGCTTCAACTGCTGAGCCGTACACGGCATCAATGGCCCTCAAATCATGCTGAAAATTCTCAGCCATGCGAATCAGTTCCGGACAGCTTTTTACAAGTAAATCTTCTGCCTGGCAATTACTGGAAAACGCGACGAACACGCAAACAAGTGCAAGACAAAGGCTTCGCATTTTCGGTCTCCTTTTCAAATGGCGCGAGGTGACTCCGCCTTATCTAGGAAGCGTTATATATCACAGTTTTCCAGATGTTACAAAATACTTATCAACCTAAATGAAGAAAATTGATACAATACCTTAAAATAAGTCAATGTTGAGGATAATGATACCATCGGTGCAAAGCGGTCCCCATCCGGAAATCGGGTCAGCGAATGCGGAAGAATTACTCGGCGATGAGAATAAGAGTTCCCATCAATCGTACGGGTCGAGACTGGTATTTACATCCGGGAATTTCAGGCCGCGAAACTCTCCACTGTCCAACCTCAGACAAACACTGCGGGGCCGGCCTTTTCCTTTGGCGAATTCTCTGAGTTGAGGATCCACCCACTCCCATGCTGTCTGCAGTGATTTCAGGGCTCCGGCAGGGGCAGGGATGGTGACTATCTCTCCATCGTCCCAGGCAAAGGTAACTGCTCCGGGGTGCATTTTTTCTATGATCTTGGTATCCCACTTGGATTCAGGGGTGCTCATATTTGTCTCCCTATCTGGTGAAGGTTTCAATCAAGATTGCGATGCCAGGATGATCTGTCCGGCCGCGTATACAGCGATGAAGACGCCGGCGTACATGTCCAAAGCTGAAAAACGGAGAGGCCTGAATTCAGAACGGGGCCGTCCCGGCTCAAAACCCCGTGCTGTCATGGCAAGTGCCACCGTGTCTGCTCTCCTGAAGGATGCAGAGAGTGCCGGAACCAGCACTGCAGCTAAATTTGAAGCTCGCGAAACCAGTCGTCCCCGGCCGAACTCTACTCCCCGCGCTTTTTGTGCTTCCACAATGGTGCGCACTTCCTGCTGCAGCAAAGGTATGAAACGCATAGCCAACAGCAGCACAATGCCGATGTCATCCACGGGAAACCGGTTGCGAAATCGGCGAGTAGCGGTGCTGAATCCCTTAGTTATGTCCAGCGGAGAAGTAGTCAGCGTGAAGCTCATAGACAAGACTATCGCCGCAGTGAGTTGGATGGTAAGTACAGCCGCTCTCTCCAAACCATCATATGTGAAAGGCAACCCCACGTTTCCTGGCGTTACAGGAGCACCTTCACGAACGAAAAGAATGTTGAGTATCAGCACGAGAAAAAGCATCCATTTGAACCGCCTCAGTGTTACCATCCACACGCCGTAACCCGCTTTGGATGAAACGGCCATTCCTACAGCACAAACGAGTGACACTGCAACATTCGTTGCGCTTGTCAGCGAGAACACCACAGTGAGTAAAACCAGCAGGCCTGCCAGTTTTGTTCTGGGATCCAGTCTGTGAAGGACTGATGTACCTGGAACAAAGCTGCCAATGAAGATGTCGTACGATCTCGTCACGGTTCTGCCCACTGCGTTAGATTGCCGATCTCGGGAGACTACACATGGAAATTATGGAGCGGCGTCTTGAGGTTATCCGCTTTTGCTGGTAACGTTTCCAGGGAAATTTCGATTTCCTCTGACTGCCAGTTTCTTGAAAGTCCGAATATCCAGCGAATGAGAACGATATCATGTCCGACAAAACAATTGAAGGTCTGACTTTACTGCAAAAGAGTTGCACGACTGTTTATCGTGACAGTCCGGAAGACGCCATTTTAGAGACTTTTCCGAACAAGTACCCGCACCGCAATTATGTTATCGAATTCGATTGTCCCGAGTTCACGAGTCTATGTCCGATAACGGGACAGCCGGATTTCGCCAAGATAAAGATTACCTATATCCCGGATCTCAAGTGTGTCGAATCCAAGTCCTTAAAGATATACCTCTTCTCGTTTCGCAACTGCGGAATGTTTCATGAAGAGATAACCAATAGAATCCTCGACGATCTCATTGCCGCATGCGATCCGCGCTGGATATCGGTAAGAGGAATGATGAATCCCCGGGGAGGCATCGGTATCGACGTGACGGCTGAGTATTGCCGCCCCGGTTTTGAAGGACCTACGAGCAAGTAGCCATTTATGAACTCCGTAGCTCCCGCACTGTTCAGTGCTACCGGCCTGAAATTCCGGATTGGATTTCAGAATGTATCCCCTGGCACGACTTTTGTACTGAACCAGGGCAAGACAGTGTGGATCTCCGGCCCTTCAGGCAAAGGAAAAAGCACGCTGCTTCGCACCATCGCAAGGCTTGCCGAACCTGCAGGCGGGGATATGTTCCTCCAGGGGATTTCCTGGCAAAATATTGCCGCTTTATCGTGGCGAATGCGAATAGTATATATTCAACAAAAGCCTGTTCTTTTCAGGGGCACGGTCTGTGAGAACCTGAGAAAGGCATTTTCCTTCCGTTGCAGATCTTCAGCCGTTTTTGATGAAAAAACCGCACAGTCCCTGTTATCAAGGCTTCTATTGCCTTCGGACATTATGGACAGAGATGCCATATCGCTTTCCGTGGGGGAGGGCGCTCGAGTCACTCTGGTGCGGGCTTTACTGGTGGATCCGGAGATTCTTCTCATAGACGAAATTACCGCCGCGTTGGACCGGGAAAGTCGTGATGAAGTGATATCGCTCATTCAGGAATGGTTGCTTGCCGATGGTCGAGGAGTCGTCGCAGTCTCTCATGACGATCGGCTTAAAGAATTATTGCCGGGCACTGAGATTGTTTTGGAATGAAGGTGTGGAGTCATGGAACCCTCGCACGTTATACCGATTTCGGACGCGCAGCTTGCCTTCAGCGCTCTCTTGGTCATTATTTCTGCGGGAGTATCCGCTGTCTTTCGCCTTGGATTAGTCACATCCTTACTCTGGGGCGCTATTCGCTGTTTTGTTCAGCTTACGGTCATGGGGTTTTTGTTGACCTGGATCTTCGCAACTCAAAACCCATTGGTGGTGATGATTGTCGTCGCTGTTATGTGCGGCATAGCGTCTCGGACTGCCACGAGAAGGACTCCCAACGTAATGGATTTCCCGGCTTTTTTGGCGTTCGTCTCGCTTGCGTCCAGTACATATCTGGTACTGGTAATCGTGTCTGCGGTAATTATCCGTGCGGACCCCTGGTATACTCCGCGAATTGCCATACCTATTGCAGGGATGATTCTTGGAAATGCCGCAAACGGGATAGCTCTGTCCATTGACAGGCTCTATGCTGAAGTCAGATCCAGGCGCGATGAGGTGGAAGCCTTTCTTACTCTGGGAGCAACGCGCTGGGAGGCAGTACAGGACTGCGTACGCGAGGCACTTCGAGCGGGAATGACTCCTGCCATCAACAGCCTTATGCTCGTAGGGCTTGTAAGTATTCCAGGAATGATGACAGGTCAAATTCTGGGAGGGGCTAATCCTGCGGAGGCAGCGCGATATCAGATCGTTGTAATGTTGATGATCTCTGCTGCTGTAGCTTTCGGCAGCATGATGCTCGTCGGAATCTCGTATATTCGCCTTTTTACCCGGGATGATGCATTACGTCCTGAACTCTCGACCAGCAAACACTAACGTTGTGTTATTTTTTTCGTTGATTGAGAAATCAGTAAAAATCGATCTTGTTCCCATATACAGCCATTTTTTGCTTGGGAATCCAGGTCTAATGGTGTAAGAATTCTGTGAGCACTTCCGGGTGTGTCAGTTTCATTTTGAAACTCGACCTGGAGAACCGACAAGCGATGCGGCCACGCAACTGAGTAGTGTCATAAAGGGGGGATACCGGTTCACCGAGGAATGTCCGAATAGCTGTTGCTGTATGGATGTTGGCACTCGTACAGACAAGGTTTATCCCTTTGATATACCGACAGCGACTGAAGAAGTGAGATCGGGGAAACGCTTCTTAACAAAGTGGAGCATCCCAAATCCTGCTGGTGGAAGCGCTTGGTACGAGACGGTTCGGCACGTCAGTCTTTCAGGTTCTAACACGCGATTCAATTCAAGGAGCGGTCCATGGAAAAGATTTGGCTGAAATCATATGCTCCGGGAGTACCCCCTGAAATCAAGTTTGACGAGATCCCCCTGGGCGAGGCTCTTGCGAAATCTGCCAAGAGGTTCCCGAACAATCCAGCCCTCCTGTTTCAGGGCACCACAATTACCTTCAAGCAGCTCGATGATATGGTTTCTCGTT
The DNA here is from genome assembly GCF_000266945.1 of Desulfomonile tiedjei DSM 6799. Lineage (NCBI taxonomy): Bacteria > Pseudomonadati > Thermodesulfobacteriota > Desulfomonilia > Desulfomonilales > Desulfomonilaceae > Desulfomonile > Desulfomonile tiedjei. The sequence continues at coordinate 2,937,876 of NC_018025.1, forward strand.
TCGCTGCAGGGCTCAAAGGCCTGGGAGTGAAACCCGGCGACACCGTTGCCATGCTCCTCCCGAATCTCGTGCAGATGGTGGTCGCAACGTATGGAGCATTTAGAGCAGGAGCTGCAGTGGCATTGAATAATCCGTTGTATACGGATCGAGAGCTGGAGCATCAATACAATGATTCCGGCTCCACTATGCTCGTGTGCCTTGATGTGTTGATGCCGCGGATGATCAATCTCAGGCCGAAGACAAAGATCAAACAGTTGATCTCCTGCCACATCAGGGACTATTTGCCGTTTATAAAGAAGCAGCTCTTTCCCTTCGTGAGGAAAGGTATGCATCTGAATACCCCTGCCGGTCCGGATATTTATGAGTTCACCGATCTTGTCAAGAACAATGCTCCTATAAAGGAGCCTCACAAATCGAAGATGCAGGACACGGCGGCACTGATTTACACTGGAGGCACAACGGGAGTATCCAAAGGAGTGCAACTGACCCACGGTAATCTGTCGTACAATGTGCAGCAATGCCTCGCCTGGTTCCCCGGTTTCGAACAGGGAGGAGAAATAGCAATCGGTTGCCTGCCGTTTTTCCATTCATTCGGTCTCACGACTGCAATGAACATGTCCATCTACAATGGATGGGCTATCGTTTTGATCCCCAAACCCGAGCCACAGTCGATCCTGGAGGGTATCAGCAAGAGCAAAGCCACGTATATGCCTGCAGTGCCGACATTGTACAACGGTATGATCAATTTCCCGGATCTCAAGAAATACGATATTACATCACTAAAGGGATGCTTCTCCGGGGGGGCTCCACTCCCGCTAGAAACTATTAAGAATTTTGAGGCGCTCACGGGTGCGCAGATTTGTGAAGGTTACGGTTTGACCGAGTCTTCTCCTGTCACACATATCAACCCATTCGGCGCCAGAACAAAACCAGGAACCATCGGACTTCCCATTTCCAATACCAACGCCAAGATTGTGGATGTGGACGATTATACGAAAGAAATTACCGAACAGGGCCAGCCGGGAGAATTGTGCCTGAAAGGGCCGCAAATCATGACAGGATACATTAACAGGCCTGATGAAACATCTGCCACATTGAAAGAAGGCTGGCTCCTCACCGGCGACATCGCTATTTGCGATGAAGATGGTTTTTACAGCATTGTGGATCGAAAAAAGGATATGATCATCTCAGGGGGATTCAATATCTATCCTCGTGACGTGGACGAAGTCCTATTCACGCATCCCAAGGTCATGGAAGCATGCGTCATCGGCGTACCGGATGCCTATTCGGGAGAACGCATCAAAGCGTTCGTCGTGCTGAAGCCTGGTGAAAATGCGACACCGGAAGAAATTATCGAATTCTGCAAGAAGAATCTGGTGAAGTACAAAGTGCCCAAGTATGTCGAGTTCGTGGAAGAACTCCCCAAGAGTGCGGTAGGAAAGATTCTGCGAAAAGAGTTGCGACGCCTCGATCAGGCAAAATCTGCCAAATCATCATAAAGAATCGGGAGACCTTCTCATCGCAGAGAAGGTCTCCTGACTTCCGGTATCCTTCTCTGAACAGCTTCGCTCGTTAATTCCCGCAGAGCATCCGCTGCTATCCATCGAGCCGCTTTGGAATCCATGTTCCGGATTCGTTCCGCGCATTCTATGGCTGCCCGGTTCAAAACCACATTACGTTTTCCGATTTGCCTGAGTGCCCAGTTTACCGCTTTTCTTACGAAGTTCCTCTCGTCTGAAGATTCCCGTTTTATGATGGAAAAGAATCGCACGAAACGTTCATCCGGCTCTTTGTTCTCATGTACGGCCAAAGTCGCCATAAGAACGAATCCGGCTCTTTTCACCAATTCTTCCTGCTGTCTGCTCCATTCCAGAGCCTTGTCCCAGGCAAACGGAGTCTTGCGGAAAAAATTGTTGCAGCACTGATCGCAGACATCCCAGGAATCCAAATCTCTCACCCAGGAATCCATCTGCTCTTCAGTAAGCTCCGAGGGGACTGCAATCATAGAAGCGAGTATGCGTGCCTCATGAATGCCTGAATCCCATAACAAAATCGCCAACTGATGATTTCTTCTGACTTCACGAGCGATCTTTCGCAGGCGGGGAATGGAGATTCCGTATGTTTTCTCAGGACTGATACCGTAACGAGCCATTCCCAGGACTGCCTCCGGATTTCGGCATGACTCGAATGTCGCAAGAATCCATTCCATGAGCTCTTTGTTGCTGCGGTTTGGTAGTGATTTCTTCAAAATTTGCCTCAGTTCAGTCGCGAGGCTGATTTTCGGACGCCGGGTTTGGCGGCCTTGCGACGTTCCCGAGTGGGAGTCGTATTGTTCTGATGGCTAAGCACAACAGTTGCCACCTGTTCCGTATCAATGGAAAAAGGTTGATATCCTTTGTCGTTTTCCAGGACCTCTTTTAAGTAAAGCCCGGTATACGATCCGGGCGTCGCAGAGACTTGCTCGGGAGTCCCCTGAGCTATGATGGTGCCTCCTTCGTCTCCGCCTTCAGGTCCCAGATCGATGATGTGATCCGCAACTTTGATGACATCCATATTGTGCTCGATAACAACGACGGTGTTGCCGGCATCCACAAGGCTCATGAGAACATCCAGAAGCTTCCGCACGTCTGCGAAGTGCAAACCTGTAGTGGGTTCGTCGAGTATATACAGCGTTCTGCCTGTACTTCGTTTCGAAAGTTCACGGGAAAGCTTTATGCGCTGTGCCTCTCCTCCGGAGAGAGTCGTCGCGGCCTGACCGAGCTTGATATATCCGAGTCCTACTGCCTGAATTGTTTGTAATTTGTTGAACACGGAAGGAATATTGGCCATGAATTCTGCAGCCTGATTCACCGTCATATCCAATACTTCGGATATATTTTTGCCCTTGTAGCGAATGTCGAGCGTCTCTCGGTTGTATCGTTTCCCTTTACAGACCTCACATTTTACGTACACGTCCGGAAGAAAATGCATTTCTATCTTGATGATGCCATCACCTCTGCACGCTTCACACCTTCCACCTTTCACGTTGAAACTGTAGCGGCCCGGCTTGTAACCACGGACCTTGGATTCCGGTAGATTTGCGAATAACTCTCTGATGAAGGTAAACACGCCGGTATACGTGGCCGGATTCGATCGAGGAGTGCGACCGATGGGGCTCTGGTCTATATCTATTACTTTGTCCACCAGGGACATTCCTTCAATGGAATCGATCTCTCCGGCTTTATCTTTGCTCTTATAGAGTCGTTGTGCCAGTGCTCGGTAGAGAATATCCATGACCAGCGTGCTTTTTCCAGATCCCGAGACCCCGGTTATGCAATTAAACACACCTAAAGGAATCGCCACTTCAATATTCTTGAGATTATTTGCACGTGCACCTCGAATCGTAATCTTCTTTTTCCCTTTGGAACGTCTCTTCTTTGGTACCGGGATAAACTCGCGGCCAGAAAGGTACTTTCCCGTGAGCGAATCTTCGCTCTTGAGAATATCAGCCGGTTTCCCGGAGAAGACAATTTCACCTCCCATGCGACCCGCACCGGGCCCCATATCGATTACATGATCGGCATTCAGGATTGTCTCGGGGTCGTGCTCAACGACAAGAACGGAATTGCCCTGATCCCGTAAGTCCATTAACGTGGAGAGCAACCGACGGTTGTCACGCTGGTGCAATCCTATGCTCGGTTCGTCGAGGATATAGAGCACACCTACCAGAGACGATCCTACCTGCGTGGCCAATCGTATACGCTGCGATTCCCCCCCGGACAAAGTGGCCGAGGACCTGTCCAGAGTAAGATATCCCAGGCCCACTTTCTCCAGAAAACCGAGGCGGTCCCTTATTTCCTTAATGATACGTCTTCCGATTTCAGTTCGGCGGGCATCCAGCTTGAGATTTTCGACAAAACGAACAGTCTCCCTCACGGAGAGAGCAGTCAACTTGTGGATCGGCATATCTTCTATGAGTACGAACCGGGCCTCTTTCTTGAGCCTGGCCCCTTCGCAGGTCGGACAGGGAATGGAGCTCATGAATCGAGTGAATTCCTCGTCCAGCTCGTCTCTTTCGGATTCACGATATCGTCGTTCCAGGTTCGGTAAGACTCCCTCGAAACTCTTGCGAAAATAGTGTTTCCGGCCGTCACGTTCATAGGAGAAATCGATCTCTTCGTGTCCGGATCCGTGGAGAATGACTCCCTGCACTTTTTCGGAAAGCTTGCGGAACGGTGTATCCGAATTAAAACCATAGTGCTGTGCCAGAGCTTCAATCATCTGATAAAAGAAGATGGAGCCCCGTTTTTCCCAGGGTGCGATTGCCCCTTTTTTCAGAGAAAGATCCGGATCGGGAATCACAAGGTCAGGATCGAATCGTATCTTTACGCCGAGCCCCCCGCAGGTCTCACATGCGCCAAAAGGGTTGTTGAACGAAAACAGACGAGGTGACATTTCTCCCAGAGACACCCCGTGCTCCGGACAGGCGAACTTCTCACTGAACAGATGAACAGGTCCCCCCAACTCTTCGACCATGACGATGCCTTGACCGAGCTTCACAGCTTGTTCCATGGAATCAGTGAGGCGTTTCTCCACACCTTCTTTGATTACTAGCCGATCTACCACCACCTCAATAGAATGTTTCTTATTCTTCTCCAGTTGTATCTCATCCGAAAGACCCCGGAGTTGCCCGTCAATTTTCACCCTCGCATAGCCTTCCCGCTGCAGGTGCTGTAATTCCTTTTGATACTCTCCCTTCCTGCCGGTAACTATGGGAGCCAACAAATGCACTCGAGTCCCCGAGGGAAAACCGAGAACCTGATCGACCATCTGTTGGACTGTCATTGAACTGATGGGCCGTCCGCATTCCCAGCAATGAGGAACTCCGATTCGTGCGTACAAAAGACGCAGATAATCGTAGATTTCAGTGACCGTACCTACTGTAGAGCGAGGATTCTTGGAAGTAGTCTTCTGCTCGATGCTTATTGCAGGGGAGAGTCCTTCTATTAGATCGACGTCAGGCTTATCCATCATCTCCAGAAATTGCCTTGCGTATGCAGATAACGACTCCACATAGCGCCTTTGACCTTCTGCATAGATGGTGTCAAAAGCGAGAGTGGATTTTCCTGAGCCGGAAAGACCTGTTATTACGACGAGCTTGTCGCGAGGAATGTTAATATCGATATTCTTGAGGTTATGCTCCCGCGCACCCTTGATGATAATTTCTTTTGCTCCCACGATAAACCGAGTTCCCTGATCCGAGTCGATTCAACCCGAAAAATTGGGGCGAACACGCGTCCGCCGCTGTTTTTTCGTGCAACATTGCCGGCCTGTCGATTAATCGGGGGACATCCAATTTCCCCCGAAAGGCCTGGTAAGAATTAACAGCATGTGGCGGCTGGTGTAAAGGGGAGGGCCTCGGAACGCGCCGGAAACGGTCTTTCCCAGTGCTGAACTAACATTTTTACTATTTCTTCGGGAAGATGCACGAAAACTATAAACTATTGCTTGACTAACCCAGGGGGGCGTGTTATTTCGCCAGTGTTTCCGAGAGTCAGGCACGTCGGACCTCTCTCGGGTGTCTCACCTTTCCGCTAGGAGGTATGGTTATGTTGTTTTCTTTTTCCAATCCGGCCGATGGAGTCTCCGAACCTCCCGGTGACTTCAAAAGCAATTACCGCCACCTCAAACAAATCATTAACAAGGCCCTTAAAGAGGGGACGCCACTGGAGGAACTGAATCTTATCCCCAAAAACCGCTCCGGTAAACCGCAACGCCAACTATCGAGAGACGATCTTCTCAAACTTCTCCACGTGATCAGGAGAATCAAGACCAAGTATCAGAGGCTGTTGCAATCACCCGTGCCCAAGGAACTGGAACGAGATATCCTGGTAAAAGATCCTGCAGCGCGGCTTCCATGGGAAGAAGAAGCACTGGAAAAGATCGAGCAGTGGCGAAAAGACCTGAAATCGGTACAGGCTCAGGTCAGGAAAGAACTGAATGATCACCTCACTAGTCAGTTCTTCCGGGACATTTAAGACGAGGCCTTCCTTTTTCCGCTAGGCCGGATACAGGTCAAAGAGCTTTCCCCATTTGCTGGTCTTCTTGAAGGCCTCCATTTGGGGTTTTGCTTTTAGAGGCCAGTAAACGAAATCGTGATAGAAAAAAGATCCGAACACGAAAGCGTATACGAGCGGGGTCCTGAAGAACAGCTTCTGCACGGATCTGAGCGGTCCGAACCAGATGAATCTGCCTACCAGCGAAGCGGCATTATTCCCAACTGTAAAACCCCAACTTTCTTGTGAAATGTCCGTTCCGACGATCTCGATATCCCTGAGGTCTCCCTGTCCCAGGCCCGATTCGTGGGCAATCCGGATGAAATTCAGATCTAACGGATTGAACCCCATCAGCTTCGCTGCCACAGCGTCGATAGCTGTACAGTCGCCTGCTGCGAGCATCAGATCCTTTTCCACCGGAATCATAGTCCGGGGGCCCGGGCCGTTTCCGCAAATCGTTCCATCCATGACAGTGAAGATCCCGGCGTGAATCTCTTTCTGAATTGCCAGCAGATCGTTCAGCGTTTCGTGAATGACTGAGTGGGTATAATGTCTCCGGGTGGTGAGCAATCCTCCGAACGCATTCTTCATGGACCCGGTGGTGCCCGTGTAAATGTGGCATTTTACCGTGGGAAGATGCACGATATTCTTGCCTATGAAATATTCCGGAATTGTTATCCCTTCCGGGTAAATATCGTCGAGCACCCGCATTTTTGCTTTGGGAATGTACCGAATCCAGCGCATATCTTCCTTACGGAAATTATAGAGTACCGGTATGTTGTACTTCTTGAAGATCGGAACGTACTTATTGAGCTGTTCCCCTTTGAATGCATCTGTCACCACCGTCTCGTTCTGAACGCAGACAATATCGTTGTATCCGGCATCTTTCAGAGTGAGGATCACTCCTTCCAGTTGCCATGGTGTAGTATTTGCCCCGAGAAAGGGAAAGTGCCAGGAAATATTGTCTTTGAGGATTACCGGGGCTGCCGGATCCAGATAATCTCTGAACCTCGCGTTTTCCATGGCTGTTCTGACATCTTCAAGTATTGTCTCAGGCGTTGCTCTTTGCACCGCAACAATCGATTTTTCCATATATTTCCTCGCAGTTTTACCTTTTCAACAAATCCCAGACCCACCCGACGATGTCCGCGGTGTAAAGAGCTCCCTGTGCTCCCGGATAGTTGTCCCAGGAATCCGATGTTCCGCGTCCGGAGATTTGCATGTTCTTGATTTTTTGCATTTTCTCTTCAGCCTTGAGGCGTTCCAGTTCTTCTATTTTGGCTTTCTGGAGCCCGCCTCTAGCTACGAAATCCATGATCTTCTCGACCTCACCCGGATCGAACCACATGCCGTGGCCCTTGCAGGAATCTATGATAATTCCCGAGATACGAGCAAAATTCATTCGATTCATCACATTTCGGCAAACTGGGCACCTCACGTATCGAATTGCCATATCACTCTGGGCGGGAGCGCGTTTGCCTCCATCAATCGAAACCACGACACGTTGCGAGTTCTCTTGCATCATCTCGAAAGTTTCCTCCGGGATGAAGCTTCCCGTACACTTCTCGCAATGCATTACAGAGAAGTCTCCAATTTTCCTTGCACGCATAGGAAGTTCGCAACGGGGACACAAACGGTCTTCCAGAACAAGCCCATCTTTTATCAGACCTTTCACGGTCTTTGCGCATTTTATGCAGAAGCGGCTGTCAGCCGGAATTTCAGCGAAACAATGCGGGCAGTTGATCGTTTTTCCCTTGAGTGAAAAATCCAGAGGTGCCGAGCAGTACTCGCATCTTTGAGCATCTCGTTTTACTGCCGCGCCACAGGATGGGCAATGCAGCACCAGGCCGGTATTGAGATCCACTGCCAGCGATTCTTCCGAATCGCGCGGGCCTTGCGGGCTGCCGAATCGAATCTTCAGATTGTTTTCTCGCTCCCGCGCTATTTCCGCTGTGAGTTGCCCTCTTTCCTTGAGGACTCCCACCAGCCTGCTCAATTGCGAATGAGTGAGGCCGAATTTTTCTCGGAGTTCCTGATCCGAAGCCCCTCTCGAGAAATCATCGAGAAAACTGCTGACGTTGACTCTTTTTCTGCCGTCCTCAGACACGTTTCGCTCCCTGGTGAAAATAGCTGTGCCGGAAAGACTCTCCGGGTCGGCGGATATATAGAATAGAGTACCAGAAGGCAAACGAAAAGAGGTAACTGCTTCGTTGTTCAATGAAGAATGGCTTCAGCATGCTGGTGAGTTCGCCAGGGATTGTTCTTATGCTCGATTGGTGCAATCAACCTCAAAGCCAGTTTTCGATAGCGAAAATCAACCAATGCCACCCGGCCAAAGATTGTCATTGCGTGGAGCGTACCCGCGTGGCACTCTCCCATAAAGAGAGGCTTGCTCACATTGAGGGAAATTGTTTCGTGCCCGCCCTCATGATGATAGACACATGCATCGAACCGGTTTGACAAATGAATGATGGGAGATTCACCATGCAAAAATCAAAGATTAGCGTGTTGGGAATAATGATTTGTACGGTATTGCTTATTTGTTCCACATCGTTTTCTGACCAGAATTTGGAGCTTATTGAAGCGGCTCAAAAGGGAGACTTGAAACGAGTGCAAGATCTTTTGAACAAGGGCTGCGATGTAGAGACTAAGAATAGGGATGGGATTACGGCCCTAATGGCTGCTGCATTCAACAATCATCTCGAGATCATGAAACTGCTTTTGGAATGGGAAGCCAACGTCAATGTCATGGCCAATGGCGTATCTCTACTGATGGTGAGTTCCACCATGGGGCAAACCCCGGTTGTACAACTACTTTTGGAATGGGAAGCTGATGCCAACGCCAAGGATAGTAGCGGTGTTACGTCCCTCATGGCAGCCTCATACGAAGGTCATTTCGATATTGTAAAACTGCTCATCGAAAATAGAGCCGATATCCATGCAAAGAGCAAAGACGGAGATACCGCATTATTGGCAGCTACCACAAAGGGTCACACCAAGATAATGGAATTGCTCAAGGCTCACGGAGCCAAAGAGTAAAGGCTGACTGGCGAGTTCTTGACGGCAAGAACAGGAAGTACACTTGAGTCGAGCTAACGCGATTGCCGAATTTGCAGCTTCCTCTGGGCGAGCGTGCATTTTTGCGGATTACGCACAGATAAACAGTCGTTCAACTACCACCCGAAACTGAATCTCTATCATGATCCGGCTATGGGCCTTGACAAATGAACCGGTTGGGGGTAATTTAGCAAATTCAAAAAGGGCCGTTAGCTCAACTGGTAGAGCAACTGACTCTTAATCAGTAGGTTTGGGGTTCGAGCCCCCGACGGCCCACCAGAGAAAACAAGAGGTTAGCCAATTTCTGGCTGGCCTTTTTTGTTGAGGGATACTCAGGGATAATCATTCTGCCAGAAATGCCTCCTGCAGAAAACCATGCAGGCGCTATTTCAAATTCAGATAATCTCTTATACATCCTTAGTTATCGCTTGTTATAGTCAGCGCCAAAAATTTTGTCGTTTGTCCCGCGTGTGAATTACAGGATATTGGTAGCGACCGGCGTCCCTGCCGGTCCATTCAATCGATATCATTAATCATATTAAAGAGTGTGCCGGCACGGAGGCACGGCACCTACCAATACCCCCCTGTCCCTAATCGGACATTAGTTTTGGCAATTCGTGTGTGTGTTTGGGCTCCAGTTTCCGTGACCGACAGACTGCAAGGGCTTAAAGAAACGACGGCGTTTCAGATTGTATTGAAACGCCGCCCTCATATATTGCCAATAGCCTCCTTGAGCATTTCAAAACACCATCAATTCGTGGCGGCTATCGCTTCCCGATCATCCGATCTGCAGTTCAGACGTGCTTCAGAAGCCTTCGAAGACGTTTATGCTACGATCGGACGAGATCGAAGCGGTCAAGGTTCATTACCTTGTTCCACACCGCTACAAAGTCGTGCACAAACTTCTCCTGTGAGTCCTCGCATCCGTAGACCTCCGCCACGGCCCGGAGTTGGGAGTTCGAACCGAAGACGAGGTCGACACGGGTACCTGTCCACTTGAGTTCGCCCGTTGCGCGATCACGCCCCTCGAACGCATCTTCGCCTTCCGAGGTTGTCTTCCACGAGGTTCTCATGTCGAGCAGATTCACGAAGAAATCATTGGTGAGGGTCTCCGGCCGCTTGGTGAAAACACCGTGCTTGGACTGTCCGAAGTTGGCATTCAAGACGCGCATACCACCAACGAGAACCGTCATCTCAGGTGCGGTCAGCGTCAGCAGTTGCGCACGATCGACCAGCAATTCTTCTTCCGATACGGCGTACTTGGTTTTGAGGTAGTTACGGAACCCGTCTGCAACCGGTTCGAGTACGGCGAACGACTCCACGTCGGTTTGCTCCTGCAAGGCATCCGTGCGTCCGGGCGTGAAGGGAACGGTCACATCGTGACCGGCATTCCTCGCAGCTTGCTCGACACCTGCGCATCCACCCAGGACAATCAGGTCGGCGAGAGACACCTTCTTCCCGCCTGACTGCGCACTGTTGAACTCCTCCTGGATTCCCTCGAAGGCCTGCAGAACAGTCTTCAGTCGGGCAGGCTGGTTAACCTCCCAATCCTTTTGCGGTGCGAGACGAATTCGCGCGCCGTTCGCACCGCCGCGCTTGTCGGAGCCACGGAACGTGGATGCCGACGCCCAGGCCGTCGAGACCAGTTCCGAGACGGACAGGCCGGAAGCAAGGATCTTGACCTTAAGGTCTGCAATGTCCAGAGCGTCGACCAGCTCATGATCGACTGCAGGCACAGGGTCTTGCCAGATCAGCTCCTCGGCCGGGACCTCCGCACCGAGATAGCGCGAGCGGGGCCCCATGTCGCGGTGTGTCAGCTTGAACCACGCCCGGGCGAAGGCGTCTGCCAACTGGTCCGGGTTCTCGTAGAAGCGCCTTGAAATCTTTTCATAGATAGGGTCGACCTTCAAGGCAATGTCCGTGGTCAGCATGCCCGGGGCGTGACGCTTCGACGGGTCGTGGGCATCCGGCACCGTGCCGGCGCCGGCGTCACCCTTCGGTCGCCACTGATGCGCACCGGCAGGGCTCTTCGTCAATTCCCATTCGTAGGTGAACAGGTTTCTGAAGAAGTTGTTGCTCCACTTCGTTGGCGTTTGGGTCCAAGTGATCTCTATGCCGCTGGTGATCGTGTCGCCGGCTTTGCCCGTGCCGAAGCTGCTCTTCCAGCCGAGGCCCTGTTCCTCGATGGAGGCGGCTTCGGGCTCAGGACCGACATGCGCCGCATCACCGGCGCCGTGCGTCTTGCCGAACGCGTGGCCGCCCGCTATGAGCGCCACCGTCTCTTCGTCGTTCATCGCCATGCGAGCGAAGATCTCACGGATATCCTTGGCCGCCAAGAGAGGATCCGGGTTGCCGTCCGGCCCTTCCGGGTTGACGTAGATCAGGCCCATCTGTACGGCCGCCAGAGGGTTTTCCAGATCCCGGTCGCCGGTGTAACGGCTGTCAGGCTTGTCACTTGTAGCCAGCCATTCTTTTTCGGCACCCCAGGAGGTTTCATCCGGCTCCCAGACATCCTCGCGCCCGCCGCCGAAGCCGAAGGTTTTGAAGCCCATCGACTCAAGCGCACAATTGCCGGCGAGGATCATAAGGTCGGCCCAGGAGATCTTGCGGCCGTATTTCCGCTTAATCGGCCAGAGCAGACGGCGCGCCTTGTCGAGGTTCGCGTTGTCGGGCCAGCTATTGAGAGGCGCAAAGCGTTGGGTGCCGGACCCCGCGCCCCCGCGGCCGTCGCCGATCCGGTAGGTGCCCGCGCTGTGCCACGCCATGCGGATGAAGAGTCCCCCGTAGTGACCGAAATCGGCCGGCCACCAGTCCTGCGAGTCGGTCATCAGCGCATAGAGATCCTTCTTCACGGCCTTCAGGTCGAGTTTTTTGAATTCTTCAGCGTAGTTGAACTCCTTGCCCATGGGATTGCTCATGGGACAGTTCTGGTTAAGAATCTTCAGGTTCAACTCGTTCGGCCACCAGTCCCGGTTCGTCGTGCCTTTGCCGAAAGCGGGTTGCTTGGCTCCGCCCACTACCGGGGACTTGCTATCTTCATTCATAACTTTCCTCCTTCGGTTGTCTTGTTAACGTTCTGCACGAGAATTGTTATCTCTCAATAACCGTTATCTCTTTTTGGCCAAGGAAATTTCTGTGTCACGTATCCTCTTGACATTTCCGACATAAACCAAAGAAGTCCAAGCGATGATTGTAAATTCTAAAGCCCGTCTTTTTGGAAAAGCACATGAAGAAATTCTGGTGCTGTAGGCGTAATCTTTAATTATACAACAGGGAAGAACAGATGAAACGTGGTTCCCTGTCCTGTTTCACTGGTAACGGTTATGTCACCTCTCAATTTCTTCATAATACCGTAGCAAATAGCAAGTCCGAGACCGGTACCTTTTCCCACAGGCTTTGTGGTAAAGAACGGATCGAAAACCTTGGTCAGATGCTCTTTCGGGATTCCAGGGCCGTTATCCGATACATCAACAACAACGTAATGTCCGTGAAGCCTGGTTGTGATCGCGATGCTCCCCGCACCGTGTTCCATGGCATCCAAGCTATTATTGATAAGATTAACCAGTATTTGTTCCACTTCGGAAGGAGAAACCTGCACTTTCGGAAGATCGGGCGCAAGTACGGTCGTAAAGGTAAGGTCGCCGCCTTGCGATCTGTGTGAATAGAGTTCCACGACATTCTCGAGAATGCTGTTTAGTTGGATGACTTCGGCCCTATGGTCCACCGGGCGTGCAAAACTCAAGAGTTTGTGCGTGATGCCCCGGCATCGTTTCCCGTGTGCCTGGATCCGGGACAATGCGACTCTGAATTCAGGTATGTTCTCCCGGATCTCGTCCGTTCCATCGTCCAGTAGATCTTGCATCCAGCCGGCTTCCTGAACCATGACGGCCAGTGGGTTGTTTATCTCGTGGGCTATTCCGGCTGCCATCTCTCCCAGGGAGGCAAGCTTCGCCGTTTGCATGAGTTGCTCATTCATGAGCTGTCTTTCCTGATCCATGTGTGCTACGTGATGGGCCAGACGTCGCGACACAAACGCAGCAACCAGCCCTAAAATAAGTGCTCCCAGGAAAACGGCTGCTATCGACGAACGGCGCGCATCGTAGATTGCTGCATAAGCGTGGTCTTTTTCTTCGAAAAGTGTCAGCATCCAAGGGGTATTCGTGATTCTTATCTTCAGACAAATAGTAGAACCCTCAGGGCTTTCGTTAATTTCCGGTACAGCACAATCCTCCTGTCCGGCCATTCGTTCATCGTAGGCTACTTTTTCCGGAAGTGCAGCATCAGCCGGAAATGCTACCTGAACCTCCCCTGTTCTGTTGACGATGAAAATTCTGGCTGCCGGCTCCAGATCGAGCCCGCCGAGCACCCGGGTTAGAGGATCGGTGCTGAATGCTGCAAGAAGGACCCATTTTTTCCGATCGTGTTCCACAGGAAGAGCAATCGTGAAACTGTTCCCTCGGGTCTTATCCGTTGCAACATCAGTAATATACAGTCCTCTTTCATTGGTCCGCTGGAGGAACGGGAAAATCGAAGAATCGGACGGAGTATCCTCGACGGTATCTGGGGACCATGCGACCTGCTTCCCCTGGGAGTCCAATAGAACCAGCGACTGGACAGTGTCTCCGAATATTGACTTCAGGACCTGGAAATTCTCGGAGACAGCGGATTTCGTTCCAAATGAGGCGGAAGGATTCTGAGCCAGCACTCGAAGGGCTATAATCCGGGCTTGGATAATATTCTCCAACTGTGCCTGTCCGTTCAGAATGATTTCCTTCAAACGCTGCTGTACCTCAACTTTATAAGAGGAGATAAAATAGTATCTGGCCACAGCTCCTAATATGAGAAGAGGTATGATGGACACCGCAAAGGTGGTGAGGAACATCTTTGAGGCAAGAGAGCGATACTGAAATCTGTATTGACTGACCGTCACGTCCATCAGATGACGCCTTTTCTTGGATATTAATGCGACGTGATCCTGAAGCCCTAAGCTCAGGATCGATTCGACCAAGAGACATTTCCAGTCCTAAGGTCATTCGGGAGCAAAGACAACTCCGTTGGTTCCTCTAATGTACACTTCTTTGACGACGGGAATACGCTGAGCCATCTCCGTCAACCACCGAACCGTTTCCACCGAACGCTTTCCCGATGAAAGTTCTAATTCTACTAAGATTATCACAGTCCCCTGCTGAGCAGTCACTTTGGCAGTCGGATAGTTTGCGACAATTTCGGCCTTGATTCTCGCTGCTAAGGTGAGGTCGTCCACAGCGCTCTGAGATTCGACAGTCGTTCTGAAACTAGCCATTCCTGCTGTACGGACTATCAGTTCCACCGCATCGTCCACGGAGATTTTCCGAATGTGCAGGACCATATCGTACAATGCCGGATCGCTTGTATCAATGCCGAAAAGCTTAAGGCTCCATTGCCTCCGCTCTTCATCGTCCTTCTTTAGGATGTACGCTGCTTCATCACGCGAAATCCCTTCGCGTTCCATCTCGAAGTGAACGCGATCTTCAAAATCCGCGAGAATCCTCACATTCAGGACATGACCGATATTCTGGAGATAGAAATGGCCAGCCAAGCCGTGATATACGAGGTTATCCTTCTGAGCCTTCTCAAGAAGAGCCGAGGCAAAATAGGCCAAATACTTCTCTCTGCCATGTGAAAATCGTTCCAGTATCGTTGGTGCGTCGTGCAGGGCTCGTATCAGCTTGATTTCAGGAGTGTTGAATTGTTCTGAAGCCTCGACGAGCAGATCTCTGGAGATACAAGTGTAGCCCAGCTTGAGCGCTACCTTTTCGGCCACCTCTTTTCCCTTACTGTATGATCCTCGTGAGATGGTAATTATTGCCACCTCTCCTCCTTCAGGTCGAAGTTTTCTCCGTTCGCCTGTCTTCCTGAGTTGATGCAGCCTCCGCCACGGCATTCAATGGGCCTGAGGGCTGGTTTATCGAAGCATGTATCACGTGCCCATCTCGAGGTATAGCACGTTTCTTCTCATTCTCAGAGCCAAGGGACCGTTGCATGACACATCTTTCCTTCTCGTAATCCAACAACCCCAGAAAGACGTCCTATCGGACAACCCGGACATCCCGCCCCCATCAAAGTCACCGCCCCTTAATAGCCGGCATTCTCCAGCCGAGACGATACCGATTACTGTCTAATAATAGTGTTTATCACCATTTAGTATCACGATATATTTCCTTTGTGATGATTTCCGTACAGGCTGCAGGATATCGGAGTATACTTCTGCCGTGCTTCATTCATCTGCTTTATGGGAAAAGCGCTCCATGATCGATTCGATTGACATGCTTCTTGGCATCGGGTTTATTTGGTCACCATGTTATTAACAGATTGTCTAAGCTTGGCGAGCTTCACTCCTTGGCATGGGGACAGATGGCTTACCAATGCAGTGAGGACATGTGATGGTTCTTATCCCCGGAATAGTTGCAATACACGATGAAATGATTGGATGGCGCCATGAGTTTCACCGGCACCCTGAAATCAGTTTTCACGAGCACAGGACAGCAGCCAAGGTTGCGGAATTGCTCAGGTCCTTCGGGTTAGACGAGATAGTGGAAGGCGTGGGAAGCACAGGAGTGCTTGGAATTCTAAAGAACGACGAAGGTCCTGTGATAGCATTGAGAGCCGACATGGACGCTCTTGCCTTTTCCGATCAGGGTCAACACGACCATAAATCCACAGCAGACGGCGTTACACATGCGTGCGGACACGACGGACATGTTGCGATGCTCCTCGGTTCGGCAAAGTATCTTTCATTTTCCCGCAGGTTCAGAGGAACCGTGGTGTTCGTGTTTCAGCCTGCCGAAGAAGTCACCGGCGGAGCGAAGCACTTGCTCGAACAGGGATTCCTCGAACGTTATGGAGTCCAGTCCATTTTTGCAGTTCACAGCTTCCCCGGGTTGGCAGCCGGACGCATAAGCATCACACCCGGAACCGCATTGGCTGCCGTGGACAATTTCAAGATCACCATCACCGGCCGCAGTGGTCACGCGGGCGCTCCGCATTTGGCGCGAGATCCTATTGCAGCGGCTGGTGCAATGATTTCGCGACTTCAGACAATAGCGACGCGTACCGTAGATCCCATCGATTCGGTAGTGGTTGCAGTAACGAGCATTCAGTCCAGTTCCAACTTGCACAACGTCATTCCCGAAAGCGTTCGGCTCAAGGGGACGGTTCGTTATCTGAACCCCGCTTATGGAAAACCTGTTCCGATGGAGATGAAGGCGATTGTCGACGGTGTGGCCGCTGCACATGGGGTGATAGCATCCATCGAATATAAACGGAGCACTCCTCCGCTGATCAACGCTTCACCTGCATGCGAATTCGCAACCAATGTTGCAAAAAGTCTGCTCGGCGATGATGGCGTGGTTCAACTCCCTCCAATGATGGGAGGCGAAGACTTTGCGTACTACCTCCAAAGAATTCCGGGAGTCTTCGCGTTCATTGGAAATGGCGAGGACTCTGCTTCTCTTCACAACGCAGCCTTTGATTTCAACGACAAAGCGCTGCCGGTAGGTGCGAGCTATTTCGTGCGCATGGTCGAGACCAGCTTGCCCCTGTAGAGAATCCGGGGAACAAAATTAGAGAAAGTCTTTATTTACCGGTCTTTGCTTGCAGATGAACCTTCGGCAGTCGATCTATAGCTGTTATCGAAAGTCTTGACGGAATCCAATGCCTGCAATGGGAAGAATCAGTAGCGCCGGCGTCCCTGTCGGCGATAACTTATTGCTTTGTTTGGTGAATTGTTCGCCGGCACGGAGGCCGGCGCTACCAATTGCTGGGAACTGCTCTTCACAATCCGTGATTACTTTCGAGAATCGATCTATCCCTGTAAATACAAGTCCAACTTGATAAAGGACTGGGAATCGAGCCCAAAGGCTTAGTCTTCAATCTGCAAGAATTCACTCAACAGGCGTTGAAAGCGAGCATACTCATTCGGAGCGACGGTAAAATAGCCGATTTTCGGATTACCATCAAAGATCCCGATGCTCCGTGCTTGCTCGACTCGTGCTGCGGCCAAGTTCGTGCCGACATGAGAATGGCAATTCCCGTCATGACATCCCACTACGAGTACGCCTTTTGCCCCGGCGGCTAATGCTGACCAAATAGAATGTTCCGACACGCTGCCGGCACACGGAACTTCCAAGAAACGAGCATTCTCAGGCATCTCCATCGATTTGGCCATCATCGCTGCCGATCGTTTACAGCCAAACACGAACGTCGTCTTGGGCAGGTCGGAAGGGCTCACGTCGTTGATAAAGGCATTGATGGATTCCTGGGGGCAAGCGGTCAGTGTAATTGCGGCAGCCGGACACACTGAAGCGCATATCCCGCATTCGACGCAGAACGAGGATAACGGCTGGATGCGTGAACGAGAAGTGTTTACCTGTAAAGACAACGCACCGTGCGGGCATACCCTGTAGCATGTCAGGCACCGAACGCATGTCGTATCAATTGAAAGAGTCTCTTTATTTCTTTTAAGGAGGGAGTTCTCTATCCATGCCTTCGCTTCAGCGGCAGCAGCGTAAGCTTGAGCCGTGGAACCAATGTAGTCCAGGTTACCTGTTGCTCCTCCCACCACGAATACGCCGCTTTGCAAAGATCGACCTACACTCGAATCGATACTGTCGGATAACATGTATCCCCGGCCGTCGAAATCGCCTTTGATAATTTTCTGTGCCCATCCCGGAATTGACGAAGCATCCGGCCCGGTAGCAACTATCAGTCGGTCAGATTCCCAGACGAATTCATTTCCACTGTCAATGACGTCTTCCGTCGCCACCTGAAAGTGTTTTCGCCCTTCCTTGTCACCGGAAACCTGAATCTCAGGTAATTTCTCTCCGAAACGGACAAAACGCACCCCAGCTTTTCTTGCAGCTTGATACAGTGTTTCTCCGAAAACATGTAGCACTGGGGCATGTTTGAAACAGATGAGAGCCTCTCCTCCATTGCGTACGTGATCGGTAGCAACACGGATTGCAGACATCCCCACGGCAGGCGCGGTCAACTCGGCATAATCCAGCAAAAAGGCTACCCGCTCGCTGGGGAGTACCCCGGTTTGTGCAGTGAAAAGCTCGGTTCCTTGAGGAAGACGTTCGGGGACCGGTTTCAGTGCAACGCCTGGAGACAAGAAGATACAATCGTTTGTTGATTCCGTCTTGTCCTCGAAAACGGCTCTGAACATACTCTCAGTTCGCTCGATGACAGGTATTTGCGTGACATCAATTATCTCGATCTCACCCGGCAGGGCTGCCAGATCCTTCACGAAATCGTCAGAACGAGAAGGATAGGGGACATAGACATTCTCAGAGATGTCTTGGATTCTCGCAAACGTTACCTGCAGGCCTGTGTTTTTGAGAGCTTGAGCCGCTATAGCAGCCGAAATGCCGCCTCCTAGTATCAGAACCCGCGGGTTTGTTTCGCCATCGGGTACGGTTTGCAGTGCCTCTTTGGAATGCCTCAAGCTCATCTAAATTCCTTTCCTTCGAAGATCCGCCATAATTGCTTCGGCAGTCTGACCTGCGTGCGACACGGTATTCTCAATGTTTTTCGGCCCACAGCAGGTTCCTGCCACATACACATCGGCGACGGAGGTTCGACTGCTGTCCAGCGTGTCTTTCGATTGTATGAATCCGAAATCATCTGCAGAAAGGCCCAACTGCTCTACAAATGACTCCAATGCGTTCGGCCTTTGCCCTATGGAGAGGATTGCTCGGTCAAAAGTCTCATGCAGGTTTTGACCTTGCGATTCTATAATAACTTCCAGAGAGTCGTTCGAATTTCTGATTTCGCCCGGTACACCTTGGAGCAGGCGAACACCCTTGTCTTGGGCTGCCTTCAACAGTGCTCCGCCATATTTACCGGCCAACTGCAAATCAATGTAGAAAAGGGTGACAGCAATCCGGGGATCTTCATGGATCAGTTTAAGAGCCATCCTCAACGCAGCCTGACAGCAATATTGCGAGCAGTAATTTCCACCGGAGCTGGCGTCCCTGGATCCCACACATTGAAAGAAGGCAACTTTGAGCCCATCCCTATCGCCAGTAAACAGGGACAGCTTGTCTGTTCGCAAGAGTGAGTCAACTTCAGCCAACGTGAACACCTGGTCCAAGCGACCGTGTCCCAACAGAATCTTCTCAGCAGGATTGTACGGTTGAAATCCGGTGGTAATGACCAGAGCTTCAGCCTGTTCAATCTCTTCTCTGGCCGTTCCGGTCTGCTTCAGTAGTGCTTCCTTGGCAATTCCCGCGGACGGAGAAAACGATGCCAGTTCCCAGCCGGTACGCACTTCGATCATGTCGGATGTAAGCGCGTAATTCACCATTTCTTCAACGGAACAGCAATGACACCTGAGACACGTATCCGTCGCCATGCAAGCCCATTGGCCGACGTGCCCTCCGAGGTTGTTTTCTCGTTCCACTACGATGCTCTTGATGCCATTCCCGGCCAATAATCTGGCGACCGTGAGACCGGCAACTCCGCCTCCAACGATAACGATTGGTCTATCCATCAGTTTGGGAACCTCAGTCCTGCTCAAGAATTTTCTTCCGGGATTTAAAGTAATGTACGGTCTGCGCCCTGGTTCGACGGCTTGGAATTTCATTCGGGGATACAGTTAATGGAACCCACGAGAGGAAAACTCCTTGAATGAACAAGCCGCAGATTGGGAGGCATTATAGCAGATAATAGTGAGATCGACTACCGCCTGATGATGTCGAAACTCGATAAAAAACTAGGAGGTATCTTCTCGAAATGCTCGAAGCCGAGAAAATGAACAGGTTCTTTAATCGTACATCTCTTGAATTCCCTTGCTTCGGTCTATAACCAGAATGAGCTTTGCGGTGTTCGCCAGTTCATCGCGGAGTTCCTGGATGGATCTGTTATCGATGTGAAAACATCGGATATAGAGAAATTTGTGACCTTCGGGAGCATTCGCGTACAGGCTCATGATGGCCATGAGACGAGCATCATGTCTATGAAGCACCTTGAGAACGTCATTGATACAATCTTCCCGATCTTCCACCAAGAACCCGAAAAGGATCCCCATCGATGTCACTCCGCTTGCTTCCGTAAAGGCTTTGAGGCAATCCTTTTTGGTTATGATTCCCACTATCTCTCCATTATGATCCAGCACAGGGCATCCGGGAATTCTTCGTTCCAGAAGAAGCTGTGAGGCCTCTTCTACCGTGTACTCAGGTGGCACAGCTATAATCGATCTGCACATGATCGTATCCACCTTCTGCTGTAGCACTGCCTCCGGAATATTCCGCATATCAGGCTTGGAGCCTTTGGTGTCTCTCAGCTTGCGCAGGTCGCGATGTGTAATCAGTCCCACAACCTTGCCGTCATGTTCGACCGGTAAGATGCTGGAATTGTGCTGCATGAGCAGGCTTATTGCCTCTTGAACGCTGTCGTTAATGTTTACGGTAATTACTTTAGTACTCATCCAATTTCTTACTATCATTTACTTTTCCCTCCGCGGAACCCGCAAAGTCTCAAATTGCACGCGAATGAGAGAGGAAGAAGCAGTGAGAATTCCCCAATCGTACCACATCCAACTATCATTGAATTTATGGTCTCAGCCCCCGATACGCAATTCTCCGGCCAGATCGTGGGAAGATTCTGCCGTGAGCAAACACACCTTATCGGTTAAGGCACCGGGGAAGGCTGTCAAGCCCGTTCATCGGAGGGGTAAAAGACGACGTTCACAGTAACACTGATAACAGCACAAAACAAGTCGTCAATGTGTTTCCGTCCGGGTGATTGGAGGACCGATCCGGATCGCTTGAACAGTTTGCCTTTTGAACTCCGACGGATCGATCTAACACAGCAGTTCAAATATGAACCCTGAGTCTGCGAACCGCCGGAATCGAGCCATCCAGTCGATTTGTTAATCGCTCTTAGCCTGATCTTTGCTCGTAAGACGAACCATTAACCACTCCTGGGTTTTATCTTTCCCAAAGTGGACAAGCACACCGGCCTGATCCTTTGTAAGGTTGTACAAGCCCGTGTCAAAGACCGTATTTTTGTTATCCCCCGCGGTCCACGCGACACGTTGCGTTTGCTTATCTACTGCTCCCTGAATAGGCACGTTGATTTCAGAAATTACGTAATAACAGTTGCCTCGTATGACCCCTTGATGGTTTACGGCCAACTGAACGATCATGGTCGGATCGGTTTGCTGGCCTTGGACCATTCCGAACACGCCCAGAGGCAACCAGTTCGCGTCATCATCCTTCTTGTCTTGACCGGAAGTTGCGAGCGAGCTGGCCTGGTCGTAGTATTGTTCGTCAGATCCCGCAGACTGACCTTCCACATACACATCGCCGCCCTGATACAGCACTGTGCTGCCATAATCGTAGTCCTCGGGCATCTGGTCGCATCCCACCCAGTTGGCAGCACTCGACCATGTTGCAGCCGTCCAGGCGGAAGCCGCTATACCGGCGCCAACCCAGGCTCCAGGATGACGTCGCCACCAATCGGGATTGAAGACATGATGTCCGTCAAAATTATGCCGTACGTTCCACGCCTGAGCCCTCCGATCGTCAGGCGGAATATACGGGACATGGGTTCGGGATACGACGTTCGCTGAAAGGCTGCGAGATGTGACATCCAGTCGCCCGGCTTCTCCGCTGAGATGGCCGATACCTGCGTCAGTGGGCATGCCAAGGAAATTGTCCAGGCGGGTTCGAGATGTCCCTGCGAAATCACGATCCGGAAGCGATCCCCATCTGTTTCTGTCTCGGTCCAAGCGCTGTCCTTCTCTGTCACGGAATGCATCCGCGTGTTCCGAGCGAAACCGACCGGCATCTCCCTGGAAGTCACGGCGGAATCCCTCCTGCCTGAATCCACCCCAATCGCCTCCCCCGAAACTCCGGTCACGGAATCCACCACCAAAATCGCCTCGGTCGAATCCACCACCAAAACTTCCCCGGTCGAATCCGCCGCCGAAGCCACCTCGAAAGCCTCCAAAGCCGCGAGCGAAGACTTCCTCCATCGGAAGGGTTGCAACCAACATTGCCGCCAGCAGTATCCCTATGAGATTATTCATGATCGGCCTCACGTTCGAAGTTGAGTTTCATCGATAATTTGCTGTTCGATCCGTTCCTGATGCGATGAGTCCGGCTATTGAGCCTTCCTTTTCAGCACAACGGGTTCACTGTCATTTAGTCGCTGTCCTGCTACGGTTCTGTTGACTGACTGCCACCGAATACTGTTGTCGTCCATCCTGGACAGGATGTCGGTGGAAGCAGTGGAGGCACCGTCAGGGAGTGTTCCGCTGGATTCGACCATCAACCCTTTCTTGAGGAGCTTCCAAAGCCCTCGACCGTAGCCTCCGTTGGAATCGAAGCTCCAGGAAACCACTTCGCCTGAAGAAGGATCGATGCCTATCACCTGAATTCCGGACCGGGTTGGCAGCGATCCTTGGTCCCAAGCGGAGTATGAGAGTTCGATGAACTTTTTGTCGGCAATCCACCGGTAAACGAATTGCAGCTTCTTGGAGTCCTTGGCCGCTGTCCAGGTTCCGATGAGCCAGTCGAGGTTCCTGAAGTTCGGTCGTGCTGCCGGTACGGGCAAGGGGTATTCGCGGACGCTTGCCATCAACCATTTTCCACCTTCCTTCAGAAGAAAAGCGGTATAGGAGGCCCTCGAGACCGGTGAGTTGTCAGCTTTCCTCAGAACGGACGTTCCATCCTCAATGGCTGCATGAGCGTTCAGGAACTTCATGGACGAAACTGTTGTCTCCAACTTCAGATTCGGATGCCGAGCGAAAAATGCGGCATATTCCTTCTCGATAGACTCTCGTCCCCGGAATGCCCGACCGTTTTCGTCCACATATTCCCCATCGGCAGTCCAAAGATTGCCGACAGCTTTGGCGTCACCCCTGTTGAACGCTGTGACGAATTCCTTCGCTGAAGAGCGAGCAGCCAGAAGGCTCTCTGATTGAGCTAAGAGTGAGGCCCTGTCCGCTCCCTTCTCGCCCTCTGCCGCGAAACCGGCCGCGGGGCTTATACTCACAACGAGTACCATCAGTAGAATTGCACTTCTCATACAGCGCCTTCCTTTCCTTACATGCCCGCTAACTGCGGAGTAACTGGATTCTGCAGCGAGCTTTCAAACAGCCAAGCTACCGGTCCGTACGAATATGGATGTCCCGCTGCGGAAAAGGAATCTCGATTCCTTGTTTCCGGAATTCTTCATGGATGGCCCAGCTTAGTTGATGAATTATTCTACCCCTGAGTTCCGGCGGATCGATCCAGCACAACAGCTCAAGATCAAGGGCTGAATCACCGAAACGCCGAAATCGAATTCTCGGAGCCGGATGAGACAAGACAAGTTCGTTTTGCTGCACGATCTTCAGCCATACCTCCTCTACCTTTGCCAGATCCGAACCATAGGCTACTCCGATTTTAACCCGAATTCGAGACGCTGGAACAGGAGCACTCTCATTGATCATCTTGGCATTAGCTATTACTGAGTTGGGAATCGATATCAGGATGTCGTCTCGTGTTCGAATGCGAGTGCTCCGGAGGCCCACTTCGGTAACCTCTCCTCGTTCCCCTTCTCCGAGAACAATGTAGTCCCCCAACTTAAACGGACGGTCCAGAATGATCATCACTGTGCCGATGACATTGGACAGCGCTTCACGACCTGCCAGTGCCACGGCGAGACCGCCGATTCCCAGTCCCGTGATGAGAGAGTACGTG
The DNA here is from genome assembly GCF_000266945.1 of Desulfomonile tiedjei DSM 6799. Lineage (NCBI taxonomy): Bacteria > Pseudomonadati > Thermodesulfobacteriota > Desulfomonilia > Desulfomonilales > Desulfomonilaceae > Desulfomonile > Desulfomonile tiedjei. The sequence goes on from NC_018025.1 coordinate 2,961,697, forward strand.
GGCAGTCCCAATCTGGCACCCAGATTGACCATCATCACGCCGACAATGATCACCGACAGAGCTTGAAAGCCGAGGCGAACCAGTTGATCGTCCACTCCTCCTCGTACAATTCCGCCCACGAACACAAAGATCGCAGCAATTCGATTGAGTACCGCACCGATCAACCATATCCGAGCGCCATAGGATATGAGCAAAAAGACAAATGCTATCGGCATATAGACGTCGGCATTGAGGAAGCGCAATCCGTAGATGATAAACCAGAGGCCGACGTGCGAAAAAAGAATCAGAGTTACAGGTAGAATAAGGCCGCCCACCGAGTGCTTCACGCCCCATTGGAACTTCTCATCCAACATGCCGAGGAGTCCACCGCCCCCCTTGTATAGCAACAGAATCGTTCCGGCAGCGATCCCAAAATAGATGATAAGTCCTATCCATTGCCACGTTGCCTCACCGAAGATCTCTGTTCGAGCCCAGTTTGGCAACCGCTCTACAAGAGATTTTGGCACAATCAGACTGCCCGTGTCCTTGAGCTGGTCCAGGAGCGCTCCGCCTCCGGACTGAGGCGTATATGGCAGGTCTTTTACCTTCTCGTAATATGATTCCGCATTTCTGACCGTATCGCTCGAAAAGAGGAACCGTTCGGTGGAAGATCCCTCGCTCACGAGCGCAATGGAGATCTCCGTGTAAGGGATGGTCCAACTGGTCATCTTTTCCGTTCGGACGGCTTTGGCATCAGGAATTTCATCATAGGGTGGTATTTCAATTCGATCCAGAGTCTCCTTGAGATACAGGGTCATATAGAACCCCATTACGTGTCTCAGTGCGGGTGGTTCTTTCTCCAGATTCAGGCATCGAGCCGCTCGTTCGGCGAGTGCAACGGCCTTGTGTTCGTGCCCCGCCTTGTATGCCTGAGTAGCATCGTTCATGGTGTCAAGAAAAGTCTTGAGAGTGGCTCTCGGGCTGGAAACGTTCGGAGGAGCAAGAGGATGCAGATCCACGGCTGCTTCGGCTCCGTTTGTCCAAAAAAAACACAGAAACAGTACCGTAAGCTGGAGACCGTAGCGCAATGACCCCATAATCCTGTACGGTGCAGCGTTCCTTGCATATCTAAGCGGAGTGGTATTATTGGCCATTCTCAACGGTGTCCTCAGCTCCAGCAGTTTTTTGCACTCCATTCATGAGATACTTCCTGGTAGCCATGAGTGCAGCGAAAGCGGCTACTCCCAGTGGAATCTCCCAGAAAAGAATTTGCGGTTCGAGCATTCTTCTCGCTATGACAAAAGACATCAAATTTATGAGTGAAGACAGCTCGTGCGAGATAAGAGTCCGCACCAACTCGAGACCTATGGTCATCAGGAGAATTCTCTGACTAATCTCGTGCAGAGTGGCCAGAGATTTCCAGTCAAGATCCAAGGCCATCCTCAGTGTTGCTAAGAAGAAACTGAGCACCCCGACAAGAAGAGCCAGGGCTATGATACGCTCACACCAGCCGACCAGTTCTTGATTGATTGCGGAGATCCGATCGCCCAAATTCATGGAAATCTCTTTCTTGAGAAAGACTCAGTTCAATGAGGTGCCCGTCCTCTTATCATGAGATGTAGTCGATTGACAGATTTACCTCTTTCGTTTAAGCGAGGGCGGAAACAAGGAGCGTAATTGAGACCGCCCTCTGTCGAGTCCCTACTGACCACATTGGCGCTGACTTTTCTGAAATTCTTTGTCCCGCAGGGACTAAAGAAAATAGCCAGGTAATTCATTGCCGGGAATTCAGTATCAGCCGCCCCTCCGGGAGTCGAGAATCATTGTATTTTTCCTTAACCGGCGATGAATCGCCGGCCTATTGTCAGTTGTTCCTCTGGAACAAACGGCCAAAAAGACACCAAGTTAGCGCCTATGCCTACTGGCCGCCCGTCACGCTGGGGAGTTTCTGCACCTTAACGATCGGCGGCGGATTCCACTTGCCGACGAGAACTTCCTGTTTCGGCGCATACAGGCGCATGGTCAAGTTGAAAGGTCCTTTTGGTGCCGGTAGCCAGTTCGCTTCCCTGTTTTTGCCGGGACTTTCATTCTGGAAATAGAGGTCAAGAGAACCGTCCGGGTTGTAAGTAAACGGCATCCAGCTACTGACAGCGAACCGATCCAGGCTGTTCGCGACCTGGAACCCTTCCTGATCGTAAAGAGTGATCGACCAGAAGGCACTCACAGGCGGCAATAATCCCTTATCGAAGTGAATCGTATAATTGTTCGCACCGTCAAGAGGCTTGCCTGTCTCATCTCCGAGATTCAGAGGATAGATGGCATCTCCGGGCAGGTTGGCACCGAGACCGAGTTGGGAAACGATGGCGCGCTTGAGATAGTAGTTGCCATAAACCCCCATTGTATCCGTGTTCATCGACCAGTCGTTGACGACGCGAGCGAGCGAGGGTATTTTCCATTCCATGAGCTTCTGGGCGCTTTCCGGCACTGTCGCGAGCGCTTTTTGAACGGACGGATCGAGTTTGGTGAAGTCGAAGCTCCGCCCCACTTCGATGCCGATGTGTTTCATGCGCGCAACGATCGGCTCATCGGTGGTGTGCGGCGGTATGACTTTCAGCAGCTCGGCGGCGTAAGCGAAGAATTTGTCCGCAGACATAGTGTCCACCTGAACTTTCGGTGGCGTCTTCATGTCAACCGTGGGATCGATTTTCACTGGGACAGGCTCCGGCGTCTTGCCCCAACGCGAGAGCGGCGTGACTTTGAAGCCTGCCTGGATCTTGTGAACAGCGTCATAGTCTTTTGGGCCGTCAGTCTTGGTGCGGCCGATGACCCACACATAGGGTGTTGGAGCATCAATTAGTTGTGTGTTTTTGGGGAGTTTAAATTCCTCGATGAACCGATCTCTTAAATCAGGACGCCAGCAAGAAGGAACCACGAGAAAATTTATTGCCTGAGTGCCGGTCGTACGCCAACCCGGAGAAGCGAAGACGTCCGTCCACATATCGAGCATCGGCAACAGGTAATACCGTCCACCCGTATCCGGAGCGGAGACGACCACAGGTTCCGTCGTGAGATCCAGCCACGCGATGGAATACAGGGTATCGAAATTCGGCCTTACAACCGTCCTCATGGTGGCGGGCGGATACTCCGGAATATTGACGAACATGTTCATCGGCCCTTTGCCGAACTCTTTTCCGGGCTCGATGTTCGTTGATTGCTTCCGGGTGATATCCATTGTCACCAACGAATAGAAGTAGAGGTACGCTTCGATACCGATGGCGTGGGCCTCGTCCTCTGCTATTTTCATCTTTTCGGCGTGGGCGGTCATGGGCAACAGTAGCATTGCTGAAACAGCGATAATCGCGAAGAGACCGCCTCTCGGTCGAAACCTCATATTATTCTTGTTCATGTTCTTATATTCCTTTACTCCTTGAATCGAATATTTTGCGACGATTAGCACTCCGAAGTAGCTTTTCACGGAATCAGCAGACGGAGCACCGTTCACGTGTCATCACCGGGCCGAACGTTCGATAGTCCTTTTCTTGCCTAAGGACTGGTTCCGAAGGACATCCTGTCCGGTAACCAGTTTGACAACACTTCAACAAAGGCGTTCATGCATCATAGGTATTGCAGACAACGATCTGCTTCCAGTTGAGGAATCACAGCCGCCAATAGTACAAATCCCCGGACCTTTAAAAGCGATGTTCGTGCCAGTCTCATTTTGGCAGCTACAAATGCACGATACCGTATTGCCGTAAGGCCTGCACAACCCCATGAAACACAAGCCCCATCCCCATGGAAGCCACGAAAAAGCCTACTATCCGGGTAGCTGCATCCACCCCTTTGATCCCTATCCAGCTATAGATCTTTCTTGCGTACAAGAGAGATAAATAGGTAACAAACATAGTTGCCACGATGGCAAGAACGACAGACGCTATAATTCCGCTGCCAGGATGTTCTACCAGTGAACTCATGCCCAGAACGGTAGCAATAGCTCCCGGACCAACCATTATTGGCATAGCCAGAGGGACGAAGGCGACATCCAGTGGCTTTTCGGTGGAATCTGCGCCAGAACCGGGTATCATTCCACCATTTGGAGAGGGAGAGAACAACTCGAAACCGAGTCGCATGAGAATAATGCCCCCCACAATGCGAACCATGCTCAGCGGGATAGAGAAAATCCACAAAACCAGATTTCCGAACACCAGAAAGAATACTAATAAGAGCGTTGCATATAAACAGGATTGGCGTGAGACTTCGAGACGGACACTGTCTTCTCGACCCGCTGTGAGCTGGAGGAATACGGGAATTGCTTCAAACGGATTAATAATTGCCAGCAAAGTAGTGAACGTTCCCACAAATAATGTGACAGCGTGTTCCATTCGAAACCTCTACATTTGATGATATCGCACCAACCAGAAAAAGAACCAGGATCGATAAAGCATGAACAGGTGACCAATCCAATCCTGTCTTCAGGAGATGTCACAATTGAGGAAGCGCCAAGCTGGGGCAAACATTCTGGAGCATCCCCCACGCTTTCCAGAGCACCTGGTCGTCTTGAAAATCACGCGTCTGCCAGGTTGCCAACATTTGTCTTTTCCAGATTTCCGCAGTTGCCATCAACTCATTTATGGCGACACTGCCGCGGGAATCGTCTTCAGCCAGACTGTTTGCCAAATTCTGAAGTTTCATTCTAAAATTCACGTCAATCTGAGCCCACTGATCCCACGCTACCGGTTCGGTGGCGTTGTTCAGGAAGAGAGATACTGATGTAACAAAATCTTGAAGAATAGGGCACAGTTGGCCCATAACCGAGTCTTGCGGATAAGCATCCGCGACCATGCAACAAAGGAAAGTTACCGTCATCAAAGCACACAACAGTCTCATCATGCCCCCAAGAGTGCGAACCCTCGCAATCGTGAATTGCTGCTAAGGCAGTGTATGGAATGAAGCGAATCCGAATCCAGCCGCTGCTTTTTTTTTACCGATGAAAAGACTCTCCTGTCTTCGTGAATGAACAGATACGGGCAGCCAACCCTTTAGCTACCTGATTCTTTCCTGCGAGCTGTTTTTCGCCATCCTATGAGAAGAAGCGCGGTCAGATTGGCATGCACCAGGACCGCCGGCCACAACAGCGGCCCGGCCCATTCTCCACAGATGCCCATGTAGGCGAGAAAGACCGTTACCAAGGCGCTGTAGGTCAACATGCCAAGCAATGCCAATCCCGGTAAGCATGCGATACCTAAAGCAATCAGTGCAATGCCGGCCACACGAGCTACCGGAATCGAAGCTCCGGTAAGCTCGGTGCCGAGCAATAACCACCCGACGAGAGCCGGGACAACCAGCAGTGCCAAACCCGTGGTCGCTTCGGCTACTGCGGCAAGGGTCAGCAGTTTTTTCATTCGTCGAACTGACTTCAGTCTCGCTACCGGGCGACAGTCCCAGTGGCTTGTTTGTCTCCCGTTTCGGTGTGCCGCTCCGGTTCGAGCTGAACCGTAAGCTTATTGATCTTCCCTGTGAATTTGAAGGGAACATCGTAGCGATACTCCAGCATCGCGACCCCGGTGCGGGTGTCCTGACCGATGTCGAAGGTTTCGTCTTCCGGGAACGTGATCGGGGTGGTGTGTTCCATGGAATTCCGGGCCACCTCCTTACCGTCAACGTACAACACGCCCGTGCCTCCCTTGCCCAAGCCCGGACCATCGGACTTGAAGTCGAAGACGATAGTGTGCTTCCCGGCTTTCAACTCAGGCCCTTCCCACGTCGTGCGCTTGAGGTCGAGCAGGTTGTATAAGAACACCACCTTGCCCCGGCCGAATCCAAACTCGCCCTTGGTCAGGAACAGGCCGTAGCCACCGAAGCGTCCGCCATCGGTGACGATCATGCCTTCCGCTCCACCTTCAGGAATTTCAACTTCGGCAGTAATGCTGTACGATTTATTCAGGATGTTCGGAGCACCACTGTTGGGTACACCGGTCAGTGTACCCGAATACGTGAAGACCGATCTTCCCGCTGTGAGGTTCGGCCGCGGCGTGTTCCAGCGAGCGAGCGTCGAATTGTCGAGCGGCAGCACGTCATACTTCTGCGCTTCCAGATAGAATAGGGCCTGCATCTGTTTGAGCTTCTCGGGCATCTTGGCTGCCATGTCGTTGAACTGGGTGGGATCCTCCTGGACGTTGTAGAGTTCCCAGTTGTATCCGGTGATCACATCTGGGGGCGGCTTGGTACTGAGTTCCCATGGGAGCGTCACCGGAGTTGTGCACGCCACCCAGCCGTCGTGGTAGATGGCGCGATTGCCGAGCATCTCGAAGTATTGTGTGGTGTGCCGGGTAGGAGCATTTGCGTTGGCCTTTTCCCAGGTGTAGACCATGCTCACGCCTTCGATGGGCCGCTGCTTGATGCCGTCGATAGTCTCGGGCGCCTGGATGCCTGTCGCTTCGAGGATGGTCGGCACGATGTCGATTATATGGTGGAACTGGCGGCGAATGCCGCCAACATCGTTAATGTGGCCGGGCCAGGACATGGCCACGCCTTGTGCGGTTCCGCCAAAGTGCGATGCCACCTGCTTCATCCACTTGAACGGCGTGCTCATGGCCCACGCCCAACCTGCCGCAAAGTGCGGAAACGTGCGTTCCGAGCCCCAGAACTCATACCAGAGAAACTGGTCCTTGACCGGCACTGAGACGCCATTGAACGTGGTGAACTCGTTCGGGGTTCCGTTGAGCATGCCTTCCGCGCTAGCCCCGTTGTCACCGGCGATGTAGACGATCAGAGTGTTGTCGAGTTCGCCCAGGTCTTCGACTGCCTGGATGACGCGGCCGATCTCGTGGTCCGTGTAGGCAAGATAGGCTCCGAAGACATCGGCTTGTTTGATAAAGAGTTTCTTCTCGTCCCAGCTAAGAGTATCCCACTCCGGCAGTTCCTTCGGCCACGGAGTTAGCTTGGCGTTCTCGGGCATGATACCCAGGCGCTTCTGGTTAGCGAAGATGGTCTCGCGCAATTTGTTCCAGCCTTGGTCGAAGAGGTGCATGTCGCTGATCTTCTTGATCCATTCCTGGGTTGGATGGTGTGGAGCATGGGTGCCGCCCGGTACGTAGTAGACAAAAAACGGCTTGTCGGGCGCGATCTCCTTGAGCTCCTTCATGTATTGGATTGCCTCGTCCGCCATGGCCGTGGTCAGGTTCCAGCCTGGATTACCCTGAAAAGGATAGATGGCCGTCGTGTTGCGGAACAGGTTCGGTTGCCACTGGCTGGCGTCACCACCGACAAAGCCGTAGAAATACTCGAAGCCCAATCCGTTCGGCCACTGATCGAACGGTCCTGCCTGAGTTGCCTGATAAAAAGGTGTGTTGTGGTTCTTGCCGAACCATGAAGTTGCATAACCGTTGTCTCTCAGGATGGTGCCGATAGTTCCGCACTCCTTGCGGATGATCGAGTCGTATCCTGGAAATCCCGTAGCGATTTCGCCCACTACCCCGAAGCCTGCTACGTGATGGTTGCGGCCTGTGACGATCGCCGCACGGGTGGGCGAGCACAGCGACGTCGAGTGAAAATTCGTGTACCGCAGCCCGCTCTTAGCGATTCGATCCAGTGCGGGGGAGGGGACGACACCGCCGAACGTGCTCGGAGCACCGAACCCGCTATCGTCAGTCATGATGAGCAGCACGTTCGGCGCGCCTTTCGGCGGCACGACGCGTGGCGCCCACCATGCCTTCGACTCCGAGGCCTTCTCTTTGATCACTCCGCCGAATTTCGGATCAGTCGGCGGCAATTGCTTACCATCAATGGTCGTTGTTGCGCTAGGCGAGCCCGGCACTCCGGTGATCTGTTCGGCTGCAACCGGCAAGGCCGACAGCACTGAGATTAAGCATGCCAGGAATAGTCTGTGGAAACTTAGATTCCGAATGTGTTTCCGCGAGACAGACATGAATACGCTCCTTTCATTTTCAATCGCGTAGAGGGGGCTCGCGAGGCTAACCTGATTATGCTTGCCGGCCTTTTGCAGAACTAATTCGGTCCGCGCTGCATATGCTTCGCTGCGCCGTCGGCTGCCTTGGCTTCACCTTCCTTCAGCTTCTTCAGGTCCTCAGGTGTGAGCTTAGGCGGTTCGACCGAGATCGTCAGCTTGTTGATCGTGCCCGTCAACTTGAACGGCACCTGGTAGTCGCTGTCGGCAACCGGAGTGCCTGTATCCGATCCGATGTCGAAGGTTTCGTCCCACGGTAAGGTCAAAGGGACTGTGTGGTCCAGTTTTTGGGTGGCCACCACCTTCCCATCGACCTTGAAGGTTCCCGTGCCCGGGCGACCGAGTCCGCTGACGTTGTTGAAGGCCAGCGTCGCAAAGCCCAGGCCGTCGTACTTGAAATCGAACTCGAGCGTGTGCCTACCGGGAGTGAGGGCATCCTTACCTTCCCAGCGGACTCGTTTAAGATCGAGCAGGTTCCACAGGAACACCGGCTTGCTCTTCAAGAGATACAGCCCATAGCCGCCGAATCGGCCGCCGTCGGTCACGATCATGCCCTCGGCGCCTCCTTGCGGCACCTCAATGTCAGCGGTGATCGTGTAGGACGTGTTCAGAACGCTCGGAGCCGTACCTCGGGGTATTCCGGTGACCGGGTTGCCGGAATACGTAAACACCGACCGCCCAGCCGACAACGACGGCCGAGGGGTGACCATACGGGTCGCCACAGAGGCATCGAGCGGCAGCACCTGATATTTCGCGAATTCGGCGAACATCAGGTCCCGCATTTCTCGCATCTTACCCGGATTTGCGTCGGCGACGTCGGTGAACTGGGTCCAGTCGTTGCGGACGTCGTACAGCTCGAACTTGAACGCGCTGGCCGGGTCCAGGATGGCGGATCCAAGCAGTTGCCAGGGCGGACGGATCGGGACTGCGCTCAGCATCCAGCCGTCGTTGTACAGGCCCTGCACCCCCATCATCTCGAAGTACTGCGTCTTATGTGTCGACGGCGCGTTTACGTTGGCCTTGTCGAAAGTATAGGCCATACTCACACCTTCGATCGGCTTCTGGGCCACACCGTCCACCATCACCGGCGCTGGGATGCCGGTCACTTCCAGAAGAGTCGGCACAATGTCGATGACGTGGTGGAACTGGTGGCGGATGCCGCCTTTGTCCTTGATCGCCTTCGGCCAGGAGATCGCCATGCCCTGGCGCGTGCCGCCGAAGAAAGACGGAATCTGCTTTGTCCATTTGAATGGAGTGTCAAAAGCCCAGGTCCATGCGACCGCCATATGGTTGTAGGTCAGGTCGGAACCCCAAACGTCGTACCACTTCATCTGCTCGGCAACCGGCAGCTCTATCCCGTTGAATTGGAGCACTTCGCTGGGAGTGCCGTTGGGCGAACCTTCAGCGCTGGAGCCGTTGTCCCCGCTGATATAGATGATCAACGTGTTGTCGAGCTTGCCCAGATCCTCCACCGCCTGAATCACACGGCCGATCTCGTGGTCGGTATACGCTAGATAAGCGGCGTAGACGTCGGCCTGGCGGATGAAGAGCTTCTTCTCTTCAGCCGTGAGGGAATCCCACTTCTTCAGGAGGTCATCCGGCCAGGGAGTCAGCTTGGCATCCTGGGGAATCACGCCGAGCTTTTTCTGGTTTTCAAAGATCTGATCGCGCAGGGCATTCCAACCCTTGTCGAACAGATGCATGTCACTGATCTTTTTGATCCACTCCGGCGTCGCGTGGTGCGGAGCGTGGGTAGCGCCGGGGACATAGTGGAGAAAGAACGGCATCGACGGATCGATGTCGTTGAGTTCATTCAACCAGTGGATAGCATCATCGGCCATCGCTGTGATCAGGTTCCATTTCGGATTGCCCACGTAGGGATAGATCGCCGTCGTGTTGCGGAAAAGGTTCGGTTGCCACTGGCTGGTGTCACCACCGACGAAGCCGTAGAAGTACTCGAAGCCCATGCCGGTCGGCCACTGGTCGAACGGTCCGGCCTGACTCGCAGTCCACTCCGGCGTATTATGGTCCTTGCCGAACCAGGAGGTGCGATAGCCATTGTCCAGCAGAATGCGCCCAATCGTTGCGTTGTCCTTGCCAATATAGCTGTTATAGCCAGGGAAGCCGCTTGCGCCCTCGGAGACGACGCCGAATCCCGCCGAGTGGTGGTTGCGCCCGGTGATGAGTGCGGCACGCGTGGGGGAGCACAGCGATGTGGAATGGAAATTGGTGTAGCGCAGGCCGTTGTTGGCGATGCGATCGAGAGCCGGCGTCGGAATCACACCTCCAAAGGTGCTCGGTGCGCTGAACCCGCAGTCGTCGGTCATGATCAGCAGGATATTCGGCGCACCCTTTGGGGGCACCACCCGCATCGGCCAAGCCGGCTTTGACTGTGCTGCGTTCAACTCGATCCGGCCCCTGAACGGCTGGGGCGGTGACGGCAAGTACCGGCCGTCGATCGTCGTAGTGGCGTCGGGCGAGCCGGGCGTCCCGGTAATTTGCTGTGCAGTGGAGAGTCCGACTGATAGCATTGATGTCATGATAACCGCTAGAATTGCCGATAACAGTCTTCTTTCGTTCATGTTTTCCCCCCCCCGATTTCATTTATTGCGCCAGCACACCCTTGGATTCAGGATGCGTAGCCGATCGTGAAGCCACAAGGCAATCGAATAGGCATCGCACGCGACAATCAGTACTCTCACCACATTTGCCCTTGCATTGGGACCAGCATGGAGAGATTAACGAGCTAGGCATGATTATCACCTGCGGGACTCCCATAGATTCACCATCGGGCGTGACGATCCTCACGTCCCATAAATCCGTCGCAGTGTCCTGACCGACTTCAAGCACATGCCGTGTAACAGAGCCTTTTCGGTCGACGAGCAACACAGCTCTCTGTATTACATCCGGATCTCTTTCAATCTTGATTATTTTGCCGCCCAAACGAGATTCTATATAATCTCTCGGAGTCTGAACTCGTTCAGGAGTCGAAGAAGACTCTTTTCCTCTGTTACCTTCAGCTAAGGGTTTGTCGATTGCCAATCCCTGAGCGCAAACCAATGTGCTCAACAAGGCAAAGGAAATATATGTTAAGACACGCATCGGCATATTTTGGACTCCCAAAGTGTAAGCATCTCTGCGCCACTCAAGCAACACATGATGTGTGACTACATAGATCTATTGATAAATGATGGTGCCAATTTGTTTCAGTTCTTTTCTCCACATCTCTCCTTTGAAGCCTTCAACGGAGAACTGACATTCTTCTACCTACGCAGTAAACCCCATCTGTCTGAACTGGAGAGCAGCCATTTTCAAGAGATTGAGCCCGATTTGAGGATAAACTCTCATTATCTCATGGAATTGACTTTGAGGCAGAACAAGAATTTCCGCATCCTGAGTTACGACCGACGTATTTGCCGGAGATAAATTAGTAAACATAGGCACGAAATTGAGATACCCGTTTTCTTCTGCAGTCCTGAGCTCCTTCTGGTCGGCTGTCCCGTAATCCTCATATGTGGTTATCTGTCCGGAAAGTATCAAGTAGATCGAGGGGTTCTCCTCACCAGCCCGGAGAACAATCTCCCCCTTGTCTAGTTTGCCCGATTTTGTAATGGAAGCAACGGCATGGAGTTCTCGCGTACCCAGGCCTTGAAAAAGTGGAAAAGTCTTGAGTTTGTTGATGATGTCTATGATTTCCGGCATGTGTGCCTCCCTTCCCGAAGCTATCGCTGAAGCATATTCCGCAACCTGGCGTACTAAAGGATCATCGTCTTCCAGGCGTGATTCCGTTACTGGAATCAAGGCTTGATTCGGCATAAGATCCGCCACGGCGTACACAGCCAACATCCTGGTAAGACTGTCCTCCGACTGGGCCAATAGAGCCAAAAGACGCTCCGGTGAATCGCGGGCCACGAGACTGAACATTTTGCGCCCTTTCTCGATCTTTTCGTCCAATGGCAGATCATCGATGAGGGGAACCAGATATGGAAGATTCTGCCCTCTTATGGAAGTCTCGACCATTTCGACGGCCACTGATGCATTTTCGGATTTGAGCGCCTGATACATGAGCCGCATGTCCGCGTGATACACCCACAACGCGTAGAAGAGGAGTCCGAGGATTTCATCGTTTCGAGACAAAAGATGCTCTTTGAGCATCTGCGTCCCGTGACGTTGTTCCAGCCTGTGCAACATGCGGATAACTATGAGATTTCCGTATGCCTCTTCGACGAGTGTTTCGAAAAGATGCGCCATTTCAAAGTCGTTGATCTTCGAAGACAATCGGATGACCTCCAGGATCGCCTGTTTGCCACGTACATTCGCTTGCAGGAATGACGCTTCTAAAATAGGCAGGATATCGGGAGGATAAGAAATCAAAGCCTCTATTGCGGCTGTGCGGAGTTCTTCATCGGGTCCTTCCAGACAGCGAATCAGTTTTCTCGCAGCCCTCATGTCCGGTTTGATGGCGAAGGCAAGGGCGGCCTCGGTGCGGACTTGTGGGCTTGGGTCATCAATGAGTCTGAGAGCCACCTCCGGTGCCAAGATCCGAGGTTTCTCTTCTTTGCTGGCTTCTTCACCGGGGAGCATCTCGGTTACAGCGGATTCCAAGCCCATGGGAGCGCCCCCCGCCTCAAAAGCGCTGCCGGCCTCAACCCGGTCGAAATCGATCTTGTCGACGACGATCACTTGCTTGAGAATACGCTTGTACTCCTTACGAAAGACCAGGGTTTCAAAGCCCCAATAAGCAGCGAGAACTACCGCTATGTACGCAAAATCATGAGGCTCCATTACCGGTTTCAGAAGGATCATGAGAAGAGACCCGGCCAACATGCCGACCTTCAGCAGAGTGCCTCGGATGAAGGTACGGCTCCATGGCACCAGGGCTTTCGGAATCACGTTGAAAAGGATCTTGTTTACCGGACCGGCGATCGCCCGCTGGATAAGGATCAGCGTAAACTGGCCGTACGCTGCGACGTAAACGTTGAAAAAGGTTGTGAGTGCTCCAAAAACAATGGTGAAATTAACCGGCTGGACCAGGGATGCGTTTGGTAATCCCATTGCCGAGTACAACCGTCCTGCGAATAAGAGAATAACGAATGTAACTGACGTCGTTGCGCCGCGGAACACGCTGAGGAACGTTATCAGGCTCTGTTCCGACGCGAAATTGTTGTTGGCAATCACGCTGAACTGGTAAGAGAAGATGGGCAGCAAGATATTGGGTATGAGACCGCAAACGATCAAAAAGCGAATTATCGGGAATTCTTTCATGATACCGGGAATTTCGCTTAGGCGCTTTGTTTCCGGCGCTTTCTGTGTCACAACCGCTTCAGGTTTTGTTTCTCCCACGATGTTCCGGGCCGTGATCGTCATGAACATCGCGACGAGCATAAAGACCAGTGCGAACACCAGCAGTGCGGCGTCTTCGCCGATGCCATAGGTGATTGGACGAGTCAAAAAGCTTCCAACCGTGGTCCCCAAAACCTGTGCTGCGGTCACTAGCGGAAAGATTCGCTTGCCCTGGCGTGCATCGAACAGATCCCCGGCAATGTTCCAGAGGTACACGAGTTGGATGGCATCCAGCAGACCCATGAGTTGATACAGCGCCGGATAGACGATGGACAACTTGGACTTGACCATAAGCCAGCAGAGAGTCGCCGCAGCAGCATACCCTCCAAAGACGAGGATCATGAGATACGTGTCGGAGAAGCGTTTTGCTATCCTATCGGCATAAGCGAGAACCACCATCGTGAGCACTGCGCTGATGACGAGCATCCACGGGATATAGTCCGGTCCATATCGTTTCAGAAAGGCAGTATCCACGTAGTTGCGGAAGATCGCTGTCACGAAGAATACCGCAAAGAAGATCACGGCAAGCCATGTGAATCGGGCGATCTCGTGTTCGTAGATTTTGAGACTTTTTTCCAGGAAACGTTTCATACACCCCTCTGATGTCATTGCATTTCAGATGAAAAGCTCAACTTCCGACCGTTTTTCAGGTCTGCTACACCAGCCTTTCTCCGCTGTGATTTATCATCAGCGGCCTGGGCCCCTTTAGCACGGAAATATTTGTATTCCTCTCGCTGGCTTCTCGCAAGCATAGTCGAACAGGAGGAACGGAGGCGAGGGCTCTTCAAAGCGGTCACTTCCATGGGTAGGAAAGGCCATGATAAATGGGCGCCCTTTAAGAGCGCCCTTCATGTGGAGAGTTTCGACTATTGGCCTCGTTGATTCCTGAGTGCTTCCTCGATCTTCTTCTTTATAGCTTCAAGATTGAAACTCGCCGGATCCTGCATCGGTGGATACTCGAGAGCCGTTTTCGCGAGCTTCCCGACATATTCCTGAACCATCACGAATCGCCAGAACTCCCGTGCATAGAAATCGTTGATGTAGCCGCCGCCGAGGTCGTTCAGGCTTTGACCGCCGATTGCCGGGGTCCGCTCGAATGGATCCTGGCGGATGTTCACGATGGTGGGCATGTCTGTTGTGACCTTCGGCCCGGGCCAGCCAAGCGGCTGTTGGAAAAACTGGAACTTGAGATCATCGATACGGATTGCCCCCAGGTGGGGACCTCCGAAGTAGAAGATCTCGTGACGAACTGACGGCCCCTTGCCAGTGAGAAGGTCCATCTGATTGTACCCGTCGAGATGATTCTTGTACGTTCGGTCGCCGAGCTTCACGCCCTTCAAGAGCTGGTCCTTTATGTTGGGATTGCCGGCGGCCGCCATGAGGGTAGGGAACCAATCCAGCCCCGAGAAGATGCCATTTTCGATTGTGCCTGGTTTGACCTTGCCCGGCCAACGGATGATTGCGGGAACTCGGAACCCTCCTTCAAAGACGGTGCCCTTGGTTGCTTTGAACGGCGTCATGCCACCGTCCGGCCACGTGAATACCTCCGCCCCGTTGTCGGTGGTGAAGACGACGATCGTGTTATCGGCCTCGCCGATCTCCTCCAGGTGCTTCAGGAGAGCGCCGATGCTATCATCCATTTGGGCCATACCCGCCTCTTCCAGACCATAATTACTTTTGAAATTCATAAGCGCCTGGTACTTCGGGGAGAGAAAGGTGAAGACATGCATACGCGTCGTATTGTGCCAGACGAAGAACGGCTTTCCATCCTTCTTGGCCTTGTCTATGAACCCCTTGGTTCTCTCGACCAGCACTTCATCAAAAGTCTCCATATTGTACTTGGCCTTGCGGCCCTCCTGCCAGTTTTGGCGGCCGGCCATGTTTGGGAACGGCGCCAAGGGTCCTTCGTCCACGATCTTCTGTTTTCCGACTTTTCCCCAACGAGGCATTTCGGTGGGATCATCCACATCCGTTGCCCAGGAGTGCACAAGATTGCGCGGCCCGTACTTGTCCACCCAGTCCTGAGGATAGTCGAACCAGTACGGATCGGACATCGCGTCGAGGTGGTACAGGTATCCGAAGAACTCGTCAAAACCATGCACTGTTGGCAGGTATTTGTTCAGATCGCCCAAGTGGTTCTTGCCGAATTGCCCGGTGGCATAGCCAAGTGACTTGAGTGCAGTGGCGAGCGTGCATGCCTCAGCAGGGATGCCGACGTCTGCCCCGGCCTGGCCCACCGTCGTCAAGCCTGTACGGATCGGCAGTTCGCCGGTGATGAAGTTTGCTCGGCCAGCGGTGCAGCTTGCTTCAGCGTAGTAGTCGGTGAATACCATGCCCTCGGCTGCAAGCTTGTCCAGATTTGGCGTCTTGCCGGACATGATGCCGCGATGGTAAGCACCAACGTTGAACCAACCTATGTCATCACCCATGATGAACAGAATGTTGGGCTTCTTCGCATCAGACTTTTTGGATTCCTGCGAATGAGCTGCACCGGCGAAAGTAATCGCCAGTACGATTGTCAGCAGCAGAATCCTTGTCTTCATTGTCATCACTTTCATGATAATCCCCCAAGACAATCAAATGAGTTCATTTCCGGTCGTAGGAATGTGCGATTTTTGTCATTACGTTCAGGTTGGTGACGCCTCCCTTTTCTGTCCCCGTGTCGGTTACAATGTGAGGACAAATGCTGCCTGTCAGCACTACGGCTCGAATGCGAAGAGTCGCTTCCAGTCGTTCTTCATGCTGATAACGGTCCAGCCGTTCTTCTTCGCCTCGTCGTACAGCGCCTGCGTGAAAGTACCGACCTTGGTGTTTGGCAGCCGCTCGGCCGGTCCGTACGCGTACTCGCGTTCCCCATCATCGTGCAGCACGAGCATAGACAACCTCGTTCCTTCACCGGCTTTCGTGTATTCAAGCATCTGCCGGTCGCCGGTGGAGTTGCCGAAGGCAGCGCAGGGCCGGCGACCTATCATTAGGTGAATGCCTTCGGGCTTACCCGCGTTGTTGTCGTTGAGCAGAAGCTTGGGCTCCTTGGTCAGGAAGGGCTTGCCGTCCTTGGCATAGCCGTACCTTGTACCGCCTGCGGTGCCCACCACCTGCTCGGGCGGTATACCGTAGACTCGTTCGGAATATTGGCGCACGAAGTCCTGGCCGCCGCCGGTGACGATGTAAGTCTTGTAGCCGTTGGCACGCAGGTATTGCATTACTTCCAGCATCGGCTGATAGACCAGCTCGGTGTAGGGACGATTCCAGCGCGGATGCGTGGCTGTCGCGATCCACTTTTTCACTTCCGCGTTGAACTCATCCACGGTCATGCCGGTGAGCGTGGCCATGAGGATCTTCTCGAGATCCTTCATCGAAAGCTTCGCCATTGCCTCCCGATTGCCCGACAGCACGGTCTTGAACGGCTGGACCTTGGATAGCCTCGGTTTCGCCTTCACGACCGCCGGGACCCGCTCCAGGCAGTACATGACCTGAGTGTACATCGGGTGCTCGACCCACAGAGTGCCATCCTGGTCGAACGTTGCGATGCGCTCCTCAGGCGGCACGAATTTCGGACCGGCCTGGTTGGTGGTTTCCTTCACGAAGGCAATGATTGCTTGCTTGGCAGGACCGTCATTCCACGAAGGAAGCGGATCGTCCGCGGCAAAAACCGGAACGCTGATTCCTACCCATAAGATCGCGGCGATTATTGATACGCTCAATAATCGCTTCATAATGGCATTCACCGGTATTCCCCCTTGCGCAAGTTCACTCGGTCTGCAAACTGTTATTCAGCCAACGGGCGGCCTTAGGCCGCCCGCATCATCCACGAGAATCCGGGCTACTGGCTCGGGTGCGCCTGTAGCTTCTTGAGCTGCTCCATGACCTGAGTCAGGTTGAAGCTCTCCGGAGACTGAAGGGGGGGGAACTTGATGTAGGTCTCGAGCTCGTGGAGCCACATCACCTGGCCCATGGGCAGTATGTTGAAGTCGTATATCCAAGCCGTAAGCGGCCCGCCGAGCGCGCCGCTGAACCAGAAAGCCGACTTTCTCCACTCGCCCATCGTCGTCTCGAACGGATCGCGCTTGAGATTGACCACCCCGGCCGCGAACTGCTGCTGGACTCCCGGGACGTTGAAGCCCGTCGCGGTTTCGGGCGCGATCGCGAAATACATCTTCCAATTCTTGTAGCGCACCGCCGACGGGTGCGGGCCTGAATAGTAGAAAAAGGTGTCGCGGGCCGACTTGTCCGATTTGCCGGTCAGGTAGCCGATCTGGTTGACACCGTCGAGCATGGTCTTGACGATGCCGGGATACTTACCGGCCTGGATCTGCTTGTTAAGCTCGTCGCCCTTGGGACCGCCCGCGATTTCGACAAAGGTCGGCAGCCAGTCGAGCGACGCGAAGATGTCGTTGAAGACCGTTCCCGGCTTAATGTGCCCCGGCCACCGAATAACACACGGAGCGCGCATGCCGCCTTCCCAGGTGTTCATCTTCGAGCCCTTGAATGGCGTGGTGCCGCCGTCGGGGAAGCTCCACGTCTCGGCGCCGTTGTCGGTGGTGAAGACGACGATTGTGTTGTCGAGCTGGCCCATGTCCTCCAGCTTCTTCAGGACCAGGCCGATGTTGTCGTCCATCTGCTTCATGCCGGCTTCGTTGACGCCCCAGTCCCTGCCGCCGGGCTCGCCCACCATCGCCATGTACTTATCCGACAGCACGGTCGTGACGTGCATACGCGCCGGATTGTAGTAGACGAAGAACGGCTTGTTCGTCTTCTTGGGGTCGTTGCGGTCGAGGAAGTCGATCACCTTGGCCGAGATTTCCTCGTCCACCGTCTTGGACCGCTCGAGCGTAAGCGGCCCCTCGTCCTTGCACGTCTGGTTCTTCGTGGTTCCGTCGGAGGACTTGCACCAGAGGACCGGTCGGGGAGGCGTCAGGCATGTGGCGGTCTGGGGATCCAACGCTCCCGGCACTTCGGGGACGCCCGGAATCGGCGTGTTCTTGCAGGGCGGCGCAATGCCCTGGGTGGTCGGGTTCTTGTTGATGTCGGGGAAGCTCGTCTGCTGCATCGCATCGAGGTGATAGAGATAGCCCCAGAACTCCTGGAAGCCGTGTGCGGTCGGCAGCGAATCGGTGTGATCGCCGAGATGGTTCTTGCCGAACTGGCCCGTGTTGTAGCCGAGATCGAGCAGGAATTTGCCGATCGACGGCGTGCCGGGCCGCAGATAGGACGGGCTGCCCGGGAGCTGCGGCGGGATCATCCCGGTGCGCAGCGGATTCATGCCGGTGACGAAGGCGTTGCGCCCGGCAGTGCAGCTCTGCTCGGCGTAATAGTCCGTGAACATCGCGCCCTCCCGCCCGATGCGGTCGATGTTGGGTGTCTCTCCGACCATCAACCCGCGATGGTAGATGCTCGGCTGCATCCAGCCGATGTCGTCTCCCATGATGAACAAAATGTTGGGTTTCTTGTCCTGCGCATACGAGGCAGTCGCGATTAGAAACATAATGAGACAAATTGCGACAAAGATCGTCGGAATCGGCATTTTTCTTAGTATCATTTTTATCTCCCCCCATTTAGCAACTTTGCTCAAAAACAAAGTCCGAGATATCAATTTCCTGCTATCCTCAACATTCAAGCATTTCTCTATAATTGTGTCTTCTTTGTACTTGTTGCTCCTTTCCACCCCCCCCCTTATGTCCGCTCTACTCTCTTCAAATCAAACAAGTCATTTTTCTTGCACATCCGGAGAGGTACCTTTCAAGGCTTCCAGGCGAACCTTCATACGAATCCTGTGCCGGTCTGGTAGACCTTCTACAGCTAGTCCCTTGCTGTACACTGCTTCAGCCTCCGCCTTTCTCCCCTGTTTCTCATAGATTCCGCCCAGGAGCACATAAGCATCGGCATGAGCGGGGTATTTGGCAATGAGGCCATCCAGTACGTCTGCTGCGCCGGCAAGGTCCCCTTTCTGTTGGCGAAAAAAAGCCAGCGTATAAGCGTACCTGGGCTGGTCCGGCCTTATTTCAGCAGCATTCCTGCAGAAATCCACCGCCTCGTCGAGACGGTCCTTCGAAAGAATTACCGAGAGGTTGTAAGCTGCCTGAGCCATCTGAGGGTCGGCCTTGAAAGCAGCCCTAAGGTGTTTCTCCGCAGCGATGAGATTATTCTCCTCGGCCTTGAGCAAGCCCATGTTAAAATTCGCGGCGGCATTGTCGGGAGCTACTTTCAATGCCTTCTGTAAGGTCTCATTGACCTTTTGGCTTTCACCCATACGGGCATACGCCATTGCTTCGTTGACCATGGCGAGGACCGCGCGCGGTTCCATCTTCAGGGCCGTTTCATATGACGCTACTGCCTGTTGCATATCACCGCGATCGAGGTAGTAGTTGCCTAAATTGTAATGCGATTCCCACTGGTCCTGTCGTGACAGGACGGAAGCCAAGTACTCCTTGTTTGCGGCTTCGACCTTTCCCTTGTCTGCTTCCGTCAGAGCGATATTCCGGTAACCGGCAAGCGACGCTGCCGCTCGCACCCGAACAAGGCGGTAGCCGTCCCCCGTCGCCTCTATCCGAGCTTGCACAGATTCTTTCGTGGGTATGGTTTGCAGGGCCGTTGCAGCCGCAGCACGCATGAGCGGGGACGGATCTTTGATCGCCCGGAGCAAGGCTGGTACCACTCGCGAGTCCTCCGAAGCAGGCACAAGGCGGAGAAGCGACGTTGCAAAAATTACGTCACGATCTTTGCTTGTCATATAGTCAAGCATCTCCGTGAGCTTGTTCCAGTCACGTTTTCGCGCTGAATCAATCAATCCCGCCCGGTGGAGCACTGCCGCCTGATAATCTCGTTTACGCCAGATCCTAACCGTCTCATCAGCCCATTGAGGAGTCTTGTCCTTATGGCATGCATTGCACGCATTGGGAGACTTGAAGGCGATGGTTGCGGCAGGGGTAGGGGGCAGCATCGAGTGGTCGCTCCTATGCATTCGCGCAAATTCCGTCATGGGCATGTGGCAGGAAATGCACCTATTTCCCGGGCTGTCGGCCTTGTGGTGCGTATGTTCAGTGGGATTGTCGATCTTCTCTTTATGGCAGGGCATGCAAGCCTGATTGGCTTTGTCCTCACTCTTGAATTTGTACCGGCCGCTGGATGTGTGGCAATGGAGACAATCGAGTTTTCCCGATTTCACGCAGGGGCTCATGAGCCAGGAAGTGTATGTGTAGTTCTCTCCAAGGTCACGGCCATCGGGGTAATAGTCGGAGTTTTCGAGAGTTACCAGACCGAAATGATCGAAAAACCTGTCCCCGGGTTGGAAGGTGTCCGTCAGCACAACCGCCTTGGCATGACATGTGGAGCATGTCGCATTGTTCTGCTCCTTGGAAAAGTCACGACCGCCGCGCGTTATCTTCAGGTCTTTCGGAACGGTTCCCTTGGGTGCGGCCTCGCAGACACGAATGTGCTCATCAGCGGGACCGTGGCAAGTCTCGCAATTGATGCCCGGCTCTTTCCAGACCGTATTGTACGTGTCAGTCTTCAGATCGTAATTCGTGGAGACTTGGCTCACGTGACACCCGTAACAGGCGGTGTTGAAAGTGTATTGCCAGTCCTTCCAGTGTATCGGCTCGTCCGTCTGACCCGGAACGTGCCGCACCCCGCTCGCTGCCATGTCAAACCATTCTTTCTTGTTCACGTCGTATGCTACGGGAAGAGTCTGGAGTCGCCCGCGATCCAGAGAAGTAAGAAAATAGTAAACGTTCTTCCCCCCCATGACGTGATCGATCCAATACTTCTTCTCGCCTTCAGGACCTCGTTCAATGACCCAACCGGTCTCTCCAGTTATATCGACACGGTATCGAAAGTCCCCGACGACGATCTCCTCTGTCTGAGGGGAGAGCTTATTGAGCGCCAAATCCACGGTATATGGCTGCATGGCCAGTCCGTGATGAGAAGGGGCCCACAATTGGTAGAATTTCTCGTGACATTTGCGGCAGCTCACCGAACCGGTGTAGGGGAGCGCAGGTGATCCGACACTATCGGCCATTCCATGCCCCATAGGAGGAAATGATTGTGAGACTACCCAGTTTCCCAGAATAACAACAAACAGTGCTACGACGGGCATACCAATTTTAGATGCTTTCACAGTCTCCCCTAGAGAGCGTAGTACCGCGGATGTAACTCTGACAGTGATAATGTTACTCCGCTTCACGAAGCAATATGTACATTACCATAATACCTGAAAGTGAAAACCTTTGAAAGCATGGGTACGTATTGTTAGAGATGTCCGAACATTCATCGCGTTTCTTCTTGAAAGGTACTGTGCATCAGAGAACGAGCAATTGCCTTAAGAAAGGGCCTGTTGAAAAGGCCGCTTACGTATTTGAAGACACGTTATTTTTCGGTTGCCTTAAGATCGATTTCATGAGATTGTGAATCCACCGCGTGACAAGTTTAAGATCGGGGATTGCTTGGCGAAAATCCGAAAACTCCGGTTCTAACTTATCGGTGTTTTCTCCGGGCACACCGGTTCACAGCATTCGCTGGATTAACGGTAGCAGTGGATATCGGTCTTTGTACCAATGCGGTTTCCTTGAAGAAAGGACTGGAGCATGAAAAGGGTTTGGGTCGGTCTGCTTGTCGTTGTCTTCTGCATTCCTGCAAGTGTGTTCGGTCAGGATTTGCCGTCTGTAGGATTCCCCACTCTGTCGTCCCTCACTGAAAACGTTAAGGTGAACCCATACGCGCAAGTAGGGTTCCAATGGGTTGGCTCCAACCTGAATCTTCCGGTACAGAACGAGCCTCTTCCGGTCCTTCCACTCAATATCGGGAGTCTGGATATCTCTTTGAAGGATGCCAATTTTTGGACGGGCATTGCAGGAATTACCATTATAGCTAATGACAAATACAGCCTTTTCGGAACTGCCGGAGGGTTCCTCAATCGACCGTTCATCACGTCCGGAACTGTCCCTGTGAGTCTCGATCTCATCAGTACGTCGGCCACACTTGAATTCGACAATACCAATGTTGAGAGCTGGTTTATTCAGACCGGTATCGGCCTTGGGCCGGTGCTGTTCGGACTCTACTGGGATCATTTCGCGTTTGTATTGGGGGAACCGCGAAACCAGAACGGACCCATTGCAAATCAAACCTTAAGAGGTGACATCCTTACCAGGACGTTCGCCCCCTTTATCGGCTTAACCCTCCCGGTGTCCGGCGCAATGCTCACGGTAACGTACAGCCCGTTTGCCTATTCCAATACGGCTCTGGCTCTCATGAACTCGCAGAACAATCTTTCAGAGCTGCGTTATACGTGGAAAAAGCCGGGAGACTTACTGAATGCCTCGTTGCAGTACAACACGCCAATTGCTTCAACGTATCAATTCGGCATATGGTGCAACTATAGCTGGATGAGGTTGCGCCGGAATGCGGAGCTAGAATTCCAGAACACTCCCGCGCCCGCCATCTCTCGAACCAGAGATGTTACTGCGACTATGACAAAGTATATTCTTGGCGGAGGAGTGAATGTAGGGATCAACTTCTAAACTGCATCTGAATTGGACATCCATAATTAAATCGTCTCCATATCGCTTTATCCCGCACGGCGTCTAAATCCTTTTAGAACTCCTGATATTACTCGTGCTTACCTTTTTCTCATTTGGTCACCTCGCTGATATTGGACGCGAAGATCTTCCCCATAGCTTCGTGCAAAAGGGTCGCGAAAAGAGGGAATGCGTTTAGATCTTTATACAGCCATTTCTTCTGTTGCAGATTGATTTATCCTTTGATCCTAGACAATTGTTGTCTATCAAAACAAAACTCCGCTCGGCAAATGTCTTATAATACACTGTACAATTCTCTTGGACTGGAATTGAAAAATGAATGGAGATCCCAGGGAGAGTATGCAATGGAAATCGTAAAAATATACGATCCCGTAATTTTGGCGGGAGGGTACACCAGTTTGTACGTGATCCCCATCGAGTTTTCTCGCTCGCTCGATCCGATTTGGGTGGAAAAACTGAAAGAGAAATATGATGAACTGTCTCTGGGCAGTTCGGAAAGCATTGTGTTTGAGCCGGTTGAAGACTCGCCGTTACTTGACTGGTCAGCCGGAAGAGTTGATTCGGACAGGCTGTTATTTGTTGTTCTCAATCAGCAGATCCTTGCAGATGGGATTCATGTGAAGCCAGACCCCGAGAGAGCCCGGGAATGGATCATCGATGCTGTCGATTTCGCCAACCAATCGAGCAGAGATGTTGCGACAGAAACAAAAGTTCAGGAAATACAACAACACGCGGAATAAAGCTTCTCCGCTACAGGAAACGTTGCACATGGCATGGTTTTGAAAGAAATGCGCGGGGGACGAATCGGCTGAAGAAATTGAATGAGAGCACAACCTGCATTAATCTAATGATTGATTGATAGTTCTGTAGTTCTGGCTTCATTCAGGATGCAGTAATCCTTTGCATCAGGGATTAAGCCAGTTTTTTTTTGTGGAAGCTTTGTATGCTGAACTGAAGAAGATGAGAATTGTTTCGATCTTGTCCGGTGTTGCTGCCCAGCAGTCGTCGAAACGATGTACTGCGCAGCAACGCAGTCGTGCGATCAGGGGGCCATCAGCGGAGGCGGAAGGTGAGGGTGTGGCATGAATCCATATCCGTCCACAAAAGGACCGGGAGACCATATTCTCACGCCATCCCATGGCCCCTGATGAATGGGGGCGCACAGGAGCGGCGGAAGCCCGATGGGAGCAGGGGCAACCACACTGTCGAAGGGCACGACAACAGGGGGATTCCACCATGCAGCCCCGGGAGTCGCAGTTAAGATCAGGCAACCAAGTGCTATCACAACCACAATTTTGCTCATGACACTCTCCTTCGGAACCTAGTACGATCGGTTAAGAAAGTACTTAAAATGCTTCATTTAGCTTATTGATTTACCACGATAAATTATATCAGATTACAGGGGGAACATCAAGAAGGATTCTGAGATGCACATGGTAAGTCTCCTCGAGTGAATCACCGCTTGTACAGCTAAGATTCTGAGCCAGATAACACCATTTCGCAATTATACACATACCATAGCGAAGGCAGGGGTGTCCTGAGCAGAGTGATTAGACGGCTTTGCGTCGTCCGGAGCGAAAGATACCTCCAGCCTCCCAGATTAAGAGAAGAAAACTGAATCAGTATAAGTTTCTTAAATCTCGGGGAAAAGATAGTCGAAATGTACCGGGCAGGATAGGGCGCTGTGAACGGATCTGCGGCCCCAAAATGAAATAGAGCGGCTTGTTTCCAATATATAAACTGAATTCTAGAGTTTTAGACAAACATATCGGAACTATTAAGATATTCGTTGACTACAAATTTTCAATGTGATATAAGACTGTCAGTCTTGATGGTTTTTAGAAAAACCGGATCTTTAACGGAGTTTCTTCTCCAGAAAAGTCTTGTAGGACTTAGCAAGGATTGCACATGAATCGCCGCAACCATACAGCCCCTGTCACATGCCTGCTGGCGGTCGTATTGTTCATCGTGTTCGAGAGTGCCGCACTGGCCCAGGCTTTTATGCCGCCTCCTCCAACGTTCCCTGGAAGGCCTTGTCTAGTGGCCGGAAGGTTTTACTTCGCAGGTGGTGCGCAGTACCGGAACATACAGAGGTTTGGCTTTGAGAGAAAGACAAGCCCGATCATCTACCAGTTCCAGCCAGGCGTGCCTCCATTCGGTCCCAATGTAGCCGGGGAGTTTGGAACAGGAACCGGGAATGTCGGTTACCCCAATGACGTTGATGCGGGATTGCCTACCGGCAATTCAGCCGATCCTCCTTCTATTTCCGGTATCTGGAACTATCTCAATGGAACGATCAATCCGGTCGGGGATTCGACCACTTGGCCCGTTTCTCCTTTTGGAGGCGCGCCGACCCTGGCTGGCCTGGGCCAGTATGCCACTACCTTGGGCACCCCGATAAATGTGGGAAGTTTCACTGTTGCCGCTCCCAACAAGCAGGTGGGGGTCTCCTCAGGTACTATTGGCTTTAGCCTCACAGATCCTCCCCCTTTCAACGAAACTTACACCATTACCTGGGAACGGCTCCTGGATGACACCGTCGTGGCCGAAGGCGGCGTGGAAAGTATCATCTACCGATACGATACTCAGGAAATCAACACCGAATTTTCCGAAGGGATCTGGACGCCTGCTCTTGAGCTCGGATTCCAGTGGACGAATTTCTTCGATATCTTCGGTGCCTTCTCCTGGTACGACATTTCGGACAAAGTGAGCAGAGACTGGGCGGCTACTTCCGGTTTAATGAGAAGGGGATTCCGGGATACCTTCCCGTTCAGCTCGGATAATTCGGCGAACTGGATTGTGGGCTTCTGGACGAGTTCCACAGTGGTGGAGACTGCAAACGTGAACAACCAGATTCTGGCTGATTCTCCTGGCCCCTTCGGTATGCCCAGACGCGAATTCTACTTGATGAATGTCAGTTCCACCGGCGGTGTGCCTGTCACAGAGCATCTGAACCTGGAAACCACGGTAAGAGTCTACGAAACGAAGGTCGGTGCGCGCAGTTGGATTCCCCTCTATGGGCTGGGAAGGTTCGGTATCACACTGGGACCTCTCATGAATATCCTCAATTACAGTGCCAGCACGCACAATGTGTACACTTTTGCCACGGTGCCGGGTCCACAGAGTGTTGAGTATGCCAGTCTTAACAAGGGAACATTACTGAGTTTCGGAGTCTTCAGCGGTGCAGATCTGGAATTAGCCTACGGTCAATTCTTCGGAAGGCTTACAGGCCAATATACGGTTACAGAGCAGAAGCAGATCGTCAACGATGATGCAACGTATACCAATGTAAATCTCAGCGGTTTTAGTACAATAATCGCCGGCGGCGTTCGGTGGTAATTTAGATCCAAGTCCTACTTCGTCAAGGGACCGGAGGCCCAGTTCATTGGAATCTGGCAAATCCTCCGGTCCTTTCGTTTGTACAGCAGGTACCCCTTCTCAAGTCCGTATTTGTACAGATCCCTGGTCAGGCACACGTCATCTCTGCAATACTTTTCTATAAGGTCCAGCCGTCCTTCTCGAAACCATGTTACCGCTTCAGTGCCATGGCCTGATTTGTTCCGGCCCAGAGTGACTTCGGAGAGATGGTCCAGGGGTAGGCGGAACCCGAGAGTGGATTCAACACACTGCAGAATATCCAGATTTGGGAGCGCTCTCAGGTTTTCTCTGGTATAGGCGCTTAACACCTCATAATCAAAGCGTATATGGTTGAATCCCACAATGAGAGGGGCACTCAAGAGGAGATCGATCAGGTCCTGCGTCTGTTCCTCCCGAAACGTGAGAAAGCCGAAATTTTCGCAGTATGCAACGGCAAGGGCCACCTTCATTTTTCTGACGTTTCGCCATCCACCCACTTCGTTGGCCAATTTTTGCGTTTCAATATCAAAAACCACCAGACCGGGGCTGCACTGGATCCGGGATCGCGAAACAGGAACAGAATCTGATTCCCGTTCCGCAGCGCATGAAGTGGAAAGAGATGTCCTGCATGATAGTCGGACAGGTTCTACAGGCTTCTTACAGGATGCGACCCTGTCATCCAATTCAGGAAAAATACGTGCTTTCGTTTTCTTTTGGAGGGTTTCTTTCTTCAACAGACCGGTTTTTCCCTCTCCCTTTGGCGAGGAATCGCGTGGTCTTTCGGAGGCCTTTCGCAATTTCGTGACCGGCTTCTTGAAAGCAGTATCAGGATCTAGGAGCAGCTTGAGGGTGAGAATACACGCCTGTTTGTCCAGCGGCTTATTCCCCGATCCGCATTTTGGGGAATGTATACAGGAGGGGCATCCGTCTTCGCAGGGGCAGGTCTCGACGAGCACGAGGGTTTTTCGAAGCAACTCGTCTATGATGTCAAAGGCCCGATGCGACAGGCCTACACCTCCGGGATGTCCGTCATAGATAAACACTGCAGGTTTGCATACCTGGGGATGGTCGGGAGTGCTTATCCCTCCAATATCGTCACGGTCGCAGAGGGCAAAAAGAGGGAACATGGATATGGCTGCATGTTCCATGGCATGAATCCCACCCATGAAGCTAAAACCGCGATCCTGAATGAACGTTCTCACGGTTTCCGGGATCTCGATCCAGATTCCTACTGTCTCGAAGTGCAAGGGAGGCAGTTCGAGATCCGTTACAGAAATAAGCTCCTGGGAGGACACTCTGCGTTTTTCGTACGAGTGGATCCTTTCAGTTACCTTCAGATTCGCCTCTCGGACTATGTACCCGGGGAATTCGTTCGATCGTAAAGGCGCACGGAGTATTTCCGTATCCTTCTCGGATAATGCACGCGTGTAATAGTTGAGCCTTTCAGGTTTGACGAGGATAATCTTGCGCTCCAGGTCGAGCCTGGTAACCAGGTATTCCCGAGCTTTGTGAAGATAGACAGCGCCTTCGTGACATTCCGTAAATACGCGTTTACCGGCGGAATTCCCAATGAGAGATTTGGTGCCATCGAGAAAGATCGGAAATGATGTGCCTATTCCCCGGAGGTCTACCGTGCGGTGAGGGCGTTTTGCCGAAGAGAACCAGGGGCCTTCTGCATGAGGCCGGTAGAGAATTCCTTCGTCTTCCAGTTCGTCAAGCACGTTCCTTATTTCATCAAGTCCGATCCATTCTTCCTGGGGAGAAATCGGATTTTCTGAAGCCGCACAAGGGATATGCTTTTTCAAAACCTCCTTGTTGTACGGATCGAGAATCGCTTCCTCGCAATTTCTTCTGAACAGGTCAGTGGGATTGCGAAGGAAATATTTGTCCAGAGCGTCGTGTCCGGCAAGAAGGACGATCGCGCTCGGGCGGCCCGCACGTCCTACTCTTCCGCCTCGTTGCCAGGTATTGATAATGGTCCCCGGATAGCCCACCAGGATGCAGAGATCCAATCCACCCACGTCAATTCCCATTTCCAGAGCTGACGTCGAGATCACTCCATCCATTTCTCCGGAAAAGAGCTTCGATTCGATCTCTCGTCGTTCTTCGGGCAGAAAACCTGCTCTATAAGAGCTTATGCGAGACTTGAGGTGAGGATTGCTTTGCAGTACCCAGCGCGTAATCAGTTCCGTGATTTTGCGAGCCTTTGTGAAAACAATGGTTTTCAGGCCGCATTTCAAAGCCGCTGCGAACATTTCCGCTGCAGCCGTGTACGGACTGGATACGGGATCGACGAGCAAGAAATGTCGGTCGGATGATGGAGCTCCGGAAACGTCAACAACGCGAAAATCTCGACCGGTGAGCCTGTTCATGAGGACTGCCGGGTTCGCTATGGTTGCAGAACAGGTAAAGAATAAGGGGTTTGAACCGTACAGGCGGCAGACCCTCAGGACTCTCAACAGGACCTGGGAAATATGGCTGCCGAAAATACCCTTGTACGTGTGCACTTCGTCCAGCACAATATGGGTCAGATTGCCGAAGAATTCTTTCCATGTCTCATGAAAAGCAAGCAAACCAAGGTGGAGCATGTCCGGGTTCGTAATGAGCACACGGGGAGGTTGCATTCTGATTTTGCGACGCTCCGCTTCAGGGGTGTCGCCATCGTATACCCCTGCGCTAAGGCCCGAATCTTTGGCTATGCTCAGGAATGAATCTTTCTGATCCCGCTCGAGTGCTTTCAACGGAAAGAGGAATAAGCTGCGGGCGTCAGGATTTCTCACGAGCGTGTCGAGTATGGGAATCTGGTAGGAAAGGGTTTTCCCGCTTGCCGTGCTGGTACACAGAACTACGTCCTGTTTCTGGAGAGCCAACGAAACAGATTCGGCCTGATGGCTGTACAGCTTTGTAAAGCCGGAACTTTTCAGGAGACGAATTACATCAGGATGTATTCCTTCAAGTATCGGACGCAGGTCAGGCTTTTTCTCGGGGATGATCTCGTGGTGGCAGAGGGACCAGAGGAATCCGGGTGGATTGCTCAACCATGTCAGAAATTGGGCGAGCACGATTCAACCGTTCATAAGAGAATTGCCCTGCGGCGGTTCAGACTATACGATTCTGTTCCTCTTTTCGTCAACCCACTCTTCGGATAACGGCGGAATTCCGGAATTATTTGCAGAGTAACGAACATCCATATGACATGTACTCCGTCTCCGCGAATCTTCCTTTTCGCAAAAGCCATTGAATCGACCGAGCAACAAGTGTTTTGTCCAGTCACCACAACGATATGGAATGTACGGATTCTGGAAAAGAGTGCTATATATGAATTGCATAACGGTCACATAGGCGAGCAGTGTACAATGAAATCTTATTCCGGTTGTCTGATGTATTTCGCTCCAGGTTTGGCAGTGCTTGCTTTTGTCTTGCTCTACCTGTGCAGTTTTCCAAACGTCTCAGCAGAAAGCTCGAGCCCCAAAATGGCGACCATAGACTTCAACGGCAAGACTATCCGCGCGGTGATTGCGGATACTCCGAAATCCCGGATTCAAGGACTTCTGGGGTGGAGTTCCATTGAGGAACACACGGGGATGCTGCTGGATTTTCTTACGGATTCCACTGGAGCAATACATATGGAAGGAATGAAATTTCCCATCGACGCATTATGGATTGACTCCACCGGAGAAATACGTACCGTGTACGATTCCATTCAACCCGATAAGGGGCTCATCTACCCGTCGATATTCCCCTGCAGGTACTGTCTGGAAGTTCAGGCGGGATTCTGCAAG
Source organism: Desulfomonile tiedjei DSM 6799 (assembly GCF_000266945.1). NCBI lineage: Bacteria > Pseudomonadati > Thermodesulfobacteriota > Desulfomonilia > Desulfomonilales > Desulfomonilaceae > Desulfomonile > Desulfomonile tiedjei. Next base: position 2,991,654 of record NC_018025.1, read on the forward strand.
AAATACGATATCAAGATAGGACGGAAAGTCCAATTTAGGGCTGATTAATAGCAATTGCCGAAATTAATGTCCGATTGATAGGAGTATTGGTGGGTACCGTGCCTCCGTGCCGGCATATCTTCAATTTGATCAATGATATCGATAGAATGGACCGACAGGGACGCCGATCCTCACTAATATCTTGTATTGAAGCATGGGATAAGGTCAGAATTTTGGGCAATCGTTCTAATAGCTATGCGGTTCCAAGGCAGAACAATTTGCCGTTTTACCCACCGCATGTGCGAAGAAACTCTTCGGGGTTCATATCATCCCGTATGCCGAGACGTGTTAGTGCAAAATCATATCGCACAGGATCTTCAGGCTCGATCTTCCGAAACGCGGCGGTAATCTCGCAGGCGGTCCGCAAATTTGCCTGCTTTCGAAGAGTGAGTCCCATCCACTGACTTATTCTGAACATGTGCACATCCAGCGGGATCAACAGATGTCTCGGCGAAATGCTGTCCCATCCGCCGGGATCTACTCTGTCTCTGCGCACCATCCATCTGAGGTACAGATTAAGCCTTTTGCACGCACTACCGAGTTCCGGCGATGGCAGGAGACTGCGGGGTCTTCCTTGGAAAGGCCGCGAAAGTTCTCGAACCAGATAAGTCAGCGCAGGAATCACCGTTTCATGCTGGCTTTCCATTCCTTGAACAAAGCAGCCTCCAAGAGATCCGTACGTCTCTATGACACGTTTTGCTCCCAGGAGCATGGTCGCAAGCTCCTCTCCGGTGGTAAAGCGATGCTTGAAATCCCGGAACTCTCTGCACAGAGAAGATTGCGTAGCAATGCCGAGATAGTCCCTCGGCGATTCTCCCATGCGCTGCAAAACGGTCCTGACGCTCCGCAGTATCTGGCGGACTGCACCATATGCAAGTGACGAAGCGATGAGTCCGACAATTTCTCTGTCTCTCAGGTCTGGATAATCGTACAAGAATTCAAGAGGGTCCGGATGCACGTATTCTCTGCGATTCAGTTTTTCGTACAGCTCGCAGAGATTTCGTGCCTGATCCGTGTTGAGGCGCAGCCTTTCCATGAATGTGTTCGTCTCGTTTCTAACGGGGGCTTTACAGCATAAGAGCTAATTTACCAGACTATTCCCCCCTTTTGTAAAGGGGGCCAGGGGGAATTTTGATCTAAACCACTGAAATCCCCCTTTAGAAAAGGGGGACATTGATGGCCTTCTTGACGCTCGGTGCCCATTCAAGTAACTGCGACCCTAAGTTAGCGCATATGAGGCTTTACAGCCTGGTGCTTCCTTCGGCAAGATCTATCAGGCCTTGTCGATCTTTTATCGTGATGGACCGGCCGTCGATGGCGATCAATTCCTGTTTGGACATCTTGGCGAGAATCCTGGAGAGCGTCTCCGGGATAGTCCCCAGCAGCCCTGCCAATTGGCCTTTTGGCATTTCCAGTTCAATATCGTCCTTGCCCTGTTGCTGATTGCTCAAATAAAGCAGATGAGCGGCAAGTCTGCCGGGAACCTCCTTCAATGAGAGATCGTCAACGAGAACGGTGAATCTCCGGAGCCTGCGAGAAAGCACTGCCAGCATATTCAGAGCCAGGGAAGGATTATTCTTGATCAACTCTACAAAAGCCGTCCTCGGGAAAAAGATAAACCTGCTGTCCGCCAATGCTGTTGCATGCGCGGGGAACGGTCTTCCTTCGAATACCGGCACTTCACCAAAAGGCTCGCCCGGTCCGAAGAGATGGAGGATTTGTTCTTTACCGTCCGGCGAAATTTTAAAGATTTTGACTTTGCCGGATGTCACAATAAAAAAGCCATGTGCTGACTGGCCTTCGGAGAAAACTACCCGGCCTCGTTCGAAGGATTTTTCCAGGGCTATTCCCGCAAGATCCTTTAACTGATCCGGCGGTAATCCTTCAAAGAGCGGTATCTTGGAGATCTTTTGAATCAGTTCCACCTTGACTCCTCATGAAAAATTTTCCGGTCAGCATTTGACTTACGTCAAAGACGTAGCTCTCAGGAATGCCTATATTTTAGTTTGATCGACCCTTTGCTCATAAGGGAACGTCACCCTAAGAAATATAGCTCAACTCGAGCTTCAAAAAAACTCGTAACCGTGAATTCGCAATCATTGCAGATCGAGGTCCCTGGAATGGGGAACACTAATCGGAGAAGCAGGTATGAAATGGAATGAAGATGCAGAGACCGCAATAGCGAAAGTGCCGTTCTTTGTCCGGCGCCGCGTTCGGAAACGGGTCGAAGAAGAAGCTGCTCGTCGCGGTTCCGATCGCGTGACTATGGATCATGTTACCGCGTGCAAACGGAAGTACCTGGAAAACATGGATGAAGAAGTAAAGGGATTTCAAGTTGAATCCTGCTTCGGCCCAAGTGGTTGCCCAAACAGAGTTTTGCAGGAAGACGGCCTCGGGAATGAACTCGAGAAGCTCTTCTCGGATGAAAAGATGAGGGATTTCCTGAAATCCAAAGTGAGCGGCCCCCTCAAATTGCATCACGAATTCCGCGCATGTTTGTCGGACTGTCCCAACGCGTGTTCGCGACCGCAGATTGCAGATCTGGGGATTATCGCCGCAGCGCGGCCATCGATTGTGAGCTTTCATTGTACCGGATGTGCAGCGTGTGTGGCAGTTTGCAAGGAAAGAGCCATAGAATTGGATTCTCTCACCGGGGAAGCGCGCATTGACTTCGATAAATGTCTATCTTGCGGCCAATGCGTGAAAGTCTGCCCTGCCGGCGCGCTTGAAACGGATGTGAAAGGTTACCGCATATTGCTTGGGGGAAAGCTTGGCCGACATCCGCAATTGGCGCAAGAAATAGAAGGAATATGGTCAAAAGAACAAGTGGTGCGCGTAGTGAAGAAATGTATCGAACACTATAAAACTCACAATTCCGAGGGGGAACGTTTTGGAGAAGTGCTGAACGCGACAGGCTTGGATTTCCTGTCAGATCGGGATTCCGATCCAGAAGAACAAGCGAAAGTGAAAAAAATCTGAATTGTTGACTTAAGTCAAAGCAAGCAAATCGACAAGAATTTATTCTTTAGAAAAAGACAACGGAGTTTCTGAACTTCAACCGGGTTGCCGGACACATCGCCAGGAGGGAAACAAAATGAAAGAAGACATGTTTTGCTATCAATGTGAACAAACAGCTTTCGGAACGGGATGCACCAAGGTCGGCGTTTGCGGAAAATCGGCCGAAGTCGCCAATCTCCACGATTTACTCACCTATGCCCTGCAAGGGCTCTCGTTGTATGCCGTCGAGGGGCGCAAAGTGGGAGTTGTGGATCGAGAAGCGAACGTGTTTACCGTGCAAGCTATGTTTTCCACGCTGACCAATGTGGATTTCGACGAAGATCGTTTCGTGCCTCTTGTCAGACAGGCGGTTGCCTTAAGAGAATCCCTCAAGGAGAAGGTGAGAGCAGCCGGAGGTAAAGTCGATTTTTCCGAAGATGCGGCAACGTTTCAACCCGCCGGAGACAAAGCCGGAATGATCGCGCAGGGACAACAGGTGGGATTTCGCGATGACGGCAAAGAGAATCCCGATATACGCTCTCTGAAACACATCCTCATCCTCGGCCTCAGAGGAGTTTCGGCATATGCCGATCACGCACAGATTCTCGGACAGGAAGACGATGCAGTGTATGCATTCGTTCACGAGGGACTGGCTGCTACGCTTCGGCACGATCTTGGCCTGGAGGACTGGGTAGGGCTGGTTCTCAAGTGTGGAGAGATCAATCTCAGGGCGATGGAACTGCTGGATGCAGGCAACACCGGGATTTACGGACATCCTGTACCGACCAAAGTCCCGCTCGGCCATCGTAAAGGTAAAGCGATCCTCGTTTCCGGGCACGATCTGAAAGATCTGGAAATGCTGCTCCGGCAGACTGAAGGAAAAGGAATCACGATCTACACCCACGGAGAAATGCTTCCGACCCACGGCTATCCGGAACTGAAGAAATATCAGCATTTCTATGGGCATTACGGAACAGCGTGGCAGAACCAGAGAAAAGAGTTTGCCGAATTTCCCGGCGCGATTCTCATGACCACAAACTGTATCCAGAGACCCAAAGAAACCTATATGGATAACATCTTTACCACAGGGCTGGTTGGCTGGCCCGGTGCAAAGCACATTGGAGATAAGGATTTTTCACCGGTGATCCAAAAGGCTCTCGAAATGCCGGGTTTCAGCGACGACGTGAATGGAAAAGCAGTCACCTGCGGTTTCGGGAGGAATGCTGTCATGTCCGTGGCAGGCGCTGTAATCGATGCAGTGAAACAGGGAGCCATTCGGCACTTCTTCCTTGTCGCAGGCTGTGATGGCGCAAAACCGGGAAGAAACTACTATACCGAATTCGTGGAGAAAGTTCCCCAGGATTGCGTGGTGCTCACCCTCGCATGTGGAAAATTCCGTTTCTTCGACAAAGACCTGGGAGATATCGGAGGCATTCCACGGCTCCTGGATGTCGGGCAGTGCAATGACTCGTACTCGGCAATTCAGATAGCCGTTGCTCTCGCCAATGCGTTTAACGTAGGCGTCAATGAACTGCCTCTCTCCATGGTCCTGTCGTGGTACGAGCAGAAAGCAGTCGCGATTCTTCTGACCCTGCTACACCTGGGAATCAAGGGAATCCGTCTCGGACCGAGCCTGCCTGCGTTTATTAGCCCGAATGTGCTGGATGTGCTCGTGAAGAATTTTGACATCAAACCTATCAGCACCCCGGATGAGGATTTGAAGGCGATCCTGGGGTGAGTCGGTATGGGGCGGCGATCAGTCGCCCCTCTTCAAAGGGAAGGGAGGACGAGACCATGAAGTGCCCGGGCCAAGATCCCAGATTCTGGAAGTTCGATGCAATATTCGATGCAGAGTGTCCGAAGTGCGGTTCCACGGTGGAATTCTTCAAAGATGAAACCCGACGCAGATGCAAGAAATGCGGGCACCAGGTGTTGAACCCCAAGATGGATTTCGGCTGCGCGACGCACTGCAAATTCGCCGAGCACTGCTTCGGAGATCTTCCTCCCGAATTGGTGAAGCAAAAAGAGGATCTCTTCAAAGACCGCGTCGCCGTCGAGATGAAGATGTATTTCAAGAACGATTTCAAGCGTATCGGACATTCTGCCAAGGTGGCTCGCTATGCCGAACGCCTTGTCCAGGAAGAAAAGGGAGATCCGGCAATAACACTCTCAGCGGCTTACTTGCATGATATCGGAGCTCGTCAGGCTCAGGAGAAATACAAAAGCGCAGACGCTGAGTATCAGGAGCTTGAGGGACCCCCCGTTGCCAGGGAAATACTCTCCAAACTGGACGCCGCTGAGCCTCTTATTGAGGAAGTGTGTGACATCATTGGACATCATCACCATCCGAGGCCGAATGAATCAACAAATTTCAAGATAGTGTACGACGCGGATCTCATTGCCAATCTGGAAGAGAAACAGAAGAAATCCTCTCTGGGGCCGGATCGACTCATGGAACAGTTCGATTCGCAATTTCTAACCAAAAGCGGACGGGAACTCGCCCGCAGCATCCTCTTCAATGAGGGAAACGGCAACGCTCCATCGAATCAGGCGTGACCTCGACGAAGCAATCCGAAAGGAGACTCCACAATGAAAGTAAAACGTAAGATAATAGAGATAGATCAAGAACTGTGTAATGGCTGCGGCCAGTGTATTACTTCCTGTGCCGAGGGCGCCTTGAAAATAGAGGATGGAAAAGCGAAGCTCGTAGCGGAAAAATATTGTGACGGACTCGGAGCCTGCCTGGGAGAATGCCCCACCGGCGCTCTACAGGTGATCGAACGGGAATCGGAGGATTTTGACGAAGCAGCGGTGCACGAACACTTGGAAAAGATGAAATCAAAGGCTCAGCCGGAGGAAAATCTTGCATGCGGCTGCCCGTCTGCAGCACTCATGAGCTTTTCAAAAGTCTGCGCGAGCACAGAGGAAACCACAGGAAACGTCAGTGCTGTTTCAGCCCTGAGCCATTGGCCGGTGCAAATTCGTCTCGTTCCGCCAACAGCTCCGTTTCTCAAGAATGCCGATCTCCTGGTGGCAGCAGACTGCACTCCTGTGGCCTATCCCATGTTTCATAGAGATTTCCTCGCGGGAAAAACCGTCATGATCGGATGCCCCAAATTCGATGATGCTCAAGCCTACGTTGAGAAATTTGCTCAGGTGTTTCAGGCTAACAACATTAGAAGCATCACCGTGGTTGTAATGGAAGTCCCCTGTTGTTCCGGATTGCCTCTTATTGTTCGTAAAGGGATGCAAATGGCCGGAAAAGATATTCCAATGGAACAAATTGTGATCAGTGCAAGAGGTCAAGTGATCAGAAAACAAAAACTCGTTGCCTAATAGAAAGAATACTAATTCTTACGAAGATTATAGCAAATGACAGAATTTTTGTCCGATTGCGAAAAGTGCTTCTTAAAAATTGGTGGGTGTCGGCCTCCGTGCCGGCACATTTTTAAAAACAAATCAACCAGTTCGGTCCGGCAGGGGACGCCGGCCCCTACCGTTCCTCACAACGGGTAGGGTGTTCAAAAGGTCAGAAATTATGTCAACTGCTATAGTATTGTCGGTGAGGGAAGAGAAGAAAACGTACTAGACCTTTTCAATTAATGCGTTCGGCTGTCATGCACATTAGCGGAAATCACTGTCCGATATGCCCGTCGACTACCAATGTTCCCCGTCAGGAATTTGGTCTGCTCGACGGGTTTTTTGTTTATGCTCGTACCAGTTGATCCGGGAGGGGTGCTTATGAACATGAATGCTTTGAAGTGGGCGGCTATTCTCACCTTTGTCATATCTCTCATCGTTCTCATTTTGGGAGGGGTCTTCACGCAAGGAGAGCTTCCCCCATATCCGGGAAAGGTCGTCGGACCGAATGGAGAAGTCCTGTTTACCAAGAAGGATATTTTGGCCGGTCAGGATGTTTTCCAGCAAAGGGGGCTGATGGATCACGGGAGTGTCTGGGGGCACGGTTCTCAGAGGGGACCCGAATTCTCTGCGACCAGTCTGCGACTCGAAAGTGAGGTCGTCAGAGATTATGTGAGCAAACAGGATTACGGAAAAGGATATGCCGAACTCGACGATCTCCAGAAAGAGATTGTGGACTTGAAGACTGTCAGGGAAATACGAACCAATCGATACGATCCAGCCACGAATACTTTGACTCTGACGGAATCCCAAGTCCTTGCTCTTCAGAAAGTCGTCGAATTCTGGAACACCATGTTCGAGAAAGGAGAAGTACGATACGGATTTCTCCCGAACACCATATCGTCACCCCAGGATAGACTGGAAATAGGCCGATTCTTTTTCTGGACAGCGTGGGTTGCATCTACGAATCGGCCGGGGAAAACGTATTCTTTTACCAATAATTGGCCGGCAGACAGGACCGTAGGCAATGTTCCCACAGCAGAGACCTATCTGTGGAGTCTGGGGGGCATTCTGGCGTTGTTTATCTCGCTGGGCATTTTCATCTTCATGGTACATCACTACGGTATCTGGTACGGGCCTGCACGAGGAGTAGAACTCGGCCAGAGACTCATCGACATGCCCCTTACTTCCAGCCAGCGGAAAGCAGCGAAGTTTTTTCTCGTGGTTATCCTGCTGTTTTTGATGCAGACGAATTTCGGCGGTCTCCTGGCTCATTACACCATTCACCCGGCAAGTTTCTATTTCCAGTTTATCGCGGACTGGATACCTTACAGTTGGGCCAAAACATGGCACCTGCAGCTCGCCGTATTTTGGATAATGACGACATGGATTGCTTCGGCCATCTACATCGCGCCCATTATGGGAGGCATAGAGCCGAAAAAACAGGGATTAACGGTCGAATTGCTGTTCATTGCAGTCCTTCTGGTTGCAGGAGGGAGTCTCATTGGAGAAGTGGCCGGAATTAAAGGCTATCTTGGAGATATGTGGTTCTGGTTCGGCCATCAGGGATGGGAATTCCTGGAGCTTGGAAGGGTCTGGCAGCTTCTACTCTTCTTTGGATTAATTGCATGGCTGATCATTGTGTACAGGCCGATTTCCAACCATATCAGATTGAAGCACCGAGATGAGTTTACCTCGCTCCTTATCTTTTACGTCATCAGTTCGGTGCTCATCGTATTATTCTTCGGCTTCGGATTGCTGTACGGCAAGGGCACACATTTGAGTGTTGCAGATTATTGGCGATGGTTCGTGATACACATCTGGGTGGAAAGCATTTTCGAATTTTTCGGGATCGCCGTGATTTCGTTGCTTCTCGTCAGTCTGGGTCTTGCCTCCGCCAGAGGCGCTCTCATGGTGGCATACTTTACTGCAGCCATCACTTTTCTCAGTG